>JANMCH010000124.1:0-8534 GCA_031361045.1 Betaproteobacteria bacterium | reverse complement strand
GACATCGGGATGACGGTGCAGCCCAGCTTCTCCGCACCGTAATGCGCGCCAAGGCCGCCGGTGAAGAGGCCATAGCCATAAGCGACGTGCAGCAAGTCGCCGGCGCGACCGCCCGCCGCGCGGATCGAGCGCGCCATCACGGTGGCCCAGGTGTCGATATCCTTGCGCGTGTATCCGACAACGGTCGGCTTGCCGGTCGTGCCCGACGACGCGTGGATGCGCGACACCTGTTCGCGCGGCACCGCGAACATGCCGAACGGATAGTTGTCGCGCAGGTCCGACTTGACGGTGAACGGGAAGTTCTTGAGATCCTCGAGGGTCGTCAAGTCCTCCGGCTTGACGCGCCGGGCATCGAAAGCCTTGCGATAGTGCGGCACGTTGTCGTAGGCGTGCTTGAGCGACCACTGCAGGCGTGACAGTTGGAGCGCGCGCAACTCGTCGCGGCTTGCGCGTTCGATGGGTTCCAATTCGTCCGGCCGAGGACGCTTCGATGGCATGCTGGCTCCTCCCGGGCTATGTCGCGTGACCTTCGGGCCCCGCGACGACATGGCCCTTGATGCGGGCGCTCTTGCCGCGAAACACGGCGATGGTCGCGCCATGCTGGTTGGTGACGTCGATATCGTACACACCGCTGCGCCCGGCCGAGGCGCGCTCACGCCCGGTGGCGGTCAGCAGGTCGCCGTCGCGTGCCGGCGCCAGAAATTCAATCGAGCACCCCGCGGCGACAGTCACGAAGTTGTGGCTGTTGCACGCAAACGCGAACGCGCTGTCTGCCAGCGAGAAAATGAATCCGCCGTGGCAGGTGGCGTGGCCGTTGAGCATATCGGCACGCACCGTCATGGTCAGCACGGCGAATCCGGGTGCAATCCTGGCAATGCGCATGCCCAGCGCCTGCGACGCGCGGTCGCGGGCGAACATCGCGTCGGCGCAGCGCTGCGCGAGCGCCTGCGCTTCCTCAGGCGACAGCGCGGGAGCTTCCAAGGATGGAGGATGCGATGACGCGTTCACGCCGTCAGCCTCCCACTGCTCGCGCAACGGCGCGCGAGCAGCGGCGACAACCGGTAGCGATCCTCGCCATAATGGAAAGCGAGGTTGTGCAGCACGGCGCAGACAAATTCGATCCCCAGCTGTTCGGCCCATGCCAGCGGACCGCGCGGATAGTTGACACCCTTTTGCATCGCAAGGTCGATGTCGGCGGCGCTGGCAAGGCCCTGCGTGACCGCGTCGGCGGCCTCGTTCGCCAGCATGGCGACCGTGCGCAGCACGACCAGTCCCGCCACGTCGTCGACGCGTGATACCGCGATGTCGCAAGCCTGTAGCGCACCTACCGCTGCGGCAAACGCGGCATCGCCGCAGGTGTCTGCGCGCGCCACGGCCAGCCG
The DNA here is from genome assembly GCA_031361045.1 of Betaproteobacteria bacterium. GTDB lineage: Bacteria > Pseudomonadota > Gammaproteobacteria > Burkholderiales > Casimicrobiaceae > VBCG01. The sequence continues at coordinate 7,152 of JANMCH010000124.1, read as the reverse complement.
CGCGCAAGTCGCGAAATCGAAGGCCAGGTCGAAAGTCACCACATCGCGAACGCCAGCCGCGGCCGCGACGGCCGTCGCCGTGCGCCCATCGGCCGGAACCAGCCACGCGACATTGCCGCCCATTCCCGTGATCTTGCACGCACCGTGCGCGAATCGGGTATCCGCGAGTTTTGCGTCAACGATCAGTCCGGCCGCCGCGAAACGCGCCGACAGCGCCGCGCCCATGCGCAGCTCGCCGTGCCGTTCGACCTGCACCGGCTTGGGTTGCGGAACCTCGGCGGACGGCGCCGCCTTGGCTGCCGTGGCGCCGTAGTCGTAAAAGCCGCGACCGGCCTTGCGTCCGAGGTAGCCGGCCGCCACCATCTCCTGCTGCAGCACCGACGGCATGAAGCGCGGGTCATGAAAGTACGCGTCCCACACGCTGCGCGTCACGGCGAAGTTGATGTCGAGGCCGATCAGGTCCATCAGCTCGAACGGACCCATCCGAAAGCCGCCCGCCTCGCGCACGATGGCGTCAAGCGTGGCGGGATCCGCCGCGCGTTCACCCAGCAAGCGAAGGGACTCGGCATAAAACGGGCGCGCGCAGCGATTGACGATGAACCCCGGCGTGGATTGAGCATGCACCGGCGTCTTGCCCCAGGCCAGCGCGGTGGCGTAGAGCGACTTCGCGACGTCCGTCTCCGTCGCGAGGCCGCTCACCACTTCCACCAGCGGCATCAGCGGCGCCGGGTTGAAGAAGTGCATGCCGGCCACGCGACCCGGGTGCTTCATGCCGGCCGCGAGCGCCGTGATCGACAGCGACGACGTGTTGGTGGCCAGAATGGCGTCGGGCGTGACGACCACTTCCAGTTCGCTGAACAGGTTGCGCTTGATCGCCAGGTCCTCGACGATCGCCTCGACCACCAATCTGGCGCTGACGAGGTCGCCCAACGCGTGCACGGCGACGATACGCGAGCTGGCGGCGTCGGCATCGGCCGCGCTGATCTTGCCCTTGGTTGCAAGCGCTGCCAGCGTTTCGCCGAGCTTGGCCTTGGCGCGATCCGCAGCGCCCATTCCGGTATCGAACAGGCAGACGCGGTGTCCGGCAAGGGCCGCGACTTGCGCGATGCCCGCGCCCATCGCACCGGCACCGATCACGCCGACTTCCGCGGACTCCGGCAAGGCACTGGCCACGCTAGTTCCCGGTGAATTGTGGCGGACGCTTGGCCAGGAACGCGCCCACGCCCTCGCGATAGTCGGCGCTGCGACCCAGCTCGCGCTGCAGGTCGCGCTCGAGGTCGAGTTGCGCGTCGAGCGTCGCGTGTGCCGACGCATGCAGTGCCTGCCGCGTGGTCACCAGTCCCTTCGTCGGCGCCTGCGCCAATTGTGCGACCAACGCGTCCACTACGGCCGGAAATTCCGCGTCGTCGATGCACTTCCAGATCAGGCCCCACTCTGCCGCTTGTTGCGCGGAAAGCTTGTCGCCGAGCATGGCCAGTCCCATCGCGCGCGCCGTCCCCACCAGTCGCGGCAGGAAATAGGTGCCGCCCGAATCCGGGATGAGGCCGATCTTGCAGAAGGCCTGGATGAAGCTCGCCGACTTCGCGGCGACAACCAGGTCGCAACACAATGCAATGTTGGCGCCGGCGCCCGCCGCGACGCCATTCACCGCGCACACCACGGGCATGGGGAACGAGCGCAGCGCCAGCACCAGCGGGCGGTAATTCTTCTCGATCGACTCGCCCAGGTCCACCGGTGCGGAGCCCGGCGCCACGGCGCGGTCGGACAAGTCCTGCCCGGCACAGAAGCCGCGGCCCGCGCCGGTCAGCAGCAGCACGCGCGCCGACGTGTCGGCCTTGACCTTGGCCAGCGCGTCGCGCAGTTCCTCGTGCATCGTCGCGGTGAAGCTGTTCAACCGGTCCGGCCGGTTGAGCGTCACCCGCGCTATGCCATCCGCACTTTCATGGAGGATCGTTTCGTACATCGCGGCTCACACATGTCGCCGGTGCTGCACGACGCGAAAACGACTGGCCACATACGCCGAGTCCGTCAACGTGGAATTGGCTGCCGGATTGGCGCCCGTGCCGTGGAAGTCGGAAAACGCCGCGGACTGGTTGACGAACACCGCGCCGGTGAGGTTGATCGACAGCGCGACGCCGGCGTCTTCCGCCACCGCGATGGCCTCGTCGATCACCTCGTCGCTGGTCGAGTACACGGACAGCGTCAGCGCGCCGTGGCCACGCACGGCGTCACGCGCAATGCCCAGGCTTTCGTCCGTGGACTCGGTACTGATGACGAAGGCGATCGGGCCGAACCACTCGTTGAGATAGGTCGCGCGATCCGCCGCGGTGAGCTTGACGATCAGAGGCGTGCGCACCGTCGCTTGCGGATAGGCCGGATGGGCTATCGCCTGCGTGTCGAGCAGCACGGTGCCGAGCGAACGCGCCGCGTCGAGCCGCCTCACCACGCCATCGTTCTGCACGGCGCCCAGCACCTCGACGGCCCGCGCCGGATCGCCCAAAAGTTTCTGCACGCCTTCGATGATCGCTGCCGCCACCTGATCGAAGGTCAGCGGACCTTCTGCCGTATCGATGCCCCCGTTCGGGATGTAGATGTTCTGCGGCGCCGTACACATCTGGCCGGAGTAGAGCGCCAACGAAAACGCGATGTTGCGCGCCACGCCTTTCATGTCGGCCGCGGAGTCGATGATGATCTGATTGACGCCGGCCTTTTCGGTATACACCTGGGCCTGCCGCGCGTTCTCCTCCAGCCAGCGGCCATTGGCCGTGCTGCCGGTGAAGTCGATGATCTTCACTTCCGGCCGCAATGCGACCGTGCGTGCGACGTCGTCGCCGGCGTCGTGCGCGAGCAACGTGACCACATTGGAGTCGATGCCCGCTTCCGCCAGCACTTCGCGCGCGATGCGCACGGTGATGGCCAGCGGCAGGATGGCGCCGGGATGCGGCTTGACCACGACCACGTTGCCGGTGGCCAGGCTGGCAAAGATCCCCGGGTAGCCGTTCCATGTCGGGAACGTGCAGCAGCCGATGACCAGGGCCACGCCGCGCGGCACGACGCGGAAGTGCTTCTCCATCCGGATCGGCTCGTTCTTGCCCTGCGGCTTTTCCCACAACGCTTGCGCGGGTACGCGGCGCAATTCGTCCCAGGCATAGGCGACCGCTTCCAGCGCGCGATCCTGCGCATGGGGGCCGCCCGCCTGGAATGCCATCATGAACGCCTGCCCTGTCGTATGCATGACGGCATTGGCGATCTCGAAGCTCGCGCGATTGAGGCGCGCGATGATTTCCACGCACACGCCCGCCCAGGTTTCCGGACCCTGCTTTCGCCACTGGTCCTGCGCGCGCCCGGCCGCCGCCAGCAGCGCGTCGAGGTCGGCCTTCGGGTACGTGACGCCCAAGGCCAGGCCAAAGGGAGATTTTTCCGCGCCGACCTCCCCCACCGTGCCCGGTTGGGTCAGCGGAAAGCGCTTGCCGAGCAGCGCATCGAACGCGTGCAGGCCGGCATCCGCCGCGGTCTCGCCGTAGTTCTTGGGACTGGCGGACTCCGGGTAGGCGCTCCAGTAGCTGCGCTCGCCAATGGCCTGCACCGCGCGGTCGAGAGTTGCGCGGTGACGTTCGAACAAGGGGTGGGACAAGGGCTTCCTCCGGTGTTTCCGACAGTTTATATCAGCAGCGACCGAGGAAATCGGCGCGTGCCGCTCAGTTGCCACCAGGTTGCCACTCAGTTACCTGTCTGGTCGAAGTCGATCGTGACCTTGTCGGTGACGGGATAGCTCTGGCAGGACAGGATGAACCCGCGCGCCACCTCGTAGTCTTCGAGCGCAAAGTTGACGTCCATGTCGACCTCGCCCGAAAGCAGCCGGCAGCGGCAGGTCGAGCACACGCCGCCCTTGCACGAGTACGGCAACTCGATGCCGTTGCGCAGGCCCGCCTCGAGGAGGTTGTCCTTCGTCTTTTCCAGGATGAACGTGCGCGTCGCGCCGTCGAGGATCACCGTGACCTCGCACTCGGTGTGGCCCGGTTCCGGCACAACATGCGCGACGTGGGTGTGCTTGGGGATGCTGGCGGCGAAACGCTCGACCTTGATCCTGTCGTCGGGAAAGCCGCGCGCCTTCAAGGCCGCGATAACCGCGTCCATCATGCCTTCCGGTCCGCAGACGAACGCGGCGTCGATCGTTTCGAGGCGCACCCACTGCGCGAGCAGCGCGTCGGCCTTGGCGCGGTCGATGCGGCCATGCAGCAGTTCGATGTCCTGCGCCTCGCGCGACAGCACATGGACCAGATTGAAGCGGCCGAGGTACGTGTCCTTGAGTGCCGCCAGCTCCTCCTTGAACATCACCGTGCCGGACGCGCGGTTGCCATACACGAGCGTGAAGCGGCTCCTGGCTTCCGCCGCAAGCGTGGTCTTGACGATGGAAAGCAGCGGCGTGATGCCGCTGCCGGCGGCGAAACCCAGGTAGTGCCGCGCGGCGGCGGCGTCCAGCGGCACGTTGAAGTGGCCGAGCGGCGGCATGACGTCGATCGTGTCGCCCACCTTCAGCGCGCCATTGGCCCAGGTCGAGAACACACCCCCCGGCGTTTTCTTGACGGCGATGCGCAGCGTGCCGTCCTGCACGGCCGAACAGATCGAATACGAACGGCGCACGTCGTCGCCGCCAATCGCTGTGCGCAGCGTCAGGTGCTGGCCCTGGTCAAAGCGGAACTGGTCGCGCAAGTTCTCCGGCACGGCGAAAGTGATGGCGACCGCGTCGCGCGTTTCGCGTTCAATGTGCGCAATGGGCAGCGGATGGAATTTGCTCATGGCCGCGCCGGCATCAATGCGGCTTGAAGTAGTCGAACGGCTCGCGACAATCGAGGCAGCGATATTGCGCCTTGCACGCCGTCGAGCCGAACTGGGACAGCAATTCCGTGTTGCGGGACGCGCAGCGCGGACAGGGCACCACGACGTGCGCGCGGCGCAGCGGACTGATGCCCGCGACATCGATGCGGCTGCCGAGAAGATGCGGTGGCGCGATGCCGAAGCCCTTGAGCCGCTCCCTGGCTTCCGGCGCGATCCAGTCGGTGCTCCAGGCGGGCGACAACTGGTTCTTCAATTCGACGTCGGTGACGCCGATCAGCGCGAGCGTCTCGCGGATCAGCGTGTTGATCATTTCGGTGGCGGGACAGCCGGAGTACGTCGGCGTGACGGCAACGACGAGCTTGGCGCCTCGCCATTCGACGCTGCGCACGATGCCCAACTCGACGATGGAGATGACCGGGACTTCCGGATCGGGAACGGTCGCCAGCGCGGCCCACACGACGTCCAGCGACGGCCGGTTGAATGGCGATGCGGCGGGCGATGGCGCCCCATTGGTGACCGCGGCGCTCATTCCGGTGCTCACTTCGGTGCTCACTTCGGTGCTCACTCCGGTGCTCACTCCGGTGCTCACTTCGGTGCTCACCACTGCGCCCCCGGGTACGCGCGCTGCAGATGCTGCATTTCCGTCAGCAGGTGGCCCAGGTGTTCCGTGTGGACGCCCTGCTTGCCGCCGCGACCGTTGCCGCCCTGCATCCATTCGCCTTGCGGCAAGGCCAGCGTCGCCTCGTCGAGCACGGCCGCAACCGACGCCAGCCAACGTTCGCGCAGCGTTCGCGTATCGACGCCGATTCCGGAATCCGCCAGCGCGATCTCCGCACCGTCTGCGGTGAACATCTCCCCGGTATACATCCAGAGCTGGTCGAGTGCGCGCTGCATTCGCGCACGCGACTCCTCGGTGCCATCGCCCAGGCGGATCACCCAGTCCATGCTGCGCTCGGCGTGATAGGAGACTTCCTTGACGGCCTTGGCGGCGATCTCTGCGACGCGCGGATCGGTTGACTCCGACAGCGCGCGCAACAGCGGCAGGTGAAACTGGTCGAAGTAGAACTGCCGCGCCATGGTCATCGCGAAGTCGCCATTCGGCATCTCCGCCAGCAGCAGATTGCGATAGGCGCCGCCGTCGCGCAGGAACGCGAGTTCGTCCTCGCTGCGGCCCCTGCCCGCCAGCCGCGCCTCGACTTCACCCGCATAGGTGAGCCACATCCGCCCTTGTCCCAGCAAATCGAGGCCGACATTGGCGAGCGCGATGTCCTCCTCCAGCACCGGTCCATGGCCGATCCACTCGCCGAGCCGCTGCGCGAGCACGACGTCGGTATCGCCCAGGCGGAGCACGTATTCGAATAGTGCCGCGTCGCGATTCACAGGTGCTTCACTTCCTCGGGCATCGGGAAGAACGTCGGATGGCGATAGACCTTGCTGTTCGACGGCTCGAACAGCGCTTCCTTGTCGCCGGGTGCCGAGGCCACGATGTCGGTGGATTTCACCGCCCAGATCGATACGCCCTCGTTGCGCCGCGTGTAGACGTCGCGCGCATTCTGCACCGCCAGTTCGGCATCGGGCGCGTGCAGGCTGCCGACATGCTTGTGCGCCAGTCCGTGCTGCGAACGGATGAAGATTTCCCACAATGGCCATTCGGTGCTCATGCCTCGGCCTCCTTGGTGGATTGGCGCCATGGGCAACGCAATGTGTCGACCGCGCTCATGCGGCCTCCTTGGTATTGCGCGCCACGCGCTTGTTCGCATGTGCATTCGCGGCTTCGCGCACCCACGCACCGTCCTCCCACGCCTTGACGCGGGTTGCCAGGCGCTCGCGGTTGCAGGGACCGTTGCCTTTCAGCACCGCGTGGAACTCGCTCCAGTCGATCGCGCCGAATTCGTAGTGTCCGGCGGCCTCGTTCCACTTGAGGTCGGGGTCCGGCATCGTAATGCCGAGGTAATCGGCCTGCGGCACCGTCTGGTCGACGAAGCGCTGGCGCAACTCGTCGTTTGACAGGAGCTTTATTTTCCATTTCGCCGACTGCGCGCTGTGCACGCTCTCGCCATCGGGCGGGCCGAACATCATCAGCGACGGCCACCACCACCGATTGAGCGCGTCCTGCGCCATCGCCTTTTGCTCGGGCGTTCCCTGGCACAGCTTCATCAGGATGTCGAAACCCTGGCGCTGGTGGAACGACTCTTCCTTGCACACGCGCACCATCGCCCGCGCATAAGGGCCGAAGGAACAACGGCACAGCGGAATCTGGTTCATGATCGCCGCGCCGTCGACCAGCCAGCCGATGGCGCCGATGTCGGCCCA
>JANMCH010000086.1:0-89846 GCA_031361045.1 Betaproteobacteria bacterium | reverse complement strand
CACGTGCCGCGGTCAGGCACGCGGCGTGGTCGGGTTCGACACCAATCACCGTCGCCTGCGGTCGCAACGCGCGGAACACCGTGCCGATGCCGGCCAGCAATCCGCCGCCGCCCACCGGCACGACCACCGCGTCGACATCCGGCGTTTGCTCGAGGATTTCGAGCGCCATCGTGCCCTGGCCCGCCATCACATTTTGGTTGTCGAAAGGATGAATGAACGTCAGTCCCTTGTCCTTGGCGATCTGCTCGGCGAGTACACGCGACTCGCCCAGGTCCGCGCCATGCAGGATGACGTTGGCGCCCAGGTGCCGGCAATTGGTGACCTTGATCAGCGCCGCAAACTTCGGCATTACGACCGTGACGGGAATGTCGAGCAGGCTGCCGTGATACGCGACGCCCTGCGCATGGTTGCCCGCCGACGCCGCGATCACGCCGCGCTTGCGCTGCTCATCGGTCAGCAGCAGCAATGCGTTGCGCGCGCCGCGTTCCTTGAAGCTGCCGGTGCGCTGCAGGTAGTCGAGCTTGCAGAAGATGTGCGCGCCCGTGAGCTGCGACAGCGGAATCGACTCGACGCACGGGGACTCGTAGATGCCGCCGGCGATGCGCGCGCGCGCGGCCTGGATGTCGGCTAAGGTCAGCATCGCGTCCGGCTCAGAACGGCAGCTTGACGCCGGGCTTCGCGCGTTCGAGCACGGCCCGGAATTCGCCCTGGATTCGCGCCAGCGCCGCAGGGTTGTCGGCTTCGAAGCGCAGCACGATGACCGGCGTGGTGTTGGACGCACGCAAGAGGCCAAAGCCGTCGGCATACTCGACGCGCAGGCCGTCGATGCGGATCACCTCCGCCGCACCGGGAAACGTTTCCGTCGCCGCCATGTTCGCGATCAGCGCATGCGCTTCGCCTTCCGCGCAAGGCACGTTCAGCTCGGGGGTGGACAGCGCGTCGGGAAGCGCATCGAGCACCGCAGACGGATTGGCGTGCCGCGACAGGATTTCCAGCAACCGGGCACCCGCATACAGGCCGTCGTCGAAGCCGTACCAGCGCTCGCCGAAGAAGGTATGTCCGCTCATCTCGCCCGCCAGCGCCGCGTGCACTTCCTTCATCCTGCCCTTGATCAGCGAATGCCCGGTCTTCCATAGCATCGGCACGCCGCCGTGCTTCGTGATCCACGGCTTCAGGTTGCGCGTCGACTTGACGTCGTAGATCACCGTCGCGCCGGGATTGCGTTCGAGCATGTCGGCCGCGAACAGCATCAGCTGGCGATCGGGATAGATGATGTGGCCATCGCGCGTGACCACGCCCAGGCGATCGCCGTCGCCGTCGAAGGCCAGGCCCAGTTCGCAATCGCCTTGTGCCAATCGCGCTATCAGGTCACGCAGGTTGGCAGGCTGCGACGGATCGGGATGGTGGTTGGGAAAATTTCCGTCCACCTCGCAGAACAGCGGCACCACCGCGCAGCCCAGTCGCTCGTACAGCGTGGGCGCGAATGCACCCGCGACGCCATTTCCGCAATCCACCGCGATCTTCATCGGCCGCGACAACTTGAGATCGCCGACGATGCGTTCGAGGTACGCCGGCACGATGTCCACTTCGCGGTATTGGCCGGATCCCTCGCGCAGGGCGCCGCCTTCGATGCGTGCGCGCAGTGCCTGGATATCGTCGCCCGACAATGTGTCGCCGGCAACGACCATCTTGAGGCCGTTGTAGTCGGGAGGATTGTGGCTGCCGGTGACCATCACACTGCAGCCGGTTTGCAGATGTTGCGCGGCGAAGTACGTCATCGGCGTGGCTACCAGCCCCAAGTCGATGACGTTGGCGCCGGCAGCGCGGATGCCGTCGGACAACGCGGACAGCAATTCCGGGCCGGACAACCGTCCATCCCGGCCGATGGCAAACGTGTCGCGGCCTTTCTCCAGTGCGAGCGAGCCCAGCGCCTGGCCGACCGCGCGCACGACGGCGGTCGTCAGCGTGTTGCCGACGATGCCGCGGATGTCGTAGGCCTTGAATATTTCGCGGGGGAGGGGAGTCATGGTCGTAGTTTCGCACGCGCGAACGCATTGGCAAATGAGGCGGGTCCGGCGACCTCCAGCGGACCCCGGTGGCCCTCAGTGCCCCTCATTTGCCCTCACTTGCCCTCACTTGCCCTCAGCAAAGAACGTGGTGACTCTCTCCGCCAGCCATTGAATGCGCCCGGCAAAGGGGGCCGTCGCGAATCCGGCATGGCCGCCGTCGTCCGGTTGCAGCAATACCACCGATGCGCTCACCTGCGCCGCATCGGGCAGCGACGCCGCGGGCACGAACGGGTCGTTGCGCGCATTCAGCACCAGCGCAGGCAGCACCGCGTCGCGCAGCCAGGGCTTGGACGATGCGCGGGTCCAGTAGTCGTCGGTCCCCGCGAAGCCATGCACGGGAGCCGTGAACGCGTCGTCGAATTCCCACAGCGTCGTGGCGCTTGCGACACGCCTGGCATCGAACAAGCCGGGAAAGCGCCGTTCCATCGCGAGGGCCTTGGGCTTCAACGTCTGCAGGAAGGACTTGACGTAGATCAACCTGTTCAAACCCTGGTCGATCGCCTTGCCGGACGCCATCAGGTCGAGCGGCACCGACGCGGCCGCCGCCGCGGAAATGCTGTTGGCGGCGGCAGCGCCCGCGCGGCCAACCCAATTGAGCAACGCGCTTCCGCCCAGCGAAACGCCGAAGGCAAAGACCGGCGTGCGCGCATCGACGCGCGCGCGCACCGCGGCCAGCATCGCGCCGATTTCGGCGTGGTCGCCGGAATGATAGGCGCGGGGCTTGCGGTTGATCTCGCCGCCGCAGCCGCGAAAGTGCGTCACCACGCCACGCCAGCCGAGTGCTGCGAGTTGGGTCATCAGCGCCCGTGCGTAGTGGGAATGCGAGCTGCCTTCGAGTCCGTGGAACAGCACGACCAGTGGTGCATCGTCGGGAAGCGGTTGTGCTGCGACCCGCCAATCGAACAGCCAGAAGTCGCCATCGGGTGTGTCCACGCGTTCGCGACGATACGCAACGATGTTGTTGCCGAGAACGACCGGGTAGATCGTCTGGGCATGACCGCCAGGCAGCCAGAACGGTGCCGCGTATGACGGGGGAAGGGCGGCCACGGGCGAGCGCATCAGGCGTGCGTCGTCAATCGTCCAGCGCGCGTTCCAGCTGCCGGGCGATGGTCTTGACGATCTTCACGCGCGCGAAGCGCTTGTCCTCCGCCTCGACCAGCGTCCACGGCGCCAATTCGGTCGACGTGCGATCGACCATGTCGGCGACGGCCTGCTCGTACGCATTCCACTTCTTGCGATTGCGCCAGTCATCCTGCGTGATCTTGAACCGCTTGAATGCCGTTTTCTCCCGCGCGCGGAAGCGCTTCAGCTGTTCCTCCTGGCTGATCTGCAGCCAGAACTTGCTGACGATGGTGCCGGCGCTGACCAACTGCTCCTCGAATTGGTTGATCTCATCGTAGGCGCGCATCCAATCCGCCACGCCGCAATATCCTTCGACGCGCTCCACGAGCACCCGGCCGTACCATGTGCGATCGAAGATCGTGATACTGCCGCGTGCCGGTATTTGCTGCCAGAAACGCCAGAGAAACGGATGCGCGAGTTCCTCTTCGCTCGGCGCCGCAATGGGGACGATCACGAATTGGCGCGCGTCGAACGACGTCGCGACGCGGCGGATGGCGCCGCCCTTGCCCGCGGCATCCGAGCCCTCCAGCGCGACGACCAGCGACCGGTGGCGGAATTTCCTGTGGCCGGCCAGGGCCGCGAGTTTCGCCTGCCACTTGGCGAGTTCCTTTTCATAGGTGTCGTCGTCGAGTTTCTGTTTCAAGTCGAGGCGACGGATCAGCGCGACGTTGCCGATGACCGAAGGCGCGGGCGCGACCACCTCCCGCGGCGCGGGCTTGGCGCCGGCATTCACCTTGACCAGCGCTTCGTTGAGAATCTTGCCCACGGTCAGGTTGCGGTAGTTGTGGTCGGTGCCCTCGACGACATACCAGGGCGCCGCGCCGATCGACGTTTCGCGCAGCAACTGCTCCCACACGTTGTGGTACTTGTTGTAGTGCTTCAATCCCTGCTTGTCGATGCCGGTCACGCGCCACCGCGTCTTGGGACTGGATTCCAGTTCCTGCAGCCGCTGCCTCTGGGCGTCGCGCGACAGGTGGATCCAGAACTTGAGCAGCACGATGCCCTCGTCGGTAAGCATCTGCTCGTATTGCCGCACCTCCTGCAGGTACGCTGCGAACTGCCTTTCGGTCACGGCGCGGCGCACGTGCAGACTGAGGAGCTGGCGGTACCACGCGTTCATGAAGATGCCGATGCGTCCGCGCGGAGGCAGCGCACGCCAATACCGCCAGGCAAGCGGACGCGCATCTTCCTCCGGCGCGCCGGGTCCGAAGGCATGCGTGCGCAGGAATCGCGGGTCCATCCATTCGTTCAGCTTGTTGGCGGTCTCGCCGCGACCGCCGCCTTCCAGGCCGCTGATCAGGACCAGTATCGGACCGCGCCGCGCGGCATTCATCTCGAATTGCCCGTTGAGCAGCGCCTCGCGTAATTTCGTTTCTTCGCGGGCGAAGGTGGCCTTGGCGATGGCGTGGCCGACTTCTGCGGATTCGAGCATCGCTTCTTCTCCTGATCGAGCGTCAGTCACGCGTCCAGAACGGCTTGGCGCGCGCAAAGGTGGTCCACGCGGTATCGAGCGCCGCACTGCGTGCGTTTCCCTGCGCCGCCGCCCAGCCGCTGAACGCGGCCGCTGCAGGTGACGCGGCGCCGGCGAGTTCGCCGGCCAGCCGGGCGGCGACGGCTGCGTCATTCCACGCGCCGAGTTCCTCCTGCAATGCCGTCAGCGCGCGGCGATAGGCGCGAGTGCGTTTTTTCGCGAACAGCGGTGCGAAGAATTCCGTTGCGTACCGCAGTGTTTTTGCGGCGAGGCGCGCCGCATGACGGGTTTCCGGCGCGGCGTGCGCCAGGTCGGTGCCCAGAGCCAGCAGCGCGCGATGCCGGCGCTTGAGCAGCGGCCGCGCGATGTTGCGTGCACGCGCAGCCAGCGCCTCGGGGTCGGGACTTCCGGTCGCGGGGGAGGCCGCCAATGCCGCGGCGGCCAGCACCAGGCGCAGGAAGCGCGGCGACGCGACCGCTGCGCGCGCCTGCGCGCCGGTTTCGTCTCGTCGGGCGGCGACCTGCGCGGCCAATGCGCGCAGCGCCGGGCGCAACGCGCCGGCATTGCTGCCGCGACCTACGGCGGTGCTGAACGCGGGTAGCGTCTCGAGCGAGAACACATCATTGTCGCGGGCCTGCCCCAGAACCTGTGCAAGCCAGCGCAACTCGACCCGCAGCGGTTCGATGCGCGCGGGCGCCATCGACCGCGCGGCCAGCGCCAGGCACGCACGCAGACGCCGTACGCCGATGCGCATCTGGTGCAGCCATTCCGGGTCCTCCTGTGTCAGCAGGCTCGGCGCATTGCCTTCGACTTGCGCGAGGCAGGCGCGAATGATGGCGGCAAAGGCTTCCGCCGCCGTCGCGTTGGAGGGCAGCCGCGCATCTTCTGCCTTCAGCGGATCGGCCGCACGCGGATGCGCCAGCGCGTGGCCGCGTTCCGCCTTGCCCAGCGGCTCCAGCGCAAGCGGAACGTCCGCCGCGAGCACGTACGCGAGCTCGTAGAGCCGGGTGGGGTTGCCCGCTTCCAGCTCGAGTTCGATTTCGCTGATGGGCGCGCTGATGCGCTTGCCCCCCACGTCGGCGTGCACTTCGCCCACGTCGATGCACAGCAGCGCCATCGTGCTGTCGGCAAAATTGAGCGGGATGGTCGTCCGCGTGAACTCGGTGGTGAACTGCGCGACGAGGCCATGCTTTTCCGCCTTGCCCAGTGCGCGGCGAAACGGCGTGGTGGCGAAACGCAGCGGATCGAGGCGAAACGACGCCACCGGCCACTCGAATTCGGTGCGCGCGGTCAGCCCGCCCGCCGCGCCATTGGCCGGTGGACCCTTGACGGTCTGCAGCCATCGGCGGCCGTCGCGCCGAAGCCGCAGCGCGATGCCTTCCTGTGCCAGACCCAAGTCCGTCGTATCGAAATAGGTCGACGTCAGCAGCGACTTGCGCGCCGGCCCGCGGCGCAGCGCCTTGAGCAGCGGATGACGGTTCAGGCGGGCGGCGGCGTCCGGCGTGATCGAGAGCTTGAGCTCTGTTTCCACCGGCACCGCGGCAGCCGGAATGGCTCCGGCCGGAATGGCGGCCTTCGCCACGGCGACGACTGCCGCGCGACGGACCCGCGTGCTCACGCGGCGTCGGTCAGGACGACGCGGCGCGCGCGCACCGCATCCGCAAGCTCGCGCAGCACGCCTTCGGTCGCGTCCCAGCCGATGCAGCCGTCGGTGATCGACACGCCATACTGCAGCGGCTGTCCTGGGACAAGGTCCTGGCGGCCGGCATTGAGATGGCTTTCGATCATCAGGCCGAAGATGCGCGCATCGCCACCCGCCACCTGGCCGGCAACGGCGCGCGCGACGTCCACCTGCCGGTCATGCTGCTTCTGGCTGTTGGCGTGCGAGCAGTCGATCATCACGCGTGCAGCAAGTCCCGCGTGCGCCAGTTCGTTGCAGGTGGCGTCCACGCTCGCGGCGTCGTAGTTGGTGGTCTTGCCACCGCGCAGGATGATGTGGCAATCCTCGTTGCCGGCGGTATGCACGATCGCCGAGTGCCCACCCTTGGTGACCGACAGGAAATGATGCGGTGCGGACGCGGCCTTGATGGCATCGACGGCGATGCGGATGTCGCCATTGGTGCCGTTCTTGAAGCCCACGGGACACGACAGGCCGGAGGCCAGTTGCCGGTGCACCTGGCTCTCCGTCGTGCGTGCGCCGATGGCGCCCCACGCGATCAGGTCGGCGATGTATTGCGGCGTGATCATGTCCAGATATTCCGTGCCCGCGGGCAGTCCCAGTTCGTTGATCTCGAGCAGGATGCGGCGGGCGAGTCGCAAACCGTCGTTGATGCGGAAGCTGTCGTCGAGCCGTGGATCGTTGATCAATCCCTTCCATCCAACCGTCGTGCGCGGCTTCTCGAAGTAGACGCGCATCACGATGATCAGCGACTCCGCCAATTCGGACTTGATGGCCGCAAGGCGCGCCGCGTAGTCGAGGGCTGCGTCGTAGTCGTGGATCGAGCACGGGCCGACGACGACGAGCAGGCGATCATCTGCGCCATGCAGTACGCGATGGATGGCCTGGCGTGCTTCGTAGGTGGTCGCAGCGGCGCGGTCGGAATCGGGCAATTCGCGTAGCAGATGTGAGGGCGGCGCGAGCTCGGTGATCTCCCGGATCCGGGTATCGTCAATGGGCCGGGAGGCCGTGGTCGGCGCGTTGCTGGTGGCCGGGTGGCGGCGGGTGATGGAGGTCGGCACGGGCGGGTTCCGAGGGTCGTTTTACAAGCGAAAACAACATATTACCGGTTTGAGGCCGGCGGGATCGCCATTGTGCCACGAGGCGTGCTGCGGCGCAGGATGGCGCGGACGCAACAGTTGGTCGCCGCGGTCGGCGAATTCGTTGGCTGGCGCGTTAAGGACCCGGCAGGATGTCGTAGACTGAACTTGAAAACGGGGGCTGCACGCCTTCACGATGGACAGGCCGTAAAAGCTGTTCGCGACCCGATTCCCGATCACTTTGGAGGTATCCCAATGAACAAGCTGATGACCCTGGTGGCCACCTGCATGCTGGCCGCTGCCCTGCCGGTTTACGCCGCCGACGCGGCTCCTTCCGCGGCGCAGCTCGCGCAGCAGGAAAAGATGAAGACCTGCAATGTCAAGGCCGAAGGCAAGACTGGCGACGACCGCAAGAAATTCATGAGCTCCTGCCTGTCGGCCAAGCCCGCCAAGGCCGAGAGCAAGATGTCCATGTGCAACAAGCAGACGGCCGGCATGTCCGGTGACGCCCGCTCCAAGGCGCAGTCCGAGTGCATGAAGGGCCCCACCAAGTAACCGTTGGCAGATTCAGGCAGTGGTTTGCGCTCCATCGATTTTGCAGCAGAAGTAAATGAGGCCGTAACTGAGTTACAGAACTGAGCAACCGAACACGGCCGGGTGACCTCCTGTCCATCTGGCCGAGGCTGACAAGGCCGCATCGGGTAACCGAATGCGGCCTTGTTTTTGCCTTTCGCCGCAGGCTGCGTCCAATTAAAGGCATTCAATACAGTGGGTTAATTCCTGTATCGGCGAAACGGATGGCCGCTATCCGAAAGAACGATTGGCAACGTCGGACGGTCGGTCCTATCTTGGCATGGTGCACCGCAACAAAAGTAATCCGGTGGCGGGGCGCACTTTCATTCCCAAGACGGAGGTTGCCATGCACGACTTCAACATCGACCACAACGAAGTCCGGAGACTGGTTCGCGAAGCGGAACTGATGCGCTCGCAGGCGCTCGCTGATCTTTTGGTGGGGGCCGGTCGGGGCATCGCGCGCTTTGGCGCCGCCATCGGCAGCTGGGCCCGGGCCATGTTCCATCGCCGCAGGTTCAACCTGTCGGTTCCCGCCCCCCATCGCTGAACACGGGGCAGCGCGGACGCCTCAGGGCCTGCGAATCAGCAAGCCCTTGAGGTAGTCGCCCTCGGGGAAATTCAGCGCGACCGGATGGTCGGCGCCGGCCGTGAGGTGCGCAATGACCTGCGCATCGGCCTGCGCGTCCAGCGCGGCACCGGCCACGATTTTCTGGAACAGGTCCGCGGAGATGCCACCTGAGCAGGAAAACGTGGCGAGCAGGCCGCCCGGCGCCAGCAGCTTGAATGCGAGCAGGTTGATGTCCTTGTAGGCGCGCGCGGCGCGCTCGGCGTGCGCGGCGGTGGGCGCGAACTTCGGCGGGTCGAGGATGATCATGTCGAACGTGGCGCCGGTGTCGCGCAGCCGGCGCAACTCGGCAAAGACGTCGGCCTCGCTCCATTGCGCGCGCGATGCATCGAGTGTCGCGTTGCGCTCAAGGTTTTCGCGCGCCATGCGCAGCGCATCTTCCGAACTGTCGATCGAAGCCACGGCAACGGCTCCGCCCGCCAGCGCCGCCAGCGAGAACGCTCCCGTGTAGCAAAAGGCATTGAGCACGCGCCGTCCCTGCGCGTGCATGCGCACGATGTGCCGGTTGTCGCGTTGGTCCAGGTAGAAGCCGGTCTTCTGGCCGTGTGCAACATCGACGCGATAGCCGAGCCCATCCTCGACGAACGTTACTACCTCCGGCAGTGCGCCGCTGATGGCGCCGGTGCGCGACGGCAGCCCCTCGAGCGCGCGCACGTCCGCATCCGAGCGCTCATAGACACATTGCGCGCCGGTCGCCTCGATCAGCGCTGCCGCGATGACGTCGCGCCAGCGCTCCGCCCCTGCTGACAGGCACTGCATCACGATCACGTCGCCATAGCGATCCGCGATGACGCCGGGAAGCCCGTCGGACTCGCCGTGCAACAGCCGCCCTGCAGAGTGCGCCGCGTCGAACA
Source organism: Betaproteobacteria bacterium (assembly GCA_031361045.1). Taxonomy (GTDB): domain Bacteria; phylum Pseudomonadota; class Gammaproteobacteria; order Burkholderiales; family Casimicrobiaceae; genus VBCG01. Next base: position 80,375 of record JANMCH010000086.1, on the reverse strand, counting down.
AGGTGCACCGGGATGCCACCGCGCGCGCCACAGTGCGCGCGAAGAATGCGGCATCGATGGTTGTCGCGTTGTCGAATGACCACACACGCGCGCGTATCTGCGACGTCGGCGAATAGGCGGCGCTCGCGAGGAGGGTACCGTCGGACGCGACGATCGAAACGGTGTCGCCCGCTGCCGGATCGCCTTCGACACGCTCGATGGCACCGGAGAAGAGCCACGGATGGCGCAAGCGCAGCGACTTCTCCCGGCCGGGTGCCAATACCAGCGCGGGACCGATATCGCGTCCGGCGCTCGCGGAACGTGCGCTGGGGCGCGCGTCACGCGGCGCGCCCCGTGACTTGCGTCGATCGACCTTGGCGCCCGGGCGAACTGACGGGGCCGGGGACGAAGGTCGGGAGGAGGAGGGAGAGTTGGCCAAGGTGTGCGCCGCGTCGCAAGGTCGCTATTTCGGCGCGACGCCGAACAGGTGGCCGATGGCGAACGTGACGCCACCGGCCAATGCGCCGAGCGCCAGCGTGCGCAGTCCGGACAGCCACGCACTGCGGCCGGTGAACAGCGACAAAACCGCGCCAACGCCGAACAGCGCCACGGCGGTGATACCGATGGCAAGTGGCAAAGCTGCGGCACCTGCGGCAAAAACGAACGGGGCCAGCGGCACGGCCGCGCCTGCGGCAAATGCGGTGAACGAACTCGCGGCTGCCGCCAGCGGCGACCCGAGTTCAGCGGGATTGAGTCCCAGCTCCTCCCGCGCAAGGGTATCGAGCGCGTGTTCCGGATCGCTGATCAATCGCTGCGCCAGCTTGTCGGCCTCGCGCTGCGGCAGTCCCTTGGCGACGTAGATCAACGCGAGTTCCTGTGCCTCGGCCTCGGGATATTCCTTGAGCTCGTCGCGCTCCAACCCGATCTGGTACTCATACAGCTCACGTTGCGAGCGCACTGAAACGTATTCCCCGGCAGCCATCGCAAAGGCGCCTGCCGCGAGGCCCGCGACACCGGTCAGCACCACAATGTGCGGGTCGGGACTGGCGCCCGACACGCCGAGAATGAGGCTGGCGTTGGACACGAGACCGTCGCTGACGCCGAACACCGCTGCGCGCAGGTTGCCGCCACCGCCAAGGTTGCGATGGCGATGCTCGACGCCGCTGCCCGCCGTCGGCGTGGCGTGCCCGCCTTCGTCGCCCACGGGGCTGCCGTAGATCACCATGCCGCGCACCTTCATCGCGGCCAGCACGCTGCGCAGCCGCCGCGGCCCCAGCCATTGCACGAGGCGCGCCACGAGTTGCGCGCGTCCGTCGGGCACGTAGGGACCGGGCGGAGGATGCCCGCGGGCCGTCAACTGCGCGCGCCAGATTGCGGCCTGTGCTTCGGCCTCGACCGCGAGGCGCGCAAACAGCGCGGCGCGTGGCGTGCCGGATTCAGCCTGCGCACAGGCGCGATAGAGAAACGCCGAGCGTTGTTCCTCGCCCCAGCTTTCGAGCGGATTCATCGTCGATCAGAACCAGTGGCCGAGACTGACAGTCATGCCAGCCATCAGTTGCCAATTCGGTGCCGCGCGCGACAGTCCGGCTGCGGCTGCAACATCAAGGACGAGTGCGCGGCTCACGTTGTAGTTCAATGCGCCCAGCGCCTGTGCCTGCCCGGTTGTTCCCCGCTGCACGAGTCCGGACAGTTCACCGGTCACGCCGAATTGGTCGTTGAGCGGATGCGATGCGGCAACAGCCCACGCGCCCTGCCATGGACCCTGGCCGGCGTCGACCGAGCCTTGATGTGCACCGCCCAGGTTGGCATCGACGTGAATGCCGGGGTAGTCAAAGCTGGCAATGCCCAGGACGCCCCAGTCGGTTGCGCCGGTGCCGATGGGCGGACGCGCGGTCGGCAATGCCACGCCGACTTGCGCACCGAGCGCCAGGTGCTCGTCGATGGGCAGCTTGTATTTGAGCGTCAGCGTGGTGTCGCCGCCGCTGTGCGCTGTGTTGCCGTCGTAATCGCGTTGCCAGTCGTGGATGTCGGTGCCGATCAGGATTGCCCAGCTTTCGTTCCACGCCAGCTTGAACGAAACCGGCGACGTTTGGCTGCGCGCTGTATCACTGCCCTTGGCCCATTGCACGCCGGCCTCGAGTTCGGGCCATCCGGGTGCCGGCAAATCGGCGGGCGTGGCCACCGAAGGTCGGTAGGGCACCACCGGCGGCCCGGCTTCCTGTGCGTGTGCGGCCGATGTGCCTGCAACCAGCACAGCAACGACCGCGACCATGGACGCGCGCAATGTCATGCAGGTGTCCGCGCCGAGACGATTGTGTCGATGCGCGCCATGACATCCGGGGTCAATTTCGCGACGACATCCAGCGCCTTCATGTTCTCCGTGACCTGGGCCGCCCGGCTGGCACCGGTGATCACGGTCGAAACATGCGGATTCCTGAGGCACCAGGCCAACGACATCTGGGCCAGCGTGCAATCGAGTTCGGCGGCGATTGGCGCCAACTGTTTCACGATCGCGATCTTTGGCGCGTCGACGATGCGCTCGGCCAGCCACTCATAACCTTTGAGCGTGGCGCGCGAGTCCTTGGGAATGCCGTCGTTGTACTTGCCGGTGAGAAGACCCGACGCCAGCGGGCTCCAGATGGTCGTGCCGATGCCAAGGTCGTCGTACAGCCGCGCGTACTCGTGCTCGACGCGCTTGCGGTGGAAGAGGTTGTACTCCGGCTGTTCGGTCACCGGCTTGTGCCAGCCTTGAGCGTCCGCGATATGCCACGCCGCCGCGATTTCGGCGGCGCTCCATTCCGATGTGCCCCAGTAGTGCGCCTTGCCGGCACTGATGATGTCGGACATCGCGCGCACCGTTTCCTCGAGCGGCGTGTGCGGATCGGGACGGTGGCAGTACACGAGGTCGACGTAGTCGAGTTGCAGCCGGGCGAGAGAGCCGTCGATCGCCTGCATCAGGTACTTGCGGTTGAGCGTGTTCTTTTCATTGGGACCGTCGTGCAGGCCCCAGAAGAACTTGGTGGAGATGATGTACGACGCGCGCCGCCAGCCCAACTTCTTCACCACCTCGCCCATGATGGTTTCCGATTGGCCTTTGGCGTAAATCTCGGCGTTGTCAAAGAAATTGACGCCGGCATCGTAGGCGGCAGCCATGCATTCGCGCGCCTCGCCACTGCCCATTTGGTTGCCGTAGGTCACCCACGAGCCAAAGGACAGTTCACTCACCTTGAGGCCGGAGCGGCCGAGCCGGCGGTAGTTCATTGTGGTCATGGAGGGTCTTTGGTTGTGATTGGCGCCTGAGGAATCGGGACGCGCGCTAGAATCCGTCGTCGTCATTCTAACTTAAGGCCCTCCACATGCCTTCGCGCCGCAGTGGTCGTTCCCGCGCTTTGCCGCCCATCGATGTCGAAGCACTGTGGCAGATCAAGCGCATCGGTAATCCGACGCTGTCGCCGGACGGCCGCGTTGCATGTGCCGCGGTCACGTCGTTCACGATGGAGACCGACGAATCCCGCACCGAGCTGTGGCTGTTCCCGACCGGCTCGGGTGACGCTCCGGGCACCGGAAAAATCTCCGGACGTCCGCGCCGCCTGACCGCGGGAGACAAGGACAGCGAGCCGCGTTGGTCACCCGACGGCAAGTGGATCGCGTTCACCGCCAAGCGCCGTGATGACAGTGAGCCGCAGGTCTACCGAATCGCCACGGATGGCGGCGAGGCGGAACGCGTGACGAAGATTGCAACCGGTGCGTCTGCTCTCAAGTGGTTTCCCGACAGCCGGCGCATTGCGTTCGTGTCGTCCGTCTGGCCGGATCTGAAATCGGATGCGGCGCAGGCCAAGCGGCTCAAGGAACGCAAGGAATCGAAAGTGAAGGCGCACGTCACCGAACGTGCCGCCACGCGCTACTGGGATCACTGGGTGACCGACGGCCGCGAGCCGCACGTGTTCGCCTGCGATGTGCGCACGGGAAGCAGCAGCGACCTGTTGGCCGGGCTCAAGGTCGCGTTGGTGCCATGGGAGCCGTCAGCGGAGGACTACGACATTTCGCCCGATGGACGGCAGCTCGCGATCACGGCGGACCTGGCGCCCGAGCCCGACTTCATGAACCAGCGCGACATCGTCACCATCGATCTTGCGACGCGTCGCAAGACCGTGGTGACCGCGACGTCCGGTACCGACGACGCGAGCCCGGGCTATTCGCCCGACGGAAAGTGGCTGATTTTTACCAGTTGCGATACCAATCGCGCCTTCAACGACCAGGGACACCTGACGTTGTGCACGCGACGCGGCGGCGCGTTGCGCGCGCTGGCGCCCAAATTCGACCGCGCGCCAATGCATGTGCAGTGGAGCGCCGATTCGGCGGCACTGCTGTTCCTCACGGAGGATCGCGGCCGCGTCGGCCTTTACCGGCTGCCGCTTGAGGCGCCGCAACCGGACCTGCTGGTCGCGGGAGGCGTCATCGCAGGCTTCGCGCGTTCGCGCGATGGCGGCGTCCTCGCGCTGGCGCGTGCCACGACAAAACAACCGACAACGCTGATCGCAGCCCGTGGCGACGGTACGGGTGCCAAGTCGATCGAGTCACTCAACCGCGCGTTGCTCGCGCGCCATGCCCTCGGCGACGTCAGGGAATTCACGGTCAAAGGTTGGCACGGCGAACCGGTGCAGGTCTTCGTCATTTACCCACCCAACTTCGACCCGAAGAAAAAGTGGCCGCTGCTGCATTCGATCCACGGCGGTCCGCATGCGGCGCACCAGGACGGCTGGCACTTCCGCTGGAACACGCAGGCCTTTGCCGGGCGCGGCTACGTGGTCGTGTGCGTCAACTATCACGGGTCGTCCGGATTCGGACAGAAATTCCTCGAGACGATCACCACGCGCTATGGCGAAAAGGAATATGCCGACACCGAGGCCGCCACGGACTTCATGCTGAAGCAGGGCTACATCGACCGCACGCGACTCACCGCAACGGGCGGCAGCTACGGTGGCTACATGGTCGCGTTCATGAACGGCCACACCGACCGCTACAAGGCTTATGTCTGCCACGCGGGCTGCTACGACTGGGTGAGCATGATGGCCACCGACGCGTTCCAGTTCTTCTCCAAGGAACTGGGCGCGTTTCACTGGGACGATGCGTCGCTGGTCATGCGCCAGTCGCCGCACCATTACGTCAAGGCGGCAAAGACACCCACGCTGGTGATCCACGGCGAACAAGACTACCGCGTGCCTGCGACACAGGCGCTGCAGTACTACAACACGCTGCATGCGAAGAACGTGGCGACGCGACTAGTCTGGTTTCCCGACGAAAATCACTGGATCCTGAAGCCGCAGAATTCGCGGCTGTGGTACGGCGAATTCTTTGCATGGGTGGAGAAATACGCGAAGGCCGGCGCCGCCAGATAACTCGCGCCTACATCGTTCCCGCGCCCGCGCGCCGCATCGCCGTCTCCAGCAGTTCCTGGCACGCGATGCAGCGGGCGGCCGAGGGATACGCATCGAGTCGGGGGACCGGGATCGGCGCACCGCACTCCAGGCATACGCCGTAGGTGCCGTCCTCCAGGCGGGCAAGCGCCGCGTCGACCTCCTGCAGTTCGGCCGAATCGCGCGACACTTCCGCGACGTCGAGCGCCGTCTCCAGATCGGCGACGGCCCAGTCGTCGATGTCCTCCATACGGTTGCGCAGGCCTAGCAGCGCGGGGTCATCCTGAGCGTTGAGCTTGGCCCGGATCTCCGCGCGCAACGCGCTCCGGCGCGCGATGAGCCCGTCCTTGCACGAGGCGCGCTGGGCGGCAGTCAGAGTCTCTGGCGTGGGTGACATGCGAAGCCTCCGGGGACGACGGGTCTCCAGCACATATCGTCGCGCCGCCGCCACCGCAGCGCAAGCCCGGTCACCACCGCGGCGCAAGTCCGGCCGCCACCGCGGCGCAAGTCCGGCCCTTGAAAACGCCCGGCACGCCCGCAGATTGGCATTGCCCGCGGACGATGGCCTTGTGGAAGGGCCGGCAGCTCCGTCCGCGCACCCATCCCTTTTCAAGCTGACAGGAGTGAGACCATGCAAACCGTGCAACTGTATGACCCGTTTCCAGCCGCCGGCCTCGAGGACCTGTTTCGCGGTCTGTTCAAACCCGTTCAGGTGGCCCGCGACTCCGCCGTCGCCATCAAGGTCGATGTAACCGAGAAGGACAATGCCTACGTCGTCCACGCCGAAGTTCCAGGGGTCAACCGCGAAGACATCCAGGTGACCATCGAGGGCAACCAGGTCACCATCGCCGCAGAAGTGAAGCGCAGCGCCGCGGCCGCCGAGGTCAATGGCAAGAGCGGCACCAGCGAAAATGAGCGCGTGCTGCGCAGCGAGCGCTACTACGGTGCCGTGTACCGCAGCTTCGTGCTGCCTTCCGAGCTCGACGAGGAAGCAAGCGTGGCGAAGTACGAAAACGGCGTTTTGCAACTTACGCTGAGCAAGAAAGCCGCTGTCGCCGGCCGCAAGCTGACCATCCAGTAATCAATCGCCTCAGCGCGTGCGCTTTGCCGGAAATTCTTCCTCGATATTGTCGCGGAAGTAACTCCACGGGGACGAGGCCCCGGCAAAGCGCCGCCAGATTTCCGGCGACACGCCGGAGTATTCGAACGTGCCGGCGGTGAGCTCGACCACGAGCTTCTGCTCGCGCGGGTCGTAGCCCGCTGCGCGCAGGCTGCCGCCGTTCAGTCGCTTCATTTCCATGGCATGGGTTCCGGTTTGGGCCCGCCGCACGCGGTGGGACATGCGGCAAGCGCGGGTGCTACGATTATAGCCACGCCCCGCGATTTTTATTCCCCTCCCCGGAGTCCCCTTGTTCCCATTGCCCATGGTTCGCGCACTGCGTGCCGCCCTGCCGGTTGTCGTACTCGCGGCGGCGCTGGCCGCGATTCCTGCCCATGCCGCCGACAGCGTGCGGACACTGCGTGTTTCGCTGGCGATTGCCGAGACGAGTTTCGATCCTGCTTTCGCGTCCGACGCGGCCTCCGACGACATCATCGCCTGCATCATGGAGGCGATGCTCGACTACGATTACCTGGCGCGGCCGGTGAAGCTCGTGCCGCGCACGCTGGAGGCGCTGCCGGTCATGGAGGAGGGCGGCAAGGTCTACACGATGAAGGTGAAGAAGGGCATCTTCTTCGCGCCCGACCCCGCCTTCAAGGGCAGGCCGCGTGAACTGACGGCGGCCGATCACGCCTACGCGCTCAAGCGCATCATGGACCCGGCGGTGCAATCGCCTTGGCTGTGGATGCTCGAGGGCAAGATCGTCGGCCTGGATGAGGTGCGCGACAAGGCCAGGAAATCCGGCAAGTTCGACTACGATGCGCCGGTCGCAGGCATTACGCTCGTCGACCGCCATACGCTGACGATCCGCCTCAACGCCGCGGACCTGCGCTTCCTCTATGTGCTGGCGGTGCCCAACACCGCGGCGATGGCGCGCGAAGTGGTCGAAGCCTACGGCCTGGACATCGGCGCGCATCCGGTCGGCACCGGCCCCTACGTCCTTGGCCAGTACAAGCGCAGTTCGCGCATCGAACTGCTGGCCAATCCAGTCTACCGCCAAGTCACCTACACGCCATCCGGTCCCATTCCGGCGACGTCCGAAGCCGCCGCCGCGAATCTCAAGGGAAAGAAATTGCCGCTGGTGCCGCGCATCGAGGTCAGCATCACCGAGGAAGGCCAGGCACGCTGGCTTGCGTTCCTGAGCGGCGAAATCGACTACCTCGGGCTGCTGCCGCCCAACCTCACCAACCAGGCGCTCACCGACGGCAAATTGAAGTCCGACCTGGCGGCGAAGGGCATCTTTCACCAGCCGCTGGTGCGTCCCAGCGTGGCCTTCACGTACTTCAACATGGAAGACCCGGTGGTCGGCGGCTACGAGCCGGCGCGCATAGCGTTGCGGCGCGCGATCGGCATGGCCTTCAACAACGACGAGGCGATTCGCGTCCTGTACGCCGGCCGCGCGCTTCCCGCCAACGGACCGATCCCGCCGGATATCGCCGGCTACAACCCGAAGTTGAAGACCGCCGCGCAACTGTTCGACCCCACGGCGGCAAAGTCCCTGCTGGACAAGTTCGGCTACAAGGATCGCGACGGCGATGGATTTCGCGAGACGCCGGAGGGCAAGCCGCTGGTGATCGAACGCTGGTCGGCGCCGACCACCGTGGCGCGCGAGCGCGATGAGCTATGGAAGAAGAACCTGGATGCGATCGGCATCCGCATCACGTTCAAGTACGACAAGACGCCGGAATTGCGCAAGATGGGGCGCAAAGGCCAGATACCGATGCGCGACGACGGCTGGAACGCTGACTACCCGGACGCCGAGAATTTCATGCAGCTACTGTACGGCCCGTCGGTGGGACAGGCCAACTACTCACGCTTCAACCTGCCGGAGTTCAACAAGCTGTTCGACGAGGCGCGCACGCTACCCGACTCTCCCGCGCGAACGCGCCTCTTCGACAGGATGACGGAACTGGTCGTGGCCTACGCGCCGTGGCGGATGCGGATCAACGACATCGAGGACACCCTCGCGAACGGCTGGGTCCGCAACTACGTGCCCCATCCGATGCGCAACGAAGGGTGGATCTACATGGACGTGGACGAGGCGCAACGCGCGCGGCGAAAATAGCCGCCGTTCGGCGGGGTCACAGCGGGTACTCGCTGCGCGCAGGCGCCCTGGCCCAATCGGCGATCTGCTGTCGGGCAGCACTACATAATTCATGCAGGACAATTGCGTGCCGGCTCGGGGGCATGCCCCATGTTGCCTTCAAACCCCGAAAAAATTGGACGCCAACACTTTTTCAGTAGCTCACCCCTTGCACCACGATCAAAGTAGGGTCTTGAACGGACGAGTATTTGCCGGACCGGAAATGATCAGGGAGTTCAATTGACGGGGGGAAGTCATGAATCGGTTGATTATGTGCGTGCGGTCACTTTGGGCAATGTGTGGAGTTGCATTCGCCCTGCTCGCGGCTGGCCCCGCCATTTCGGCCAACCTGGATTTTTCCGGAACCTATGCGTATGTCTATTTTGGATCGTCCGCCGACATTTCGGTCACGCGGATCGACAACCTGGATGCATCGGGAGTCTCCGGAACCATCAAGCTCGAACTTTGGGCGTTTTCGTCACCATATACAGGTGCCGCGCAAACAGGATACAAGATGGCGCAGTACCAAGTCGGCCAGCTTGCCGGTGGATTTTTCTACTCCAATGTTGATTCCGGGACCATCCCGTTCACCCGTCCCCCAGACGGGACCTGGGTTTTCACTCTGTTTCTGACGGAATTTACGGGTGCGGCAAATAACCAGGGATATACGCCGAGGGACTGGCACAACTTCAGTTCGCTGGTGACGTTCGGGGCTGCGCCAGGCCGGCTTTCATTTGCGACGTCAATCAATTTTGGAAATCAGCTGATCGGTACGGCCAGCGCAATTCAAGACACTGTCATCACGAATGTCGGAGGGGCGATGGTAACCATTTCAGGCATTACAACAACTGACATTGTGAATTTTCAAGGTACCAGCACGGGTTGCACAGTCTTGGCACCCGGAGCGTCCTGCACGCACCACACCACATTTACACCCCAGTCTGTCGGCGCACATACGGCAATCTATGAAATCACCAGCAATGGGACTGGCAGCCCGCAGTCATTTGTCGCAACCGGATCCGGAACCAACGGCGGCAGCTCCGGAGTCGTAACGCTGGTTGAATACCATCATGCTTCGTTCGATCACTATTTCATCACACCCGTTGCCGCGGAAATTGCCTTGCTTGACGCGCGTGCACCCCCGTTCGAGGAATGGTCGAGGACGGGCTTTTCGTTCAATGCCTACGTTCCATCGACCGCGCCTGCGGGAGCTGTGGCGTCATGCCGGTTTTTCAATTCGCACTTTGCACCAAAGAGCTCGCATTTTTACGCGCCACATGGTTTTGGCTGTGAAGCCACTCTTGCGCTTTTCCCGGACTGGACTCTTGAAGACGACAAGCTCTTCAGTACGATGCTGCCGAGTGGGACCGGTGCCTGCCCCGCAGGAACCATTCCCGTCTATCGGCTATATAACAACGGTGCCGGCGGCGCGCCAAACCATCGATTCACCACGAGTCTCACTGTCCGGCAGATCATGCTGAACCAAGGGCATACGCCCGAAGGGAATGGTATTGGCGTAAGCATGTGCGTGCCACCATAGGGCGCTTGCTTCGTGAGTTTTGGCCCGCCACTTGATGCGTGAACGGCTCCCCGGTATTTCGGTTACAGCAAAATGATCGAAGGCAGGCACATGAAACGGTTGCTTGGCGCGATATTGCTTGCCGCGTTATGCGGCGGCTGTGCAACGACGGTGAGGCAGGCGCCGAGCACGAACTATTCGCTGATCGACCCCAAGGGTGTCGATATGGGCCGCTATGACCAGGATTATCGCGACTGTGCCGAGCTTGCGAATCAGACCGATGTTGCAGACAGAACGGCCTCGAATGCGGCGGCCGGGGCCGTAGTCGGTGCCGCTTTCGGGGCAATCATTGGCGCTATATTTTGTGGCAGATACTGCGCACAACAGGGCGCAGCCTGGGGCGCCGGGACCGGAGTGGTACAAGGAGCGGTTAGCGGTAACGGTAGTGCGGTCAACGAACAGCAGGGCGCATTGAGGCGATGTCTTATTGGGCGCGGATACAACGTCATTCGGTAGCGCGCCAGGTGTCAGTCGTTCTCCGGCTTGCGGCTTCTTTCCGCGGTAAACCGGAAAATGGCCGCGTCGTCCAGTTCGCCCTGACCGGCGACGACCATGCCAACAAATGCCGCGCGAGCGGCGTTGGCGAAGGTGGCATCGGCGCCCAGGCGCTGTGCGAATTCCGCGGCAATACCCACATCCTTGGCGAGGATGCGCGCGGCGGCGCGCGGCGCAAAATCGCCGGCCAGGGCGCGCGGTATCCGCTCGGTGAAAATCCAGCTGGCCCCGGAAGACGCATTGATCACGTCGGCGACCTGCTGCGGATCGAGGCCGGCGCGCGCGGCAAGCGCCAGGGCTTCCGCGCCGGCAGCCAGGTTGACCGCGGCCAGCAGGTTGTTGACGATCTTGAACTTGGCGGCATCCCCCGGTTTGTCGCCGACGCGAAAAACCTTCCCGGCAATGGCGCCGAACATGGTCGCGCAGCGTGCCACGGCGTCGTCGCTGCCGGCGACCATCATCGTCATCGTTCCTTCAGCGGCGCGGCGGGGACCACCGGACACCGGCGCATCGACCAGCATGACGCCGCGTGACGCGAGCCGCGCGGCCAGCGCGCTGGTGTAGTCGGGAGGGACGGTCGACGACAGGACGACGATGCCTCCCGGTTGGAACGCCGCCGCGGCGCCGCCGGCACCGAACAGGACGTCGTCGACCTGCGCCGTGTCGATGACGAGCACGATCGCGATGCCGCACGCACGGGCCAGTGACGCTGCATCGTCATGACAAGTGGCGCCAAGGGCCGCGGCTTCCCGCAGCACTTCGGCGCGGATGTCGCGCGCGTGCGTTCGTATTCCGTTGCGGAGGAGACTTGCCACCACGCCCATGCCCATGGCGCCGGTACCGATGACGCCGACGCATGAGTCGACGCCGATGTTGTCCTTCCGGTCCGGCATGCTCGTCGGCATGGCCAGGGTACGGCCTGCTATTTGGCCGGCGGCATGACGGCGTACGGCTCGCAGTCCTTGAGCGGCGTCACCACGCCGTCGCGGAGCAGCTGCAATTCGGTTCCCTTGCCACGCAGTTCCATCGTGCCGTTGCTGTAGCGGACGCCGGTGGTAGTGGGCAACTGGTACAGCGTGACGCGCTGCAGTTCCGGCAGCAGCATGCGCGCCTCGCCGTTGCCGAAGCGGACCACGAAGCGTTCACCGTTGTACGAGCAGGCGAACGTGTTCTTCGCGAGTTCCTCCTCCTTCTTCGTCTGCGGGTTTTCGCAGGCGGCCAGCGCGAGGCCGGTGAGCGCGATGAGCAAGGCGCGACAGGTGGGAGTGAGTGGCATGGGGCGAAGGCTTCCAAGCGTGGCGATCGACGCGAGGATAGCACCGCGCGCCGGCCGTCGTCATGCGGCGCGTGGCAACATCGGGTTCAGCACTCGGCGATGTTCACGGAAACGCCGCCCAGCGACGCGACCTTGTAGCGTCCCGCCATGGCGCGGCCACGGTCGACCGCCATCATCGCCATGCGGTCGATTCCCACCGGCGGATTGGGCAGGCGAATGGCCGCGGTTGCGGCGGCGCAAGCCAGCGCGCCGGCCTTGGCATTGCGGCCGATGCACGGGTCCTGGATGCGGCCGCCGATCGGGTCGCACGCAAGTCCCAAATGCGGTTCGAACGCGCGTTGCGCCGCGAACAGGATCTGCGCGTTGCTGCCGTTATTGGCCGCCGCGTAACCCGCCGCGGCCATGGCGGATGCGACGCCGACTTCGCTCTGGCAGCCCGACTGGCTGACGCCGGCCGCCCGCAACAGTTGACCTATCGCGGCGGCGGCCAGCAGGAATTCGAGCGTACCCGCCTCCGCTTCAATGGGACCGCCGTCACGCCATGCCTGTAGTAGCGCGACGACGGGTCCGGCAGCGCCATTCGACGGCGCCGACGCGACGCGTCCGCCGCAGGCGTTCTCCTCGGCGACGGCCATGGCGTAAATGTTGCAGCGCTGCTCTTCGGTGACCGGCGACATGGCCATCGCGTGGGCCATCGCCGGCGCATGGCGCAGCGCACCGCCGGGCAGCGCACCGTTGGTGGACAAGCCTCGTTGGAGCGCCGACAGCATGGCGTGTGCCACGCGCAGCAGCCCGCTGCGGACCTCGGCGGGGCTGCGCAGCGCGCATTCATTGGCCAACGCAATGTCCGGAATGCGCTTGCCACGAAGCTCGCAGAAGTGCAGCAGAGTCGCTGCCGAATCGAACGGGTAGGGCACCCGCTTGCCCGGCGTGACGTCGGCGTCGCCTTCCGACAGCACGGCGCCGTTGCCGGTGGAATGATAGACGCGCGATGAGATGGCGTCGCCGTCGGCGTCGCGCGCAATGAAGCGGATCGTATTGCCATCGAACGCGACCGAGTGATTGACGACGAAGCGCAAGTCACGCGCGGGAACATGGGCCACGCGGTGGCGGCCACCCAGCAGCAGGCTGCCATCGACTTCGACGCGGGCGGCATCGGTGGCGAACGTCGTCGCATCGCAGCGCTCGGGGGACTCGCCGCACAGTCCGGCGATGATGGCGCGATCGGTCGACTGCTCGCGCACCGCGAAGGCCAGTCCACCGTAGAGCTCCGCCTCGACGCGCGCAGTACCCGGCACGAGACCGTCGGCGGCCAGGTCGTGCACGAAACGCAGCGCCGCGCGTTGCGGCCCGACGGTGGCGGACGATGACGGGCCGGGCCCGATCCGGAACAAATCGAAAGCACTCAGGTACATCCAGCTACTCCCCCAAAGCCATCCACGCACCGGCGCCTGGGCGGTAGCCCGGCGCTTCTTGTTGAAAGTCGAGTATGGGCGGGTGGAGCGGGGGATGAAGCGGCGACCCGAAGACCGGTCGTGGCGAGCCGCCGAGCGGCTATCGGACCAATCGAAACTAAAGGAAGCGGACGCCGGACGCGTAGGACAGCACTTCGGTTTCCCGGCCACTGGCAATGCCGTGCTGGACGCCCTGCCACCACGCCGCGTCGAGCAGGTCGCGGTGGAACGCCAGGAACGCCTCGCGCACGCGGGCGTCGGTGAGGAGGAACGTCGCGAACTCCTCCGGGAACACATCGAGCTTCCCGACCGGATACCAGACGTCGCCGGACATCTCGTCGTAGCCTGGCGGGGGCGTGGGAATGCGGCGAAACTTGCAGTCGGCCAGGTACTCGATCTCGTCGTAGTCGTAGAAGACGACGCGGCCGTAGCGCGTCACGCCGAAGTTCTTGAACAGCAGGTCACCGGCAAAGATGTTGACCGCCGCAAGCTCCCGGATCGCGTCGCCGTATTCGCGCACGGCATGGATGCGCTGGGCGTCGTCGGCGCCCTCGAGGTACAGGTTGAGCGGCGTCATCCGGCGCTCGATGTACAGGTGCCGGATGATGATGCGCTCACCATCCTCGTCCGCTTCTTCCTCGACCTGCGAGGCCGCGACATCCTTCAGCTCGGCCAGCAGCTCGGGGGAAAAGCGGTGGCGCGGAAAGGCGACATCCGAATATTCGAGGATGTCGGTCATCCGGCCGGCGCGGTCGTGGTGCTTGACCAGCGCGTACTTGCGCATCACCTTGCCGCGGTCGGTGTCCTTGGACGCGGCGATCCGGTCCTTGATGACCTTGAACACATACGGGTAGGAGGGCAGCGTGAACACGCTCATCACCAGACCCTTGATCCCGGGCGCGATGATGAAGCGGTCGCGCGAGTGCGCGAGGTGGTGCAGGAAGTCGCGGTAGAAGAGATTCTTGCCCGCCTTCTGCAGCCCGACCATTGTGTACAACTCGGCGGCGGTCTTGTCCTGCAGCATGCCGCGCAGGAACGCGATGTAGGCGGAGGGCACTTCCATGTCGACCAGGAAGTACGACCGATTGGCCGAGAACAGCAACGCCAGTTCGACGTCGTCCATCAGCAGCGCATCGACGCACAGCAGGCCGTCCGGTGCGTGCTTCAACGCCACCGCGAACGGATGGAAATGGATGCCGTTGACGACCCGCCCGACCATGTAGGCCGTCTGGTCGCGGAAGAAGAGCGTCGACAGCACCTGGATCTGGTGATTGGCCTCGGGGACAAACGGCCGGGGCACGCGTTTGCGGAATGCCGCCAGCACGTTGCTCAGGTCGCGCCGGAAGTCGGTGAAGCGCTGCTCGAAGCGGAAATCGAGCACGATGTCGATCAGCGCGTGACGAAGGCCCTTTTCCAGTGGGTAGTAGCTGCGGTAGGTCGGCGGGTCGGCCTCGATGTGCTCGGTGGAGATGGCCGGACGGACGAAGATGAAGCGGTTATGGAAGTACGCCCGGTGCAGGATCTTGCATGACACCGAGTTGAAGAACGTTTCCGCGCATTCGGGTTGCTTGTGGTCGATCAGCATCCCGATGTAGTGCAGCTTGGTGCGCTCCCACAGCGCATCGGCGCCGGCACCGTCCAACCCCGCCGACCGGAACTCGTTGCGGATACGCGCGACCGTTTCCTCGACGCGCCGGTCGTAGAAGTCGATGCGGTCGCGTGCCACATGGCGGATGGCCCGCCAGTTGGCGGTTTCGAAATGATGCTTGGCCGCGCGCGCGCAATCGCGGAACAGCGCGTAGTGGCGGTCGAAGCCTTCGCGCAGCGCCACCGCGATGGCCCGCGCCGTGTCGTCGGCCGTGGCCGACGGAATGGGCGTGAGACGTGTAGGCGAGCGCGCCGGGGTCAACGGGTCGACAGGCACATCAGGGACAACCGGAACCACGGCGGCCAGTCGATGTAGCGAATCTGCCGCTAGTCGACGATTCCTTCGGCCTTCTTCTGATCGTCCTGCAGTTCCTTGACGCCCGCGTTATAACTCTCGATGGTCGCATTGGCGACCTTGATCTTGGCGTCGATCTCGGCGCGCAGTTCGGCCACGTAGTTGCGGATGCAATCGCCCCAGCCCTTGATCTCCTTGGACCACGCCTCCTTGCGGGCGTCGCTGACCTTCCTGCCCGGATACGGGCCTGGCTTGACGCACGTCGAGGCGCCGGGGGAGGCAACGGAGGTGGCAGATGGGGCCGCCGAGGCCGCGGCCGGTGGGGCGGTTTGCGCCAGCGCGCCGGTGGCGCCGGTCAGGAAGCACAGCAGAATCAGGGTGCGGAATGAGGTCATGGCGGTCACGCGAAAATGAGGAAAAGAAGACAATTCTAAATCAATTTGACGAAAGGGCCGCGGCCAGCGCCGACAGGCCGACCGCGACCAGGTCGACGGCAAAGCTGCCTTCACGCTCGGCCTGCTCGCGCACCAGCGCGCGTTCGAAATTGGCTGCCGCCATCACCGCCGCGGCGGCACGCGTCGCATCGTCCGGAGGCGGCTCCGCCGTAGTCGCTCGGGCGGTAGTGAGTTCGCGCACGGCGCGGCTGGCCGCGTCGGGGTCGAGTATCGCGATGGGCGCGCGGCAAAACTCGCACGCCGTGGACTTGGCGAGGTCGATCGGCGCGCCGCAACTCGAGCAGCGGATGATCTTCACCAGCGATTTGAGCCGCTCGAGGTCTTCCTTGGGCAGCGGCCGGATGAAATTCTTTTCCTGCAGGAACTGGAAGAACGTGGTCAGGCGGCCGTGCCCGCGCGCGCAGCGGAAGTAGGAGAAGCGGGTGGTGTGCTGCAGGTCGTAGGTGAGGGCCAGTGCCGAGTCACAGCGTGGACACCGCATGGCGCGCGGCAGTGTCCCGCGCACCTCCGGACGCGCGTCGTTGATCGTGCGGAACAGTTCGAACGTGGCGGCCGGCGACAGCTGTGGGCTTTCCATCGGATCGAACCACAGTGCCTGGCAGGTTTCGCACAGGTCGACGACCAGATTTCCCGCCCCGTGCCGCGGGAGTTCGAGCGCCCGCATCGGGTTGCGGCAGCCGGGGCAGGTCACGGGGGCCATGGACGGTACCGTTGCTTGCGCTACGGATCTTTCGCGGCGAACGTATTGCACGACCGTGGGTCGCCGGATTGCATGCCCGTCTTGAACCACTTCATCCGCTGCTCGGCCTTGCCATGGGTGAAGCCATCCGGAACGACATAGCCCTGCGTACGTTTCTGGATCGTGTCGTCACCTACGGCTGACGCCGCGCGCAGGCCTTCCTCCGCGTCGCCGGGCTCGAGCCGGTTGCGCTTGGCGGCATAGAAGGCCCAGACGCCGGCGTAGCAATCGGCCTGCAGCTCGAGGCGCACGGACAGCGCATTCCGCCGGCGTTCGTCCATGCGCTCGGCGGCAGCGTCGAACTCCTTCATCGTGCCCATCAGATTCTGCACGTGATGGCCGACCTCGTGCGCAATCACATAGGCTTGCGCGAAATCGCCGGGCGCGCCGAAGCGATTCTGCAGCTCCAGGAAGAACGCGGTGTCGAGGTAGAGCCTGCGATCGCCGGCACAGTAGAACGGGCCGGAGGCCGAGCTGGCGCGGCCGCACATCGACACGACCGATTTGCGGAACAGCACGAGCTTGGGCGGTTCGTAGCGTGAACCCATTGCCTGGAACAGCGCCGTCCAAACGTCTTCGGTGTCGCCCAGTACCGCTGCGCTCAGGTCCTTGTCGGGGTCCACCGCGCCTTTCGCGGCCTGCGGACCGTAGCCGGGTTGCGCGGTCTTGGAGGAAGGTGAGGAGGCCGGCGCGGGCGCGGGTGGTGGCCCGCCGTCCATCATGCCCAGGAATTGCAGCGGATTGACGCCGAACAGCAGGCTCACGATCACGACCAGGATCATCGCGCCGCCACCCAATTTCATTCCGCCGCCGCCGAATCCGCCACCGCCGGCCGGCTGGCCGCCGGTCACGTCCTCGACGTTGTCACTGCGACGCATGTCTCCCCAACGCATGGCAATTCCTTTCGTTACGGCGAAGCTATTTTGCGGTGGCGATGGCCTTCTGCAATTCCTGGTACTCGTCACACTTCCTGCCACAGATCTTCTCGAGCGCGGCCAGGTGCTCGCGAGCCTTTACCTTGTTGCCGGTGAGCAGGTAGGTTTCGCCGATGTATTCGTGCGCGCCGCGATGCTTGGGGTTGAGTTGCAGTGCCGCGCGGTAGTGCTCGAAGGCGTCGCTGTACTTGCCTTCGTGCCGATAGGCGTAACCGAGCCAGTTCTCGAGATCGGCATTGGTCGGCTCGGCCACCAGCGCGATGTTGAGGTTGGCGATGGCTTTCTTCCAGTCGCTGGCTTTTATCGCATCCAGTCCCGCCTGGTAGTCGAGGTTCTGCGACGGCGCAGCCTCTTCGGTGCCGGCGCCCATCGCTGGCGCTGCGACCAGCAGCAATGCGCACAGCAGCAACGATATTGGCATGGCGAGACTCCTAGGGCTTGAGCGCCCGGTACAGGAAAGGCAGGCTCACATCCATCCGGTAATCGACCGACGAGTGCGTGTCGTCGAACTCCTCATACACATGCTTGATGCCGTGCTGCGACAACTGCCGCGACAGGATGCGCGCGCCGTAGTGCAGGTGGTACTGGTCGCGCCAGCCACAATCGACATAGACACCGTGCAGCGACTTCAAGTTCGCCTTGTACTTGCCGACGAGATGGATCGGGTCGTGCGCAAGCCAACGTTTCCAGCGCGCGGGCAGCAATTCGCCGGTCTCCAGGTCGACCGGCAGGCGAAAGCCAAGCGGCGCGGCGGGATCCGGGTCGTACGACGCCGCCATGGCGATTTCCATCAGCGCATGCCCCTCCGAATCGTTCAGCTTCTCCTTGGCCCACATGGCATCGAGGAAGCGCTTCACGCGCCCATCGTCACGGCCGGTGCCGGTGCCGACGGTGTCCTTGGCCACGTCGATCCGGCCATCCGTCCGGCGCGGACGGCGGTAGCGGTCGAGTTCATTGAGCGTGCGCGGCCAGTCGGTCAGGTAGCAGAAGTCGAAGTAGGCATCGCCTGAATGATCGGCGATCGCGCCCCAGTGCTGCGCGTACTTCATGCCGTGGATGATCGAGCCGTAGCCGCCGGAGGACTTGCCGAAGCAGCCGCGATGGTCGCGCGAGGCCAGCGTCCGGAATTCACGGTCGACGAACGGAATCAGTTCGCGCGTCAGGTAATCGGCATAGTTGCCCATCGCCGACGAGTTGATGTACTGGTTGCCGCCCAGGCAGGTGAAGCAGTCGGGAAACACGATGATGCACGGCCCCATCTTGCGATCGTGGATCAGGCGCGCGGCGCGTTCGGGGACGTTTTCGTCAAACGCGCGCCAACCGGTGTGCGCCATGCCCGATCCGGTGAAGCCGACCAGGTCCCACAACACCGGATAGCGCCTGCCGCGGCCGGCAGTGCGGCCGCGCACAGTGCCTTCGTCGTAGCCGGGTGGAAGCCAGACGGCCAGTTTGCGTTTGACCGGATCCCCCAGAGGATTGCCCGCCAGGATCCGCGACGTGTGATCGAGGACCACCAGGTTGCCGGAGAGCTTCAGTGCTTTCTTGCGGGCCATTGTTCCATCCGGTGGAAATTCGTCGGGGAATGCGCGGGCGGCAACGCGCGGATTGTAACCGGCGGCCGATGCCGAGCGGGGAGCCGCGGTTGCAATTCAACCGCTTTGCGCGGCAATTTCGCGCAATGCCGCCTGCAGTCGTGGATGGCGGCGCATGAGGTCATAGTAGCGGAACTCGTCGCCGCCCTTGGCGCGCGCCAACGCGACGACATGCGCCTTGTCGCGCGCCGGCCAGGTCCGAAGGCCGGGGACCTGCGCCAGCAACAGGCAGAACGACTGGAACGCCGCGCGCTCGGTCGCGGGCCAGTGGGAAGTACCGTGAACTGCAAGAGCGCGAGTCACCGTGCGCACCGCGAATCGTTCCGCGGCGCCGCGATCGCCGCGAAAGCGCTCGTCGATCCATGCGGTCACGGCGAGGGAAAGGTCTGCCGCGTCACAGGCCGGTGGCATCGAGGTGTCCGGTCCCGCCCGCATTTCGATGTCCGACCGCGTGAACTTCCGCAACACGGAAATCGGCGCGCGATAGCCGGGTTCGCGGCCCATCCGCGCGAATTCCTGCGCCGCCAGCGCGGCGAGCCCGGGTACGACCGGCCGGAACCCGAGCCGGTAGTAGAACCAGAACGCGCCCGACTCGAGCCCCTCCCGGTTGCCCCCGCCGAACTGCGACGGCTCGGCAATGAAACGATCGACGCCGAAGCGCTGGCGATAGACGCGCAGGACCTGGCAGAACAGGCCGGCAGACTCGCCGCCGCGAAACGGCGCAAAGATATTGACCCCCACCTTTGCCGTGCCGAGAAAAGGCCAGGCGCCGCCGTAGCCGACGGGGATCGAATTCTTGAACAGCATGAAGCCCACGTGCGAATCAAGCGGCAGCCGGCGTCCGGGAACCATCGTGTAAAGCGCGATCGCGACGCCCCGTCCAAGCTCGTGGTACTCGATGCCTTCCGGCGCCGCCGCGGCGATCGCATCAGTTTCGCGGCCGAGGCTCGCCAGCATCGCGCGTCCCGTGTCGAGCAGTTGGACGCGTGCCGGTCGGGACAGCGCGCGCGCGCGGCCGAGCGGAGAATCGACGATCCGCTGCATGTCGGCGCCGCGCTGCAGTGCGCGGCGATGGAAATGGGTTTTCACCGCCGGGCCGCGCACGAACGTCCGCGACAATGGACTCGCGCCCGGGGCGATCGTGATGTACGCGTTCAGCGAGTCGAACAGCTGTTCGCGCAAGGCCTCCGGGCAGGGCAGGCGGGCGAATTGCGCGACGAGCCAGGCCAGGCGCGTGCCGCGGCGCCCGTCGCTGGCATCGCGGAGGAATGTGTCGGCGTCCGCATCTTCGGCGGCGAGCAGTTCGAATTCCATCGGTGGCAGCGCATGCCGCAGCACGTTCGGCAGTGACGCGCCCGCCGCGTCGAACGAGTCGAGCTCACTCGCGCGTGGGTGGCGCGCCACCAGCCACCGCGCGATGTCGTAGCCGAACGCGATGGTCATCGGCGCCCAGGCCACGCCGCTGTTGCGAAGGCGCGCGCGCGACCGCGCCGGACCGTGGTCGATGATCGCCTTGGCTGCCGCGGCGACCCGCGCCAGTTCGCGCCGAGCCGTCGCGAGCAACGCGGCCGATTCGGGATAGGCAAGCAGGAACAGCAGGCAGTCGTTATACGCGAGCAGCGCGACCGCGTCGACGGGATCGCGCGCCGCGCATTGCCGCAGCAACACCGCCTTTTGCCGTGCGTTGGCCTCGCCGAACTTGTTGGCGCATGCGCGCAACGCCGCGACAGTCTCCGCCGCGAGCGGGCGAACAACCCGTCCCGGGCGGCTTGCCGCCACTAAAGCGCGCGTTCGAGCAACGATCCGCGGCACTTGCCGGCGCCGCAGCGGCAGCCGTATTGCGCGCGTTCCTTCTTGCTCAACCGGCCCTCGACGGACAGCCGGTAGTCATAGCTCAGCTCGTCGCCCGGCTGGATCTTGCGCTTGGCCGCGATGAAGACGCGGCCCTCGTCGTCCTCGAACGTCGTGCAGTTGGGATCGCAGGAGTGATTGATCCAGCGCGCGGCGTTGCCGCGCACTCGCGCGTCGATAACGTTGCCGTCGTCCAGTTCGAACAGGAACGTATGGGCGGAATCGTCCGGGTCGCTGTCGGGACGCAGCATCGCGTCATCCCACGACCCGCGCTTGCCCTTGTATTCGACGATCACGGTGCCGCGACGGATAAGTTCGGTGGCAAATACGCCGCGGCCGTGGATGCCGGAGTTGCGGACCGCGTAAATCTTGCTCGTTTTTTTGGCAGCCATGGAAAATCGCTGGATGGAGACCCACTGATTTTCGCATGCCTCGGGCCCCGGTGTCGCGGGCGCTTATACTTGGCGACTCGGAAAATTCGTGCCGGAAGGTTCACCATGCGCATCGCCCAGGATGTCACCGCCCTTGTCGGCAACACGCCGCTTGTTCGCATCAACCGGCTTGCCGCGGGCCTGTCCGCGCAGATCGTCGGCAAGCTCGAGTTCCAGAATCCGGCGCACAGCGTCAAGGACCGCATCGGCATGGCGATGATCGACGCCGCACAAGCTGAGGACAGGATCAAGGCCGACACCATCGTGCTCGAGCCCACCTCCGGCAACACGGGCATCGGGCTGGCGATGGTGTGCGCGGCGCGCGGCATCAAGTGTGCCTTCGTCATGCCCGAGACGATGAGCCGCGAACGTCGGCTTCTGCTCAAGGCCTATGGTGCGGAATTGATTCTCACGCCCGGCCCGGAAGGCATGACCGGGGCCATCAGGAAAGCGCAGGAAATGGCGGCGGCCGACTCGCGCTATTTCATACCGCAGCAGTTCGAAAACCCGGCCAACCCGGAAATTCATCGCACGACGACGGCCGAGGAAATCTGGCGCGACACCGACGGCCAGGTCGACATCTTCGTGTCAGGGATCGGCACCGGGGGCACGATCACCGGCGTGGGTGAAGTATTGAAAGCGCGCAAGCCTGGCGTGCGCATCGTGGCGGTGGAACCCGATGCGTCGCCGGTGCTGTCGGGGGGCGTCAAGGGCCCGCATCCGATCCAGGGCATTGGCGCGGGCTTCGTGCCGGCCATCCTGAACACGAAGATCTACGACGAAGTGGTGCGCGTGAAGAACGACGACGCGCTGTCGATTGCGCGCCGCATGGCGAAGGAGGAGGGCCTGCTGGTGGGCATTTCCTCTGGCGCTGCAATGTGGGCGGCACTCGAAGTGGCCCGGCGTCCGGAAAGCACCGGCAAGCTGATCGTCGTCATCATTCCGTCATTTGGCGAGCGGTATTTGTCGACGGTGTTGTTCTCGCACCTGGACGTCTAGCGACTCTCGTCCAACGTCATCTTCCCTTCGGCGCAAAACGGCGCGTCGCAACAGGCCGCGGGCCGGAAGCAGGCTTGGCGCCGGCGGGTCGCGCACCCGCAGGTTTGCCCGCCGTGGCTTTCGCCGCGCCGCCGCGCGCCTGTTGCTTGCCCTGGCCGCCGCGTCCTTTGCCCTGCGTTTGACCGCCGCCACCACGCTTCTGTCCCTGCCCATGACCGCCGCCACCACCCCCCCGCCCTTGCCGTTGCAGGATCGGTTGCGGCCGCGCGTTGGGGTCAGGCGTGAAACCGGGCACCACCACCTGCGGAATCTCGCGTTTGATCAGCCGCTCGATGTCGTGCAGGAAGGCTTTCTCGTCGACGCACACCAGTGAGATGGCTTCGCCGGTTGCGCCCGCGCGGCCCGTGCGACCGATGCGGTGCACGTAATCTTCCGGCACGTTGGGCAGGTCGTAGTTGACGACGTGCGGCAACTGGTCGATGTCGATGCCGCGCGCGGCAATGTCGGTGGCCACCAGTACCTGCAGATCGCTGTCCTTGAATTCCGCGAGTGCGCGCGTACGCGCCGACTGGCTCTTGTTGCCGTGGATTGCCAGTGCCGTGATGCCGTCGTCGTTCAGCTGCTCGGCAAGTTTGTTCGCGCCATGCTTGGTGCGCGTGAACACCAGCACCTGGTACCAGTTCTGTGACTTGATGAGGTGCGACAACAGTTCGCGCTTGCGGTCGCGGTCGACCGGGTGGACCTTCTGCGTGATGATCTCGACGGTGGAATTGCGGCGCTCAACCTCGATCATCGCCGGCGCGTTCAGCAAACCGTCGGCGAGCGTCTTGATCTCGTCGGAGAAGGTGGCGGAGAACAGCAGGTTTTGCCGCCTCTTGGGCAGCAGCGCGAGGATGCGCTTGATGTCGCGGATGAATCCCATGTCGAGCATGCGGTCGGCCTCGTCCAGCACCAGGATCTCGACGTGACTCAGGTTGACTGTGCGTTGACCCAGGTGGTCGAGCAGGCGGCCGGGGGTGGCGACCAGGATGTCGACGCCGCGCTTGAATTGCGCGATCTGCGGATGGATGCCCACGCCGCCGAAGATGACCGTCGAGGTGAGCTTCGAATATTTGCCGTAGGTGCGCACCGATTCCTCGACCTGCGCGGCGAGTTCGCGCGTCGGCGTGAGGATCAGCGCGCGGATGGGCCGGGGGCCGTGCTGCGCGGCAGCAGCAATGCCTGCGGGACCGGCAAGGCGTTGCAGCATCGGCAGCACGAAGCCCGCGGTCTTGCCGGTGCCGGTCTGCGCGCCGGCAAGCAGATCGCCGCCCGCGAGCACAGCGGGAATGGCCTGCGCCTGCACTGGTGTAGGTTGGGTATAGCCGTGTTCGGTGACAGCACGCACGAGCGCGTCGGACAAGCCGAGCTTGGAAAAGGACATGACAACTTTCCGAGGTGGGGGTGACTCGGCCTGCTGCCCGGGAAATGGACACCAGTCGCAGGCAAATGAACAAAGACGAAGGTCGGAACCGACAGCGGCAGGGGGACTGGCCAATTGTCGCGTAGGACGATTATATCTCCTTATCGCGAGCAGGCCGTGCAAAACGCCCGGGATCCATTGACGGGGCGCTGCCGGACTTGTCGATTGAGGGCGCCTGCTTCGTTGCCGGGGAGATGAAACGGTCCCAAGGCGCAACGTCCCCTTGCAGACGATCTGCCAGGAAGTCGACCATCACTCGTACCAACCGCGGTTGATGCTCGCGGGACAAGTACACACCGTGGATATCAAGTGGCTCCGGCTCGCAGTCAGGCAGCAGACGAATGAGTTCACCGGAGGCCAGATCCGCACTGACCAGGTAGGTCGGCAACATCGCGATCCCGGCGCCGGCGAGGGCGGCTCGGCGCGTGACGGCCGCCTCGTTGCTCTGCAGTTGTCCTCGCACGGGAACTTTGAACGTCTGGCCATTGCGTTGCAGGCGGAACTCGGAGCGGCCAACGTAGGCGTGCGTTATGCAACGGTGGTGGCGAAGGTCCTCCGGGGCGCTGGGGTAGCCGCTGGCCTTGACGTAGGCCGGCGACGCACAGACGACGGACCGGCACACTCCCAGCTTTCGCGCCACCAGCGTGTCGTCGAGCACGTTGCCGATTCGCACGGCCAGGTCGATGCGTTCCTCCACCAGATTGACGGTTCGCTCCAGTGCGATCAGTTCGACCTGCGTTTGCGGATAGCGGGCAAGGAAATCCGTCACCAGGTCGGTCAGATACGACGCGGCGAAGGAAGTGCTGGTTGTGATGCGCAGCTTGCCGGCGGGCGCGGCGCGCCTTGCACCGGCCACGCTTTGCACGTCACGCGAAAGTTCGAGCATCTGGCGGCAGCGCTGCAGCGCTTCTTCGCCGGCATCCGTGAGGCTTACTCGCCTTGTCGTCCGATGCAGCAGTCGAACTCCCAGCCAACGCTCGCAGCTTTCGAGGTAGCGCGAGACCATGGCCCGCGACATGTCCAGTGCTTTGGCAGCCTCGGTCAGGCTGGCGCGGTCAGCCACTTCCGTGAATACGTGCATGGCGGTGAGTCGGTCCATCTATTAGATCGATCCAGTATACAAAATGTCAATAATTCTACCGTTTATCTACATAAAGTTGGCAAGTAAAGTGGCACCATCATCCATCAACCGCGAGCGATTCCATGATCAAGCCACTGCTGCCGCTGTTTGCCGGTCTGACCCTCGGCGTTGTCGCCAACGGGGCCGCCTCCCAGGTAAATCCCGATGCGCTCTCCCTCCAGGTCTACAGCGCCGATGCCGCCAGCTTCCACGTCAACGCCGTCCTGGTATCCGGCAAGACGGACGCAGTGCTCATCGATACCGGGTTCACGCAGGCCGACGCGCACCGTATCGCCGCGATGGTTCTCGATAGTCGCAAAACGCTGAAGACGATCTACATCAGCCAGGCCGACCCGGACTTCTATTTTGGCGCCGGTGTGCTGAAGAAGCTGTTTCCCGAGGCGACGCTGATCGCAAGCGCGCCCACCGTGAAGAAGATCCAGGCCACGCTATCCACCAAGTTGCAGGTGTGGGGGCCGCGATTGGGCGCCAATGCGCCGACCGACGTTCCGGTCCCTGAGGTGATGGCGGGGAACACCATCACGCTGGAGGGCCAGACGCTCGAAATCAGGGGCCTGGACGATTCCCTCCCACAACGCAGCTACGTTTGGATTCCTTCATTGAAGGCCATGATGGGCGGGGTCAATGTATTTGCCGGACTGCATGTCTGGACGGCGGACACGCAGACCGCGCAGGAGCGCGCCGACTGGAACCGGAAACTGGGCGCGATGGCTGCACTGCAGCCAGACACCGTCGTTCCTGGTCACATGCTGCCCGGGCAAAAGCAGGACGCATCGCAACTTGCCTACACGCAGGCTTACCTGAACCGTTTCGAAACTGAACTGGCGAAGGCGCCGAACGCGGCCGCGCTGATCGAAGCGATGAAGTCGGCCTATCCCACCGCGGGCCTGATGGTGGCGCTCGATATCGGCGCCAAGGTCAACAAGGGCGAAATGAAGTGGTGAATCAAAGCAGGTTATCGAGCGCTTGCAGGCAGAATGTTTTCAGGTGATGCCGTTCTGCTTCGCAGACAGATTCGTGAGCGTGATCGCGACGGTCTCATGGGCATTTGAGAACCACAAATGTCCCTCCTGCACCGTGCATTGCAGTTGCATCGAGCGCGCGGCAAGGTGTGCGAGCGCCTGGCTGGACTCCGTCGGCACCGCGAACGCGGAGAAATTGGGGAGGCGTTCCAGCGTGTCGCGATTCTTGGTCCACCACAGGTCGACCGCGCGCCCGCCGTACGCGTAGACGATGACGCGCTCTGCGCGCCCGGAGGCTTTACGCAGCGACTTCTCGTCGGGCAGGCCGACGTCGATCCACAACTGGATGGCGCCGGTCAGGTCGCGTTGGGTCAGGTCGGCTTCGTCGTCACTGGCCAGTCCGCGGCCAAAGCCGAGCGAATCGTCGGCGTTCAGTGCGAATGCCAGCAGCCGCACCATCATCCGCTCGTCGGTCTCCGATGGATGCCGCGCCAGCGTCAGCGCGTGCGTGGCGAAATAATTGCGCTCCATGTCGGCGACCGACAAGTCCGCCTTGAAGATGGTCGCCTTCTGCGCCATCGCTATTGCGCCGCCGTTCCCACGCCGAGCAGCGCGAGCAGCAGCGGCGTAGTGACCGCCGCCAGCGTGGTGGTCAGCACCAGTGCGGAGGCGACCGGGCCTTCCATCGTCTTGAACTCGCGCGCCATCAAGTAGGTGTTGGCGCCCATCGGCAACGACGCCATGACGACGATGGTGACGGTCTCGAGCGGCGGCAATGCCAGCGCGCGGGCGAGCAGGTACACGGTCAATGGCTGCAGCACCAATTTCAGCGCGGTCATTGCGGTGCTTTGCCGCCAGCCGGCGCGAATTCCGTACTCCGACAAGC
Organism: Betaproteobacteria bacterium; assembly: GCA_031361045.1. Taxonomy (GTDB): domain Bacteria; phylum Pseudomonadota; class Gammaproteobacteria; order Burkholderiales; family Casimicrobiaceae; genus VBCG01. Next base: position 53,538 of record JANMCH010000086.1, on the reverse strand, counting down.
CCATGCCCAGCACCACCAGCGACATCGGAATGGCAGCCTGGCTCAGCAACTGCACGGACTCGTCGATCATGCGTGGCAATGCAAGACCGGTAAAACCGAACGCGGTGCCAAGGAGGATGCCGGCAACGACCGGATTGGTGATCACCGCCCACGCGGTCCTGGCGAAGCCGTGCACTGACAACGAACGATGGCGCGACCATTCGACGGAAACGGTGACCAGTGTCCACAGCAGCAGCGAATTGAAGACGATGACCAGTGACGCGGCGGGCAACGATGCGTCGCCCAGCGTGATCTTCACCAGCGGCACGCCAAGCAGCACGAGGTTGGCGAAGATGCCGGAGACGGCGAACACTGACTGCGATTGACCATCCAGGTGAAACAGGGTCGCGGCGAGGACGCGCCCCAATGCGAACACGATCAGGCAGCCGCCGAAATAGGCGATCAGCAAGCGCGCGTCGACCGGCGGGAGGCGCGAAAAATCGGCCATCAGCCGGAACAGGAAGGCGGGAATGGCGACCGAGAACACGAAACGCGTCATGGCATCGGACGCCGCGCGCGGCCACCTGCCCCAGCGCGACAGCCCGTAGCCCAGCAGGATCAACAGGAACAGCGGGGCGGTCAGCGCCAGCAGATGCCAGAAGGATTGCACGCGGGGACTTGCTTCAACCGCGGGCGCGGGCCACGAAGGTACTGCGCTGCAAGTGCTAGCGCCCCTTGGTGCTGGCCTTGGTCCGCGTCACGACACGCGGCGGCGGCATTGCCTTGGGCCTGCGCGCGTCCTGTCCGGGCACCACCGGCGCGCCGTGCTTGCCTTTGGGAACCGGGAAATGGATGCCGCCGCCTTTGGTCTTGGTCATGATGCAAAGCTCCTGAAGTTGATCCGATGCCACGGTGTCAGCAGTCTGCCACTAGATCAAATCGCGCAGCGTGACGATCTTTTCCTGGCCGCTGCCGAGCTTGAACTTGATCTTGGTGCCCGGCGCTGCTTTCAGTTCCTGCCGCACGGCGGCCAGCGGCATCGCCGACCACGCCTTGCCGTCGACGGCGACGATCACGTTGCCCGGTGCCAGGCCCGCCTTGGCCGCGGGACCGTCCTTGATCACATCAACGATTTCATAACCCGCGGCGGTGCGTTCAATCCACATGCCGGAGCGGTCGAACGTGTCGGCCTTGCCGAAATTGGCGTTCTTTTCGAAATACAGCGCGCCGTTCGAGTAATCGAACGTGATGTTGAATTGGCGCAGGATGCCATACCCGACCGTGCCGGCGATGCCGTCCGCCGAGGCCACCGAGACGGGCGCAGTCGACAGCGCCGCAACGGGCTTGTCGACGGTCACTCCGCCCAATTTGAGCGTTCCGGCGCGGGCCAGCAGCGAGTGCAGGTAGCCGTCCGAACTGGTGCCGGACACGAAGGATTGCGTGGCGCCGTAACGCTTGACCAGGTTGTTCCGCTCGACGAACGGTGCGCCCAGCGAAAGCGAATCGCTGCTGCTGGTATCGATGGCGAAGGTGCCGCCGATGCCGTCGACACTGCCCTCAACCAACGCTGCATGCTCCCGCAGCTTGACCGGTACGCGAATGCCCTCGCCGTCATACGTGAATCGCGACGGATCGTAGAACGTGACGCGGTTGCGCTGGTAGTCGATGCGCACCGGGAAGCGCTTGAAGAATTCGAAGCCGACGACGCCGGCGACGTTCTCGATGCCTTCGACGCGCGCCAGGTAGTCGGCGACATCGATCGTCGAGAACAGCATGCCGTCGATGCCCACGCCGCCGACTTCGGCGCGGTCGATGCGCACAATGCCGATATCCTGCTGGCTTTCGCCTTTGCCGGCGACACCGAAATTGCCCTCGGCCTTGAGGCCAAGGGCAGCCAGTGCCTTGGGCGAGATGATGTTGCCGCGGTCGGCGTCGAACAACATCCGAAACGGTCCTTTGCCGTTCAGCATGACGGGCAGGAACATGTAGCCGTCACGCAATTCGAATTGCACGTCAACGGCCCCGGCACCGCTCGCGAACGTGAAGTCCGGCCGCGCGCCGATTGGCTGCGCGAACAGGACGCCGCTCAACGGCCAGTTGTAGTCGAGCTTGTCGACGGTGACGACCTCGTCGCGCCGCGAGTCGCCGCGCGTTGCGCGCACGCGATACGGGACCTTCACGCCTTCCACGGTGCGCACGTCCATCAGATACTCGGTGCGCGTTTCCTGCGCCTCGCGTTCCACCAGGCGCTCGATCAGGTGCGTCTCGGTGTTGATCCAGAACTGGAACGGGCGGCCGCCTTCCGGGAAGATACGGATGACGTCGAACTGTGCGCCGTCATCGGCGACGCGGTCGAGGAAGGTGATTTGCGCCGGCGCGCGGTCAGGGAACCAGAAGGCGAGCTTGTCGCGATAGGCCGCATTGACGGCCAGCTCGCGTGCGGCGTCCGACGTCTCGGTGCGCGATTGCCCTGAGCCATCCTGCGACCAGGCGATCTTGCCGTCGTAGCCGGCGGCGCCGGCAACGGGACCGATGCTGTACTTGATCAGCGAGCGGCCGGTGTAGATGTCGGACCAGCGTTCGGCGTTGCCGCTGATCCCGGCGGCGCTGATCGTGACGTTGCTGTGCTGCGTGCGCAGGCTATCCCAGGCGGCGCCACCGCTTGCCGTCTTGGCGGCAGCGAGTATCGCGATGGGGTCGGGTCGTGGCGTGGCTGCATTCTGCGCAAGGGAAGGCGACGCGGCGAACACCAGCGCTGCGGCCACCAGCAGCCGGGAAAGGGGGAACGCACGTACTGCGCAATGGAAACGGGTGGGTGTCATGGATTTTTCTGCAAGAGACGGAAGATGCGCGGACGGATGCGTCTTAAGGGCACATCGAAGCCGCCATTGTCCTACACACGACGAATGGCGTCAGCCCTGGACTTCGAAACGTTACATTTCCGCGCAATTGAAGCTAAGCGCTGGCCGGCCCCAGCACGCGGATGCGCACGTCGCCCACGGTCACGACCTGGCCCGCGCGGAGCTTGGCGGTCTTGCGCAATTCTTTCCGGCCATCGACCCTGACCGCGCCGGTCGTGACCAGCGCCTTGCCGGCGCCGCCGCTGTCGACCAATCCCGACAGTTTCAGCAGCTGGTGCAATTCGATGAATTCGCCGGTCGGCGTGAAGTCCATTTCCTGCATGGTTTTGGTCAGTGCGAGTTGGTCAGCGTGGATTGGATGCGCGAGCGGCAATTTCGTTCACAGGGCGCTGTTTCAATTCCAGCGCCTCCCAGCGGGCATAGGCGGCGGCCAGCTCCGTGTCGACGGCCGCCAGCCGGTCTTGCACGGCCTTCACTTCGGACGCGTTCTCGCGATAGAGGGCCGGGTCGGCAAACCGTTCGCGCAATGCCGCGGTCTCCTGCTCCAGCGTCTCGATCTGTGCGGGCAGCGAGGAAAGTTCGCGCTGCTCGTTGAAGCTCAGTTTACGTGCGCGGTCGGGTGTCGCGCGCGCTGGCGCAACGGTTGCCGCGGGCGCAGCGTTGCGGGCGGCCTTCTGCGCCTCGACCTTGCGCCGGTCCTGGTAGTCGACCCAATCGCTGTAGCCGCCGGCGTATTCACGGAGCACGCCGTCGCCTTCGAAGGCGATCGTCTGCGTGACGACGTTGTCGAGGAACGCGCGGTCGTGACTCACCAGGAACAGCGTGCCGCGATATTGCTGGAGCATCGCTTCCAGCAATTCGAGGGTGTCGATGTCGAGGTCGTTGGTGGGCTCGTCCAGCACGAGCACGTTGGCCGGTTGTGCAAACAGTCGCGCGAGCAGAAGCCGATTGCGCTCCCCGCCGGACAGCGAGGCCACCGGCGAACGCGCGCGCTCCGGCGGAAACAGGAAGTCGCCGAGATAGGTGATCACGTGCGTGCGCCTGCCGTCGATCTCGATGAAGTCGGCGCCCGGGCTGATGGTGTCCTGCAGCGTCGCAAGTGGATTGAGCTGTTCGCGCAGCTGGTCGAAATAGGCGACTTGCAGGTTGGTGCCGCGCCGCACCTTGCCGGCATCCGGCTCTATCTCGCCGAGAATCAGCTTGAGCAGCGTGCTCTTGCCCGCGCCGTTCGGCCCGATGAGGCCGATGCGGTCGCCGCGCATCACGCGCGTCGAAAAATCGCGGATCAGCGGGCCGGCACCGAAGTCCTTGCTGACATCGACGAGTTCGGCCACCAGTTGCCCGGAGCGCTCGCCGGCCGCCTGCTGCAGGTTGACGGTGCCCAACCGCTCGCGGCGGGCCGCGCGTTCCCGGCGCAGCGTTTCGAGGCGCAGCACGCGGCCCTCGTTGCGGGTGCGCCGCGCCTCCACGCCTTGGCGAATCCACGCCTCTTCCTGCGCCAGGAACTTGTCCGCCTTGGCGTTGCTGACCGACTCGTCGGCGAGTTCGCGGGCCTTGCGTTCCTGGTACGCAGCGAAATTGCCCGGATAGGAGCGCAGGCGGCCGCGGTCGAGTTCGACAATTCGCGTGGCCACGGTGTCGAGAAAGCGGCGGTCATGCGTGATGCACACGACTGCACCTTCGAAATCCTGCAGCAATTGCTCGAGCCAGCCGATGGCCGCAAGGTCCAGGTGGTTGGTGGGCTCGTCGAGCAACAGGATGTCGGGCAGGTTGACCAGCGCCTGCGCCAGCGCAACGCGCTTTTGCCACCCGCCGGAGAGCTCGCCGACGACCTTGTCGGCCGGCAATTCAAGCTTGGACAGTACGGCATCCACCCGATGCGAAAGCACCCATCCGCCACTGTCGTCGAGCTGGCTTTGCAATGTTTCGAGGCGGGCCAGCGTCGCGGTGGCATCGCCCTCACTTTGCCCTTCCGCGGCCAGCTGCGCGACCGCGTGGTGATAGTCGGTCAAAAGGAGGCCCTCGCTGCCCAGTCCGAGCGCGACCGTGTCGAAGATCGCGAGGGTGGGCTCGAACACCGGCTCCTGCATGACGCGCCCGATGCGTGCCCCCGGCGCGATCCACAGGTCGCCGCCATCCAAATCCGCCACGCCGGCCAGCACGTTCAACAGCGACGACTTGCCGGTACCGTTGCGACCGATGAGCCCGATGCGTTCGCGGGCATCGAGCTGGAAGTCCGTGCCATCGAGCAGCGGATGATGGCCAAACGCCAGCTGGGCGCGCGCCAGGGTCAGGAGCGGCATCGGATACCGTGGACGGCCGGTCAGGCCGGGGCCGGCGCAGGGGTAATGGCGCCCGTGGGTGGCTTGCGTGCGGCAAGCGTGTCCAGCGCCGCGCTGACGGCGCGGTCCCACAGCGGGACGGGCTCGACCACCAGCCGCGCCGTACCGCTGCCCAGTTGCCACGCCAGCTCCTCGGGAGTCAGGATGAACGCGCCCGCGTGCGAGCGGCTGGTGAAGATGTATTTGGCACGCAGCGGGCTCACCCAGGTGAGCTTGGCGTCGATAACGTTGCCATCGCGGTCGAACTGGAGCCACGTGCCGACCGCCATCTCGGCGACATAGTCGTGCACGTTGATGCGCGGCTCGGGGGCGCTGGGTGGCGGCACCTGGGGCGCTGCCGGTTCCGCGCCTTGGGCCGTGGCCACTGGCGCGGCAGGCGCCGGCGGCTTGATGGCCGCCATGTGCAGCTGGTACAGCGATTCGAAGAACGACTGCGAACGCTCGGCCGGGATGGCCAATGCCTTGCAGCCGGTGCGCAGGCCACCGATCAGCGTCGGAATCAACTTGGTCAGCTTCGCCTTCTGCGCGGTGCGTTCCTTGACCACGATGCTCCACAGCATGTCGTCGAGTGTGGCGAGCGCGGCGGTCCATGGTGCGCTGTCGGCGCCGTGGTCCTTGTGCAATTTGGCAAGGAAGTCGGCCCAGATCGTTTCCACGAACGAGCGCACCTCGAAAGGCACATCGAGTCCGGCCAGCCGGTCGCGCAGCAGCGCACGCACTTCCGCGCGATCGGCGTCGTCCTCCTCCGCGCGCAAGGCCTGCACGACGTTCTGCGAAAGGGCATCGGCGGTTTGCTGCCGCTCGGCATCGCCGAATGCCTGCAATTGCGCGTCGGCGTCGCGAAATACGGTGACGTCGATCTCGAAGTCGGCACAGACGCGGTCGATGGCCTGCAACGCGACCGCCTCGAACGCGGCGCGGTAGGCATCGTCGTTGGCGGCGCCGACGGCGCCATCGGCCAGATGGTCGAGCAGTTGCCGCGCCGGATGCTTCTTGTCGGAAAAGAACGACCGGTCGAGCAGCGCCGCCTTCACGATCGGCACCTGCAAACGCCCGAACAATGTGCGGGTGGACGGGGCTATCGCCGGATCGCGGAAAATGTAGTCGAACAGAAGGCCGATGACGTCGACCGAGATGGCATCGGCCGGATTGGAGATCTGCGTGGCGATGGCCGCGCGGATGTGCGGGATCAGGTTCAGCGGGACGACCGCGCTCGCTTCCGCGGCACCTGCGGCCGGTGCCGGCGCCATGCGGGCGATTGCCGCCGGCAGGTCGAGCTTCTGCCATTGCGCCAGCATCGCGAACAGCGACGTCGACGACCCGAGCGCCATCAAGGGGTCGAGGCTCGGGAACTCGTTGCCTGCGTCGTGGGCGGCGATGGAGCCGCCGGGCGGAGGCGCGGACGCGGCGCCCGGGCCAACCGAGGCTCCCAGCGCGGCGAGCGCCGTAAGGCCCGAGAGGATGTCGCTGGGCGACATCTGGGGCGCGCCGGTCGCGGCAGCGGCAGGCATCGTCGGCCGATCGTGGAACTTGAGCGCAGTCATCCACGCGGGTTCGGCCACCGTCGCTGCGTTTCCGGCCATGGCCGCCAGGCCCGCCAGGACCTCGGCGGATACCATCGGCGCCGGCGCGCCAGGCGCATTGGCCGGGGGCCGGTCGAAGCGCAGTCCGGGCGCCGCGCCGGGTGCAGGTGCAATGTCCGGCACCACGATGTTGTGCGGCATCGCCGGCTCGACGTCCTGCAGCATCTGCGTGAAAGTCGCCAGCAGGTCGCGATCGTCGGACGGTCGATGGTCGCTGCGCGCGCGCAGCGTGGCCTTGATCTCCGGCAGTACGCCGTGGTCCGCCAGCATCCCGTTCAACGCGATGTAGAGTCCGTTGAAGTTGGGCGTGAGGTCGGTCAGCAGCCGTTCCATCAGCGGCCGCCAGACCCGCGGACTCGGGTACACGGCGCGCGAGGTGGAGCCCAGCGCGTCGAGCACGTAGGGAACGGCGAACGGGTTGTCGAGTTCGCGCGCCGCGACATCCTCGAGCAGCATGCCCACGCGCAGGTCCAGCGCGGCGAGTTCGCGCTGCGTGAATCGGGTAAGGAAGCGCGCGGCGTGGGTCAGCGACGCCTGCTTCTCATGGTCAAAGGGAGTCAGCACGCGCAGCGCGGCGGCGGACGCATCGGCGTCCGGTCGCAGGCCCTTGCGCCGGTTTCCGGCCAGGCGCCGTGTAAAGAGATCGTTGAGCGTGGTCTTGAAGCGCGCGAGCCATTCGGGACGCAACTGCCGGAATGCCGCGATTTCACCATCCGGGATGTAGCTGGTGGTTTCGAACAGGTCGTCCGTGACGTCCAGCGCGGCCGCCGTCAGTTCCATCAGCTTCTTCTCGAATCGCTCGAAGCCGGTGCGCAGCAACGCGTTGCCCTGCTCGCGGCTCAAGTGCGGCGCGGCGTCGGCTTCGTTGGCGGAGGAAAGTGCAGGCAGGGACATGGCGCAGCAATTTTACTGCTTGCGCAGGGGGCAGACATTGTCGCATGCCCCGTTGGTCAGTCCGGCACCGTCGCTTCGTCTGATTCCTGGCGGCGAACCCATGACACAGATGCGCGGCCGGTGCAATGTTGCCCGAAGCCCTGTGCCTGACGTACCCTCCACGGCAATCACTCCAGACCGTGCTGCACAATGTGTGGCTGCCCGTCCCGACGACACCATGAACGACTTCCCCGGCTTGCTCACCACCGCCACCATCCTGGCCTACTGGATCGGTGTCGGCATCATGATCGTGCGCATCAGGAGGCATTCCCGCGCGATTCCGATCCTGGCCCCCGCGCAGCCACTGGAACGGGCCATGGGACTCGTCTGGGTGCCGATCGTGGTCCTGTGGATCGTGCTGCCATGGCTCGCGCAGACGCGCAGTGGCGGTTGGCTCGGCCTGCCGGACTTCACTCTGCAGTCGCTGTATGTCGCCGCACGCTGGCTCGCGGCCGTGGTCGCCGTGATGTGCCTCGTGGCCACCGCGCGCTGCTGGGCCCGGATGGGCAAGGACTGGCGAATGGCCGTGGCCGTCGGCGAAAAGACCAACCTCATCACCGACGGGCCGTTTCGCCGCATCCGGCATCCGATCTATGCCTTTTCGATCCTGCTCATGATCTGTACGCTGGTCGTGGTGCCTACGTGGCCCATGCTGGTCGTGGCCGTGGCGCATATCACGCTGATGAACGTGAAGGCGCGCAACGAGGAGCGGCATCTGCTCGCGACGCAGGGCGACGACTATGCGCAGTACGTGCAGCGGACCGGAAGGTTCTTCCCGCGCCAATCTTGAAACTGCGCGACCTTGCCGCACACATGCTGCTCGCGCTGCTGGCGAGTGGGATGGCAAGTGCGGCAACCGCGGCAAGTGCGGCCACCGCGGCATCGGGGGCCGCTGCCGGCCACGACGTGCTGGCGCTGGACTGCGCGCATGTCAGCGCCGAGGACGTCGCGCAGCGGCTGGCGCCACTTCCGGCGCCGCGGATCATCCTGTTCCAGGGCAGCCTGACGACGACCACGATGCAGTCGTTCGGCGAATTCCTGATTGCGATGGGCTATCCGGATGAGCGCATCCGCCAACCGCGCGACGGCAGCCTGTCGCAAAGCAGCTTCGGCGACAGCCTCCCCTGGGCCGGGATGCTGGCGTGGTACTACGAAAACGAAGGGATGATGCCCGTGCTGGTCGGTCACAGCCAGGGCGGCATGATGGCGATACGGATCCTGCACGAACTGGACGGCGCGTTCCATGGCGACATTTCCGTCCGCGATCCGCGCACCGGTGAAGTGCTCGCGCGGACGACGATCCGCGATCCGGCGACCGGTGACATGCGGCCGGTCCGGGGACTCAAGGTGGACTATGCCGCGGCCATCGCCACGGGCAAGCTGCCGCGGATATTGCTCGGGCAGTGGGACATGATCGCGAAGCTGCGCCGGATTCCGGACACCGCTGTCGACTTCACCGGTTTCTCGATTCCGTGGGACCCGATCGCCGGGACGTTCGGCGACCCCGAGCCGTACTTGGCGACCGGGACGGCGCGGGTGCGCAACGTCGTGCTGGCCAGCGGGACAAGCCATGTCGGGGTTCCGGAAACGGTGCATCTCGCGGGCAACGCCGTGACGCGCATGTGGATCGACGCGTATTCGCCGGACGTCAATGCGCAGTTGCCTGATGTCGTGGGTATCGATACCGCGAACCTGCTGCATGCGGCGGACATCTGGTTCAGCGTAAAGCAGAACTGGTGTCGTTCCGCGCAACGGCGTTCGCGTGCCAAGGCGATCAACTGATGCGCGGCCGGCTCAACCTCTTCCAGGCGACGATGCTGCGCTGGAGGGAACTGCATCCGTACAGCGCCGTGCATGCGGTGCATGTGGCTGCGCCACTCGATGGTGCGCGGCTGCAATCGGCGATCGGCCGGGAGCTGGAACGGCGCGGCATCACCCATCTGACGCTGGACGCGGCCCGCGGCCGTTACGACTATGGCGGCGGCGCGGCGCCGGTTGCGCTCGCGATCCTGGCGGGAGGCGTCCATCCGCGGCAGGTGCTGGATGCGGAAGTCGAACGCCAGCTGAACGAGGCGTTTCCGGCGGATGGTGCCTTCGATCCTTTCCGGTTCTTCGTCGTCGACGCCGGCGCGAGCTTCGAATTGGCGCTGGCCTACGATCACTTCGTGGCGGGCGGTGATTCCATCGTGTTGCTGCTGCAGTCGATCCTGAATCGCTACGAGCTCGGCGACGCGGTGGTGTCCGGCCCCGTGCCCGGGCTGTACCCGCCCATCTTCCGGCACCTGCTGCTGCGCCATGCCGGCGCGGTGTTGCGCGGCATCGTGAGCCTGCCGCGGCTGGCGATGAACTGCCGGCACTCGCACCGCCCACGCTATCTGCGCTGGCCCGATCCGGGCAACGGCTTCATCTCGTTTCGGTTGGCGCCGGAGGAGTTCGCCGCACTGCTGCGTACCGCCAAGGCCTGGCGCGTCACGCTGAACGACGTTCTGATCGCCGTCATGCTGCAGACGCTGTCGCCGCTGGCGGAAAAGCGGTTGACAGCGCGGCGGCGGGTCTATCTGGCGGCGGCATCGATCATGAATATCCGCAACGACGTCGGTGCCGACGTGCGCAAGTGGTTCGGCCAGTTCCTGAGTTCGTTCCGCGTGTCGCACCGGGTGCCCGAGGGCATCGGCCTGCGTGAGCTGGCACAGGACGTCCACGCGCAGACCAAGGCATGGAAGGAGCGCAAGCTCTACCTGCAAACACTGGTCGTGATGTTCTACAGCAGCATCGTGTGGCGCTTCCTCGGCCTTTCGCAGCGGCAGCGCTTTCACGTGAAGAACTGGCCCGTCTGGGTTGGCATGACGATGCTCAACGTCGATGCGCTGTGGCGGGAGGGCGGGGCGGAAGCCGAAGGGAGCTCGCCCCATTACCTGCGCGCCGTGTCGACCGGCCCGCTGGCGCCGATGGTCGTTGCGGTGACCACAGCCGCGGGCGCTCTCGACGCCGGCATCTCGTATCGCACCGGGGCCTTCGCGGATGGGGTCGTCGACGCCATCGCGGTCGAGGCCCGGAAGGTCTTGTGCGCGCTGCCGCAGTCGGCAGGGGTGGGCACGGTAGAATAGATGCTTTGCCCGCCCCTTCCGGCCCGTAGCCGAAAGGGAGGGGCAGCATCCTCCAGGAACCGACAGCAATGGCAGGCGCATTGACCGGCAAAGTGGCGCTCGTCAGCGGCGCCGCGCGAGGCATTGGGCGCGCGATCGCCTTGAAGCTGGCGCGCGAGGGCTGCGACGTCGCCGCCAACTACTACAACAGCGCCGACGAGGCGGAAGCGCTGTGCAAGGAAATCCGCGCGCTCGGCCGGCGCGCGTGCGCCATTTCCGGCAGCGTGGGCATTCCGGACAGTGTCGATGAGATCTTCGCCGAGTTCGGCAAGCACTTCGACCGTCTCGACATCCTGGTCAGCAATGCGGCCAGCGGCGTCCTCAAGCCGACGGTCGACATGACCCTCAAGCACTGGCGCTGGTGCATGGAGACCAACGCGCTGGCGTTGAACCTGCTCACGCAGCGCGCGCTGCCGCTCATGTCCCCGGGCGCGCGGGTCATCGCCATGTCGAGCCTGGGCGCGCAACGCGCGATGCCGGGCTATGGCTTCATCGGCGCCTCCAAGGCCGCGCTGGAAGCGCTGGCGCGCGCGCTGGCGCAGGAATTGGGGCCGCGCGGCATACGCGTGAACGTGGTGAGTGCCGGCGTGGTGGACACGGACGCGCTCAAGTATTTTCCCAACCGCGAGGACTTGATCGCCGACTTCGCGCGGCGCACGCCGGCCGGCCCGGTGCTCACGCCGCAGGATGTCGCCGGCGCGGTGTTCCTGTTGTGCCTGCCGGAAGCCAACATGATCAACGGCCACACGCTGGTCGTCGATGGCGGCTTTGCGATCTCGGGATGATCACCAAGGTGCTCCGCCAAATGTGCCCGACGGTGTCGGCATGACCATGGACGCAGGACTCGCCGGCAAGGTGGCCATCGTGACCGGGGGCAGCCGGGGCATTGGACGCGCGATCGTCGAATTGTTTGCGGCCGAGGGTGTGGACGTCACGTTCTTCTATCGCGACAATGCGGCCGCGGCGGCGGAAGTGGTCGCGACGGCGACGGCGATGGGCGGCGGCTCAGTTACCAAGGAGCAGGTCGACATCCGCGACTCTGCCGCATGCGCCGCGGCGGTGGATCGTGTCGTCGAGCGCTGTGGGCGCGTCGACATCCTGGTCAACAACGCCGGCATGATCCGCGACAACCAGCTGGCGGCGATGGACGACGATGACGTGAAGCTGGTGCTGGACACCAACGTTGGCGGCGTGTTCAACGTCGTGCGCGCGGTGGCGCCGCACATGATCGTGCAACGCGGCGGCAAGATCATCAACCTGAGTTCGGTGGCGGGAGAGAAGGGCGGCCGTGGCCAGACCAACTATGCCGCGAGCAAGGGCGCCGTCAATGCGTTCACGCGCGCGCTGGCGGTCGAGCTTTCGTCGCGCAAGATCACCGTCAATGCGGTCGCGCCCGGCGTGATCGAAACGGAAATGTCGCAGGACGTGCGCGAGATGGCGGGCGACGCCGTCAAGGCGCGCATCCTGCTCAAGCGGTATGGCAAGCCCGAGGAAGTGGCCTACGCAGTCTGGTTCCTGGCCTCGCGCTTCGCCGATTACGTCACCGGCCAGATCATCAATATCGATGGCGGCTTCAAAATGGAGTGAGGCAACGATGGCAATCGAAATCACCAAGGACGAGATCAACGCGGTGTATCCGACCGTGGCGGAAACGATGGCCGATGCGCTGGGCTGCGATGTCGACGACATCAAGCTCGACGTGTCACTGATCGAGGGGCTCGATGCGGAGTCGATCGACTTCCTCGACATGGTGTTTCGCCTGGAGCGCGCGTTCAAGATCAAGATCCCGCGTGGCAAGATCATCGACAACGCGCGCGGCGCATTGAGCGAAGCGGAGTTCGAGCAGAAGGGCGTGCTGACTCCCACGGGGCTCGCGCAGCTGCGCTCGTACCTGTCGGAAATTCCGGCTGAGCGCTTCGCCGACCCGATGAAGGTCAAGGATATTCCGCGCCTGTTCACGCCGGAGACGTTCTGCAAGCTGGTCGTCCAGGCGCAGCGCGACGCCAAGGCGGCAGCCTGAAGGCACGGCGAGGCCCATGACCGACAATGCCGCGCATTTCGCCGCGTTCTCCTTCGTCGATCGCATCACCGACTTCGTCCCGGGAAAGAGCGCACGCGGAACGTTTCATGTGCCCGCGGACATCGCTGCGTTCCCGGCGTGCCTCGTGGCCGAAGCGGTGGGTCAGCTTGCCGCGTGGGTGTCGATGGAGCACATCGACTACCGCGGGCGACCGGTCGCGGCGCTGGCCTTCGAGACGCGCTTTCTGGGTGCGGTTGCGCCCGGCGACACACTGCAGCTCAATGTCGAGATCGACAGTGTCGATGATGGCGCGGTGTCGTATCGCGGCTGGGCCGACGTGAATGGAACACGCGTGATCGAATTGAACGACTGCCTCGGGCCGATGCTGCCGGTCGCGGAATTTGACGCCCCCGAGGCATTGCGCGAACACTTCGCGTTGCTGCGGGGCGCGGGCGCGCAACCCGACCGCTTCCACGGAGTCGTCGATCCCGAGGTGACCGTGGTCGAGCATTTGCCGGGACAATCGATGCGCGCCGCCCTGCACATCCCGACGACGGCAACGTTCTTTGCGGATCATTTTCCGCGCCGGCCGGTGTTTCCGGCGACGCTGCTGCTCAACGCGCAGATCGGCCTGGCGGGCACTCTCGCGCGCGAGGCGAATGCCGGCGAAGCCACCACGGAATGGGTGCCCGCCCGGATGACGCACGTGAAGATGCGCGCGTTCATCACGCCGGGGCAGGAGGTCGACTCGCGTGCCGAATTCACCGGCACGCAGGACGGCCTGACACGCATTGCACTGAGCGCGCGCAACGCAGACGGCAAGACCATCGCCACGGCGCGCGTTGAGTTCGCCGCGGCAGGAGCCTGAAACCATGACTTCGGCCATCACCGTGCGCAAACGGGTTGCCATCACCGGACTGGGCCTGGTCACGCCGGTCGGCAACGACGTCGCCACGACATGGAACGCCGTCCTGCATGGCAAAAGTGGCGGCGCGCCGATCAGGAGTTTCGACGCCAGCGGCTTCCCGGTGCATATTGCCGCGGAAGTGAAGAACTTCGATGCGCTCGCGCAGATCGGTGATCGCAAGCTGCTGAAGCTCACCAACCGTTCGCATCGCTTTGCGCTGGCCGCGGCGGAACAGGCGTTGCGCGACGCCGGCATTCGGCCGACGGACGCCGATGCCACGCGCTGGGGCTGCACGCTCGGCGCGGGCATGATGGGCGTGGATTTCTCCGACCTGGCTGGCACGCAAGTGCATTCCGCTGCCGAAGGCGAGCTGCACGCCGACCTGCTGCTGACTGACGGACCGGCCAACGACCCGCTGGCATTCTGCCGCAGCAATTGCGCGGCCGGATTGTCGCTGATCACGCGCCACCATGGCATTCGCGGCTTCGCGTCGGCGGAACACACGGCCTGCGCGTCGGGTGGGCAGGCACTCGGCAGGGCGCTCAAGCTGATCCGACGCGGCGCCGCTGACTATGTGCTGGCCGGCGGCTTCGACTCGATGATCAGCCCCGTCGGCATCGCGGGCTTCTGCCTGTTGTCGGCGCTCTCGCCCGACAACGACACGCCGGAACGCGCGAGCCGCCCGTTCGACGTGTCGCGCAACGGCTTTCTGCTGGGCGAAGGCGCGGGCTTTCTCGTGCTCGAGGAATGGGGCGCGGCACGCAAGCGCGGTGCCCACATCTACGCGGAACTGGCCGGCGACGGCAATTCGCTGTCGAGCTATCGCATCACCGACTCGCCGCCGGATGGCGACGGGCCCATCCAGGCGATGCGGCAGGCGCTGTGGAGCGCGGGCGCAACACCCGCCGACATCGACTACCTGAACGCGCACGGCACTTCCACCGGCATGAACGACCGGAGCGAAAGTGCGGCGACCAAAGCGGTGTTCGGCGACGACGTGCGACGCCTTTCGGTCAGCTCGACCAAGAGCACGATGGGCCACCTGATCGCCGCCGCCGGTGCGGTTGAAGTGGCGGTGTGCGCGCTGGCGATCCGCGACGGCCTGATGCCCATCAACGCCAACCTGCGCGAAGTGGATCCTGACTGCGACCTGAATTTCGTGCGCGATACTCCGCGCCGCCAGCGCGTGCGCATGGCGATGTCCAACTCCTTCGGCTTCGGCGGCTCCAACAGTTGCATCGTGTTGCGCCATCCCGACGAAACCGATGCCCTGGTGGCGAAGGAGCAGGGTTGAACACTCCCCGCATCGTCATCACGGCCACGGGCGCGGTGTGCTCGAGTGGCAGGAATCCGCGCGACATCCTGGCCGGCGTGCGCGCCGGCGCATCGACGATCGCCCGGATACAGCAATGGGACGTCACCGGTTGGCCGACCACGACGGCGGGCGAAATCGCCAATTTCAACGCGCGCGAAATGGTGGACGACCGCAAGCTGCACAAGCTCATCCGGCGCACGGACCTGCTCGGCCTCTACGCGGCGGGCCGGGCCATCGACGACGCGGGACTGGCTACCCATCGCGACACGCTGGCGCCCGACGCCGCAGCCATTTACAGCGACCGCACCGGCGTCTACGTCGGCTCCGGCAGCGGCAACTTCGAGAACCAGTACGACTACTTTCCGCTGCTGGCCACCGCCAAGGGCAGCCTGCCGGAGTTCGGGCGCGAGCTGGCCAACACCGTCAACCCGATGTGGCTGCTGCGTTCGCTGCCCAACAACGTGCTGGGCCACATTGGAATCAAGTACGGCCTGAAAGGCAGCAACGCGTGCATCACCAGTCACAGCTGCAGCGGTGCGCTCGCCGTGATCGAAGGCATGGAAGCGCTGCGCAACGGCGAGGCCGACCGTGTCGTGGCCGTCGGGCACGACGCGCCGATCGAGCCGCAGATGGTGCTCTACTACTATCGCCTCGGATTGATCGCCAGCGAAACGCTGCGCCCGTTTGACGCGGCACGCGATGGCAGCGTCTTTGGCGAAGGTGCGGGTGCATTGGTGCTGGAGACGGAGCGTTCCGCTACTGAACGCCATGCCAGCATTCTCGGTGAGGTGCTGGGCGGCGGCTATGTGTCGGAAGCCACCGGCCTGCTCGCAATCAACGATGATGGCGATGGCCTCGCGCGCGCCATCGCGGCCGCGCTCGCCGACGCGAAGCTCGATGCACGCGATGTCGGCATGATCGTCGCCCACGCCAACGGCACGCGCGCCTCAGACGCATCCGAAGCCGCCGCCATTCGCCGCGTGTTCGGCAACGATGCGCCGCCGGTGACGGGTTTCAAGTGGGCGTTCGGCCACCTGATCGCAGCGGCCGGCATCCTGGAAGCGACCGTTGCGCTCGCCGCGCTCGCGGAAGGCGTCGTCCCGGGCGTAGCCACGTTGCGCGAACTCGATCCCGATTGCGCCGGCGTTCCGATATCGGCGAAACCGCAGGCGCCGCGCAGCAAGGTCGCGATGATCCTGTGTCGCGGCTTCGGCGGCACCGACGCGGCATTGCTGGTTCGTGCCGCCTGATCCCATCCCCGAGGCCGCGGCAGTGACGGGCGCTGCCGCGGTTGCAACCGCGACGTCCGCGGGCGGTCGCTGCGGCATCGACACGGTTGAGATTGCGCGCATCGAGCGCCTTCTGGCCGAAACGCCCATGGCCGACCTGGCCCGTCTCTTTTCCGCGCAGGAGTTGGCCGACAGCGGCGAGGGTCCCGGCCGCGCCGCCAGTCTCGCCGCGCGTTTCGCCGCGAAGGAGGCGTGTCTCAAGATCTTTCCGCGCGAGACCGCGCTGGGACAGATCGAGGCTCACGAATTTTCCGTGGTGCGCGACAACTACGGCGCGCCGCAGCTCGTTTGCGGGCCGGTGGCCGCGGCGCTGCTGGCGCGATACCGTATCCGGCATGTCGCCCTTTCGCTGTCGCACGATCGCGTCAGCGCATCGGCGGTGGCGGTGACCGAGGATGACGTCATCAGCGTGCCGGCCTCCGGAAAATTCCTGTACCGGTTCCTGCCCATCCGACGCCAGGTGATCCTCGACAACCTGCGCCGCGTCTACGGCGAGCGCATTGCCGAAAGCGAAATCGTGAGGCTGGCGCAGGCGCACTACGCGCACCTGTGGCGGCTGTTCGGTGAATTCATCCGCTTCCGCTGGCTGTCGCACGAACGCAAGATGGCGATGGTGCGCATTGAAAACGTCGAGGCCTTTGCCAATGCACTCGCGCAGAACAAGGGCGTGCTGATCGTCACCGGCCACTTCGGCAACTGGGAAGTGTCAACGATCGCCGGCCTCAATCACTATCCGCAGATGCGCGGCCGGTTTCACTTTGTCCGGCGCGCGATCAAGCCCGCATGGCTCGACCGCATGGTGACGCGCCGGTTCAACGCGGCCGGATTCGGCGTGTTCCCGAAGCGCGGCTCGCTCGATGCGATGCTGGATGCGCTGGCGGCGGGGGACGCGATCGTTTTTCCTTTCGACCAGCATGCGCGTCCTCCCGACGGCATCCAGGTCGACTTCTTCGGCTCCCCCGCGTGGACATTCAAGAGTCTCGCGATCATTGCGCTGGCCACCGGCGCGCCCGTATTGCCGGCAACGAGTTGGCGCGAAGCCGACGGCCGCCATGTCCTGCGCTTCGAGGACCCCATGGCGCCGATCGAGTGCGAAAACACCGGCGAGGCCATCCGCCGCAACACGCGCGCCTACAACGCCGTGCTGGAACGAGTGATCCTGCGCCGCCCCGAGCAGTGGTATTGGGTGCATCGGCGCTGGAAGTCCGTGCCGGCCAAGGCGCGCGCCGGCCGCGCCTCATCAACCTCGTGATGCCGTAACATGAACGCCATGCTTGCCGTACTCCTTTCCTGGAAGGCCGCGATCGTCTACGCGTTCCTGGCCTCAGCACTTTTCGTGCACTTCCGTGGCCGCGACAGGATCCGGTTCTATCGGCAGATCACGGACCACTCGACGTTCATGGCGCCGTACAACGCGCTGATGTATTTCTTTTCCGCCGTGCCGAACAAGCCGTTCATCGAGGTCGAGCGCTTTCCCGACATGAAGGTGGTCACCGACAACTGGCAAATGATCCGTGACGAGGCGCTGCAACTGTTCGACGACGGCTACATCCGCGCGGCGGCCGGCTACAACGACCTGGGCTTCAATTCCTTCTTCCGCCGCGGCTGGAAGCGCTTCTACGTCAAGTGGTACGACAAGCCGCTGCCGTCGGCGCAGCAGTTGTGTCCGAAGACCGCAGCGCTGGTGCAGTCCATCCCGAGCATCAACGGCGCGATGTTCGCGTTGTTGCCGCCCGGCGGCAAGCTCGGCAAGCACCGCGACCCCTTCGCCGGGTCGCTGCGCTACCACCTGGGGTTGGTGACGCCCAACTCGCCCGAATGCCACATCCACGTCGACGGCCAGCCGTACTTCTGGCGCGACGGCGAAGCCGTGATGTTCGACGAGACTTTCATTCACTGGGCCGAGAACAGGACCGACGTCCAGCGCGTGATCCTGTTCTGCGACGTGGAGCGCCCGCTGACCAGCCGGCTGATGACGCGCATCAACCACTGGTACAAGAACAACGTCATCCGCGCGAGTCAGACCGAGAACATGGAAGGCGACCATGTCGGCTGGCTCAACCGCGTGTTCGGCCTCGTGTATTACTTCCGGGTGCCGGGCAAGGCGTTGAAGCATCGCTTTCGCGCGCTCTACTACGTGGTGAAATGGGCGATCGTGCTGGCACTGGCGTGGTGGATCTTCGCGCCACTGTTGGCAAACTGAGCGTGAGCAGAAGATAAACCGAGAGTGAACTGAGGAGAGCCCGCATTTGGGTACATTCATCGAACTGACGGCCGCGGATGGTTTCCAGCTTTCCGCCTATCGCGCCGACCCTGTGGGCACGCCGCGCGGTGCGCTCGTCGTCGCGCAGGAAATTTTCGGCGTCAACGGCCACATCCGCAGCGTTTGCGACGGCTACGCCGCCGACGGGTACCTGGCCCTCGCACCGGCGCTGTTCGATCGCTATGAGCGAGGGGTCGATATCGGTTACTCGCCGCCCGATATCGCGCGCGGCCGGGAATTGAAAGGATTGGCAAATGCGGATGCGGCACTGCTCGACATCGCCGCGGCGCGCGCCGCCGTTTCCGGCGCGGGCAAGGTCGGCGTGATCGGGTATTGCTGGGGCGGCTATCTCGCGTGGCTCGCTGCCGCGCGCCTTCCGGGATTCGCGTGCGCCGTTCCGTATTACGGGGGCGGCATGACCGATGCCATCGCGGAAATGCCGAAGTGTCCGGTCATGGCGCATTTCGGCGAACGCGACTCGATGATTCCCGTGGCCGGCGTGAACGCGCTGGCCGCCGCACATCCGACGGCGCAGGTTTTCCTCTATCCGGCCGATCACGGCTTCAATTGCGACCAGCGCGGCGCATTCGACGCAGCGTCCGCCAAGCTCTCGCGCGAGCGCACGTTGGCCTTCCTGCGCCAGTACCTGGGGTAGCCATCCCGCAATGGCCGCCTTCGGGCGCGGGTTGGACCGATTCGTCGGCGTCCTGGTCAGCGCCGGCGGCATCCTCGTGCTGCCGGTCTGCCTGTTGCTGTTCCTGCAGTGGCCGCTGCGCGACGTCGTACAGGCTTATTCGCGCGAGGCCAACGATCTCGCGCAATGCCTGTTTGCGCTCTACGTCAGTGTCGCGATCAACGCCGCAACGCGCCAGCGCACGCATCTCGCCACCGACGTTTTCGCGCAGCGCTATTCGCAGCGAACACGCGACTTGCTGGCGAGGGCAGGGTCGCTGTTCGTGCTGGTCCCGTGGTCGTTGTTCGTGCTCTGCGCGGGGTGGCCGATGGCGGCGCAATCGGTGCGGCAGCTCGAGGCGTTTCCGGAGACCTACAATCCAGGTTACTTCGTGCTCAAGATCGCGCTGCTTCTGGTGGTGCTGCTGATTCTGCTGCAGGCGTTGCTTGACGCATTCCAGCGCCGCCCGCGCCAACCATGACTGAACTCGCCGGCATTGCCATGCTGGCGGCGGTGGCGCTGTTGCTGGTCACGACCGGGTTGCCGGCCTGGCAACTGCTGATCGGCGTGGCCATGGCATTTGCCTTCGGTGGTGTGATCGGAGGCGTGTTCGGATTGCCTCTGCTCACCGCCATGCCAGCGCGCCTCCTTGGCCTGCTCGAACAGGACATCCTGCAGGCCTTGCCGTTGTATGTGCTGATGGGCGCGCTGCTCAACCATTTGCCGTTTGCGCAGTTCCTGTACCGGACCGGCAATCGCGCGCTTGCAGCGACCGGCGCAGGCCCGGCGCTGGCCGGGCTGGGACTGGGCGTGCTGTTGGCGCCGATGAATGGGTCCGTCGGCGCCAGCGTGGCGATGCTGTCGCGCACCCTGAGTCCGCGACTCGATGCGGCAGGCATGACGCCGGCGCGCGGCGCGGCGCTGGTCTGCGTGGCCAGCACGATGGGCGTCGTCATACCGCCCTCGCTGGTGCTGATCCTGCTGGGCGACGCGATGATGCGCGCGCACACCGAGGCGCTCAACCTGACCCGCGAATCGGTGCGCATCATCAACACGCAGGACGTGTTCGTCGGCGCGCTGTTGCCGGCGGCGATCCTGCTCGGGTTATGCGTCGGCGTGGCGTGGTGGACCAATCGCCGCAGGATGGAACCCCGGAATAGGCAGGTCGCCGACGATTCCCCCAGCCGACGCGAGTGGGTCGTGGCCGTCATGACCGCAGCGTTCATCGGCTGCCTGCTGGCCGGCGTGACGCTGGGCTATCTGTTTGCGGTGGAAGCCGCGGCAACCGGTGCCGTTGCGCTCTTCGGCTTCGGCGTTGCCACGCGCACGCTGACCCGCGCCATCCTGCGCGATGTGGTGCGGGACACGTTGGCGATCACTGGCGCGCTGTTCGCATTGCTGGTCGCCGCGACGATGTTCACGCTGGTGGTGCGCGCCTTCGGCACCGACCGCTGGGTGGCGGGCGCGCTGGCAAGCCTGGGGGCAGGGGAGTGGGGGTCGCTGGCCGTGGTGCTCGGCATCGTGGCGTTGTGCGCGCTGGTACTCGACGCGTTCGAGATGATTTTCGTGGTGATCCCCATCGCCTTGCCGCCGTTGCTCACGCAAGTACACGATGCGACATGGGTCGCGGTGCTCACGTTGCTCATCCTGCAGGCGAGCTTTCTGACGCCTCCTTTTGGCTATGCCGTGTTGATGGTTCGCCATAGCCTGCGTCGCGGCATGGCGCTCACTGCGCTTTCGCGCGCATTGTTGCCGTACCTCGCGGCGCAATTGCTCGTGCTGTGCCTGGTTCTCGCATGGCCTGCGCTCGTCTGGCAGCGCAATCCGACAACCATCGCCCCGGAGAATCCGGCCGGCACGGTTTCCGATGACGAAGCGCGGCGCATGCTCGAACAGCAGTTGTCGCCGCCATCCGACGAGTCGCCGGGCAAGGCAGGCAAGGAATGAGTTAGAGTCAGGCTCAGGAATGCGTCGGCTGGAAAAGTTGGATCGACTTTCCGCGGTTGGCTCTGTCCAATCCGCCGGTCGTCGCATTTCTCTGGAAGTAACGACGGCGCAGGTCCCTATCTCGACTGACCGGAATGGATGATCCCGACACACCCGCCACCGCGCCCTTGCGCAAACCGCGCCCGCTGCTGCGGCGCCTGTTTGTCAGGCCGCTGCTGTTCCTTGCGGCGGTGCTGCTGCTGATTGAAGAGTGGTTGTGGGATGGCACCGCCCGCATCCTGCGCGACCTGGCGCGCCTGCCGCAGTTGGCCGCATGTGGCGATTGGATCCGTCGCCGGACCCCGTATCAGGCGCTGGCGCTGTTCGTGCTGCCGATCCTGTCGCTGCTGCCGTTGAAGGGCGTGGTCTTCGTGGCCTTTGCGCACGGTCGCATGGCACTGGGTGTCCTTGTGCTCATACTGGAAAAGCTGATTTTTTCCGCGGTGTTCGCCGCGCTGTATCAGCTGACTCGACACGCGGTAACGCAAATCGGCTGGGTGCTGCGCATGCAGCAGGCGTTCCTGCGCATGCGCAACGCGCTGCACGCGTGGCTCGAACGGCAGGTGGGCTTCCGCTACGCGCGCGCATGGCTGCGGCGGATGCGCCGTTCACATTGGCTGCGGCGGCGATTCGGCGCGGCGTTCCGGCTTCAGCGACGCCGCGCGCGGAGGATTCGCTTCTGCTTTGGCGGGTGATCGCAGAGTGAGCGGTGGGAACTAGCCGCGACCGACGAAGGGCATCTTGGTCGCCATCACCGTCATGAACTGCACGTTGGCGTCGAGTGGCAGGCTGGCGATGTAGGCCACGGAATTGGCGACGTGCGCGACATCCATCAACGGCTCGATGGCGACCTGGCCGTTGGCCTGCATGACGCCGGTGGCCATTCTCGCCGCCATCTCCGTTCCCGCGTTGCCGATGTCGATCTGGCTGCAGGCGATGTCGTATTTGCGTCCGTCGAGCGATGTCGACTTGGTGAGTCCGGTGATCGCGTGCTTGGTCGCCGTGTAGGGCGCGGAATTGGGCCGCGGCGCATGGGCCGAGATCGAGCCGTTGTTGATGATCCGGCCGCCGCGCGGCGACTGGTCCTTCATCAGCTTGATGGCCTCCTGCGTGCACAGGAACACGCCCGTCAGGTTGATGTCGACGACGTTCTTCCATTGCTCGAACGTCAGGTCTTCCATGTTGACTGGCGGCGCGCCGACACCGGCGTTGTTGAACAGCACGTCGAGGCGGCCGAACCGGGACTTCGTCTGCGCAAACAGATTGCGCACCGAGGCGGGATCGGCAACGTCGGTGGCGACGGCCAGCGCGTTGGCCGGCTCAGCGCCACTTTCATTGATCGCCTGGTCGAGCAGCGGCTGGCGTCGTCCCGCGAGAACCACGCGGTAGCCGGACTTGAGCAACGTCACGGCCACGGCCTTGCCGATGCCACTGCCGGCGCCCGTGACGATGGCAACCTTGGTCGATTCGGTCATTGCGATCCCCCCTGTTTGGTGAGCGCGCAGTTTAGCAGCCTGCTAGCGCGGCAATTGCGGCGCGGACATGCGTGCGGCGGGGCGCACGTCGGTGTCCAGGTACTCGTCGAGGAACAGTTGGCGCAGGAAGGACCGGAAGGCCGGCTCGTTGATCCCGTTGTGGCCCTTGATGATGGCGTCGACCGTGCTGATGTTCCACAGGGGCATGTTGGGATCGGGATTCCGATAGGGTGTGTCCGGCCCGCCGAGCGGCGACAGCACCATGCTGCCGCAGAACTTGCGCGGCATGGGCTTGCCGTCGGCGTCCCGCGGCCACAGTCCGGCAATCAGGCTCGCGCGGAAAACCTGCGAGTTGTTGTACTCAAGCCTGATGTTCGTCGCCACTTCCTCAGGCGTCCTGGGTTTGGCCGTCCAGCCGAAGCACTCGATGGGGTCGCTGGTTGCCATGTCGAGCTGATGCGTCAGATAGGCATCGATGTTGCCAGGCGTGTTGCGATTGGCCCGCTGCTCCTCCGCCGTCAATTCGGTTTCGAACGCGGAGTTGAGCGCGCGTCCCAGCGGAAACAGTGTTTTGGTGGCCTCGTCGGTCCTGGATGTGATCGCAACGAAGACCGGCGACTGGTAGGAATTGTAGTCATGGCGATTCCTCGCCACGCGATCGAGCGGCTCGTAGCGCGTCGCCTCGAAGGCGGGATTGATCAGCACGATCATGTCGCCCAGGCGCTCGACCGGCGCTCGCCGGCCGTCGATGTCATCGCCGGAAATGAACCCGTAGATCAGCGATTGGGCGACCGACGCATACAAAGCGAGGCCGCCGAAGCTGTGCCCGATCATGTAGATGCGGACTGGCTGTGCCGTCGGCTTGGTGTACTTCTGCACGGCGCCGGGCTGGGTGCCGTTGGCGTGGCGCTGGAACGCGCGGAGCTGCGCCGTGAGTTCACGCACCGAACCGACGGCGACATGCTGGGCGGCGGTCTTGCGCTCCCAGAACGTGGCCGAAAGCCACGGATCGTCGATATCCAGCGACTTGCCGCGCCAGCCGACGTAGATGCCGACCACGCGGTTGTCCGACTGCGCCGCCTTTTCGTAGAGCGCCGCCTCGTTCAGGAAATCGCGGAAACCGATGACATTGGGGTCGTTGAACGAAGCATTGTGTTTCCAGCCGTGGAAGAAGACGAATATCCGGACATGCTTTTCTTTCAGCGTGTCGTTGAGCCGTTCCATCACCAGCCGCAATTGCTCCGACGACTTGTCGACCGGTTCCTGGCCGTTGACCGAAGCGCCTTTGGGATACGTCCAGCCCTGGTCGTCGAATTCCACGAAGTGCAGGTCGTAGGCGTCGGTGCGTTCCGTGATGGCCTTGCGGCACGATTCGGCGACGATCGTTACGGGTTGCGCGACACAAGGTTCGAGCGGCGCGGCTTCCTGAGTCCGGTAGGCCGCCCGCGGCATGCAACTGGCGAGGAAGAAGGCGACCAGCAGGGAAATGAAAACGGATAGGGCGAGCCGGAAAAGTGTCTGCATGGGCACTCCAGCACAAGTTGTGGACGACCGCGGGCCAGCATACGCGCGCGCGGCGTCGCCTGCACGCCGTAGTGCGCCCCCGCTGCGGCGAGGCCTTGCGTGTCAGCGCTGGAACTTGACCGACAGGACGATCGACGTCTGGGTGCGCTCGATGCCGTCGATGCGGCCGATGGCGTCGAGTATGCCATCGATCTCTTCGGTGCTGCCGGCATCGACCGTCACTTCGTAGTCGAAGACACCGGACAACGCGTAGACCGCCCGCACATGCGGCGACGCCTCGAGTTCGCGCACCACGCGCTCCGTCAACTTGGCGTTGACGTTGACCAGGACGTGCGCGGTGATTTGTTGGCGCGCAAAGGCATCGGTGACGCGCACGGTGTAGCCATTGATGACGCCGTCGCGCTCGAGCCTGTGGATGCGCTCCTGCACGGTTGTCCGCGCGACACCCAGCTTGCGGGCCAGCGATGCCGTCGACTCGCGCGCATTGCGGCGAAGCAGGGCGAGCAGTCGCTGCTGTTCCGTGGTGATCCGTCGATTCGCCGCTTTTGTAGGCATAGCGACGGAATTATACCTGCAATATGACGTTTTGCAGCCTGTGATCCGTCGGACGTTCGTCCTAGAATCCTGCCATCCAGAACCCGCATCGGGAGCTTTGACCATGACCAGACTCATCCTGTTGGGCGCCGGCAAGATCGGCGAGACGATCACCCACTTCCTGCACTCGACCGGCGACTACCAGCTGACCGTGGCCGACCAGGACGAGGCCCGGCTGGCGCCAATGGCGGCCCTTGGTGCTGCGACCGTGCGCTGCGAATTCGGCGACCCGGCGGCAATGCGTGAGCTGATCCGCGGCCACGAGTACGTCATCAGCGCCTGCCCGTTCCATCTGACGCCTGCGATCAGCGCGGCCGCGGTGGATGTCGGCGCGCACTACTTCGATCTCACGGAGGACGTCGAGAGCACGCGCCGCGTCAAGGCGCTGGCGGCCAAGGCCAAGACCGCGCTGGTGCCGCAATGCGGCCTGGCGCCGGGCTTCATCTCCATCCTGGCGCACGCGATGGCGGCCAAGTTCGACACGCTGCGCGACGTGCAGATGCGCGTCGGCGCGCTGCCGGTCTACCCGACCAATGCGCTCAAGTACAACCTGACGTGGAGCACCGACGGCCTCATCAACGAGTACTGCAATCCGTGCGAGGCGATCATCGACAGCAAGCTGCACGAAACGCTGGCGCTCGAGGAAGTCGAGGCCTTTTCGCTGGATGGCGTTGCGTATGAGGCGTTCAACACGTCAGGCGGACTGGGCACGCTGTGCGAAACGCTCGAAGGCAAGGTGGAGAATCTCAACTACAAGACCGTGCGCTATCCGGGT
Source organism: Betaproteobacteria bacterium (assembly GCA_031361045.1). Taxonomy (GTDB): domain Bacteria; phylum Pseudomonadota; class Gammaproteobacteria; order Burkholderiales; family Casimicrobiaceae; genus VBCG01. The sequence continues at coordinate 27,873 of JANMCH010000086.1, read as the reverse complement.
CACCGCGACATCGTGAAGATGCTGATCCGCGACCTGCGTCTTGGCCAGCGACGTGAAATCCTCAAGGACGTGCTGGAAGAATCGGTTCCGATGACGCACCAGGACGTCGTGCTGGTGTTCGTCACCGTCAGTGGCATGCGCGACGGGCGCCTGACGCAGGAATCGTTTGCCAAGAAGATCTACAGCAAGACGATCGGCGGCAAGCTGTATTCGGCTATCCAGGTGACCACTGCCGCCGGTATTTGCGCGATGGTGGACATGATGCGCGACGGCACGCTGCCCAACCAGGGATTCGTCCGGCAGGAAGAGGCCAACCTCGACGCGTTCCTGGCCAACCGCTTCGGTCAACACTACGCCTGAACAACCGCCATCCCAGACCCGGTACGGCCCGCGGGTTTTCCGGCTCGTTGTAGTCAACCATCGCTGCCGCTTGTCGGACGTCCGTGCTGCGGCCGCCCCGGGAGTGCTACTATGACAATGGCATTGTAGTGCATAAGCGGTGTCGGCCGGAGGCCGAGCGAACCGGGCAGGCGAGACCGGCGACCGCGGAAAGGGCCCATGAACTGCACGATCTGCGGGAAGGCGACGTTGCCGGGCGCGATGTTATGCGGCCCGTGCAAGGCTGCGCTCAAACGCGCGCGCTACGTCACCGTGCAGGAAGACCTTCGGCGTCCGTCGATCATCGACGTCCGGCGCAAGCCGCGCCGTACGTCTACCGCTAACGCGGCGGCCGCCACACCGGACACCACACCGGACGCTCCGCCGCCGACGCCTTCGCGTGCGACCGTGTCGTCCCATTTGCTGCGGCCGTTGCTGATCGGCGTGGCCGCGATGGCGCTGTTGGGTACCGTCGCCTATTTCGGCCAGCAGGCACCCAGCGCGCATGCGCCGGAGGTCGTGACGGCGGCGCCGCCGCCTCCCGTTCTGCTCGCCCGCCTCGCGGGTGATGCCAAACCTGCTCAGGTAGTCGTCGACGCTCCGCCGCAGCAAGGCACATCCGTTACGACCGCTCCGATGCCGGCCGATGCTTCATCGTCCTCGTCAGTTTCCAATTCACCTGCCACCCCCGGTTCCAACTCGGTTTCCACCCCGGATACTTTTCCCCATGCTGCCGCGTCGCCCGCCGCGTCAGCGAAGCCCGGCGTTGCAGTCGGCGGCAAACGCGCGTCGCCGCGCAGCAGTGCAACGTTCGCTACAGCCAACGGCGATCCACCGGATGCGTCGACTCCGCCGCCCGTTCCCGAAAAAGTGGCAGCGCTCCCCGCGCTGCCGCCGCCGCCGGCCCCCGATCGCTGGCAAACGATGCGCGAGTCCATCGCACTGTGCGACAGGGAAGGGTTGATCGGCGGCATCATCTGCGGCCAGAAGGCGCGGATCCAGTACTGTGAAGGCTACTGGGGCAAGGTGCCGCAATGCCCGGGTCCAACGCTCAATCCCGAGCGTTGAAACGCGAGCCGCTACCGGCGTTCAGGTCACCGCGCGCGTGAACAGGTAGCCCGCCGTCGCCGAAGCGCCGGTCACCACGGCGCCCCACGTCAGGTCGAGCAGCGCCATCCCCGATGTCCAGCCCTTCAACGTCGCGAGGTTGGTGAGATCGTAGGTCGCGTAGGCAAAGAACCCGAACAGCGCGCCGTAGATCAGCGCACGCTGCCAGTTACCGCCATCCAGCGCGGGCAACACCGCGAAGATCAGCACGCCGACGATGTACAGCGCATAGAACGCCACCGCGACGGGCAGGTTCGGCTTCTCGAGCAGCAGCGCGCCGACCTGCGCCTGATAGTAGCCTTTGGCCACGAAGCCCAGCCAGAGAAAGTCCAGGCCGCAGAACACGACCGCGGTGGCGACATAGGCAATGGCAATGCGGGTCATCGTGTTTCTCCGGAATGTTCCAGCGCGTTGGTCCTGCCGTCGAATACTGGCACAGCGCGAGGAGGGCGTGCGGCATCGACGCTGGACAAACGCTCCGCCAGGCCATCGATGTAGGCGGGAAACTCATGGATGTCATTGTGGTGCGCGCCGTCCACGACGAGCAGTTCCACCGGCGCACGCACGAGTGACTTGAGCGCCACGCTATCGGCCGGCGGCGTCAGCGTGTCCTGCGTTCCGGCCATCAGCAGGACCGGACTCCTGACGGCGCCGATGATCGCGTCGGTTCGCAACGGATACTTCAACAGGAAGTCCGGCGCGAACGGATAGCGGCGCGTGGCCGCGGCAGCCAGGCTGGTGAAAGGCGTCACCAGCACCAGCAGCGCAGGGTCGACCTGCGTCGCCAATTGCGTCGCCAGTGCGGTGCCGAGCGAGCGGCCGAAAAGAATGATCGGCACATGCCGGTAGCGCGGCGCGATCGTATCCCACGCGGCACGCACGTCGGCGTGCAGTTGCGCCTCGCTTTCGATCTGGCCGCTACTCTTGCCGTAGCCGCGATAGTCGATGATGAAGAGGTCGTAGTTGACCCGCCGGTAGAAATCGAGGCCCGTGGTCCAGGTGGTCAGGTCGCCGCCGTTGCCGTGCAGGTAGAACACGAGTCCGCGCGGATCGGCCTGGCGAAACAGCAATGCATCGAGCGTACCGCCTGGCACCGGCACCTTGATCTCTTCGAAGCGCTGGTCGAATCGGAACTGATAGTCGGCGGGCAAGGTGGTTGCCGGAAAGATCAGCCGCTCCTGGCTCGCATAGAGATAGCCAAGCAATGCGCCATAGACGACGGCCGCCAGCGCGACGACTCCGCTCGCGACGACGAATCCCTTGCGCAGCAATGGCGATGACATCGAGGGCAGTCCTAGGGCTTAGTGGAACGCAGAAGCGGACGGTTTCGCGCGCGGGCAAAATGGGCAATACGCGTGCTATACGAAAGGCACCTCATCCTGGATGCGGATTGTGGGGCATTTTCTGATTGCGTATAAACTGCGATGACTGCGTCTTGCATCCGCAACGCGCTGCCCATGCACGAATCATGACGACCGGCGATCCGCTGACGACGAAGCAGGCCTTCCGGCGCGTCTTTCCAGGCGTCATGGTCGCGATGTTCCTGGCCGCGGCCGACCAGACCATTCTCGCGAGCGCGTTGCCGACCATCGCCAGCACATTGGGCGGCCTGGCTGACTTGTCGTGGGTCGTCGTGGCCTACCTGCTGGCCGCCACCGTGGCCGCGCCTTTGTACGGCCATCTGGGCGATCACTTCGGGCGGCAGCGGATGCTGCTGGTGGCACTTGCGCTGTTCACGGTGGCGTCGCTGGCCTGCGCCTTGGCGCCGACGCTGCTGCTGTTGATCGTCGCGCGCGCCGTGCAGGGTCTGGGCGGCGGCGGCTTGATGACGATGGCGCAGGCGTTGATCGGCGAGCACGTGCCGCCACGCGAACGCGGGCGCTTCGCCGGCTATTTCGCGACGGTCTTCGCGCTGGCCAGCACGTCCGGACCGGTGCTGGGCGCCTATCTCACCGAACACCTGACCTGGCGCGCGGTGTTCGCCGTCAACTTGCCGCTCGGATTGCTGGCGGCCGTGCTGGCAGCGCGCATCCCGCATCCGCCTGCGACCAAGCGCCCGGGCAAGTTCCATCCGGACATCGTCGGCGCACTGTTGTTCTGCTTGTCGACGGTCGCGCTGCTGCTGGCGTTGTCGGCGGGCGGACATCGCTTCGGTTGGACATCGTGGCCGCTGCTGGCGTTGCTTGCTGCCGCGGGAACTGGATTCTTCCTGCTGCTGACCTGGGAGCGTCGCGTCGCCAATCCGGTCATACCGATCCGCTTCCTGCGCATTCCGGCCATCGTGCGCTCCGATGCGGTCGTCATCTGTTTCGCCGCCGCGTTGTTCTCGACCATTCTTTACCTGCCACTCTATCTGCAGTTGGGACGTGGCCTGGGTGTCGGCACGTCCGGTCTGCTGCTGCTGCCGGTCACGCTGTCGATGGTGACGTCATCGGCGATCACCGGACAGCTGGTCACGCGCACCGGACGCACGACCATCTTTCCGCAATGTGGACTGGCGTTGGCGTCGGCGGCGTTGCTGGCGCTGGCCGCCACCGTCGCTGGTGCGCCGACGTGGGTGATCATGGCGCTGACCATGGCGGTCGGCACAGGGTTGGGCATGGTGATGCCGCCGACACAGGTGACCGTGCAGCTCGCCGCGGGACGCGATTCGCTCGGTGCGGCCACCGGGTCGATCTCGCTGTCGCGCGCGTTGGGCGGGGCGGTGGGCGTGGCCATCGTGGGCGCCGTGCTCTACGCGCAGGTCGGGCAGGCCGGCGACGCGTTCTCGACGCTGCTCCATCAAGTCGTCGAAGGCGGTCCCGCATTTGTCGAGCAGATGGCGCCCGCCGCACGCGATGTGCTGGGCGCGCACATCGACCACGCCTACCGCGTGATGTTCCTGGTCATCGCGACGTTCACCGTGACGGGAGCGCTCATTGCGCGGACAATCCCGAAAATCGAATGGCCGCACTGACGTCAATCGTCGGCGGCCGTCCGCGCACGCAGGAGACGACCATGAAATCCATTCGCGGGCTGTTGCAGGTGCTATGCCTTGGCGGGACCATGATGGTCACCATATTCGCGAACGCCGCGCCGGCGTTGTCGCCGGTCTACTTCGACGTGGCACGCGGCTCGCGTCCGCACGATGTCGCGGCGTCGCCGGTACCCGGTGGGCCGGTCTACTACACCGCGCAAGGCACCGGCAAGCTGGGCATCCTCGATCCTGCGACCGGCCAATGGGTCGAGGTGGAACTGGGGCCGCGCTCGGCGCCGCACGGCGTGATTGTCGGACCCGACGGCGCGCCGTGGATCACGGACGGCGGCCAGAATGCGATCGTGCGCGTCGACCCTGTGACGCGACAGGTGAAGAAATTTCCGCTGCCCGCGGATGCAGGCTACGCCAACCTCAACACGCTGACCTTCGATCGCAAGGGGAGCGTGTGGTTCACCGGGCAGAGCGGCATCTACGGCAAGGTGGACCCGGCCACCGGCGAGGTGAAGGTCTGGCCGGCGCCGCGCGGCAGTGGACCCTATGGCATCACGACGACGCCCTCGGGCGACGTCTACTACGCGTCACTGGCGGGCAACCATATCGCGCGCATCGACACCGACACCGGCCAGGCCGCGGTGATCGAACCGCCGACCGCCAGACAGGGCGCGCGGCGTGCGTGGTCGGATTCGCGCGGCCGTATCTGGGTCAGCTACTGGAACACCGGACAGGTCGGCATGTACGACCCCGCGACGCGTGCGTGGAAGGAATGGAAGCTGCCGGGCACTGCCCATGCGTACTCCGTGTGGGTCGACGACCGCGACCATGTCTGGCTGACCGACTGGAGCGTCAATGCAATTGTCAGGTTCGATCCGGTGACCGAAAAGTTCGAGCGCTACGAGTCCAATCGCGACAACGCCAACGTACGCCAGATGCTGGGGCGCGCAGGCGAAGCGTGGGGTGCGGAATCGGGTACCGATCGCCTGGTCATGGTGCCCGCGCGGTGACCGCCGCGGCACTGCGCACATGTTCGGGCCTTACGCCTACGCCAATCAGGCGGGCCGGGATCCGGCGCAGCAGCGGAAAGCGGGCGAGCAGGCGTAACGGCAGCGGTAATTTGCCATCGCTGCCGATGCCCGTGCCGGCCAGTACATTGGCGATTACCCGGTTCTGGACGATCAGCTGGATTCGCTGAGTCACTCGCGCCGGGAATTCGCGGCGCGCCTGGACGCGCGCGAGGTCGCCGTCGGTGACGCGCTTCTGGCGCAGCGGCACGGCGAGCAGGTTGGCGGTGGCGACCGCATCCTGGATCGCGAGGTTGATGCCCACACCGCCGATCGGCGACATCGTGTGCGCTGCATCGCCGATGCACAGCAGGCCCGGTCGATGCCACTGCGTCAGGCGATCGACCGCGACGGTAAGGAGGCTGACGGATTCCCAATCGGGCAATAACGCCAGCGCTTGCGCAGTGAAGGGCGCCTGTCGCGCTATCCCTATGCGAAATGCCGGCAATCCGTCGGCACGGATGGCGTCGAAGCTGCCCTTGGGAATGACGTAGCCGCATTGCCAGTAGTCGCCGCGATTGATCAGCACGAGCATGTGGCCCGGCCCGAAATAGCCGCCGGTGTCGCCGGGATCGTCGTCGTTGCGGTCCAGGCGAAACCACAGCACGTCCATCGGCGCGCCGAGCGCTTCGACTGCGAATCCGGCGCCGCGGCGAACCGTCGAGTGGCGGCCATCGGCGCCAATGGTCAAATCGGCGCGCACGTCGAGCGGACCGTCCGGTGTGGCGGCGCGAATGCCGGCGACGCGTCCCTCCGCCTCGATCAGTCCGGTCGCCTCGGCCCGCAGCAGCAGGCTGAAATTCGGATGGCGCGCGGCCTCGGTCGCCAGAAAGCTCAGGAAATCCCACTGCGGCATCATCGCGATGAACCTGCAGCGGGTCTTGAGGTGCGTGAAATCCGCGATGGGCACCTTTACCGCGCCGACCTGTCCGGCAAGCTGCCGTACTTCCTGGTGCGGCAGGCGCAGAAAGACATCGAGCAGGCCCAGTTCATCGATGACGTCGAGCGTGGACGGGTGGATCGTGTCGCCGCGAAAATCGCGCAGGAAGTCCGCATGTTTTTCCAGCACGACAACGTCGACGCCAGCGCGCGCCAGCAACAGACCCAGCATCATTCCAGCGGGTCCGCCGCCGACGATGCAGCATTGCGTTTGCCGCGTTTCGCTCATCGCCTCGTCCACAATAACCGCCCGTCCCATCGGCCCGCCGGGGCAACTCGCTACAATGACGCTATTGAAGCAGGGGAAACGTTGGGCCCGTCCATGGCCCGCAAAGGAGCTGCATTGACCGGATTCCGTTTTTCGATATCAATTGTACTGGCGGTGGCGATGTTGCTGGCGGCCGGACTTGCGACCGCGCAGCCATCGTCGACCAACCGCGCCAAGAATCCGGGGGGACTCGACACCTCGCATGTTCCCCCGCCGCGGCCCATCGACCCGGCACTCAACGCCGTTCCCACGACGATGGTCTCCGCCGTGCAGTATCGACTCGATCTGCTGGAGGAGGACCTGCGGCTGCGACCGGACCAGGAAGCCCTGTGGAAGGACTTTCGCAAGCGCGTCCTCGGGCTGGCGGAGGACACGCAGCGCAATCAACGCATCACTCTGGGCGCCGACATGAACGGCCCCAAGCGCCTCGACCGCCTTGCCGACCTGGCGCGTGACCGGCTCACGGCGGTCGAGGACATCGCGGACTCCGGCAAGTCGTTCTATGCGACGTTGTCGCCGGCGCAGCAAGGCGTGGCCGATCGCCTGATTGCGTTGCCGGTGATGGCGCTGGTTGGATTCGAGACGGCGGCGCCGTCGCGCGCGGGGGCGTCGGCGGTCAAGCCCTAGACTTTGCAGAAAATGAAATTATTCGGGGAATTCCGCGACTAAGGTACAAGACCGGGTCGATGCGATTCCGGTAACACAGGAGTTTCGCCATGCTGAGATTCGTTCCACGTCGCGCCCTCGTGCTCTGTGGCTTGCTGTTGCTGGTGCCGCTTTCCGCCGCCGCGGAGCGCGCGGTCGTGCTGCCCGCTCCGGCGGTCGACATTCCCGCCACGGCGCTCAAGGGGCCGCAGACCGCGGTCTTTGCCGGTGGCTGTTTCTGGGGCGTCGAGGCCGTCTTCCGGCACGTCAAGGGGGTCTCCAGCGCCGTGTCGGGCTATGCGGGCGGCGGGGCCAGTACCGCCAATTACATGACGATCGGCACCGGCATGACCGGCCACGCCGAGGCAGTCCAGGTCACGTATGACCCCGCGAAAGTCTCCTACGGGCAGTTGCTGAAGGTGTTCTTCTCGGTCGTGCACGATCCAACGCAGCTCAATCGCCAGGGTCCGGACCACGGCACGCAGTACCGTTCGGCGATTTTCACCGAAAACGACGAGCAGAAACGCGTCGCGAAGGCCTACGTGGCGCAGCTGGGCGCCGCCAAGGTCTATCCGGGTGCGATCGTGACGGAGATCGTTCCGTTGCCTGCGTTTTATCCGGCGGAGGCCTATCACCAGAATTACCTGGCGCTGCATCCGAACGAGCCGTACATCGTCTTCAACGACTTGCCCAAGGTCGCCAACCTCAAGGCGCAGTTCCCCGACCTGTATACGACCGCCAAGTAAAGCGGCGGGGCGCGCGCCGTGCGCGTGTCGCGCGCGCGTCAGCTCTTCTTGGTCAGGCGCTGGATGGCCATGTTGATGGACAGGCGCAGGCGTTCGGTGGCCAGCGCCAGCTGGTCGAATTCGTTGCCGCTCTTCGGATGGAGGCGGCTGGCGCCCAAGCCCAGGTGCCCAAGGTAACTGCGGTCGTCGTCGCGTACCCACACCCGTCCCTATTGGGCGACCCAGTTGCCGAACGCATCGACGTTGTCCGCGACGGTTTCCGCCTGGCTCTTGAGCTGGCTCAGGTAGATGCAGTCGAGGATCATCCACGATGCGCAGCCCACCAGGCCCAGCGCGAGCAGGAATACCAGCGCGAATTGCGCGGTGATGGAAAATCTGGAGAACATGACGGCTCCTTGCGGACGTAGCTTTCGGGGCTAGAGTTTTCCGATGATGCGGCGTGCGCCTTCGATGAATTCCGCACGCTGCCGCGCTTCGGGCACTTCGCGCGCCAGTAGCATGATGTAGTCGACGATGTCGCTGGTCTTGACCCGGCGTCCGGTGGCCAGCCACTTCTCACGCGCCTCGGTGACGACCAGTCGGCCGAACGGGCCGACTCCCCCCATTCCGCAACGCGGTTTTCCGCAACCAGCGCGCGCTTGCTAGACTCAGGTCTATCCGGAGGGTGCATATTGAGCAAAGCAATTCAAGACGACGCGCCCCTGTCCACGTTTCTCGACACCATTCACCTTCCCGGCATGACCGACGCCGAGGCTCGGCAAACCTGCGTGCGTCCGGCATTGGCCATTCACTTCCGCGTCGCGGTCGGACCTTCTGCCGACTATTACGCGCCGCGCTTTCTGCGCTACGAGCAAACCGGACGCGCGCAAGCCGGCTGGCATTGGCCGTCGTTCCTGCTGCCGGGCGTGTGGGCGTTCTATCGCAAGCTCTGGCTCTGGGGAATCGTGTGCGCGTTGTTGCCGGTCGCGGGCGGCCTCCTGTTCGCCACGTTTGCATCGCGCATCGATGGTGCGTGGCTGCTGGGCGCGGCGCTGGGCATCTGGCTGCTGCCCGGCGTGGTGCCGGCGCTCGTCGCCAATTCGCTGCTCTATCGCCGCGTGCGCCGCATCGTGCGCCTGGCTGAGGCCCGCACCGCAAGTGCGGCACAAGTGGCGAGCCTGCTCGCGCACCGCGATCCGGTGTCGCTGGCCGCGGCAGTGCTGCTGGGCGGTGGCGCAATGATGCTGGCCGCGGGCCTGATCGCGCCCAGTCTGCGTCTGGCGTGGTTCGAGCACGAGGTGCGTGCGCAAGTCGCCGCCGCCTTGGCCAGCGTGAAGCCGATGCAACAACAGGTCGAAGACAGTTGGGAGCGGGTGCGCGCGATCCCGCGCAAACTCGACGTGAATGCCCTGCGGGTCCAGGCGGCGGCCGCGTTTTTCGAGGAAGTGAGTTTCCGTCCGGCCAATGGTCGGCTGCGGCTGGGTCTGGGACCTTCGGTTCCCGAACTCTTCGGGCGGTCCATATTGCTCGCGCCGGTGGTCGACTCCATGCAGCAGTTGCACTGGCTGTGCATTCCGGTCGACATCCCGGCCAAGTACCTGCCGCAACAATGCCGCGGCGATTAGGGTTTGCTGGCGGGCCCTAGCGCTTCCGCCACACGCTCGCGAGCCACGGCTGCTGCTCGCGGGGCAGGCCGTCCGGTCGATAGTAGTGCGCAATTTCGACGAATCCCGTGCCCGTCATGTGCCGCTGCCACGACGAAAGACTGTGGTAGGTCCCGTAGCGGCCGTGGTGCCAGCCTTCGTCGTCATCGCCGCGTGGATTCGAGCTGAACAGCACGCCGCGCGGCTTCAGTGTTGCGTGCAATTGACCCAGCACGCGCGGCAATTCGATCGTCGGAACGTGAAAGAGCGCGGCGTTGGCGAAAACACCGTCGAAGCGTCCCGCCGGCAGCTCGAGCGCCAGAAAGTCCTGCTGCCAGACTTCGCAACGGCTGTGGTCCCGCGCCATCTGCGCGAACGGCGCCGCGCCATCGAGTCCGACCGGCGCATGGCCGAGATCGGCGAATGTCTTCAGGTCGCGGCCGGGGCCGCAGCCGAAGTCGAGGATGGCGAACGGCGGCGCACCTTCGAGGGCCGCAAGCAATGCGGCGATGTTCTGGCTGACGTCGTGGCCGCGCGTGCCGGTCCAAAAGGCTTCGGCACGCTGGCTGTAGTGCTCCAGCGTGACGCGCGAAATTTCGGCAAGCTCCGTTGGCGACGTCATCGGGTGGGATTCACTCCTCGACCCGGCCGCGCGTCGCCTTGACCTTTCCGCGCTTGACCTTGCTGTCGACGCGGCGGCGCCGCGATCCGCGGGTGGGCTTCGTCGCCCTGCGCACGCGCTGCACGACGGCCGCCGCATCGACCAATGCCTGCAGCCGGAGGTAAGCGTCGTCGCGATTCTTGTCCTGGCTGCGGTAGCGTTGCGCCTTGAGGACAATCACGCCCTCCGCCGTGATGCGCGAGTCGCGCAGCGCCAGCAGTCGCAGCTTGACCGTCTCCGGCAGCGACGACGCGCGAATATCGAAGCGCAGATGCACGGCCGATGAAACCTTGTTGACGTTCTGGCCGCCGGCGCCTTGCGCGCGAATGGCGGTCCACTCGATGTCGGCTAAGTCGAGGGTGATCATGGCGAATGACGATTATCCAGTAAAATCGATCTCTTTTCCCCGGCCAACGAGAGAACCTGATGCGCGTCTTCAACTTCAGCGCCGGACCCGCGGTGCTGCCCGAGCCCGTGCTGCGCCAGGCGGCCGCCGAGATGCTCGACTGGCATGGCAGCGGCATGTCGGTGATGGAAATGAGTCACCGTGGCAAGGAGTTCATCAGCATCGCCGACAAGGCCGAGGCCGATCTGCGCGCGCTGCTGGCCATTCCGGCGAACTACAAGGTGCTGTTCCTGCAGGGCGGGGCAATCGCCGAGAACGCCATCGTCCCGATGAACCTGATGCAGGGACGGACCACGGCGGACTACATCAACACGGGTGAGTGGTCGAAGAAATCGCTCAAGGAGGCCAAGAAATATTGCGCAGTCAACATCGCGGCCTCGTCCGAGGACAAGGACTTCACGTACGTGCCGGCACAGAGTTCGTGGCAGTTGAGCCGCGACCCGGCCTACGTCCATATCTGCAGCAACGAGACCATCGCGGGTGTCGAGTACCACTGGACGCCGGACACCGGCAATGTGCCGCTGGTGGCGGACATGTCGTCCCACATCCTGTCCCGGCCGGTCGAAATCGCCAAGTACGGCGTCATCTACGGCGGCGCGCAGAAGAACATGGGTCCGGCGGGACTGACGCTCGTGATCGTCCGTGACGACCTGCTCGACCGCGCGTTGCCGATCACGCCATCCGCTTTTCACTGGAAGGAACAGGCCGCCGCGGACTCGATGTTCAACACGCCGGCAACCTATGCAATCTACATCGCGGGCCTGGTATTCGAGTGGTTGCAGGCACAAGGCGGGCTGACGGCGATCGAGCGGCACAACATCGCCAAGGCCAGCTTGCTGTACGACTACCTCGACCAGAGTTCGTTCTTTCGCAATTCGGTGCGGCACGAAGACCGGTCGCGGATGAACGTGACGTTCCGGCTGGCCGACGAGGCGCAGGACGAGGCGTTCCTCAAGGGCGCGGCGCAGCGCGGCATGGTGCAGTTGAAGGGCCATCGCGCGGTGGGCGGGATGCGCGCATCGATCTACAACGCGATGCCACTGGCGGGCGTGCAGGCGCTGGTCTCCTACATGCATGAATTCGAGCAGCGCAATGGCTGACAAATTCCACATCCTCACGCTGAACCAGATCTCGAGCCTGGGCCTGCACCGGTTCCCCGCCGCGCGTTACACCACCGGCAAGACGGTGGAAAATCCGGACGCGATCCTGGTCCGCTCGCACGACATGCACGCGATGGCCATTCCGGCCAGCGTGCGCGCGATCGGCCGTGCGGGTGCCGGCACCAACAATATTCCCGTGCCTGCGATGTCGCAGCGTGGCGTGCCGGTGTTCAATGCGCCGGGCGCCAATGCCAACGCGGTGCGCGAACTCGTGCTGGCTGCGTTGCTGATGGCGGCGCGCAACGTCATCCCCGCACTTGGTTATGTGTCAGGCCTCGACGCCGCGGCGCCCGACCTCGAAAAACGGGTCGAGGACGGCAAGAAGCAATTCGCCGGGATGGAACTTCCCCAGCGCACGCTGGGCATCGTGGGTCTGGGTGCCATCGGCAGCCTGGTGGCCGACACGGCGATCAAGCTTGGCATGAAAGTGATCGGCTTTGACCCGGAGATCACCGTCGACGCGGCATGGCGCCTGCCGTCAAGCGTGCGCCGCGCGCACAGCATCGAGGAGGTGCTGAAACAGGCCGACTTCGTGACGCTGCATGTCCCGCTGCTGCCGGTCACACGCAACCTGATCAACGACCGGCGGATCGCGGCCATGAAAACGGGCGCGGTGCTGCTCAACTTCGCGCGCGATGCGCTGGTGGACGACGCGGCCGTCGTCGCCGCATTGCGCGCCCGCCGGCTGAAATATTACATGTGCGATTTTCCCTCCGCCGCGCTGCTGCACGAGCCGGGCGTGGTCGCGCTGCCGCACCTGGGTGCGTCGACCGAAGAGGCGGAGGAGAACTGTGCCGTGATGGTGGTGGACCAGGTGCGCGAGTACCTCGAGCAGGGCGCCATCGTCAACGCGGTCAACTTTCCGAATGTCGAAATGCCGCGCGAATCGCCGCATCGGCTGGGCATCGCCAACGCCAATGTGCCGAACATGCTGGGACAGATCTCGACGGCCATGGCGCACGCCGGACTCAACATCCACAACATGGTGAACAAGTCGCGCGGCGAAATGGCCTACACGCTGGTCGATGTCGACAGCCCGATCCAGCCACAGGCGATCGATGCGCTTTCCGCCATCCACGGCGTGTTGTCGGTACGCGCCATTCCCGCCGACCCGGGCCTGATTGCCGGTTCTAGTTCGACTTGAGCCGCACCCGCATCACCTTTTTGTCGTACTCCGCTTCCGTCTGCATCGTGATCTCGACGCCGTTGGCGGCATAGACGCGGCCACCGGCCTGGCGGCAGATGTTGCGCTCGTACTGGCACGGGCCCATCTCCGGTGCCTTGGCGCAAAGTGCGCCGACCTTGGGCGCGAATTCGATTGCCGTGGTCTGGCGCGCGCCTTCTTTTTCCGCCACGCACACGTAGAGCGCGCCGGGCGGAATGTCGATCGGTACGGCCACCGCGGCAGCAGGAGGTGGCACTGCCGGTGCGGCCGGCGGCTCCGGCAGTTCGCGACGTATCACGGCGGCGCCCGCCACATCGGCGGGTGCAGTCAGCGGCACCGCACTTTTTTCGACCGGCGCGGGCGAGCAGGCGGCGAGCAGGGTGGCCAGCGCAACCAAGGCGTGGAGGCGGTACATGCGCGATAGCGTACGCCATTTCGGCTGCGCGCGGCATTGCGGCATACTTGTCGCCTGTCCCTTGCCGCCATGCAGAGATGACCATGTCGCACCGTGTCGTGTTCCTCGACCGCGCCAGCCTGGGCGCCACCGTCCGCGCGCCATCGTTCGCGCATGCGTGGCGCGACCACGACCGTACGGGCGCCGCCGACGTGGTCGCCCGGCTCGCGGATGCAACGATTGCAGTGACCAACAAGGTTCCGCTGCGTGCCGACGCGCTGGCCAAGGCGCCGCAACTGCGCATGATCGCCGTGGCGGCGACCGGCACCGACATCGTCGACCTCGCTGCGTGCCGAGAGCGCGGCATCGTCGTGTCGAACATCCGCAACTACGCGACCTCCTCGCTGCCGGAACACGTGTTCGCGCTGGTACTGGCCCTGCGCCGCAACTTGCTTGCCTACCGCGCCGACGTCGAGCGCGGGCTGTGGCAGACCTCGGACACGTTCTGCCTGCTCGATCATCCGATCAACGACCTGGCGGGAAGCACGCTCGGCCTCGTGGGACTCGGCGCATTGGGAAAGTCGGTCGCGCGCCTGGGCCAGGCTTTCGGCATGCGCGTGCTCGCTTTCGATCCGGTTGCGGACGGAATGCCCGGCGTGACGATGATGTCGGTGGACGATCTGCTGCGGGATAGCGATGTCGTGTCGCTGCATCTGCCGCTCAGTCCGGCCACGCGACACCTGATCGGCCGCGCCGAACTCGAGCGCATGCGACCCGGCAGCCTGCTCATCAATACGGCGCGCGGGGGCCTCGTCGACGAACAGGCACTGGCGGACGCATTGCGCAACGGCACCATCGCCGGTGCGGGATTCGATGTGCTGAGCCGGGAGCCGCCCGACGAGGCCAATCCACTGCTGGCGCTGCGCCAGCCCAATTTCATTCTCACGCCTCATGTGGCGTGGGCCAGTGCGCAGGCGATGCAGGCGCTGTCCGATCAGCTGGTCGACAACATCGAGGCGTTCGTTGCCGGTGCGCCGCGCAACGTCGTCACCTGAACGTCACGGACTGGGCGTCACGAACCGAGCGTCACGACCTGAGCGTCACGGACTGAGCGGCACCCTCATTCGGTGCGGTCCTTGAGCTTTGCCGCCCCGTCCGTCTGCCACTGCATGTTCGATGGCGTATCCGCGCCGCCGCGCTTCAGCGGCTGCACGTGGTCGATCACATAGCCGGGACATGAACCCGTCGCCTTGCCGGTGGCCGGGCAGGGATGGGTGCGCTTGAATTCATTGCGTGCCCGCGGATCGCGGGTGATCCGACCATGCGCGTCACGCGGCACGCCGTGGGCATACGTGGAACCGTGGTGGTTGCCGGCGTCGGACGACGGTTTCGCGCCCTTGCCCTTGGCCCACGCGGCAGGCGACGCGGTGGCCACGGCCAGCAGCAATCCAAGGAACAATACGCGCATCGCGTCATCCTCCTTCAACCTCGTGGGGGCGCTGAATCGGCTTGGTGCATGGCGGAACGTCCGTCCGTCGCTGGCCTGCGGCCGTTGGTCGCCGTGGCACGGTGTATGCATTGAGTGTAGCAGCAGGACCCGGACAGGAACGGGTGATGGAAGCAGCGAAAGGAAGCGCCATGAGAATGCACGAGACAGGCGACACAGGCGGCCTCACCTCCGCCGGATTCCTCACGGAAGTGCAGGATTTTCGCGCCCATGTCGGCGACCCGACGCTGACGCTGGCGGAAAAGAAACACGCATTGGGCCTGATTGTCAGCCATGCGGCGACCCTCGACCCCGCCGACACGGGTTTCGCCAGCGCAGGCGTGGCGCTCAAGGAGGCCGTATGTTCGTGGCTTGACGCACAACCCGCGCACAAGCACTGAATCGGCGCTGCCATTGCCGAAACTCAGTAGCGCGACATCGGCACCACGGGCAGCGGACGCGTCGACAGGCACGGTCCGGCCACGACGAAGCTGTCCGTCGACATCACGGCCTTTTCCCCATCCAGGTAGAGCGTCGTCCGTCCGTCGCTGTATTTCTCCTGCGCTGGCGCTGCCTACGCGCCGAAGGACACGACGCGCACGCCGAACAGCAGCCGGTGCAGCGCCATGACCGCGAGTGCCACGCCGATGCCGCCGACGATGGCCATGACGTCGAATTTCAAGGACGGTACATAGGGCGCGGCGGCCTGTCGTTGGCGGACCGAGGCCAGGTCGATGACGGCATAGACCACGAACGCGCCGAACAGCACGGTGCCGCGCAGGTCGCCGTTGGCCAGCAGGTGCACGGTGGCCCAGATCAGCAGCCCCAGCAGCATCGGGTTCTTGAGCGCGTGGCGCAGATGTCCGCGCATGTTGGCCGCGGCGAACAGGACGATCGCCAGCGTGACGGCCCAGGGCGCCAGCGCAATCGCGGCCGGAAACGGCGCAAAGACGCGTGGCGTCACCGGCGCAGTGGCAAAGCCCCAGACGATCAGGACCAGGCCCAGAGCTGAGGCCAGCGAGAACAGCATCTTGTAGCGTCCGTCACCCAGGCGCTGGCGAAGGCGCGCGCGCCACGACGGCAACATGGGCACCACGTGGATGCCCAGGAAAATGACGAGGCCGGCGATGAGCAGCGACAAGGATAGCTCCGCAGTAGATGAACGATCGGGGAAGATTGGGCAGGAGCGCGCAGTATCGCCGATCTGCCACGGGTCACCAATGGCGAATTCGCCTGTCCGCGCGAAAAATTGGGCAGAATGACGATCCCTTTACGTGCAGAGGAACGATCGCATGGACGTTCGCGCAGCGGTAGCGCATGCGGCGGGTGCGCCGCTCGTCATTGAAACCGTGCAACTGGACGGCCCGCGGGCCGGCGAGGTGCTGATCGAGGTCAAGGCCAGCGGGATTTGTCACACCGACGAATTCACGCGGTCGGGCGCGGATCCGGAGGGCCTGTTTCCCGCCATTCTCGGACACGAAGGCGCAGGCATCGTCGTCGACACCGGGCCGGGAGTCACGACGCTGCGCCGTGGCGATCACGTCATTCCGCTCTACATGCCCGAATGCCGGCAGTGCAAGTCGTGCCTGTCGCGCAAGACCAACCTGTGCACGGCGATCCGCGCAACGCAGGGCAGGGGACTGATGCCGGATGGCACCAGCCGCTTCTCGCTCGATGGCAAGCCGCTTCACCACTCCATGGGCTGCTCGACGTTTGCCAACTACACGGTGCTTCCCGAAATCGCGGTCGCGAAGATCCGCGAGGATGCGCCGTTCGACAAGGTCTGCTACATCGGCTGCGGCGTGACCACGGGCATTGGCGCGGTCATCAACACCGCCAAGGTGGAGCCGGGCGCCAACGTCGTCGTGTTCGGCCTGGGCGGCATCGGCCTCAATGTCGTGCAGGGCGCGCGCATGGCCGGTGCCGACATGATCGTCGGCGTGGACACCAATCCCGCGCGCGAGGCGTTGGCGCGCAAATTCGGCATGACGCACTTCGTCAATCCAAAAGAAGTGCGCGGCGACCTGGTGCCGTACCTGGTGGACTTGACCGACGGCGGCGCGGACTACAGTTTCGAGTGCATCGGCAACGTCGATGTGATGCGCCAGGCACTCGAGTGTTGCCATCGGGGGTGGGGGGTGAGTGTGGTCATCGGCGTGGCGGGTGCCGGGCAGGAGATCAAGACGCGCCCCTTCCAGCTGGTCACGGGCCGCGTCTGGAAGGGCACCGCGTTTGGCGGCGCACGTGGTCGCACCGAAGTGCCGCGCATCGTGGACTGGTACATGGAGGGCAAGATCAACATCGACGACCTGATCACGCACCAGATGCCGCTCGAGCGCATCAACGAAGGCTTCGACCTCATGCTTGCCGGCAAATCGATCCGCTCCGTCGTCATCTATTGAACAACGGGTAAACGCAATGAAATACAAGGACTACTACGCAACGCTCGGCGTGGAAAAGAGCGCGACGCCGGACGACATCAAGAAGGCCTATCGCAAGCTCGCGCGCAAATATCACCCCGACGTGTCGAAGGAGAAGGACGCCGAGGAAAAGTTCAAGGCGATGGCGGAAGCCTACGAGACGTTGAAGGATCCCGACAAGCGCGCCGCCTACGATCAACTGGGCAGCCACGCGCCGAATCAGGACTTCCGGCCGCCACCGGATTGGGAGCGGCACTTTGCGCAAGGGCAAACCTCGTTCGACGATGTCGATCTCGCCGATCTGTTTGCCGGCTTGGGCGGCGCGGGAAGCGCTGGCGGCGGCTTTCGCCGACGCGCGGACCCCAACGTGCCCATTCCCGGACGCGACTACGAAGCCGCGGTGCGCCTGACTCTGGAGCAGGCGTTCAGCGGCACTGAAGTCCAGATGGACTTGAGCATTCCCGAATACGACGAGAACGGTGTCGCGCATCGCGTGCCGCGCCTGGTGACGGTGCGCATCCCCAAAGGCGTCATCGATGGCCAGAAGCTGCGCGTCCCTGGCAAGGGCGGCGCCGGCATGCGCGGTGGCCGCGTGGGCGATCTCTATCTCGACATCGCCGTGTCGCCGCACCGGTTGTTCCGCGCCGATGGCCGCGACCTCTATGTCGACTTGCCGCTGGCGCCGTGGGAAGCCGTGCTTGGCGCAAGCATCGAGTTGCCGACGCCCGCGGGGGCGGTGAATCTCAAGGTGCCGGCCGGTACGCGCGCAGGACAACAGTTGCGACTGACCGGACGCGGGCTGGCACGGTCCGACGGAACGGCAGGCAACCTGTACGCGATCGTGCAGATCGCCGTACCCACGGTGCTGGACGATGCGCAACGCGCGCTGTTCCGGCAACTCGCAGAGACGTCGACATTCAATCCGCGGGCACATTTCGCGCCGGAGGCCGCTCATGAAACTTGATATCGCCGAAGCGCTGGCCATGGACGAACGTGGTGTGCTGACGCTTTCGCAACTGGTGGAAGTGTCGGACCTGTCGGAAGCGGATCTGCGTGCGCTGGTCGACTATGGCGCGCTCACGCCGGTTGATCCGACGGCATCGTCATGGACGTTCACTGCGTCGTGGATCGTGGTCGCGCGCACGGCCGGTCGGCTGCGGCGCGACTTCGAACTCGATGCGCACGGCCTGTCCGTGGTGCTGCAATACGCGCAGCGCGTCGAGGCGCTCGAGGCGGAACTGCGCGCGATGCGGGCGCGCCTGGGCTAGGCCCGCATTACCCGTACCTCAGTATCCATACCCCAGAAACAGAAACGCAGCGGCGGGAACTCAGATAGAAGAAATCAGTAGCTGCCCTTGCCGCCTGTCTTGGGCGCAGCCTTGGGCGCGCCCGCAGGCGCCGATTCGGAACCGCCGGAAGCCGGTGCCCATGCCGTGCCGCTTGCGCCGCGCGAAATGATTCCGGTGGGCGGGGCGCCCGACAAGCTGCGCACGGGCATGCCGGCAACGACCTCGTCGACGCGAAGGTCCGCCGTTCCGCCCTGGCCAAACTGGAACACCACTGTCGGACATTGGCGTACGTCGCCGAAGGTCAGGTGCTCGCCGCGCGCGCGCATCGCATCGCGCTGGGCGGCGCCGGCGGCGCTCATGTCCACCGGCGGGTAGGTGTCCTGGTAGACGATGTTTTCGCTGCGGTTATAGACGACATAGCAGATCAGTGCCTGCGCCGGTGTTGCCGCGACAACGCACGATGCACAGGCGACGAACAAACCAATGAGTCCAGGGCGCATGGTGGCCTCCCGATGAGTGTCTTCCATCCTAGCAGACTGGCGGCAAAGCTGCCTTACGGGCCGTCGGCAGGTGCGAGTGCTGCGAGGATCGCGCCGCTCGCCGACGTGCCGAGACGGCTGGCGCCGGCATCGAGCATCGCCCGCGCATCCGCCAGCGTGCGAATGCCGCCCGACGCCTTGACGCCGCGGTGCGGGCCGGCAATTTCGCGCAACAACGCGACATCCGCGGTGGTGGCGCCGCCGGCCGGATGGAAGCCGGTCGACGTCTTGAGAAACGCGGCGCCGGCATCGCAGGCGATCCGGGCCGATAGCCGTTTCTCGCTGTCGGACAGCGCCGCGGTCTCGAGAATGACCTTGACCGGAATGCCCGGTACGGCGCGGACCAGGGCCGCGATTTCCGCGGCAACGAGATCGGCGTGGCCACTCCTGAGCAAGCCGAAATTCTGCACCATGTCGACTTCCGCGGCGCCTTCGTCGACCGCGAGCGCGGCGGCACGCGCCTTCATGCCCGTCGTGTCGCATCCGTGCGGAAAGCCGACGACGGTGACCACGCGCGCGTCGGTACCGGCCAGGGTTGCATGCGCGCGGCGAACCCAGCACGGCTGCACGCAATAGAAGGCGATCCGCCATTGCGCCACCACCGCGGCGCCGGCGACGATGTCGCCTTCCGTTGCATCGGGCTTCAGGACCGAATGGTCGAGCATGCGGGCCATCTGCATTGGGGTCATCGGCATCCTGGCGCCCTCATGGCGGCTTGCTCCCGCGCACCTGAACGATGCGTTGGCGCAGGTAGGCATCGAGCTTGTCCTCTTCGTTGAATTCGGGCGTGGTGTCCGGCACGCCCAGGTAGTACACGCGCAGCGATGCGTTTGGCGCCGGCGCGTGGAATTGCAGGTCGGTACGCGGAAAGGCGGCGAAGTGCGCGCGCGGCACGCGTACGTCGACAACGCCACCGCCCTTGGGCACCGCGGGCATCGCGTCCTTCTGCGCCGAGAACGGGTCGCTGCCGGTGACGGTCACGTCGCCGTACAGGGTCGGGTCGACGGCGATACGGACGACGACCACGGTACGCGCCTCATCGGCGCCGCGCAGCACGCCCCACGCCAAGGCCATGCCGGGTGCGGCGAACGCATCGGCGCTGCCGTGCATTTCCCGCAGAGCGTCCGCAGGGTGCGCCGCGTGCGCGGCCAGCAGCAAACTCGACGCGAGCGCGCTCAAACCAACGGCCCGTCGCGTCCGGAGATTCATGCGCTTTCCGGCGGGAGCACGGTCAGCGCATCTTGCGCCAAGTGCAGCGACACCGTCGCCCCCTCCGACAGGACCTCGCCGGGACCGGCGTTGTAGCGGACGGTCTGCAGCGTTTCGTTGCCACATTGCAGCAAGTACTCGATCTTCTCGCCCAAGAACATCCGCGACACCACCGTCGCCTGCGGTGCGCCCGCCACCACGCGGTCGATTTGGATCGCTTCGGGGCGCACGATCAGCCGCACTGCGTTGCCCGGCGTGAATCCCGTGCCCGCCCATGGCACGCGAATCACCGTTCCCAGTGTCGCGATCGTCAGTGCATCGCCTGCGCTGCCCTCGATGCAGCCGGCGACGATATTGACCCGCCCGACGAACCGCGCCACGAATTCCGATGCGGGACGATGGTAGAGGTCCTCGGCCGTGCCTTCCTGCACGATGCTGCCCTGGTTCATGACCGCGATGCGGTCGGACACCGCCATCGCCTCTTCCTGGTCATGGGTCACGTAGATCGTCGTGATGCCGAGACGGCGCTGCAGGTCGCGGATCTCCTGCCGCATCTGGACGCGCAGCTTGGCGTCGAGGTTCGACAGTGGCTCGTCGAACAACAGCACGCGCGGCTCGATGACGATCGCACGCGCGAGCGCGACGCGCTGCTGCTCGCCGCCGGACAGCTGGCCGGAGAACTGCTGCTCGTAGCCGGCCAGGCCGACCAGCGCCAGCACCTCGTTCACGCGCCCGGCGACGGTATCGCCGGTTTGTCCACGCACGCGTAGTCCGTAGGCCACGTTCTCGAAGACCGACAGGTGCGGGAACAGCGCGTAGTTCTGGAACACATAGCCGATGTTGCGCTGGTTGGCGGGCACGCGCGTGACATCCTGGGCGCCGAAGCGAATGCGTCCGGCATCCGGTGCTTCAAACCCTGCGATCATCCGCAGCGTGGTCGTCTTGCCGCAGCCCGACGGCCCCAGCAGCGTCAGCAATTCGCCCGGCCGCACGTCCAGCATGACATCGCGCGCCGCGAAGATCTCGCCTTTCACGCGATGCGCGAAGCGCTTCGATACGCCGTCGACGTGGACGCTCAGACGTTCCGTGGCCATGGACTCATCCGCCGAGGAGGCTGGTCACCGGCGCCATGCCCGGCGCGCGCAACAGGCGCAGCACGCGCCCGATGGCGAAGATGACAACGAAGACGATGGCGACCACCAGCACCGAGAAGGCCGCCGCGGGGCCCAGCGATAGCTCGGTGATGTTCTCCAGGATCTTCACGGTGATCAGCGTCCAGCTGATCGACACCAGGAAAATCGTGGCACTGATCGCGGTCATCGAGCGGATGAACACGACACCCAGTCCGGCGAAGAAGGCAGGCAGGATCAATGGCAGCGTGACGCGACGAAAGGTCGTGCCGCTGCCGGCCCCCAACCCGGTGGACGCCTCTTCCAGGCTGCGGTCGATCTGCTGCAGCTGCGCCACCGTCGCGCGGATGCCGGTCGGTCCATAGCGGAACACGTAGCAGGCAATGATGATCAGCGCCGTGCCACTCAACTCGATGGGCGGGTCGTTGAATGCGATCAGGTAGGCGATGCCGACGATCGTTCCGGGCAGCGCGTAGTTGATCATCGACGTCATTTCCATCGTGCGCCGCCCGATGAACTGCTTGCGGGTCACGAGATAGCCGAGCAGCACGCCATACAGCCCGCCCAGCGGCATCGCGAACGCCGCGATGACCAGCGTGTCGCGAATCGCCTTCCAGCCGTCGGTGAAGATGACGCGGTAATGCTGGAGCGTGAACGTGTGATTGGCGCCCAGCGCCATGACCAGCGACGCGTACAGCAGCAGCGCGTAGAAGTACACGATGACCAGCGCCACCAGCGTGCACGCCGCCAGCAGCACCACGCGCACGCCGCGCGACATGCTGTCCGACGGCGCCTGGCCGGCGCCCTTGCCGGTGACCGTCACGTAGAAGCGCCGGCCCACCCAATAGCGTTGCAGCAGGAACACCGCCAACGCGGGAACCAGCAACACGAAGGAAAGTATGGCACCGCCGCGCAGGTCGAACAGGCCCGTGATCTGCAGGAACGCCTGTGTCGGCAGCACGGGGAACTGGTTGCCGGCCAGGATCAGCGGGGTGGCGAAGTCGGCGAGCGACGCGGCGAACAGCAGCAGGAATGCGTTGGCAATTCCCGGGATGCACAGCGGCAGCGTCACGGTACGGAACACGCGCCACCGCGAGGCGCCGAGCGAGAGTGCCATGCCCTCGATGTTGGAATCGATCGCGGCGAGCATGGGCCGCAGCGTCAGGTACGCAATGGGGAAGAACGTCAGGACCTCCGACAGCAGCGTCGAGTAGAGCCCGTAGACCGTCACGCCCTTGAGGCCCAGCACGTGATAGGTGATGAGCCCGCGCGGCCCGAACGAGAAAATCATCGCGATCGCGGTCGTGAACGGCGGCGACACCAGCGGCAGCAGCACCGCGGCGTCGATGGTCAGCAGCGCCCAGCGCGGCAGCTGCGCGCGCGCGGCGGTGAACGCGAACAGGAAGCCCAGTACCGTTCCGCCGAGGCCGACCAGAAGCGCGAGCAGCAGGCTGTTCCAGAACGCGCGGACCTGGTGCTTGTCGGTGAGTACCGCCACGATCCCCGCCAGCGAGAACGTACCGTGGTCGGTGAGGATCCGCGCGAACAGCATCACCAGCGGATACACGACGAACAGCGCCAGCAACACCCACAGCGCGGCCACCGCCAGCGCGACGGCCGGATCGCGGCCGCCGGGGAGCGTGTCGGTCATGCTGCTGACACCGAGGAGGCTACGGATTCAGCACTTCTGCCACCCAGCGATCGACGACGCGCTTGCGGTTGGCCCCCGCGTATTCCGCGTCGATGGGAAATATCTTCGCGCCTTTCAGTACCTCGGCCAGGCTGGGCTCGATCTTCACGTCCGGATGCGCGGGAACGAAATTGACCTTGTACTTGGCATACTGGTTCTGCATCGCCGGCGAGGTCGCCCAGTCGATCAGCTTCTTGCCAAGTTCGGGATTCTTGGCCCCCTTGAGCAGCGCAATTCCCTCGGCGGCGGTGCCGATGCCTTCCTTCGGGAAGCTGATCGAGACGTCGTAGCCCTTGGCCTTGGTATCCAGCGCATCGACGATGAAGAAGATGCCTCCGCCGGCCTGGCCCAGGCCGACGGGCAGCGTGCCCCCGCCGCCGCTCTTGGTGTACAGCTGCACGTTGGGCCGCAATTTCTTCATGTAGTCGAAGGCCTTGTTCTCATCGCGGCCGTTGACTTCGAGAATCGAGAAGATGCGCGTCACCGCCGTGCCGGACGTGCGCGCATCGGCCATCTGCAGCATGTTCTTGTATGGCGGCGCCAGGAGGTCGCTCCACGACGCCGGCGCCTTCAGGTTGTTTTCCTTCAGGAACTTGTCATTGGTCATGAACACCAGCGGATCGTCGGCGATGGCGACCCACTGACCGTCCGCCTGTTTGAAGCGCGCGGGCAGCACGGCGAAGGAGGGCGGCTTGTACGGCTCGAACAGGCCCTCGTTGATGCCCGCCGCAAACGTTTCCACCGGGCCGCCGAACAGCACGTCCACGCGCGGGTTGTTCTTCTCGGCAATGACGCGCGCCAGCGCTTCGCCCGACGAGAAGCGCACGAAGTTGACCTTGATGCCGGTCGCCTTCTCGAACTCCTCGAACATCGGCCGGGCCCAGTTTTCGGGCCAGATCGAATAGACATTCAACGTGTCGGCTGCCGTGGCCGGCATGGCGACCAGCAATGCGATGGCGCACAACGGCGCCGCCGCGATGGCGCGCCACGCGCGCCGCAGCCGGCTAAGCTCAAGATTCATCGTTCCTCCTGTGAATGATGCGGTCGCGTTCGGCGTGCGCCTACAGCGCGCACTTGCCGACGTAGCCTTCCGACACGCCCGACTCTCCATGGGGTGCCACGCCCAGTCCGTCGAAGTAGACCGTGATCTGGTTGCCGGTGCCGAACTTGGCATCGGCGCGGCGCTTTTCATTGATCGCCCGGAAGATGTTCCATTCGTCGTGCGCGCCGCGGCTCACCGTCGCCGAAGCGCGCAACCCGTAGTATTTACGGAACGCCGCCTTGGTGAGTCCGTTCTGGACCGCCTTCTCGAAGTCCGGGTCGGTTTTCACGCGCTGGTCGAAATACGCGTCGAGCTTGGCCAGGTCATTGCTGCCGTCGAAGCCGAAGTAGCGAGCGAAATCCTGCGGACCGGCAAAGTAGACGAAGTCGAAATCACCCAGCCCGTCCGTGCCCTCGAGCAGGTTGGTCCACATCAGCATGTAATCGGCGCCGCCGCCCTTGGGCAGGTCGGCGTCCAGCGTCGCCGGATTGAGCACGTAGACGAAGGCAGCGCCCAGGCGCTTTTCAATGGCGGCCTTGGTCGCTTCGGCGACGGACTTGTTCACGTTGAAATTGCCGCCGCCAGTCGACGTCAGCGGCACGCTCAGGTAGCCGACCGCCTTGCCGGACTTGCGTTGTTCAGCCAGCAGTTGCCGGAAACGGTCGACCTTGGTCGCGATGGTCGGCTTCAGGTCCTCGTTCACGCAATAGCAGATGCCGCCCTTGGTGCACTCGGTGATTTTCGCGGCGTACGCCGCCACGGGCAACATGGCTGCGGCGACGGCGAACAGGACGGCGGTGGCCGCCAGCGAATGGCGTTGGGAGACAGGCATGGCGTTGCGGTCCTCGCGGGTTTGGGGGGAACCCGCCGCTAACGGTACGCGAGTCGCGGCGCGGACGTCAATCGGGCGGCCGGGGTGTTGTTCCTGCGCTTGACTTTCGCGCAGGCGCGGGCGCTCAATACCGGCTTGCCCAGCAGCCTTTCGGAGGCGGCCATGCCCATTCGATCGTTGCGCTCCCTCGTCGCGGAACAAATTCCGATCACCGTGCCCAAGACCGTGACGGTCATCGAGGCCGCGCGCGCAATGAAGCAGCACAACATCGGCGCACTGCTGGTCGTGGACGGCACCAAGCTTTGCGGCATCTTCACCGAGCGCGACGCGCTGTTCCGCGTGCTTGCGGAAGGCCTCGACCCGGCCGCCACGCGACTGGATGACGTCATGACGCGACAGCCGCAGACGATTCATCCGGACAAGCCTTTCCTGCATGCGCTGCGCATCATGCACAAGGGGCGGTTCCGGCACTTGCCGGTGGTCGAGGATGGGCGCCCGCTGGGCATGGTGTCGTCGCGCGACGCGCTCGACGAGGACCTCTACGAGTTGCGCACCGACCTGTCGCAGCGGGAAGAAATCCTGGACTAGCGGAGCAGGCGGCAGATTCCTCGCTGCGCTCGGGATGACACCGAGTGTCTGCCGCGATCCGCTACATGATCCGGTTGAACCACAGCATTGACAGCAACGCTGACAGGAACGCCAGCAATGCCGCAGCTGCGGCGAAAAACGCCGTGATCTCGGTCTCCTTCTGCTCGAAGAAAATCCGCGTATTGAGATTCTGGTAGATCTTCTGCAGGTCGGCTGCCGTGCCTGCGTAGAAGTATTCGGCGCGCGTCAGGTTGGCGATGGTCTTCAGCGACTCCTCGTCTAAACGCACGCGCATTGACCAGCCTTCGGCGCCGATGATTTCGCCACCCGACGTGCCGATCCCGACCGTATAGACACGCACGCCGCGGTCGGCCGCCATGCGCGCGGACTCGATCGGATCCGGTCCCGTCGTCGTTTGCCCGTCGGTCAGCAGGATGATCGCCGCGCCGCTGTACGAGCCGGCCGGCACGGGCTTGGGCGGGGCCTTGTCGGCGGGTTTTGCGGGATCGAGCGGGGCGCTTTTCTGCGCGGGGCCGCGTGGGTTGAACGAACGCAGGTCGAACTCGACGTCCGGGAAGATCGTCTTCAGCGAGACCAGGATGCCGCTGCCCACTGCGGTGCCCCGCTGCAGGCTGAAGCGCTCTATTGCGCCCAGGATGTCCTCGCGACTGTGCGTCGGTGACTGCACGACCGACGCCGTAGCGGCGAAGGACACGACACCGATGCGCGTCGTCTTCGGCTGTTCGGCGACGAAGGCGCGAGCCGCCTCCTGCGCGGCGACGATGCGGCTGGGCTTGACGTCGGTGGCGCGCATGCTGCCCGACACGTCCATCGCGAGGATCACCGTCTCGTGTTGCGATGGCAGCGTCACCACGGCCGTCGGACGCGCGACCGCCACCAGCATCAAGGTCAGCGCCATCAGGAACAGCGCCGGCGGCACGTGCCGGCGGAAGCGCTGGCCTGACCCCAGAGCTTCCTTGATGAGGCTCAAGCTCGCGTACCGCAGCGCGGCCTTCTTCTTCCTGCGGAGCAACAGGACGTACGTGCCAAGCAGCGCCGGCACGAGCAGCAGCAGCCAGAGGAGTTCGGGCCAGAGGAAGCTCATCATGCTGCCCCCAACTCAGTTCTCAACTCATTTCCCATCCCGGTTTTCATATGAGACGGCAAACCACCGGCCGCCAATTGGCCACGACGCTTGCGCAGGTCGGCGAAGCGCAGGATGGCGTCGACCAGGTCGTCGTCGGTGGCGAGCTCGAGTGCGTCGACACCCGCCGCGCGGAACGCCGCGCGCAATTCCGCCTCGCGCTTTTGCGCGGCCGCCGCAAAGCGCTTGCGAAAGCCCCGGTCGTGGGTGTCGACGAACAGTTGCTCGCCGGATTCGGCGTCCTGTATGACGAGCAATCCCAGGTCGGGCAATTCCATCTCCATGGGGTCGTACAGTCGCACGGCGACGACGTCATGGCGCTGCGCAAGGCGCGCCAGCGGCTCGGTCCAGCCCGGCTCGCTGATGAAGTCCGACACCACAAAGATGAGCGAGCGCCGCGGTGCCACGCGACCGGCCGTCTGCAGCAGGTCGCGCAGGTTCGTCGCGGTGGCGCCCGCCGGTGGCGGCCGCATCTGCAGGCGATGGAGGATCTGCAGCACCTGCCTGCGACCGCTGCGTGCGGGAATGACGGTGTCGACACGGTTGCCATAGAACAGCGCGCCGACCCGGTTGCCGTGTCGCGTCAGGATGCGGGCAAGCACGGTGACGAACTCGGTGGACACCGCGCGCTTGCGCAATTGCTGCGAGCCGAAGTCGACCGATGCGCTCAAGTCCAGCAGGAACCACGCGGCGAGTTCGCGCTCCTCGTTGAACTCGCGCACGTAGGGTGTCTGCAGCCGCGCGGTGACGTTCCAGTCGATATGGCGCACGTCGTCGTGATAGACGTACTCGCGCAGGTCCGCCAAATCCAGGCCGTGGCCGCGGAACAGCGTGCGGTAATCGCCATGCAGCACGCCGTCCAACCGGCGCATCACGGTCCATTCCAGGCGCCGCAGCACCGCCTCAGGCGTCGACGCGGACATGGCCCTCGAGCGGTTTCTCCGGACGCGGAACCTGCTGCAGGATGCGCATGATCAG
>JANMCH010000076.1:0-92194 GCA_031361045.1 Betaproteobacteria bacterium | reverse complement strand
ATGCAGGCCACGGTGCCGATGAACCGACTGGGCAGCGCCGAAGAATGCGCCGGCACGTTCCTCTACCTCGCGGCGGACGCGATGTCGAGTTACGTGACCGGGCAGGTGATCGAGATCAACGGCGGGCAGTACATGCCCTAGTGAATGGCCACGACATGTGGGTGGGAGTGGACCCGGCACGATTGTCGGGAGGTGCAGACAAAAAAAGAGGGGTTACACTTGCGCGTAACCCCTTGGTTCAGTGTGGTGGGCATTGCTGGGTTCGAACCAGCGACCCCTCCCGTGTGAGGGGAGTGCTCTACCGCTGAGCTAAACGCCCCGCGAACCCAGGCAGGAATCCGGATTTAACCATATCGCCGAAAGCAGGGTCAAACCGAAAAACCGCTCGTGTACATGGTTGTCATGGACACATAAGCACCAGGTCGGTGCATAAACGGCCCGGGCGCCCCAGTCAATGGCAAATGCACGGTGCCTACTTTTCTCTAACCCTTTGAACCCTGAGCCTTTCACGGAATGGCTCACCGCTTGCTAGCTTGGTCAGATACCCCGGAAACGATTGCATGTCCTCCCTCCCTTTTGACGAAATGTCCGTTCCCGGCGGCGGCGTCCGGTCGCATTACCGGGCGTTTGCCGACTGGCTCGAGCGAACGGACAGTGCGCACATAGCCCAAAAGAGGGACGAGGCGGAACGCGCCTTCCATCGCGTCGGCATCACGTTCGCCGTCTACGGCGAGGATGCCGGCACCGAACGCCTCATTCCATTCGACATCGTGCCGCGCATCATTCCGGCGGACGAATGGGCGATGCTGGAACGCGGACTGAAGCAGCGCGTGCGTGCGCTCAACCTGTTCCTCGAGGACGTGTACCACGACCAGAAGATCCTGAAGGCGGGCGCCATTCCGGCGGAACGGGTGCTGGGCAATACCCAATACCGGCGGGAGATGGCCGGCATGGATGTGCCCGGCGGCATCTACGCGCACATCGCGGGCGTCGACCTGGTGCGCGCAGGTGCGGGCGAGTACTACGTGCTCGAGGACAACCTGCGCGTGCCGTCCGGCGTGTCCTACATGCTCGAGAACCGCAGGATGATGATGCGGCTCTTCCCCGAGCTCTTCGCCACGCGTTCGATCCGCCCGGTCCAGCACTATCCGGACATGCTGCTCGAGAACCTGCGCGCCGTCGGGCCCAAGGGCGAGGAGCAGCCGACCGTCGCGGTGCTCACGCCGGGCGCCTACAACTCGGCGTACTACGAGCATGCGTTCCTTGCGCAGCAGATGGGCGTCGAACTGGTCGAAGGCCAGGACCTGATGGTCCAGAACGACACGGTCTACATGCGCACGACGCGCGGTCCGCGGCGCGTGCACGTGATCTATCGGCGCGTCGACGACGACTTCCTCGATCCGCTGGCGTTCCGCAAGGATTCGATGCTCGGCGTGCCCGGATTGTTCGCGGCCTACCGCGCCGGCCGGGTGACGCTCGCCAACGCCATCGGCACCGGCGTGGCGGACGACAAGTCGATCTACCCCTACGTGCCGGACATGATCAAGTACTACCTGGGCGAGGAGCCCGTCCTCAACAACGTGCCGACCTTCATGCTGTACAAGCCCAAGGATTGCGAATACGCGCTGGCCAACCTCGACAAGCTGGTGGTGAAGGAAGTCCACGGCGCGGGCGGTTACGGCATGTTGGTGGGGCCGGCGGCAACGGTCGCCGAGCGGGAAGAGTTTCGCGCGCGCATCGTTGCCGCGCCGGAGAAATACATTGCGCAACCCACGCTTGCCTTGTCGACGTGCCCGACCTTCGTTGACGCCGGCCTCGCGCCGCGCCATATCGATCTGCGGCCCTATGTCCTTTCCGGCAACGACGTCGACCTCGTGCCTGGGGGCTTGACGCGCGTTGCGCTGCGCGAGGGTTCGCTGGTCGTCAACTCGTCGCAGGGCGGCGGGACCAAGGACACCTGGGTCCTGGCGGACTGAGGAGAAAACCATGGCTGCCTTGCTCTGCCGCACTGCGAACGAACTGTTCTGGATGGCCCGCCACATCGAGCGCGCCGAGAACACTGCGCGCCTGCTCGATGTCACTTATCGCACGTCGCTCCTTCCGTACCACATCCAGGAGCCCGGCCTCGCCTGGGCGGAGCCATGGTCCGTGCCGCTCATCAGCACCGGCGTGGCTACGCCCTATTACCATCACTATCCGGAACTCACCGCCGAGAATGTCCTCAAGTTCATGATCCTGGACGAGGAAAATCGCTCGTCGATCTTCCGCTGCCTGCATGCCGCGCGCGAATCGGCCCGCAGCGTGCGCGGCGCGATCACCTCCGAGATGTACGAGGACCTGAACGGCGCCTGGATCGAGATCCGCGACCACGGCTTCGAGCGGCTGCGGGAGCAGGGCGTGTCGGAGTTCCTCGACTGGGTCAAGATGCGCTCGCACCTGTTCCGCGGCGTGACCTTCGGGACCATGCTGCGCGACGAGGCCTATCACTTCATCCGCCTGGGCACGCATATCGAACGCGCCGACAACACCGCGCGCATCCTCGATACCAAGTACCACATCCTGTTGCCATCGACGGCGGACATTGGCGGCGCGGTGGACTATTACCAGTGGGCATCGCTGTTGCAGTCGCTGTCCGGCTTCGAGTCGTACCGCAAGATCTACAGCGACGTGATCTCGCCGCGGCGTGTGGCCGAACTGCTGGTACTGCGCGACGATATGCCGCGTTCGCTGCATAGCTGCATCAACTTCATCGACGACACGCTTGAATTGCTGTGCGACGACAACAGCCGCGAACTGCGGCGGCAGGCCGGCGAACTTCATGCGCGCCTGCACTATGGCAAGACCGAGGAGATCATCCGCTTCGGCCTGCACGAATACCTGATGGACTTCCTGGCCCGGGTGTCCGCGCTCGGCGGCGAAATCAGCCGGCGCTTTCTCGTGCCCACCTATTGATCCCACCTCATTTTCCACCTCATTTCGCAAGCCACGTTCGCACCCCATGACCTATTGCGTTGCCATGTCCCTCGATGCGGGGATGATCTTTGCCTCGGACTCCCGCACCAATGCCGGTGTCGACCAGATCGCCCGCTTTTCCAAGATGAAGGTGTTCGCCAAGGAGGGCGACCGCGTGATCGTCACGCTGTCGTCGGGCAACCTGGCGGTCACTCAAAGCGCGCTCAACAAACTCGACATGCGGATGCGTGCGGGTGAGGATGAAGACACCATCTGGAATGCCGAGTCGATGTTCGATGTCGCGCGGCTGGTCGGAGACTCGCTGCGCGAAGTCAAGACGCGCGACGGCCCCTATCTGGCGCAGAACAACATCGAGGCGTCGGGCAATTTCCTGATCGGCGGCCAGATTCGCGGCGAGCCCCATCGTCTGTTCCACGTGTATGGCGAAGGCAATTTCATCGAAGCTTCGCCCGACACCTGCTATTTCCAGATCGGCGAGTCCAAATACGGCAAGCCGGTGATCGACCGGGTGATCAAGCGCAGTTCGAGCCTGCTCGACGCCACCAAGTGCACCGTGGTGTCGTTCGATTCGACGATGCGCTCGAACATCTCGGTGGGGTTGCCGATCGACCTGCTGGTCTACGAAGCCGACTCGCTCACCATCAAGATCCAGAAACGGATCGAGGAAACGGACGCCTACTTCCAGATGATGCACCGCGAATGGGGCGAGGGCCTGCGCCGCGTATTTGCGCAACTGCCCGATCCGGACTGGACGTAAAAGCAAACCCCATGGCGATACGCGTAGCGCTTTCCCACAAGACGAGTTACCACTTCGACCGCCAGGTCGCGATCGGACCGCACGAAATCCGGCTGCGCCCGGCGCCCCATTGCCGCACACCGATCCTCAGCTATTCGCTGAATGTCGCACCCGATCCGCACTTCCTCAATTGGCAGCAGGATCCCTACGGCAACTGGGTCGCGCGTCTGGTCTTTCCGGAACGCGCCGACAGGATCGAGATCGAAGTCGACCTGATCGCCGACCTCACGGTCATCAATCCCTTCGACTTCTTCGTCGAGCCGTATGCCGAGACGTTTCCCTTCACCTACGCGCCCGCGTTGGCGAAGGAGCTGATTCCGTTCCTGGAAACTGCGCCACTCGGACCGCGCCTCGATGCGTGGCTCGCCGATTTCCGCAAGACAATTCGCATAGATGAAAGTCCGGTGTTGCTGCTGGTACGGCTCAACCAACTGCTGCAAAGCCAGATCAGCTACCTGGTGCGCATGCAGCCGGGCGTGCAGACGCCCGAGGAAACGCTGGGCAACGCGAGCGGTTCGTGCCGCGATACGGGTTGGCTGCTGGTCCAGATCATGCGGCATCTGGGGCTGGCGGCGCGCTTCGCATCGGGCTATCTGGTGCAGTTGGTCGCCGACATCAAGGCGCTCGACGGCCCGTCCGGCACGACGGTGGACTTCACCGACCTGCATGCGTGGGCGGAGGCGTTCATCCCGGGCGCCGGCTGGATCGGCTTCGACCCGACGTCGGGCCTGCTGGCCGGCGAAGGGCACATTCCGCTGGCGTGCACGGCAGACCCGGGCAATGCGGCCCCGGTGATCGGGTACACCGATGTAGCGGACGTCGAGTTCGGCGTCACGATGACCGTCACGCGCATTCATGAGGATCCGCGCGTCACGCTGCCGTACTCCGAAAAGCAGTGGACGGCGATCGACGCGCTGGGTGAGCAGGTCGATGCCGATCTCGTTGCGGGCGACGTCCGCCTGACGCAGGGCGGCGAGCCGACGTTCGTGTCGATCGACGACATGGACGGCGCGGAGTGGAACTACACCGCGCTGTCGCCCAGGAAGCGCGAACTGGGAGAAATCCTGCTCAAGCGGCTGAAGGCGAAATTCGCGCCGGAGGGCTTCCTGCACTACGGGCAGGGCAAGTGGTATCCGGGCGAGCCGCTGCCGCGCTGGGCGCTGGGAGTTTTCTGGCGCACCGACGGCCTGCCGTTGTGGCGGGGCGATACCTTGGTCGCCGACACCACTCGGCCGGGCACCGCAAAGGTCGCGACAGCAAAGACATTCGGGGAGCAACTCGCCGCGGCATTGGGCCTGCCGGCATCCGTGCTCATCACGGCGCATGAAGACATACCCAGGCTTGTGCAGGAAGAGGCGGCGCTACCGGCCAATGCGGATCCGCTGGCCGCCGACCTGACCAAGGCCGATGAGCGCGCGCGTCTCGCGCGGTTGCTCACTGCGGGACTGGGCACGCCCGCCGGATTCATTTTGCCGCTCAAAGGCATCGTCGCCGATGACGCGGATATCGTCTGGGAATCGAGTCCGTGGCCGTTGAAGCGCGAACATCTGTATGCGCTGTCCGGCGACTCGCCATTGGGCCTGCGCCTGCCGCTGAGTTCGCTTCCGGAATTGTTGCCGGAGGAAGCGGAACAGGAATTCCCCGTCGATCCATTCTCGCCGCGCAACGAGCTGCCGACGCGCAAGTCCGCCGCGGCCAAGCGCGGCAAGGTCCGGGGATCCAAGCCGCGCGAAGTGATCAAGACCGCGTTGACGCTGCAGGTGCGCCAAGGAAACCTGTACGTATTCATGCCGCCCTGCGAAAAGCTCGAAGTCTACGTCGCGTTGCTGGCGGCCATCGAGGACACGGCGCGCGCGTTGAGCACGGCGGTGGCCATCGAAGGCTACACGCCGCCACGCGATCCGCGGGTCAGGGTGCTGATGGTTACGCCGGACCCGGGCGTCATCGAAGTCAACATCCATCCGGCGTCGTCGTGGCGAGAATTGACGGCAACGAGCACGACGCTGTACGAGGAGGCCCGGCAGGCGCGCCTGGGCACCGAGAAGTTCATGCTCGACGGCCGCCACACCGGCACCGGTGGCGGCAATCACGTCACGCTGGGCGGGGCAACACCGGCCGACAGTCCACTGCTGCGCCGACCGGATCTGCTGCAAAGCCTGATCACGTATTGGCAGAACCATCCCTCGCTATCGTATCTGTTCTCCGGCATGTTCATCGGACCGACGAGCCAGGCACCGCGCGTCGACGAGGCGCGCGATGACCGGCTATACGAACTGGCGATTGCGTTCCAGCAACTCGGCCGCAAGCACGAAGGTACCGGCGACTCGCCGCAGCCCTGGCTGGTCGACCGCCTGCTGCGCAATCTGCTGACTGACCTGACCGGCAACACGCATCGCTCGGAATTCTCGATCGACAAGCTGTATTCGCCGGACAGCTCGACCGGGCGGTTGGGACTGCTCGAGTTCCGCGCGTTCGAGATGCCGCCGCACGCGCGCATGAGCGCCGTGCAAGTGTTGTTGCTGCGCGCGCTCGTCGCGCGTTTCTGGCGCGAGCCGTATCGCGGCGAACTGATTCCATGGGGAACCGCGCTGCACGATCGGTGGCTGCTGCCGCATTTCGTGGCCGCGGACATCCGCGACGTCGCCGCCGACATCGCGCGGGCTGGCTATCCGTTCGATCCCGCATGGTTCGACCCCTTCGTCGAGTTCCGCTTCCCGCGCTTTGGTACCGCGACGTACGCGGGTGTCACGCTGGAACTGCGCCAGGCCATCGAACCGTGGCACGTATTGGGCGAGGAAGTCGCGCTGGGGGCCACCGCGCGCTATGTCGACTCGTCGGTGGAGCGCATGCAGATCAAGGTCGTCGGCATGACCGGCGGCCGGCACGCGGTGACCTGCAACGGACGCGCCGTACCGCTGACGCCCACCGGCGTGCCCGGGGAATTCGTCGCGGGCGTGCGCTTCCGCGCGTGGAACCCGCCGTCGGCGCTGCACCCGACCATCGGCGTGCAGGCGCCGCTGACCTTCGACCTGATCGACACCTGGTCGCAGCGCGCGCTGGGGGGCTGCATGTATCACGTCGTGCATCCCGGCGGCCGCAACTACGACACCTTCCCGGTCAACGCCAACGAGGCCGAGGCCCGCCGCGTCGCGCGCTTCTGGGCGCATGGCCACACACCCGGCCCGATGATCGTGCACCCGGAGCAGCCCAATCCGGCCACGCCGGCAACGCTCGATTTACGGTGGCAACCCGCCCGCTAGTGCTGGCCCGGTAAGATGCGTCCTTTGCCTCCAGGACGCACGTTTTGAGCGACGCACCGACCCATTCAGTTTCCAGCTCGGTTTCCCGTTCAGGTTCCAACTCGGCGGCCACGATCCGCAGCCGCTTTGCCCCCAGCCCGACGGGCTATCTGCATCTGGGCAGCGCACGGACCGCGCTGTTCGCCTGGGCCTATGCACGCCACTTCGGCGGCGAATTCATCCTGCGCATCGAGGACACCGACGTCGAGCGCTCGACGCCGGCCGCGGTCAAGGCGATCTTCGACGCCATGGCGTGGCTCGAACTGGGCTACGACGAGGGGCCGTTCTTCCAGATGCAGCGGATGGACCGCTACCGCGAAGTGCTGGCAAAACTCGTCACCGCGGGACACGTCTATCGCTGCTACATGACGCCCGCGGAACTCGACGCGCTTCGCGCAGGGCAAATGGCGCGGGGCGAGAAGCCGCGCTACGATGGCCGCTGGCGCCCGGAAAACAGCGCCGGCAAGGTGCCGCCTCCCGACGTGAAGCCGGTGCTGCGCTTTTGCAATCCCGATAGCGGCGTCGTTGCCTGGGACGATGGCGTCAAGGGCCGCATCGAAATCGCCAACGCCGAACTGGACGACCTCGTCATCGCGCGTCCGGACGGCACGCCAACCTACAACTTCTGCGTCGTGGTCGACGACATGGACATGCGCATCACCAATGTCATCCGGGGCGACGACCACGTCAACAACACGCCGCGGCAGATCAACATCTTCCGCGCGCTCGGCGCCGAACCGCCGTCCTACGCGCATGTGCCGACGGTGTTGGGCGAGGATGGTGCCAAACTTTCGAAGCGGCATGGCGCGGTGGGCGTGATGGAGTACGAAGCGCAGGGCTACCTGCCGGAGGCGCTGATCAACTTCCTGGCGCGGGTGGGCTGGGGTCACGGCGACGAAGAAATATTCACGCGCGAACAACTGGTGCAATGGTTCGACCTGCCCGGCATCAGCCCCGCGCCGTCGCGCTTCAACGCCGACAAGCTGAAGTGGGTCAACCAGGAACACATGAAGCGCTTGCCCGAAGCCGAATTGGGGCGGCGCCTGCGACCGTTCCTCGAACGGGCAGGGCTCAAGCCTGACGGGGGACCGGATGCGGGTGCGGTGGCCACATTGCTGCGCGATCGGGCCGATACGCTGGTGGCGATGGCCGATGCCGCGCATTATTTCTATGCGACGCCAACGGTCGCGCCCGACAAGCTCGCGGAGCAGGTCAACGCCGCCAATCGGCCGGCCTTGATCGAGCTGCACGCGGAATTCGTAAGCCTCGAGTGGACGCGTGAATCGCTGATGGCAACGCTCAAGGCCGCCGCGACGCGCCACGGGCTCAAGCCGCCGCCGATCATGATGGCGCTGCGCATGCTGGTCGCGGGCACCACGTCCACGCCGGCGATCGATGCGGTGCTGGCGTTGCTGGGACGCGACACCGTTCGCGCGCGCATGGCCCGCGGACTCGGCATCAACTAGTCGCGCACACCATTGGCATCAACCCGTCGCGCATCCCGTTCCGCGTAATCCATTTCATGCTCGCTGAAAGGGCGCCTCCCCATGGCACTTGATTCCGCCGCCGCCGCAGTCTTGGCCAGGATCACGACCGCGACGATTACGACCGTACTGCTCAAGAAGGGGCTGCGCAATGTGTGGATGCGCGGAACCCGTCCGCTCAATCCCGGACAGCCGCGTCGGGTGGGCCCGGCGTTCACGCTGCGCTTCGTGCCTGCCCGCGAAGATCTCGCCACGCCGGCGTCGTGGTCCAATCCGATCTCCACGCGCGCGGCGATCGAGGCGATGCCGGCGGGCTGCATTGCCGTCGTCGACGCGATGGGTGTGGCCGATGCCGGAATCTTCGGCGACATCCTGTGCGCGCGCATGCACAAGCGTGGCGTCGCGGCGCTGGTCACCGATGGCGTCGTGCGCGACGTGGCGGGCGTTCGCGCTACCGGACTGCCGGTGTGGTGCGCGGGCGCCGCCGCGCCGCCGTCGGTCGCGGGCCTGACGTTCGTGTCGTGGGGCGAGCCGATCGGTTGCGGTGGCGTGGCGGTTTTTCCGGACGACGTGGTGGTCGTGGATGACGACGGTGCCGTGTTGATTCCGGCGGCGCTGCTGGCCGACGTCGTGGCCGAGGCGCCAGAACAGGAGCGCCTCGAGGGCTGGATCATGGACGAAGTCGGCCGCGATGCCGCACTGCCGGGCCTGTATCCGCCCAACACGGAAACCCGCGCGCGCTACGAAGAGTGGAAACTGAGGTGGAAGAAGGAATCGAAGAAGTGAGCAGGAAACCAAGGCGGATGCAATGAGGCTCTCCAGCGATGCGAAGGGCGTTTACGTCATCGCGCCCACGCCCTTCGACCCGGATGGCAACATCGACACGTCGTCGGTCGACCGGATGACGGATTTCTTCGTCGCGGCGGGCGTGGACGGCATGACGGTGCTGGGGCAATTGGGCGAGGCGCCCAAGATGACGCACGACGAGTCCGTCGCGATCGTGCGCCAGGTGGTCAAGAGGACCACGCTGCCGGTGGTCGTGGGTGTTTCCGCACCTGGATTCGCGGCGATGCGCGCACTGACGCAAGATGCGATGGCCGCGGGCGCGGCGGGCGTCATGATCGCCCCGCCCAACACGCTGCGTACCGACGATTCGATCGTCCAGTATTACCGCCAGGCCTCGGAGGCGATCGGCGCTGACGTGCCGTTCGTGCTGCAGGACTATCCGCTGACCTTCTCGGTGCAGATGACGCCCGGTGTGATCCGTCGCATCGTGACGGAGAACTCGTCCTGCATGATGTTGAAGCACGAGGATTGGCCGGGTCTCGAGAAGATCTCGCAGTTGCGGGCCTGGGAAAGGGAGGGCGCGCTGCGCCATGTCGCGATCCTGACCGGCAACAATGCGCTGTTCCTCGATTTCGAGTTGGAGCGGGGCGCTGATGGCGCCAATACCGGCTATTGCTTTCCCGACATGCTGGTCGATACCGTTCGCCTCGTCGCCGCTGGGCATCGTGACGAAGCCCACGATCTGTTCGACGCACACCTGCCGCTCATTCGCTACGAGCAGCAGCCGGGCGTGGGGCTTGCGGTTCGCAAGTACGTGATGATGCGGCGGGGCATCATCGCCTCCGACGCGCTACGCAAGCCTGGCGGGGCGTTGACGCCGGCGGCGCGGGCGGAGGTCGACTACCTGCTGGCCCGCCTCGCTCGGACCGACCCGCGCGCGGGCATGACATCCTGAAAGCATATTCCTCGCCTTGCCCGGAATGACACAGGCACGTGGAGGTTGACACCGGCATTTGGAGGCGCGGCAAAGTCGGAGTAAAATGGGAATTTCCCGGGGCGAGAAGCACATGACCCAGTTCGTCTTCGTGACCGGTGGCGTCGTTTCCTCACTCGGGAAGGGGATTGCCGCCGCGTCGCTCGCCGCAATCCTCGCCTCCCGCGGCGTCCGCGTCACCAATCTCAAGCTCGATCCGTACATCAACGTCGATCCCGGGACGATGTCGCCGTTCCAGCACGGCGAAGTCTTCGTGACCGACGATGGCGCCGAGACCGACTTGGACCTCGGCCACTACGAGCGCTTCACCGACGTGCGGATGGGGAAGCGCAACAACTTCACCACTGGCCAGATCTACGAATCGGTCATCCGCAAGGAGCGCCGCGGCGATTACCTGGGCGGCACCGTGCAGGTCATCCCGCACATCACCGACGAAATCAAGAGCTGGATCCTGTCCGGCGCCGGCGATGCTGAAGTCGCCATCGTCGAAATCGGCGGCACGGTCGGTGACATCGAGTCGCTGCCGTTTCTCGAAGCCATCCGGCAACTGGGCATAAACCTGGGCCGCGACAACGTCTGCTACATCCATCTCACGCTGCTGCCGTACATTCCCACGGCCGGCGAGATGAAGACCAAGCCGACGCAACACTCGGTGAAGGAACTGCGCGAGATCGGTATCCAGCCGGATGTGGTGCTGTGCCGCGCGGACCGTCCGGTGCCCGATGGCGACCGCAAGAAGATCGCGCTGTTCACCAATGTGCCGGAGGAAGCTGTCATCCCCGCACTGGATGCCGACTCGATCTACAAGATTCCGGGGATGCTTCACGCCGAGGGTCTGGATGTCATCGTCTGCAGGAAACTCCACATCGACGCGCCGCCGGCCGACCTGGGCACGTGGCACAAGCTGGTCGATGCGCTGGAACATCCGACGAATGAAGTGCACATCGCCATGGTGGGCAAGTACGTCGACCTCACGGAGTCCTACAAGTCGCTGTCCGAGGCGCTGATCCACGCGGGCATGCACACCCGATCGCGTGTGCGCATCCACTATGTGGATTCGGAAGTGCTCGAGAAGGACGGCGTGGAATCGCTGCGCGGCATGGACGCCATCCTGGTCCCCGGCGGCTTCGGCAAGCGCGGCGTCGAAGGCAAGCTGATGGCGGTGCGGCTGGCGCGCGAGAATGACATTCCGTATCTCGGCATCTGCCTCGGCATGCAGCTCGCCGTCATCGAGTGCGCGCGCAACATGGCGGGACTGCAGAACGCCAACAGTACCGAGTTCGATCCCGCAACGCCCCATCCGGTGGTCGCGTTGATCACCGAGTGGCAGAACCGCGACGGCTCCATCGAAAAGCGCAGCCAGAACTCGGACATGGGCGGCACCATGCGTCTTGGCGCGCAGCCCTGCGATGTCGTGCCCGGTTCGCTTGCACATCTTGTCTATGGCAGCACGACGGTGGTCGAACGGCATCGGCATCGCTATGAGGTGAACAACCATTACCTGCCGCGGATCGCGGCGGCGGGTCTCTTCGTCGGCGCGCGGGCCAAAAGCGCTACCGCGGGCGATCTGGTCGAGATGGTCGAATTCCCGAAGCATCCGTGGTTCTTCGGCTGCCAGTTCCACCCGGAATTCACGTCGAACCCGCGCCGCGGGCACCCGCTCTTCATAAGCTTCGTGCAGGCCGCACTGCGCCACCAGCAGGGCGGCAGCGGCCAGGCAACGCCGCCCGCGGTCAAGCTGGTCGCGTCGGCCTGAGGATCTGTGAAGCTCTGTGGCTACGACGTCGGGCTGGACCGGCCCCTGTTCCTGATCGCCGGTCCCTGCGTGGTGGAGTCGCGCCAGCTGCAGGTCGACGTCGCCGGCGAACTCAAAGTCATCTGCGCGTCGCTGGGCATTCCATTCATCTTCAAGTCGTCGTACGACAAGGCCAACCGCAGCTCGCACGCGTCATTCCGCGGCCCCGGCATGGAGGAAGGCCTGCGCATTCTCGAGGAAGTGCGGCGGCAGGTGGAAGTGCCGGTACTGACCGACGTGCACACGGTGGACGAGATCGCGACGGTGGCCAGCGTGGTGGATGTGCTGCAGACGCCCGCTTTCCTGTGTCGGCAAACGGACTTCATCCAGGCTGTCGCGGCCAGCGGCAAGCCGGTGAACATCAAGAAGGGCCAGTTCCTGGCGCCGGAAGACATGAAGCAGGTCGTGGCCAAGGCCAAGGTCGCGAGTGGCGCCGACAACATCATGGTGTGCGAACGCGGCGCCACGTTCGGCTATCACAACCTGGTGTCCGACATGCGCTCGCTGGCGATCATGCGCGATACCGGATGTCCGGTCGTCTTCGATGCCACGCATTCGGTGCAGCTGCCGGGCGGACAGGGAACGTCGTCCGGCGGTCAACGCGAGTTCGTGCCGGTATTGGCACGCGCGGCGGTCGCGGCCGGCGTTGCCGGCATCTTCATGGAGACGCATCCGCAACCCGAGAAGGCGCTCTCCGATGGTCCCAATGCCTGGCCGTTGCCGCTGATGCGCGCGCTGCTCGAGACACTGGTCGCGCTCGACCGCGTCACCAAGCAGTCGCCGTTGCCGGAAACGGCGCTGATGTCCGCACATCATGCGTGACGCAGGTGCGGGTTGCGTATCGGCTGGCGAATTGAACAATCAATTCAAATTGACCAAGGAAGTCCCGACATGTTCGTTCACCTGGTCCTGATCAAGCTGAAGCCCGGCGTCACGCGAGCCGATCCCCGCGTGCCCGCATGGGAAGCGAAATTTGCCGCTTTGCAGCACAAGTGCGCCGGCATTGTCCGCTTCGAGTCAGGCTGGAACACAACCGATCGGCCGGTGGCCTACGACTACGGCATCAACATGGCGTTTGCGACGCGCGCCGATCTCGACGTCTATGGCCCGAATGCCGATCACCAGGAGGTCGTCGTCGCGCTGCGCGAGATTGCCGAGTGGATCATCTGCGACTACGAAATTGAGTGAGAACTGAGTGAGAACTGAGTGAAAACTGAATGAGGTCTGAATGAGCGCCATTGTCGACGTCATCGCCCGCGAAATCCTCGACTCGCGCGGCAACCCCACGATCGAGGCGGACGTTGTCCTCGAATCGGGCGTTTCCGGCCGCGCCGCCGTGCCCTCGGGCGCTTCCACCGGTTCCAAGGAGGCGGTTGAACTGCGCGATGGCGATGCCGCACGTTATCTCGGCAAAGGCGTGCTGAAGGCCGTCGAGAACGTCAACACTGAAATCTGCGAAGCGATCCTGGGCCTGGATGCGTCCGAGCAGGGG
This sequence comes from Betaproteobacteria bacterium, assembly GCA_031361045.1. Taxonomy (GTDB): domain Bacteria; phylum Pseudomonadota; class Gammaproteobacteria; order Burkholderiales; family Casimicrobiaceae; genus VBCG01. The sequence continues at coordinate 78,575 of JANMCH010000076.1, read as the reverse complement.
TTCATTGACCATACGCTGATCGACCTGGACGGCACCGACAACAAGGGCCGGCTGGGCGCCAACGCCATCCTCGCGGTCTCGTGCGCGGTGGCCAAGGCCGCGGCGGACGAGTCAACACTGCCGCTGTATCGCTATCTGGGCGGGGCGGGTCAGATGCAACTGCCGGTACCGCTGATGAATGTGATCAACGGCGGCGCGCACGCCAACAACAAGATCGACCTGCAGGAATTCATGATCGTGCCGATTGGCGCGCCCAGTTTTCGCGAGGCGCTGCGCTATGGCGCCGAGGTCTTCCACACGCTGAAGAAGCTAATCGACGCGCGCGGCATGCCCACCACGGTCGGCGACGAAGGCGGCTTCGCGCCTGACCTTCCGTCTAACGAATCGGCGCTGCAACTGCTGGTCGAGGCCATCGACAAGGCGGGGTACACACCCGGCAAGGACATCGCGTTGGCGCTCGATTGCGCGGCCAGCGAATTCTGGAAGGACGAGCGCTATCACCTCGAATCGGAGAACCGCGCGCTGACGTCGGAGCAATTCGCCGATGTGCTGGCCGCGTGGTGCGACAAGTATCCAATCATCAGCATCGAGGACGGCATGTCGGAACACGACTGGGCCGGCTGGAAGTACCTGACGGAACGCCTCGGCAAGAACGTGCAACTGGTGGGCGACGACCTCTTCGTCACCAATACCAGGATCCTGAAGCAGGGCATCGCCAAGGGAGTGGCCAATTCCATCCTGATCAAGATCAACCAGATCGGAACGCTGTCGGAGACTTTCGCCGCCATCACCATGGCCACGCGCGCCGGCTATACGTCCGTGATCTCGCATCGCTCGGGTGAAACCGAGGACAGCATCATCGCCGACATCGCCGTCGGCACCAATGCCGGCCAGATCAAGACCGGTTCCCTGTCGCGTTCGGACCGCATCGCCAAGTACAACCAGTTGCTGCGCATCGAGGAAGACCTGGGCGAAGCGGCGAGTTACCCCGGCCGCGGGGCCTTCTACAACATCAAGTAGGCCACGATCTCCGCCATGCGCTGGCTCGCCCTCATCTTCGCCGTGCTGATCGTCGCGCTGCAGTATCCGATGTGGCTGGGCAAGGGCGGCTGGCTGCAGGTGCGCGAGACGGATCGACAGATGGCGCTGCAGCGCGAAACCAACGCGAAGCTCAAAGCGCGCAACGATGCGCTCGACGCTGACGTACGTGATCTGAAGACGGGGTCCGAGGCCATCGAAGAACGCGCGCGCTCGGAACTGGGCATGATCCGGTCCGACGAAGTATTCTTCCAGGTGCAGCCGGGGGGCGGCGCGCCGATGGCCATGCCGGCACCGGCGTTGACCGCTCCCGGGGTGCGCCCCAGTCCGCATCGCTGACGCCCGATCCGGACTCCGCGCTCGTCCGCGCCATGCAACGCATTACATCGCTCAGTAATCCGCGGCTGGTCGCGGCTGCGGGTCTTGCCAACTCGTCGCGCGACCGCCGCAAGTCCGGCCGCTGCGTGCTCGAGGGCGAGCACCTGATCGGCGTGTACCTCGATCGCGTCGGCGTTCCGGAGACGCTGATTGTGGTCGACGACCGGCAGGACGATCCGCGGTTCAGTGCGCTGGCCGCACGCATGCCGGAACGCGACGTTCTCGTCGTTTCCGCGAAGATCTTTGCCGACATCTCGACGCTGCCTGCCGCGGTGGGCGTGCTGGCTGTCGTCGCTACGCCGGTCACCGCGCTACCCGCGCACGGCCATTTCCATTTGCTGCTGGAGGACGTGCAGGACCCCGGCAACGTCGGTGCGATGCTGCGCACGGCGGCCGCCGCGGGCGTCGACCAGGTGCTGCTGTCGAAGACCTGCGCCTTCGCGTGGTCGCCCAAGGTCTTGCGTGCCGGGCAGGGCGCGCATTTCCTGACCACGATTGTCGAGGACGTCGACTTGATCGACTGGTCGCGCAAATTCCGCGCGTCGGGACGCGTGTTCGCCACCGTGGCCGCTCGCGGGTCCGATCTCTACAAGACGAATTTTCCGGCTCGGGTGGCCATCGCCATCGGCAACGAGGGCGCAGGACTTTCCCCTGCGCTGTTGAACGAAGCCGACGTGCGCATCACAATTCCCATGCCGGGAGGCGCGGAGTCGCTTAACGCTGCGGCGGCGGCAGCGGTCGTGCTGTTCGAATGCGTGCGGCAGCGGCGGGCGACTGCCGCACGGTAATCAGTTACGAACGGCAGAGAACCGTGCATCCTCGCGGCAGGCGCCACCGACGTTCGGCGCGATCAATACACCCTCGATGCCCTGCGCGGTGATCTTGAGGTCCGACACAAAGGCGGTGGTGTCGAGCTGATTCGAGCACAGGTAGCTCGCGGCGTTGAGGCTGTACAGCTGGCCGTTCTGCGACACCGTGCCGGAAATCGTGCAGGTGAGGTTGGACGTGAACTGGAAATTCAGGCTCGCGGTGGTGCTGGTCTGCGTCACCACCAGCTTGTAGTGATCGAAGTAAGTGGTGTTGTTGGCGCTGGTGGTGCAACCGGAATAGGCGCCGGACTGCCCGCCAAAATACGTACCGGCAAGCGGAACCGAGACGACGGTCAGTCGTTCGACGGCCTTTTGCACGGTGATGACGGACGCCCCGTTGTTCACCGTGTAGATCAACTGGCCCTGGAAATTGTTCAGGGCCGAGGGCTGGAACAGCGCGGTACCGGCCACGGTCTCGATCTGGTCGGAAGGCACCCAAGGCAATGCAAAGTACGTTCCCCGTTCGGCATACAGCGTTCCGGAGTACTTGCTGACGCCATCCCAACTCATCACGGCGACATACCAGGTGGGCTTGCTGTCCGGGCCATAGACGAAGAACGACGCGAACATCGTATTGCCCCATTGCAGGATGCTGACGCCCCAGCCACCTTCGCCCTGGGTGATCCAGACATCGCTGTAATCGTTGGCGTGCGCGGGGCGCATCGGCATGAGCACGGCGATCGCGGAAAGTGCGGCGGCAAAGAGCAGGCGGGCGAATGGACGCGTGGAGGTCATGGCAGTGGCCGGTTAAGGGCCGACGTATCGGCAATGCGGCCATTTTACCTTGTCCCCGGCTACACTCGATTCAACTGCCATGACGCATTGGTATCAAAGTGTTGCGGAGAGCGCCGCAATGGCGGTCCTTGCGGGAAGCGCGCCCTGTGCTCCGTGACCTGCGCACGCAAGCGAACCTCCGGCAACGCCGTCGGCCATTGCCGTGTGCAACGAAGAACCGCGATCGAGCGCGGCGGCAAACGCGCCGGCAAAGGCATCGCCAGCACCGGTGGTGTCGGCCACATGGATTGAAGGTGCCGCGATCGAGATTCGATCGCCGTCCGCAACGGCCAGCGCACCTTTCGCCCCCAACGTGACGACAACAACGGAGCCGTACCGTGCGGCAGCGGCCAGCGCAAATGCTTCGGGCGTATCCGGCAGTTCGTGCGCCTTGCCCACGGCAGCGGCCTCGGTCTCGTTGACGATCAGCACGTCGATCCGTTGCAGCAACTCCTCCGGCATTGCGACTGCGGGCGCGGCATTGACGATGATGCGCGCGCCGGTTGCACGGCGGCACAGTTGCACGAGCTCGGTTACCGGAACTTCGAGTTGCAGCAGCAGCGTGGTTCCCGACTCGAGTACGGCGTCCGGCACCTGGGCAGCGGCGGCGAGGGCGTTGGCCCCGGCAACGACGGTGATGGCGTTTTCGCCGCGCGCGTCAACATGGATCAACGCGATGCCGGTGGCAGCATCGACCGCGACGACACCCGTCAAGTCCATGCCGGAGGTTTCGAGGTTGGTCACCGCGCCGGACGCAAAGGTGTCGCGGCCGACGGCTCCGAACAGCGCAACTTGCGCACCTGCCCGGGCCGCGGCCAGCGCCTGGTTCGCGCCCTTGCCGCCAGGGACACAGCGGAACGACTGGCCCGCGAGCGTTTCGCCGGCGACGGGAATGCGCTCGACGTGCGCGACGAGGTCGACGTTGATCGAGCCGAAGACGACGACCATTGTGCTGTTGAAAGGCGCTAGTCGCTGGCGACGACGCCCTTGACCAGCAGGATGTTGCCGAAGCGCCGCTGCTCGCCCGTGCGCACGATGGCAAAGGCGCCGCGCGCACGCTCATAAAAAGCGTGTCGTTCGAGATGGCCGATTTCCATGTCGGCAAGGTCGCGCGCCGTCAGCACGGCGGCAAACTCGGCCACCGGCGGAGGCACGGCTGCAGGGTCATCCGTGACCTCCATCGTAAAAACGGCGGGACTGTTGCGGGTGTCCAACGGCAGGACCGTCAAAACGGCGTCGAGGACTGTCGGTGCGCCGACTCCGGGAATTTCAATCAGGCGCTTCGCGTTGGCCGTGGCCGGGAAATTGCCGTCGACGATCGCGAGCGTGTCGCCGTGACCCATCGATTGCAGCGCATGCAACAGGTCCGGCGACAACAATGGATGGATTCCCTTCAGCATGCAGCGCTACCCCCCCTTGACCCCGCCGGCCGTCATGCCGGTCAGGATTTCCTTCTGGATGACGATGGTCAGCAACAAGACAGGCAACGTGACGATGATGGCCGCCGCGGCCAGCGGACCCCAGGCCAGTTGCTCGAAGGTGAGCACGTTGTAGACCGCGACTGGCAGCGTGCGCGTTTCCCGTCCCGCCAGCACGGCGCCGAAGATGAAGTTGTTCCACGAGAAGATGAACGCGAGGATGAATCCCACGACGATGCCGGGACGGGCCAGCGGCAGCGCCACATAGCGGAATGCGGTCCATGCGCTGGCGCCGTCGATCTGTGCAGCTTCCTCGAGTTCGCGCGGCTGCGTCTCGAAATGCCCGGCCATGATGTAGACGACGATGGGCACGGTGATGACCAGGTGGGTGATCACCAACGCGGTCAGCGTGTTGTTGAGGTGCAGGAACTGGAAAACCGCGAACAGCGGAATGAGGTAGGACAGCGCCGGCGTCATGCGCGCGATCAGGATCAGCACGGTCAGCCGGTGCGCGCCGGTGCGGGCAATGCCGTACCCGGCGGGAACGCCGATGAGCAGCGCGATCAGCGTGGCACCGCCGGAAACGACGACGCTGTTCCAGAAGTACTTGAACATGGAATTCTGCTCGAACACCGAGATGAAGTTGGCGAAAGTCGGCGGCGAGGGAATGAAGACCGGCGGATATGCAATATTGTCGATCTCATTTTTCAGGGACAGCGAAAGCATCCACAGGAACACCAGGATGGCGGGCGACACGATGACCACGACCGAGAACGCGAAGGCGGTCTTGCGCAGCCAGCGGCGCCACCGGAGGCGCGAACGCCGCCGCAGCGGAACGGCAGGTGCGGCGGTCACGTCCATTGGGTCTTCTGGCGGACGTAGAGAAGCAGCAGCGCCAGTGCCATCACGATGAAGAAGAAAATCACGACCACGGCCGAGGCGTTGCCGATGTTGTAGAACGCGAAGGCCTGCAGGTACAGATAGAGATTGATGGTCTCGGACGCCGTTCCCGGCCCGCCGGAGGTGATCACGTAGATCGTATCGAAGGCCTTCAATGCATCGATGGTGCGGATCACGCCGGCGACAAGCAGGAACGGCGCGACAAGTGGCAAGGTGATGTAGCGGAACAGCTGCCACTCCGACGCGCCGTCGAGCTTGGCCGACTCATAGGGCTCGGTAGGCAGCGCCGCCAGTCCGCCCAGCACGATCAGCATCACCAGCGGCGTCCAGTGCCAGACCTCGACGAGGACGAGGCTGGGGATCACCCATTGTGGTGAGTAGACCCACAGCGACGGCGGCAGCCCGACCAGCGAAAGCAGGTAGTTGAGCACGCCCTGCTGCGGATGGAACATCATCGTCCATACCAGCGCGACAGCCACGGGCGTGGCCATCATCGGCATCACGAACACCGCACGCAGGAAGCCGCGAAACGGGAATTGGCGGTGGAAGATCAGTGCGGCGATGGTGCCCAGGATCAGCGGCGCGATGACGGCGAGGGCGGTGAAATAGAACGTGCGCACGACCGCTTCAAGAAACCGCTGGTTGCGCACCAGTGCTGTGTAGTTGTCGAAGCCGACGAAATGGGCTTCGGTGCCGATCTTCCACTCGAAGGTGCTCATCCAGATCGTGAACAGCCACGGGAAGATGATCACCGCGCCGATGACCACCAGCGCCGGCATGATGAACCGGTAATAGGTGCGTTGGCGCCGGGCGACGACGCCCAGGGGCACGGATGCGTTCGACATGCGCTTGATGCTTTCGCAAGCGGCCCGGCAGCGGCGATGGGCTGCCGCCGGGCGTCGCGGGCTAGGGCCTGTTCACACTATGGACGCCAACGCGTTGCCCGGCCAAAAACGCCCAGCGCAAGGCGCGAAGTCGAAGGTGGGTCGGGCACCCGGCGAGACTTTGCAACGCAGCGTGGGGCGTTTTTGGCAGCAACCCGAAGGGAACGGGCCCCTTGGGGTGCCACTCTGCGTTGCACTCCTCGCGAAGACACCCGGTCTTCGCTTCGTCGGGCGCCTTGATTGGCGCCCCAAGCCACCCGTTCGCGTTTGCGTCCATAGTGTGAACAGGCCCTAGGCTTTTTCTGACTTGTCCAGCACCGGCTGGAAATCGGCCGTGGCTTTCTTCATTTCCGTGGCAGGGTCGGCGCCGTTGATCATGTTGGTCAGGGCGATGCCGAACGTGTCGCGGAACTCGGTGACCGGCACGATCACCGGCAAGCCTGGTTGCGCAATGCGCGCCGAAGTGACCATGCATTCGACCCACTGCTTGGGCGACTTGATTTCACCGGAACTGGCGGCGAGCTGATAGGCGGAATTGCGCACCGGCGCGCCGGCGGCGTTTTGCAGGATGCGCGTCTGGTTGGCCTTGTTCGACGCCCACTGCAGGTAGAACCACGCCGGTCCCTTCTTCTTGCTGAACGTCGAGATCCCCTGGCCGTCGCCGAACAGTGCAGAGGCCTGCTGCTTGGGACCCGCGGGCATGACGCCATAGCCCACCTTGCCGACGATGCGCGACTTGGTCGGGTCTTCGAGCGGTGCTGCGAAGCCGATGCCGTCCAGCCACATCGCGGCCTTGCCTTGTGCGAACAGGCTCTGCGACTCATTCCAGTTGTAACCGGCGACACCTTGCGGGCCGTACTTGGAGAGCAGCGTCTGGTACATCTTCGCGGCGTCGATCGCCTCCGCCGTTTCCGTCATCAGCTTGCCGTTGGCGTCGACGAAGCCGCCGCCGTATCCGAGCAGGAAACTCGACCAGACGGGAACGTTGGCGTTCTTGAGGCCGCGACCGACGAATCCGCTCACACCTTTGGCGGGGTCATTCAGCTTGGCGGCGGCGTCGATCATCTCCGCGAACGTCTTGGGGTAGGCGATGTTCTTGGCGTCGAACAATTCCTTGTTGTAATAGACGACCCACGGGTCAAGGTTCATCGGCAAGCTGTCGATGCGCCCGTCGGGCTGCGTCGCGTAGGTGAGGCCACCTTTGGCAAAGTCGGCGAAGTCGAGATTGGGATCCACCAGCGACCTGTCGGCCATCAGCGGTCGCACGTCGTCCAGCCATTTGTTCTTGCCGAACTGGCGCTTCTGGACGTGGTACGAAAGCTGGATGACGTCGAAGCTCGTCTTGCCGGAATTGAATTCGATGACGGCTTTTTGCCGCTGCTGCTGTTCCGGGATCATTTCGGAGCCGACGGTGATGCCCGTCAGGTCCTCGAATTCCTTGTGGTACTTGGAGAGCAGGTCGCCGCGCGGGCTCTTGACCAGGAAGACCTCGATGGTCTCGCCCTTGTATTTCTTCCAGTCGAACGCCGCCTGGGCGTGCGCTGCGAACTGGCCGGCACCCGGGATGGCGCCCAACGCCAATGCGCCTGCGCCGGCTTGCAGCAGCCGGCGACGTTGTGCTTCCGGATTGTTCAGATCATCACGATTTGCCACGATTTCCTCCTTGCGGGCACCTGCCGGAATTGAACGCGCCGAACCGTCTGCGCGCACGTTTTGTTGGGGCAATCATACTGCACTACCTCAGTGTACAACTTCAAGCGCGATTCAATGAATGGCGTCAAGGTCGGCCAGCGAGTTTGCGGCGTCAGTCATTGGCGGGTGCCTTCATCATTGGTCCTGCCCGCGCGTCAGCAGCCCCGACTCGCTCAGCGCGGTCAGCAACTTCTGCCGTGCGTTGTCGGTCAGCGGCACCAACGGTGGGCGCACGGCGCGCCACTGCGGATTGCGCGTCTGTTCGGCGAGAATCGACTTGAACCCGGCCAGGAACGGCTGCCGGAACGCGATCTCGATGAACGTCGCGATGCGCTGTTCATCTTCCTTGGTGACCGTTGCCGAAAACAGCGCGCGCACCAGTCCCGGAAAGACATTGGCCACGCCGCAGATCGTGCCCGCGCCCCCGGCACGCAACAGCCGCGGCAGGTGCGGTTCGTGCCCGACCAGTATGCCGAGCTGCGGAACGCGCGTAAGCAGCGCCTGCGAATTGTTCCAGTCGCCGGCGCTGTCCTTGACGCCCGCAATGATGCCGGGAAACGCCGTCGCGAGACGGGCGATGAGATCCACCGACAGCGGCGTGCCCGTGACCTGCGGGATGTGATACAGATAGACGCGCAATCGCGCGTCGCCCACCGTTTCGATCACTTTCGCATACCAGGTGAAGAGGCCGTCGTCGGAGGCGTCCTTCCAGAAGAACGGCGGCAGCACGAGGCACGCGGCGCACCCTGACTGCACGCCGTGCCGCGTGAGCTCGATGGTTTCCGGCAGCGCCGCGCATCCGGTCGCCGCGACCACCCGCTTTCCTGGAATGCCCGCGGCCAGCAGCGCGTCGACGCCCGCCTGGCGTTCCGCGACCGAAAACGACTGGCCTTCGCCGGTGGTTCCGAACGGCGCCACGCCGTCGACGCCGTTCGCCAGCAGCGCGTTGGCGTGCGCGGCAAGCATGGCAGGCTCGACGTTGCCGGCAGCATCGAGCGGAGTGAGCATTGCGCACCAAAGGCCCTGCACCGGCCATGCGGCTTTCATTTGATCGTTTGTTTCGTTCAAGGGGAGTCCGTTTTCATGAAAATGAGTTGGGGCGAACGCTATTTTGCACCCATCACGACGCCAGGCAACCAGAGCGTGAGCGGCGGCCATATCGTGATGGCCGCCAATACCAGCAGCAGCGGCACCAGCCAGGGCAGGATCGCCCGCGAAAGTTTCTCGAAGGTCACATCCGCAATGCGCGCCATCACGAACAGCACCACGCCGATGGGCGGATGGATCGTGCCCAGGATCAGGTTGAAGATCATGATCAGCCCGAACTGCACCGGATCGATGCCGAAGCTCACCGCGGCAGGAACCAGGATCGGGATCAGGATCAGCAACGCCGCCAGCGTCTCCATGAAGCAGCCGACCAGCAGCAGGATGATGTTCGACGCGAACAGGAACAGGAGCGGCGAGTGGATCGCGGCGACCATCGCGGGAGCGAGTGTCTGCGGAATGCGCGAGATCGACATGCACCACCCCAGCGCGCCGGCCGCCATGACCAGCACCATGACGATCCCGGTGGTCTCTGCGGTGTTGACCAGAATCGCCGGCATGTCCTTCCACTTCAGCGTGCGGTAGAACACAAACCCCAGGAGAAGCGCATAGATGTCGGCGACGGCGGCGGCCTCGGTCGGCGTGAACAGGCCGCTGAACATGCCTCCCAGAAGAATCACCGGCGTCAGCAGCGCCCACCCGGCACCCTTGAACGTGACCCAGATGTTGCGCAGGCCACCAAATGCCTGCCGGGGCAAACCTTGGCGCGGCGCGATGATCGCCACCATGATCATCAGTGACACGCCCATCAGGATGCCGGGGATCACGCCCGCGAGGAACAAGCGCCCGATCGATGCGTCGGCGCTCACGCCGTAGATCACCATCGGCAGGCTCGGCGGAATGATCGGCCCGATCGTCGCGGCAGCGGAGCTGATCGCCGCCGCGGTTTCCGGGCGATAGCCGGCCTTCTTCATCGCGCGTACTTCCACTGCGCCCGTTCCCGCCGCATCGGCCACGGCCGACCCCACCATGCCGGCGAAGATCATGCTCGACAGGATGCTCGCGTGCGCATAGCCGCCGCGCAATGCGCCGACCAGCGACGACGCAAAGGCCACGATGCGATCGGTGAGCCGCGACGCACCGAGGATGTTGCCCATCAGGATGAACAGCGGCGCCGCGACGATCGGAAAGGAGTTCATCGCCTGCGCCATTTTCTGCGGCACGATCGAGCCCGACAGTCCACCCAGCATCACGAAAGCGAATGCGGCGAGGCCCATCGAGGCGAACAGCGGCAAGCCGAGCAGGATGACGACCAGCCAGACGCCGACGATCTCGACCATCAGGTGGGTCATTGCGGCGCCGTCCCCGAGTGCGAGCGCCGGATCGATTCGACGACCTCGACCGCACCCTGCATGGCCATGACGACGCCGGCCAGCACCATCGGCACATACATCCACGCCATGGAGAGGGGCAAGGACGTCGCTTCGAGGTCCAGGTTCTTGGCGACGAGGCCAACGCTGTACCAAGTGATGAGCAGGCCGAAAATCGTCAGCGCGACCTGGAAGTTCGTCTCCACCATGGCGTGCAATCGCGGTGGCAGCTTGTCCTGCAGATAGCGGATTCGTACGTGAATGCGTTTGCGGCTGGCCAGGATCCAGCCGGCCACCGCCAGCCAGACCATCAGGAAGCGGGACAGTTCGTCAGTCCAGATGAACGGGGCGCCCAGGCCGCGCGAAACGACGCCGAGCGCAACGCAGCCCAGCAGCACCACGACCAGCATGCAGGCAACGATGGCGGCGGCGCGGTCGAAACCGCGCAGCAGGGAATGCAGCATGTCGTTCTCCAGGAGCGCTCACACCGCAGAACTCGGCGCGGGCGCTGGCACAAGCGTCAGGCGGCCGAAATGCGCTCCCAGAGTCCTTTGCCCCACTTGGCTTCGAACTTGGCCGGCACGGTGGCCAGCACGGGCTTGCGGAAGCTTTCGATATCCGGCTGGATCACCGTCATGCCACCCGTCTTGAACGTGTCGACGAGCTTGGCCTCCTGCGAAAGGATTTCATCGTCCTGGATCTGGGCATTGGCCGCGATGACTGTTTTCAGGATCAGCTGCTGCGCGGTGGTCAGTGACTTCCAGGCACCTTCGTTCATCGCGATGAGTCGTGGCGTCAGGATGTGTCCGGTCAGGATCAGGTACTTCTGCACTTCATTGAACTTGCCGCTCTGGATCGTCGGCAGCGGGTTTTCCTGGCCATCGACCGCACCCTGGCTCAACGCGAGGTAGAGTTCCGCGAAATTGAGCGGCGTCGGACGCGCGCCCCAGGCTTCCGCCATGGCCCGAAAGGTGTCGACCTCCGGAATGCGCAGCTTGAAGCCCTTCATGTCGTCGACGGTGTTGATGGCCTTGGATCCCGATGTGACGTGACGCTTGCCGTAGTACGTCGAGCCGATGACGCGCATCGATCGCTTGGCGACGAGTGCCGCATTCATCTCGTCGGGAATCGACGAGGCCATGACGCGGCGAATCTGGGCCGCATCCTTCCACAGGTAGGGGCCTTCGAGGATCGAGAACTGCGGCACGAACTGGCCGAACTGCGCCGCGCCTTCGTCCACGATCTGGATCGCGCCACTCGACGTCGCCTCGACCAGGTCGCGCGACGAGCCCAACTGGCCCGCCGGAAACGCCTGGATCTCCACCGCGCCGCCGGTCTGCTCGCGCACCTGCTTGGCGATGCGTTCGATCATCGCGATTTCGGGGTGATTGGTGGGTAACACGCTGGCCCAGCGCAGCGTCGTGGCTGCACTTGCGCGCCCGGGAATGACACCCGCCACCGCAGTGGCGATTCCGGCGCCCAGCAGCTGCCGGCGGCTCCATCGAGTCGAATGCTTCATTGCACTCCTCCTTGTATTGTGGCCATAACGATACATTGACCGGCAGGGGAGTCAACTTGCGGGACAACATTCCGGATGCCCGCAGCGGTCGACGCGCTAACATCCTTGACGCGTCCGCCACCTGATGCCCGTCCGTGTCGATCCTGTCCGCATTCCAATCCCACGCCACCGGCCCGGCGTATGGCCTCGGCGGCGCGCCGCTGGGCAACCTGTTCCGGGCCATCACGGATGACGATGCCGCTGCGTTGGTCCGCCACGCCTACGACCACGGTGTGCGCTATTTCGACACCGCGCCGCATTATGGGCAGGGCTTGTCGGAGCGGCGCGCAGGCTTGGCCCTGCGCGATTTGCCGCGGGACAGCTTTGTCCTCTCCACCAAAGTGGGGCGGCTGCTGACCCCTGCAGCGGATGCGCCACGAACGCAGAATGGCTACGTCGATGTACTTCCGTTTGTGCAGCATTACGACTACACCGGCGACGGCGTCAGGCGTTCGCTCGACGACAGCCTGCAACGGCTGGGCACGACGCGCATCGACTTCGTGTATGTGCACGACATCGACGTCGCCACGCACGGCGACGCGCATCGGCAGCGTTTGCGCGACATGCTGGACAGCGGATTGCCCGCGTTGGCAGCGCTGAAATCGGCAGGTGCAATCGGTGGCTACGGCCTCGGCGTCAACGGCGTCGACATCTGCCTCGAAACGTTGCGCCATGCCGATCTCGACGTGATCCTGCTGGCGGGGCGCTATACGCTGGCCGATCAATCGGCGCTCGCGGCGCTGTTGCCGGAGTGCCTGCGGCGCGGCGTGGCAATCGTCCTCGGCGGCCCGTTCAACTCCGGCATCCTGGCCAGCGGTTCGCATCCTGCCGACGGCTCGCGGCCCTGGTTCAACTACGCGCCGGCGACGGACGATGTCGTGGCGCGCGTCGCGGCCATCGAAGCCGTTGGCGCCGAGTTCAACGTGCCGCTCAAGGCCGCCGCGCTGCAATTCCCCACGGGACATCCGGCCGTCGCGTGCGTGCTTCCCGGCGCACGCTCGTGCACCGAGTTCGACGATAATGCAGCCATGGCCGCGTTTCCAATTCCCCCGGCTTACTGGTACGCGTTGCGTGAGCGTGCGCTGGTGGCATCGTCTGCGCCGCTGCCGATGTTGCCGCGATGACCGGCAACGCGACGGGTTTCGTCGACGCGCACCATCACGTGTGGTCGCTCGCACGCGGCGACTACGATTGGCTCACGCCGGCGCTGGCGCCGATCCACCGCGATTTCTCGCTGGCTGACCTGGCGCCACTGAATGCTGCGTCCGGCGTGACGACGACCGTGCTGGTCCAGGCTGCGCCGACGATCGCCGAGACCCGGTTCCTGCTCAAGGTCGCGGAGGAGAGCGACGGCATCGTCAAGGGCGTGGTGGGTTGGGTCGACCTGGCCGACACCGATGCCATTCCGATGTTGACGCGGCTCGCGCGCAATCCCCTGCTCAAGTCGATCCGGCCGATGCTGCAGGACCTGCCCGATCCGTCGTGGATACTGCGTGCGGACGTGGGTCGCGCGCTGGCCGCGATGCCTCGCCTCGGATTGCGCTTCGACGCGTTGGTGCGTCCCGAACAGTTGCCGGCGCTCCTTCCCATGCTCGACCGCCATCCGGACCTGGCGGTGGTCATCGATCACGCGGCCAAGCCGGATATCGGCAGCGGCATGTGGGAGCCGTGGGCGCGATCGATGCGCGCGGCCGCGACCAACCCGCGCGTGCGCTGCAAACTCTCCGGCCTGGTGACGGAAGCCGGCCCCAAATGGACCATCGATACGCTGCGTCCGTATTTCGACTTCCTGCTCGAGTGCTTCGGTGCGCAACGGCTGATGTGGGGCAGCGACTGGCCCGTGGTCAATCTCACCAGCAGCTACCAGCAATGGTTCGCCGCCACCGTGGCGTTGATGGCCGGGCTGACGCCGCAGGAGCGCGCCGCGATCATGGGCGGCACGGCGCGCAAATTCTACGGGCTGTAGCGCGAACCCGGGCCCGTCCACAGTGTCCACAGGCCCCTAGTAGATGTGCCGCGCCAGTTGCGCCTGGTGCAGGATCGTCGTGGCGATTTCCTCGATCGACTTCGACGACGTGTCGAGCATCGGAATATTCTCGCGATGCATCATGGCTTCGGCCTCCCGCACTTCGTAGCGGCAGCTCTCCAGTGCCGAATACGAGCTCCCGGGCCGGCGCTCTTCGCGGATCTCGCGCAGGCGCTCCGGGTGGATGGTCAGCCCAAACAGCTTGTCGCGGTAGGGTGCCACGGAGGCGGGCAGCTTCTTGTCGGCGAAGTCATCCGGCGTCAGCGGGAAATTCGCCGCGCGCACGCCGAACTGCAGCGCCAGGTACAGCGACGTCGGCGTTTTGCCGCAGCGGGAAACGCCCACCAGGATGACCTGCGCCTTGCCCAAATCGCGCGTCGCAGCGCCATCGTCATGCGACTGCGTGAAATTGATCGCTTCCATGCGCGCGAAATATTCGTGGCTGTTGGCGATGCCGTGCGTGCGTCCTGCCGCGTGCGAACTCTTGGCGCCCAGCTCGGCTTCCAGCGGCTGGATGAATATCTGGAACATGTCGAGCGTCAGCGCGCGCGCGTCGCGGCGGATGATCGCGCTCATCGCCTCGTCGACCACCGAACTGATCACGATGGGCCGCTGACCCTCGCGGTCGGCGGTTTCGTTGACCTGGCGGATCGCGTCGTTGACCTTGTCGAGCGAGTCGACGAAGGGAATCGTCACGCGGCGAAAGGTGAAGTCCTCGAATTGCGTGAGCAGGCTGTTGCCGAGCATCTCCGCAGTGATGCCGGTGCGATCGGACAGGAAGAACACGGTGCGCGATTCAGGCATTCGATTGCTCCGTGCCGATACGCTGCACGCCTCGACTGCATGTGCCTACCACTTCGACCAGATCGGCGTCGTGCCGGCCGGCAGGTCGGGCAGGTCGCCCAGGTCGAGCCAACCTTCGCCGGGACCGTGGTAATCGGAGCCGCAGGAGGCGGCCATGCCGAACACGCGCGCATAGGTGCTGTATTCGGCGAACTGCGCCGGTGTATGCGAAGGCGACAGCACTTCGATGCCATCGCCACCTGCGTCGCGGAATTCGCCGAGCAATCGACGCATTGCCGTCGGCGACACCTTGTATCGGCCCGGATGGGCGACGACGGCCACGCCTCCGGCACCATGAATCCAGTCGACAGCCTCGGCCATCGTCGCCCACGCATGCTTGACGTAGCCGGGCTTGCCCGGCGTCAGGAAGCGCTTGAAGACGTCCTTCGTTTCCCTGGCGTGTCCTGCTTCGACCAGGAAGCGCGCGAAATGCGTACGCGACATCAGGCGGTCGCTGGTCACGAATTTGCGCGCGCCTTCGTAGGCGTTGGCAATGCCCGCTTCGGCCAGGCTTTCGCCCATGCGTCGGGCGCGCGCGTCGCGTCCGGAACGGATGCTGGCCAGACCGGCGTCCAGTGCCGCGTTGCCCGCATCGATGCGCAGCGCGAGGATGTGCAGCGTATGCGACTCCCAGCTCACCGACAGCTCGGCGCCGGGGATGAGCGTGATGCCCACTTCCTCTGCGGTTGCGCAGGCTTCCGCCAGGCCGGCCGTTTCGTCGTGGTCGGTCAGCGCCAGCACATCGACGCCACGCAGCGCGGCGCGGCGCACGACGGCGTCTGGCGTGAGCAGGCCGTCGGAGTAGGTGGAATGGCAGTGGAGGTCGTATTTAGGCAATTGGAGTTCGGCGGGCGCTGCCGCACCGCACAAAAACTTGAGTTAAGTTGTTGATTCTAGCAGTATAGAGGGTTTCCCCGACGCCGCAACGCTAAACCACCGCCCATGCTCACCGCCGCCAATCTCGCCATCCAGTTCGGCGCTAAGCCGCTCTTTGAAAACATTTCGATCAAGTTCGGCGACGGCAATCGCTATGGCCTCATCGGCGCCAATGGTTGCGGCAAGACGACGCTGATGAAGATCCTGGGCGGCGATCTCGAAGCCTCCAACGGTAATGTCGCCATCGACAAGGGCGAACGGCTCGGAAAACTCCGGCAGGACCAGTTCGAATTCGAGGACCAGAAAGTCCTCGACGTCGTGCTGATGGGCCACACGGAACTGTGGGCCACGCGCAACGAGCGCGACGCGATCTACGCCAACCCCGACGCGAGCGAAGAGGACTATGTGCGCGCCGCAGACCTCGAGGCGCATTTCTCCGAACTGGACGGGTACACGGCGGAAGCGCGCGCGGGCGAACTGCTGCTCGGACTGGGAATACCGACGGAGCAGCATGAAGGCACGATGAGCGCCGTCGCGCCGGGATGGAAGCTGCGCGTGCTGCTGGCGCAGGCGCTGTTCGCCAATCCGGACATCCTGCTGCTGGACGAGCCGACCAACCACCTCGACATCAACACCATTCGCTGGCTCGAAGGCGTGATCAATGCGCGCAACTCGACGATGGTGATCATCTCCCACGACCGGCACTTCCTGAACAGCGTCTGCACGCACATGGCGGACCTGGACTTCGGCACGCTGCGCGCGTATCCGGGCAACTACGACGATTACATGATCGCCTCGACGCAGGCGCGCGAGCGGTTGCTTTCGGCCAACAGCAAGGCCAAGGACCGCATCGTCGAGCTGCAGGAATTCGTGCGCCGCTTCTCGGCCAACAAGGCGCGCAGCAAGCAGGCGACGTCGCGCATCAAGATGATCGAGAAGCTGAAGCCCGACGATGTGAAGCCCTCGTCGCGCCAGAATCCCTACATCCGCTTCGACTACGATCCCAAGCAGAAGCTGCATCGCCACGCCGTGGAGGTCGAAGCGCTGACCAAGGGCTGGCCGGGGATGAAGCAACCGCTGTTCTCGGACCTGTCCTTCACGGTGAATGCCGGTCAGCGATTGGCGATCATCGGACCCAACGGCGCCGGCAAGACCACGCTGCTGCGCACGCTGATCGGTGAACTCGCGCCGGACAAGGGCGCGGCCAAGTGGGCGGAACGCGCGACGATCGGCTACTACCCGCAGGACCAGACAGCGGACTTCGAAAAGGAAATGAACCTGTTGGACTGGATGGCGCGCTGGATGCAAGCCGGCGACGACGAGCAGATCGTTCGGGCGACGCTCGGCCGGCTGCTGTTCTCAGGGGACGAGACGCAGAAGTCGGTGCGCGTGCTTTCCGGCGGTGAGCGCGGACGAATGCTGTTCGGCAAGCTGATGATGCAGCGGACCAACGTCCTCGTGATGGACGAGCCGACCAACCACATGGACATGGAATCGATCGAATCGCTGCAACTGGCGCTGGAAATGTATGCCGGAACGGTGATCCTGGTTTCCCATGACCGCCAGTTCGTGTCCGCGCTGGCTACCCAGGTGCTTGAATTTGGCAGCGGGCGACCGGTCCACTTTGACGGCAACTATGAGGACTACCTCGGGTCCCGCGGGCTGGCGTAGACTGGGGCGAGACAGTCCGCCGTGCGTCGCCGCGCCGCCACAAATTGCGGCAATTTGTCACCGTTCGTCCGGATTGACTTGCGCGAACGCTTAAATCGGTAAAAAATATGCCATTGGTATAGCGTCGCGGCGGTTTATGGCTCACACTGCGATGTGGCAATGAACTGAACCAGAATTGATCGCGTCCTACATTTAAGGGCCCACGAATCGTGAAGCTTCTCGACCGCGTCCTCAATCCCCGCGAAATCCGGCGGCGGCTCGGCATGAACCAGGAACAGTTCTGGACCCAGATCGGCGTCACGCAGAGCGGCGGTTCCCGGTATGAGAGTGGCCGCGACATGCCGCGCCCGGTCAAGGAGTTGCTCCGCCTGGTGCACGTCGAGCAACTGGACCTGTCGCAGGTCAAGCGCGTCGATTTCGAAATCATCAGCTACCTCAAGGATTCGCATCCCGATTTGTACCGCACGCTGCGGCGCGCGGTAAAAAGCCGCCACAAGCCTGCCGGCGATTCCGCGATGCCGCTGGGTGCTGATTTGCACGACAGCATGTCTCCCGAGCTCCTGGAGCCGGAAGAAGTCGCTGCCGGGACCGAGGTGCCGCGCTAGTCACGCAGCAAACGCGTTCAAGCGTAGTTGGATTTCGGCCGCCCTCGGGCGGCCGTTTTATTTAATTAGGGTCAGACTCGAATTATCAATCAGGGTCAGACTCGAGTTTCCACAACTGAAAACCAGTGCACTCCAAGCCATGGAAATTCGAGTCTGACCCTAATTAATTGGCCGGGCCCGCAGGGTAAGATCGGGGGTTTCCCACCTTGCATACTGCGGCGCACCATGGGCGCTGACGGGTCTGGAGCACCAAGATGAGCTTGCCCTTAGTCGTTCCCTTTGAACGACTGCGCATGACGGACGTGGAGCGGGTGGGCGGCAAGAACGCTTCCCTCGGCGAAATGATCAGCCAGCTGGCGGGCGCCGGCATTCGCGTTCCCGGCGGCTTCGCGACGACCGCCGATGCCTATCGCCAATTCCTGCAGCACGAAGGCCTGGCGAACCGCATAGCCGAACGACTGGCCAAGCTCGACATCGACGACGTGGCTGAACTGGCCCGTGCCGGCAGGCAAATCCGTGAATGGCTGGTTGCGGCACCGCTGCCGCCGGCACTCGAGGCCGAAATCCGGGTCGCCTATGCCGACCTGACCAAGGGTTCGCCGGACGCATCGTTTGCCGTGCGCTCGTCCGCCACCGCCGAGGACCTGCCCGACGCGTCCTTCGCCGGTCAGCAGGAAACATTCCTCAATATCAATGGGTTGTTGAACGTATTTCATGCAATTAAAGAGGTATTTGCCTCCCTCTACAATGATCGCGCGATCTCCTACCGGGTCCATCAAGGCTACGCGCACGCGGACGTCGCCCTGTCGGCTGGCGTGCAGCGGATGGTGCGCAGCGACCTCGGCGCGTCTGGCGTCATGTTCACCATCGACACCGAATCGGGCTTCGACAAGGTGGTGTTCATCACCTCCGCCTATGGACTGGGCGAGACGGTGGTGCAAGGCGCCGTGAATCCGGATGAGTTCTACGTCTACAAGCCCAATTTGACCGCCAAGCGGCCGGCCATCCTGCGCAAGACGGTCGGCGGCAAGGCGGTTCGCATGACCTTTACCGACGCCCGAACTGCGGGCAAGTCCACGGTCATCAGCGATGTGCCGGAAGCAGAGAGAATCCGCTTCTCGATCAGCGACGACGAGGTGCATGAACTCGCGCGCGCCGCGGTCGTCATCGAGCAGCACTATGGCCGCGCGATGGACATCGAATGGGGACGCGATGGTCAGGACGGCAAGCTCTACATCCTGCAGGCGCGCCCGGAAACGGTGAAGTCGCAGGAGGATTCCACCGAGCGCCTTCGCCGCTATCGCTTGAAGTCCAAGGCCGCGGTTCTCGCGAGTGGCCGCGCGATCGGCCAGAAGATCGGGCAGGGCAGTGTGCGCCTCATCAAGTCCTCTGCCGAAATGGACCGCGTCAAGGCCGGCGACGTGCTGGTCACCGACATGACGGATCCGGACTGGGAACCGGTGATGAAGCGCGCGGCGGCCATCGTCACCAATCGCGGTGGACGCACCTGTCACGCCGCGATCATCGCGCGCGAACTGGGCATTCCCGCAGTCGTGGGTTGCGGTGACGCCACGAAGGTGCTGCACGAAGGTGACCCGGTAACCGTCTCGTGCGCTGAAGGAGATACCGGACACGTCTACACGGGCCTCCTGCCGATCGAAATCATCGACGTGCAGTTGGACAAGATGCCACCGGCGCCGACCAAGATCATGATGAACGTCGGCAATCCGGAACTGGCCTTCGAGTTCCAGCGGCTGCCCAACGAAGGCGTGGGCCTCGCGCGGCTCGAGTTCATCATCGCGCGCAACGTCGGCATCCATCCCAAGGCGTTGCTGGAATTTGACCGCCAGCCTGGCGAATTGAAGCGCGAGATCGCGTCAAAAATCGCCGGCTATGCGAGCCCGACCGAGTTCTATGTGCAGAAGATCGTCGAAGGCGTGGCGACCATCGCGGCCGCGTTCTTCCCCAAGAAGGTGATCGTGCGCCTGTCGGATTTCAAGTCCAACGAGTACATGAACCTGCTGGGTGGCAAGCGCTACGAACCGCACGAGGAGAACCCGATGCTGGGCTTCCGAGGCGCGTCGCGGTACATCGCCCCCGAGTTCTACGATTGCTTCGCGCTCGAGTGCGTGGCAATGAAGCGCGTCCGCGACGACATGGGTCTCACCAACGTCGAGCTGATGATTCCGTTCGTGCGCACGCTGACCGAGGCCGGGAAGGTCATCGCCTTGCTCGCGCGCAATGGTCTCAAGCGTGGCGAGAACGGACTGCGCGTCATCATGATGTGCGAGTTGCCGTCCAATGCGATCCTGGCCGAGCAGTTCCTCGAGCACTTCGATGGCTTCTCGATCGGTTCCAACGACATGACCCAGTTGACCCTGGGCGTGGACCGCGACTCCGGCGGCCCGATTGCCGCCACGTTCGATGAGCGCGACGGTGCAGTCAAGGCGATGCAGTCGATGGCTATCACCGCGTGCAAGAAACTCGATCGTTACTGCGGCATCTGCGGGCAGGGGCCGTCCGACCATCCCGATCTCGCGCTCTGGCTGGTCGAACAGGGCATCGAGAGCATCTCGCTCAACCCGGATACCGTCGTGGAGACGTGGATGGCGCTGGCGGGCGGCAAGACGCGCTGAAGCACATCATCCGTTGGTCCGATTTCGCCGCGCAATGCGATGAGGTGAAATCGGTGGCATGCGAATGCCCCCGTCCGTCCACGTGATCCTTGCGCCGTCCCGTATCGCCGGCGCAGGTATCGGCCTCCTCGCCGTGGCCACCGTTGCGCTGATCCTGGCCATGCCGCTTCCCACGGTGCTGCAGATGGCATTGATCGCCGCCGTCGTCGCATGGGCAGGCTGGTCATTCCGGATCGATGCCCTTCATCGCGGACGTTTCGCTGTGAGCGAGCTGCGGTTGGCACCCGATTTGATCCTCGTGGCTTGCATGGGAGACGGTCGACTCGTCGCCGGCCATGTGCGCTCCGCCACGTACGTGGGCGCGTGGGTCACGACCATCGTCTGGCGCCCGGATGGCCGGCGCTGGTCGTGGACCATTCTCGTGCTGCCCGACATGATGCCGGCAGAGGACTTCCGGCGGCTGCGCGTGATGTTGCGCTATGCGCGCAGCGGTGACGTACAGGAAGCGCCGGCCAGCCACGCCTGAGCATCCAGCAGCACGCCGCTCTCGGCCTTGGCCTGTCCGGAGAGCAGGTGCAGGTAGATAGGCACCAGCGATTCCGGCGGTGGCAGCGACGCGCGATCCTCGCCCGGATGCGACTGGTTGCGCAGCGGCGAGCGGATCGGTCCCGGCACGACGGCATTGATGCGCAGGTTCGCGCGGTGCTCCCATTCGTCGGCCAGTTCCCGCGCGAGTGCTGCCACGCCCGCCTTGGTCACCGCATAGCCACCCCAGTACGCACGAGGCTGCTCGCCGCGATTGTCGAGCGTGAACACCACGCTGGCATCCGGCGCCACGTCGAGCAGCGGCATCAGCGCGCGGGTAAGCCCCATGGGGGCTGCGACGTTCACGCGCAGCAGCGACACCCAGCTGTCGAACGACTGGTGCTCGATGGGTCCAAGCGAACCCAGCAGCGCCGCGGTGTGGACCAAGCCATCCAGCCTGCCCAATTGTGCGCGCAGCGCGCTTTCGACATTCGCGAAGTCCGAGGCTTCGGCCTTGGCCAGGTCGAGCGGCAGGATCACGGGTTCCGGATGGCCCGCTTCCATGATCTCGTCGTAGAGCGCGTTGAGCTTGCGTTCGATCCGGCCATGCAGAATCACCGTGGCGCCTTGCGCGGCGCAGGCGCGGGACAGCGGCGCACCCAGGCCACCGGTCGCGCCGGTGATGAAGATCACGCGATCCTTGAGCGAATGGCCTGCAACAAGGGGGGAGGGGGAAGGCAACGGATGTGGCAGCGGCATAGGCCGCGATGTTAGCCGAAGCGTGCGTCGCAGTGGCCTTCGAGCCGGGCAGGTTTGCCAACAATGCGCCGAAAAGCTATAATTTCAGGCTGTCCGTGGGGGTATAGCTCAGCTGGGAGAGCGCTTGCATGGCATGCAAGAGGTCAGCGGTTCGATCCCGCTTACCTCCACCAACGACCTGCATCAAACAGCCAACAATGCCAGGCTGCTGCAACACTTAGTCCCCATCGTCTAGAGGCCTAGGACACTACCCTTTCACGGTAGGTACGCGGGTTCGAATCCCGCTGGGGACGCCATACCAGTCACTTCGGCAGCCACGCCGACAGATCGCGCGGCAGCAGCTGGCTCAGTTGTGCGACGTCATCCGCGAACAAGATGCGCAATTTCTCAAGCGTCTCCGCTTGCGGCTCAGGAATCACGTCGGTAGTCGTCTTGCGGTTCACCGCCCGATAAATTCGTCGCAGCCCGGAATCCCCCAATAGTCGCCACACAGGTCCGGCCCCCATCGCCAGCAGATTGCGATGAACGGAACGAACACCATCCTCGAGACCGCGATTGCGCGGAACGTAACTGGGGTTACTCACCTGCCGCAGCAGCGCGGGCGCGTGGTCAGTTGTGACGCCGAGAAACGCATACAAATCTCGCGCAACCTTCGCCGCATCGGCGCGAATGTCCTCCATCAGGATCACATGCACGCGTTCAATACCGAAGAGATCGGTCCAACGGCGAAGGTGGCGATAGTAGAAACTCTGGTCGACGTACGTAGGGTTCGTCGCGAGCGCGGCTTCCAGGCTGAGGTCAGTCGATGGTATTCGGCCCAGTCCGACCATGTGGCGATGCTGCGACAACACGCGTTCAACGGGATCGCGCAGCGAGACGACGATCTTCATGTCGGGTCGATACGCAAACACTCGGTCCGGCGCCGCGGGTTCGCTCATGTACGACGGTGAATTCTCGCCGACCGCGACGGCGTCTTCGCGCGCGGCAACCGCGTGCTCATACCAGCGGTAGCCATTTTCAAAGCGGTAGGTGAAGAAATCCACCTCCTTCAGTCGCGGAACGGCAACCTGCGGATGGTCAGCCAGGATGTCGTGAACCCACGATGACGCACACTTTTGCGCACCGATGCCGATGAAGTTTATTCGCATCGTCAGCGTGCATCCATCAACGGCGACCCGACGCGCGATCCCGCCGCCAGCGTCGAACGCGCGCCACGATCTCCGCGGGAAGGTCGCGCGTCCGGGTACGTCCCAGTGTGACCTTCAGGTACCCGACAAAGCCCGGCAATGCGGTGACGATTCCTTTGTCGGGATGGCGCAACCGGTATCGATGCCACGGTCGTGCCAGGTAGGACGTCGTTCCCGGCATGCGTCCGAGGACGGCGTATGCGCGTCGATCCAACGCCCTCAAAGGCATGTTGTCCAGTTGTGCGATCAGGGCATCCGGCACTTCGACGCTCCAGCGTTCCCGCAAATAGCGCAACGTCTCCGCCAAATGCGGCACGACGTGCCAGCGCTGCGCCTGCATGCCGACGCGCGTCCAGTCGAATCGCGGACCTTCGGCCTGTACCAGGCGCATAGAGTCGGCGACCCAACGTACCGGCGCGTCGGGCGACCACAGCGCGGCATGGGCGCAGACCACAGTGAGCAGATCCTCAGGACCCAGCGCGCGGATGGCGCGGCCGCCGATATCGCAGGGCACCGACGCCGTCCATGCCGAAGCCTCCGCTGCGGAATCGTTGCTCGACGGCACCAGGTGCCAGTGCAGGTCGAAGTCGAGACCATCGCGCGAGGTAAAGCACGCGCTATGGTACGCGTCAGGCAGCAGTTCCGGCAGCGGCAACGCCGACGTCCATCCGTTGGCGAGCAACCGTTGAATCGCATCGACAGCACGGTCGCGCGGTACCAGGCCGTCGAGATCGTTCATCGGCCGCAACGCTGGATTGTTGTCGTAATAGCGCACCAGCGCGCCGCCTTTAAGCGCGAGCGTGGCAATGCCGGCGTGGTCGAGCAGTTTGATGGCATCCGCGGCCCGTGCTTGCAACATGCGTCCATGGAAGAGCGCGCGCCGGTAGCACCCTCGAATCACCGGCCACGCCGGATCGTCGGCTGGAAACAGGTGGGCACGCGGCACCAGCAATGGCAGCAGGCGCGAGGAGCCCGGATCCATGTCCGCCAGGTCCTGCGCGTTGCGCCACGCGGTCCATGCTGACGCGGCTTGGGCAACGTCGCCGACCGTCGCCTGCAGCAGCAGCTCCTGCGTTGCCGTGGGGCGCCAGCTACCGCCGATCACCACCGCCTCCCGCGTTGCGCTGCCTGATCAAATGACGATGCGCCGCCAGCAGGTAATCGCGGCGCTGTTCTGCCGCGAGACGCGTGGTGTTGTGCCGATGCATGCGGCGCTCGACCAGCACCTCCGGAACGATCACATGCGCTGACGCCCGCACGCGGCTGAACCAGTCGATCGCTTCGCCCACGCGAAGGTCCTCCGCAAAGGTTCCGGCCTGCGCAAACAGCGAACGGCACGCGACCAAGGCGCTCGCCATCCAGCCGTCGACTTCGGCGGGTTGCTGCGAAAGCAGTGCGGCACGTTCGTCCGCGGGCAAACGCTCATCCGCGAACGTCCGCGCACGGCACAGCACGAACGCGCAGTCCGGTAGGCTCGTCATTGCGGAAAGCTGGATCGCGAGTTTGTCGGGCAACCAGCGATCGTCGGCATCCAGAAAGGCAACGAAGTCCGCGGTGCAACGTGCGAGGCCGGCATTGCGCGCCGCAGAGATGCCCCGATTCTTGGGCAACTGGACGAGTTCGACCGGCGCGCCGCGCGTTTTGGCAATGGCCGCAGTAGCGTCGTCGGAGCCGTCATCGACGACGATGAGCTTGCCAATCCACGCACCTTGCGCGAGGACACTGTCCAATGCTTCGTCAAGGAACGCCTGCGCGTTGAACGCCGGAATGACGACATCGACGGATGTCACGCGCGGCCCTCCGTGGATCGGCGGCGCTTGAGCGAAGCATGAAGGATCAGCGCCATCGCGCGTCCTTGTGCCGGTGTTCCGCGCAACGTGCCGGTCAGGTTGCGATCGTGGATGCGCCGGCGCACAAGGACTTCATTCAGGTGAACGTAGCGGATGCCCGCATCGAGCGCCCGCACCAGCCAGTCGGTATCGTCGAATGGCACGGTGGACGGGTCGAACGGGCCGACGATATCGAGGGCCGTCCGGCGCACCATCAACGTGCAGGTACCGAAACCGTGCTGCGGAAGGTCTAGCATCCGCGGATCGAGCCATGACGGCACCACATCCATGCCCGGCGTGAGGAAATTCTCGGTGCCGCAAACCACAAAGCCCAGCGCCGGATCGGCGGCAAGGCAGGCCGCGCCCTGTGCCAGGCGCCCGGGCAGCCACACGTCGTCCTGGTCTAGAAACGCGATGACATCGTGCTTGGCCAACGTCGCGCCACGATTGCGCGACACCGCGCAGCCGGCGTTGGCCTGGCTCATCACGCGGACTTCGGAAAACGCCGCCAGCACCGCAGCGCTGCCGTCGGTCGAGCCATCGTCAATCGCGATGATTTCCGCGGCCGGCAGCGTTTGCCGGCGCAGGCTCGCCAATGCCTCGGCGAGAAAGCGGTCCCCGTCAAAGACCGGAATGACGACGCTGATGTTCATCGCGCAGCGTGCGCTCCGACCGGCGGTGACGCCGCCAGCAATCCGCGCATTGCCGAAGCAACATCTGCCGGATCGTCCGCCAGTTCCGCGCGCCAGCACGGCAATTCGCGGCAGAGGTCGGCCATTCTGCGAAACGCGGCGTTACCGGCAAGTGGGAACAGCATGATCGAACTCGGTGCCAGCGCGCGCAACATCTCGGCCGGGGAAATCGGAACGAAGCGCGTGGTCACGCGATGCATGACCGTGGGCAGCACGATGGCCTTCAGCGCCAGCGGTGCGCCGACGCGCCCGGGCGCGACGTCCTGGATGAAGAGCATCGGCTTCTCGTCATCGCGCGCGAGATTGCCAAAATGTTGTTGATATTGCGCGTGGCGGGAAAGACTCGAGCGCAAGACTTTCGCGGTCGCATAGGCGAGATGCGCGCGCGGCGGATGCCGCGCATCGATCAGCACGTAGTCGTCGCTGGCGAACTCGAAGCCGGCATCCACACAGGCCAGCGCCGTCGACGACTTGCCGCTGCCGCTGGGGCCGGCGATCAGGATGCCATTGCCGTCCAGCCCAACGGCCGCACTGTGCAAAAGCGCGCCACCCTGTTCGGCAATCCACCATTGCAGTACATGTTTGAACGGCGCCGCAAACTCGTAGTAGGGCGTTGTTGCGACATCGCGTAGCCACCAGTGCGCGCGGCCGTGGGCGGAGTCGTACAGCGATAGCACGCCGGCATTCGGTTGATAGAACGCGCGCAAGCTTGGACCCGAGTAGCCGCCAAGGCCCGCTTCCGGCGCGTCTTCGCGGCGAAGCACGGGGGATTCGGGCAACGCGACACCATCACCAAGTCCGTCCCAAACGAAAAGCGACAGCGCAGCGGGCTCGGTATCGTCGGGGCTGGCCAGCGGCTCGATGGCGCGCAGCAGGTTGTGGGCGTTTCCGCGGGCACCGATGTGCGCCGCGACCGAAACGCCGGCGAAGCGGTACCGACGCGTCGTGACCGGATACTCGCGGGCCGCCCGCTCCAGTTCCACTACGAGTTCGCGCAACACATCCCGGGCCAGCGTCGGATCGATCATGACGCAGTCATTTCAAACCCAAGTCACACTCATTCCACACCTGGTTCACGTCATTCCGTGCTGCGAGGTGGCGTGGACCCGGGTGCCTGCGGCCATCCGAAGTCGCCGACCTCGTGCACCGGGTCGACTACCAGCAGCGCACGCATGTCGTCGTAGCGGGCGACGGTGAATCCGGTATAGGTCGCTGCTGGCAACGGTGGAAATGCAGCAGCGGGCACGGATTGCGGATCGACGGGACGGAGAATGGATTCGCCGCGCAGCGCTTCGACGAACACCGCGAGCTCCTCGGCAATCGTTGCCTTGTCGGTACTGCACGACTGGCTGACGGCATCGACGATGGCTGCCACCGGAACGCCGGTGGACAGCATGGGCCAGGCGGCTGCACTGGTACCGGCGAGGCTGAAGTACGTGCCGCCGACCAGGTCGATGATCATGACTTCGCCATCGATGACTTCGCCGATGACGTTCGGAGAATTGAGTTCAAAACGCTGGGTATCCACCAGGACTTCCACTCGTTGGGACGCAACATTGTACCGCGACGCCCCAAGCGGCCGCGACCGCGGCGGCGGTTACAGGAAGACCATCGTCGTGGTGATCAGCACCATCAACGCAATCGAAAGCACGACATTCAGCGCGAGCTGGATGAGTTCGAGGCGGTCACTGACCGGCGCACGGAACGCCCAGAACAGTGTGAACAGTGGCAGGTAATAGCGCTGTTCGATGACGCCGACCGGCAGCAGCGCCGCCAGACCAATCACGTACAGCGGAATCTTGAACTTCGCGGCGCCCGGGCAGAATGGCAACAGTCCGAACGCAAAGGTCGCAATCGCTACCACGGCGGCAAAGACCCAGAGCAGCGGCGTGTGGACAATCTGGAACAGGATGCGGTTGCGCAGGTACGGTTCGATGATCTCGGGAACGACGTTGTAGGGATGCGTGACCACGAAAGTGAAAGCGACGAACAGGAAGAGGACGACCAGCAGCAAGGCTCCGGCAGGTTTGCGCACCAGGGCGAGCATTCGCGCGCGCACGGACCAGAGGATCGGCGCGAACAGGACGCCGCTTAAGGCAATCGCGAACTGGACGTTAGGTAGTCCGTCGAAGCCGGGGCGGTGTCCCTCCTGCGCCGACGGCGTCAGCGCGATTCCACCCAACCGCCAGACGATCAGCGTCCAGGCGATGCCGATGCATAAGCCAAATGCGAGCAGGGGGACAAGTCGCCGAGTCCACTGCGCGGGCTCAGTCGTGCGCAGTTGCCAGGCATACAACGCGAAGGCAGCAGCAAACCAGACCACGTTGACCTGGCGAAATGCGATGGCGCATACAGCGGCAAGGGCGAAAATCACACTGCGCTGCCTGACCGCGCCATAGAACATCCACACAATGGCCGCGAGCGCGGGAATGTCGGTGTAGACCAGCCCGCAATAGGGCAGGACGATCGGCAGCAGGAAGATCTGCGCGGTCTTGATCGGCGCGCTTCGCTGGTCGAAATGAGCGGCCAGCAGGAAGAATCCGATAGCGCCGACGAGCGCGAACGCCGCGATGGTGGCCCGGGCGACAAGGAGCGATTCCGCGCCAAAGAGAAGCAGCGGGCCGGCGACGAGCAGGTTCACCGTCGGCCACGTCGACAACTCGGGATGTATTTGCCAGTGGCCCTGCGCGAACATTTGCGCCTGGACGAAATGCACCCACTCGTCAGCGATCATCCGGGGCGGCAACGCCAGCACCACCGCCGCGAATAAAAACACGGCGACCAGCGTGACGCCCAACAGGGGGGTGGCCGCCGGATTACGCAACGCTAGATCATCAGTTTCTTGAGTGTCTCGGGATTCTTGACGACGTCGCGCTGGCGTAACGCGGGCGCGCCGTACAGTCCGGCGGCCGGATTGGTTTCCAGACGGGACAGAATGGTAGTGTCGCTGCACTTGGGGTCGAATTGCACGGTGATGCGATCGCCCGCGGTGGCGCCGAGGACGAAGCACGCTTGTCCCAACTGCGCGTTCAACGGCTTCAGTACACCCGTCAGGACCAGGTCGGCGGCCGGACCGCTGCCGGAGAGCTGCAGGTCGTAGATGCGCGGACGCGCCGGCGAGCGTTGGGTTGCATTGACGATGGATGCCAAGCCGGCCAGTTGCCGCGTGAGCGTGCTGTCGTTCGCGGCATCGGGCAGACCCTCGATGACCATCGTCACCTTCTGGCCGGAGCCATAGACGTGCTGCAGGAAGAAGTCGCGCGAGAACTCGCTGGCGATCTTCACGCCGATGGCGTTGAGCGCCTCTTCCTCGCTGGCCCAGCTGCCCATGCCCGTGGGCAGCGTGGTGTTGTAGTAGATTTCCTCGCCCGATGAGCGATCGACCGCCTTGATCGTCCACGAACTCATCGCGTATTTGGTGACGACCAGCCCCGAGGCCGCGAGTCGCGCGGACAGGCGCTTGATCGTGACCGTGCCATCCACGGTGAAGTCGGGACCCTTGGTGCCGTCGTCGGCGCGCGCGCCGCCTTCGGACCAGGTGCGGAATCCGAAGGTCTTGATGCGCTCCTTCAGGATGTTTTCCGCAACCGGCGATGGCACCGGCGGCGCGTTCGGCTGATCGGCATCGCGCGCGGTGATCTGCACCGCCACGCGTGGATCGCCGCTGGCGCGGATGAAGTCGATGCGCTCGTCGCGCGACATCTGGTTGAGCGACTTCTGCACGGCCTTGACGTCGACCACGGCCTCGGTCGACACGTACATGAGGCCGTCCTTGCCGACCTGCGGTTCGCTTTCCCGCACTACCGCGGTGACGAACGTGCTGCTCCTGGGCAGCAGCTTGGCCTTGAGCACGTCGTAGTTCTTGTTCAGGGAGCTCTTGTCGACGAACAACGCCAGCGCCTTTTCGACCAACTGGCTGCGCGAATCGGCGCGCAGGTCGCTTTGCATCAGCGACTTGTCAGTTTGATAACGCGGATCGCTGGGGTCGATGACGCCGACTGCCGAGATGACGACCTTGCCAGGATCGACCTTGGCCGTTGCGGGCGTCGCGGTGGCCGCCGTATTCGAAGGAGCGGGCGACGCGGGGGCAGCGGTACCGCTGGACATCGCCGGCGCCGAAGTCGATTGCGCCACCTTGTCTTGATCGCCTGAGCGTCGCTGCATCAGGCCGTAGCCCACGATCAGCGCCACGGCGAGGAGCGCAACAACGGCGTAAATCGGCGCGCGCGACTTGACGGCCGCAGGCGTTGCCGACGCTTCGGCGCCGACGGGAACAGGTCGTGCATCGGCCATCGCATTGGTCATGCCCGCGAGCGTGCTCTGGGGTTTGGCCGCGGGAGGCGGGGCGATCAGCGTCGGATCGGTTGACGACCCATTGCCACCACGCGCCGCCAGCTGCAGTGCCGCCGCGAATTCGTCCGCCGACTGGTAGCGATCGTCCGCGCGCTTTTCCAGCGCCTTGCGCACGACGGCGTCCATCACCCCATGCAGCTGCACGTTGAAGCGCGACGGCGGCAGTGGATTCTCCTCCAGCACCTTGCGCATCGTGATGGTCGACGAGCCGGTGAACGGGCGCTCGCCGGTAAGGAATTGATACAGCATCACGCCGACGGAAAAAAGATCCGAGCGGCCGTCGATGGGAAGGCCCTGGATCTGCTCCGGCGACATGTAGCTGGGCGTGCCCAGCACGGCGCCGACCTGCGTCAGTTCCGAGGATTCGATGTGCGCAATGCCGAAATCGGCGACCTTCACCGAACCATCGGGCAGCAGGATGATGTTGGCCGGCTTGATGTCGCGGTGGATGACGCCCAGTTTGTGCGAATAGCCCAGCGCCGAGAGAATCTGCGTCAGGATGCGCACGGAATCGGCTGTCGAGAAGCGCTCCTGCGCCTCGAAGTATTCCTTCAGCTCGCGACCCTTGATGAACTCCATCGCGATGTACCAGACGCCGGCGTCCTCGCCGAAGTCGTATATCGAAACGATGTTGGGATGGGAGAGTCGGCCGGCGGCCTGTGCCTCGCGGCGAAAGCGCGCAATGATGTCCGGGGCATGGTCGCCGACCAGCTGCTCCGCGCGGATCGTCTTGAGCGCGACCACGCGCTCGATCAGCGGGTCGTAGCCTTCATAGACGATGCCCATCGCGCCGCGGCCCAGTTCGCCGCGGATTTCGTACTTGCCGAGCTTGCGCAACTCTGTCATTGGCTACTTGTACTTGTTGTCGATTTCCCAGACCGACTTCTGGACCAGGCGCTGGACCATCGTGTCGAGGGAGACCCCACCCTGCTGGGATTCGGAGATGCCGAGCACCGAGGTGGACTTGGCACCCACTTCCATCTTTTCCTCGGTGTAGCCCTGCGCCACCTGTTCCGTGGTCTCCGCGTTGATGATCTTGTAGCGCATGCCGATGATCCACACGCCACTGGACTCGCCGATCTGCACGGAACCCACGCCCGCGCCGGCCACGGTGCCGGCCTGCGCCGCGCCACGCGAACCGCCGAAGATTCCCGCGAGGGCTGCCATGTTGCCGAGGGCGCGACCGTCGAAACCCGATTGCGCGGAGGCGATCTGCTCGGTCTTCAGGATGTCGAACTTGACGACGTACTTGGTGGCCTTGAGCTTGCCCATCTTGAGCAGCTTGCGCGCCGCATCGGGGTCGCCCAAGTTGTAGGCCAGCGAGAATTCGTTCAGCACGGGTCCCAGATTCGAACGCTCGAGCACCTGGAAGTTGGCGGCCGACAGTTCGATTTCACCGAAATCGGCAATGTTGTTGGTCGTGAACTTTTGCAGGAAGGTCGCGTTGTTGCTCTTGATTTCACCCGGGATGACGACCAGCGCTGGACCTTTCTTGTTCACGTTGGTGTATTCCACCGATTTGTACAGCGCCTGATCGGCGGAGGCATTGGCCTTCTGCGAGGTCGAACTGCCCGCGGTCGGTGACGGGTTGCCGAACGTGGGTTGCGCCACGGCCAGCGAAGCCGCGGCGAACAGCGCCGTGCCCAGCGCAACATGTATCAGTCGGATCGAGTGGTGATGGCTCATTGCGGTCCTCATTGCTTTCTTCGAGATTGATACGGAACAGTTCGCCGTGCGGATGCAGCTGGAGTGCGCGAAAGGCGGGGGGCGTGAATATTCCTACTTCGCCTTGGCCTTGCTTCCGCCGCCCAGCCCCGCCTTCTGGCAGTAGTCGCTGTACAGCCGGGCCACGATTTCATCGGCGTTCTCGTTGACCAGGGTCAGCGCCATGCGCGAGACATCGGCGCCTGCGTACGAACTGCTGTTGGCGTCCGCCGTCGAGACGATCCTGCCACCGCTGCCGGTCAGCGTGAAATTCATTCCGACCGACACCTGGTTGACCGGCATCATCGGGTTGCGCACGGCCTGCGTCGTGATCAGCCCCTTCAATACGAAACTGGCGCCGAGCTTTTTCGACGCGTTGAGCGCGGCATCGGGATCGTTGCGGAAGTACGCATCGATCTCCGCCTGCGCGATCTGCGCCCGGATTTCCTCCGGGGTGAAGGTGCGCATGCCCAGCGAACGCAGGCGCGAGTTGATGGCCTGGAAGTGCGGACCGTAATTCTGCTGCTGGGCGGTGATCACGCCGTTCGACTGGACTTCGCCGATGATCACCATGATCTTCTTGCCCTTCAGATCGGCGCGGCAGGGCGTGGCCAGGTCCATGTCGATCTGCTGCTGGCGCGCGTCGCTCGCGGCCTTGTCCGCGGCCTTGTCGGCCTGGTCCTGCTGCGAGAACTTGAACGTCGGCGCTTGTGCCATGGCCGGGCCGGCGGCCAGCGGGAGCAGCATGGCGAGGGTGAACAGGACGTGCCGCATAGTCATCGGGGCGTTTGGACTGGCCAAGTGGGCGGGTTCGCCGCAATCGCCAAGATTATTCCATTGTCGTAGGAAAATCCACCGCGAATATTCGCATTCGCCCCTGCGGCGGCGATGGCAGCCCGAGGTGGGCTTTGTGAACGACAATCAGACACGTTCGTCAACGGCAGCCGGGTTTCCCGCCTTCGCCGTTCAGTACGGGAAACACCGTGCCCATTTCGCCCTTGCAGGCCACCAGCACGACCCCAGAATTTTTTCCGCGCCGGTATTCCGGCAGATTGTGCGTGACGCCCGGCCCCAGGCTGTCGGCGCGCATTGAGCGCAACGGCGACGGACAGTCGAAAATGCCGCCGCGCCCCCCTTTGTAGCAATAACCGACCTCGATTGCGAATTTGCAGGTGTTGGTGATGGTGGCGTCGCCGAATTGCGATGCCGTGCTCTCCGCAAACCGGACGCAACTGTCGACGTGGCGCTCGTCGGTGCGCACGGCGACCACAGGCGAATTGCCTGGCGCGGGCACGTTGTTGACTGCTGGCGCAGCCGGTGCGCGTGGCGCTTCGGCAAGTTGGTCGACGGTGGCGGACACGCCCGGTGTTGGCGGAGGTGTCGCAGAGGCGGTGGCGCCACCGTTCAGGCGATCGATTCGCCGCGCAAGCGATACGGCGCGTCCCGCGTCGCACCCGGCGCGCCATACCGTGAAAATGGGGTCGCCCGCTTCGATGCGTTCGAACGGATCCCGGGAGTCCGCGCGGCGGTAGGTGCGACTGTCGCAGCGGACGACGGCGGCCAGGCTGCGCTCCTCCGCCGATTCAACGTTGCGCGCGTACATCTGCGCGACGAAGCCGGTACCGGACGCATCCGGCTGGAAGAACTCGGCGTTCCAGTACCAGAACACATGGCGACCACCGGATACAACCAGGCTGCCGATGTAGCGGTAGCCCGGGGGTATCGCCTGTGCCGCGTGGGCCAGCAGCAGGAGGCCCGCAAGGACCATGAACCGCAGCATTGTCGTCGTCGTCGAATCGCCATATGGCGAAAGTACAAAATATCACGGATGATCGCGGCTTCATTCAACGATTGGAATTTCTCGTGACCGCCTCTGCACTTGCCACGGCCGTTGCCGCCCAGTGGGACGAGGAAATCGTCCCGCAGCTGATCGACTACATCCGCATACCCGCCAAGTCGCCGCACTTCGATCCGCAGTGGGCCGCGCATGGCCATATCGAACGCGTGATCCGCCTGGCGGAAGCCTGGGTCAGGCGCCAGCCCGTCGCGGGCCTCGAGGTCGAGATCGTCCGTCTGCCCGGCCGTACGCCGCTTCTGTATTTCGACGTTCCAGGAACGGGCGACGCCACCGTATTGCTGTACGGTCATCTGGACAAGCAGCCGGAAATGATCGGCTGGCGCGACGGCTTTGGCCCGTGGGACCCGCTGCTCGAGGACGGCAAGCTTTATGGTCGCGGCGGCGCCGATGATGGTTACGCCGTGTTCGCGTCGCTTGCGGCCATTCGCGCGTTGCAGGCGCAGGGCACCGCGCATGCACGTTGCGTGGGCCTCATCGAGACCTGCGAGGAGAGCGGCAGCTATGACCTCCCGGCCTACCTCGAGGCACTGGCGCCGCGCATGGGCAACGTCGATTTCGTCGTCGGGCTCGATTCCGGATGTGGCGACTACGAACGGCTGTGGGCAACGACGTCGCTGCGCGGCCTGGCCGGTGGCACGTTGACCGTCGAGGTGCTGACGGAGGGCGTGCATTCGGGCGACGCAAGCGGCGTCGTGCCTTCGTCGTTTCGCATCGCGCGCAAGGTGCTCGATCGCCTGGAAGATTCGGCGACGGGGCGGGTATTGCCGGCGGAACTGCAGGTGACGATTCCCGCCGAACGCGTTGCACAGGCCGCGAAGGCTGCAGCGGTCATGGGCGACAGCGTGTTCCGCAAGTATCCGTTCACCGGCGACACGCAGCCGATGGTCGCCGATCGCGCCGAGGCATTGCTCAATCGCACCTGGCGGGCCGCGCTGTCGGTGATCGGCGCGGAAGGGCTGCCGCCGATTGCCGATGCCGGCAACGTGCTGCGTCCGACGACGTCGCTGCAGTTGTCGCTGCGCCTGCCGCCGACCATCGACGGTGCTGCCGCCAATCGCATGCTCAAGTGTCTGCTGGAAGCCGATCCGCCACATGGCGCCACCGTGCGCTTTGACGGCGACGCCGGAGCAACGGGCTGGAATGCGCAAGCGACCGAACCGTGGTTGGCGCGCGCGCTTGACGACGCGTCGGCGCGTCACTACGGCAAGCCAAGCGCGGCCATGGGCGAGGGCGGGACCATTCCCTTCATGGCCATGCTCGGCAAGCACTTTCCCGATGCGCAGTTCCTCATCACCGGCGTGCTCGGTCCGAAGTCCAATGCGCACGGCCCCAACGAGTTCTTGCACATTCCCTATGCGAAGAAGCTGACCGCTTGCGTGGCCGACGTTCTCGCGGCGCACGCGGCGAGGGGCTGAGCTGCCAACCAAGTTGACCACCAAGTCGCCCTCGGTGACAGTCAGTCCGCGGACTCCGGCATCGGGATAGCGACCAGCGGCAGCGTCCCGGCGTTGTGCCTGCGCAGCAGCAGCTTGGTGATGTCGATGTCGAAGGCGGGGCGCGGCGGCGCCTCGACGATGCGCGCCAGTTCACCTTCGTCGCGCGCCGTGCCGAGCCAACACCAGTCGCGCAACACGTGGACGTCCACGCGCTCACCCTGCGCAGACGGCTCGCGCACTGCGGCCATTGCGGGACAGGGCCAGCGCGCAATCGCGTGTCTGGCCAGCGCTTCGGCCAGACGTGCCCCGTGTTCGTCCGGTGACTCGGCGCCGACGCACGCGCCGGCGCAACGGCGAATCTGCCGCGCGAAGCACGGGCCGGGTCGCTTTTCCAATCCGAGCGCGGTCCAGCACAGCGCGTGTTCGGCAGCCAGGGCGCGCAGCGTCTCGCGGGCCTGTCGTTTCGACGAAAAGGGGCCATAGCGCGTTGTCGTCGAGCCGGGTTCGATCGCGGCGGCCGGCACGAAGCGTGGTGGTCCCGGCGTTTCGGGCAATTCGAGGACTCCCGCATCGGACTTCCTGCGCAACGCATGGTTATGCACGGGCAGCAGCGATTTGATCAACTGCGATTCGCGCAGCAGCGCGCCAATTTCGCCCGCGGTATCCTCGAATTCGATGCGGCGGATCTCCTGCGACAGACGCATATCCGTTTCGCGCTGCCAGTCGCCACAGAAATGCGCGGCCACGCGATCGCGCAGGTTGACGCTCTTGCCGATATAGAGCGGCAACGGGTTCTCGCCATAGAAAAGGTAGACGCCGGGCGACTCCGGCAGTGCATCCAAAGCGTCGGCGGGGAGTTGCGGCGGCAGGCTTGGAATGCGCAGGATGCGTCGCGTCACGCTGTCGATCAAGTCGGCCGGGACCTCGCGATACAGGGCCTGCACGAATTGCCAGATGGCGCGGGCATCGCCCAGCGCACGGTGACGATCAGTAGCAGGTAACGCGTGGCGGGCGACAATGGCGTCCAGTCCGTGCCCATCGGCTTCGGGAAACAGCCGGCGCGACAGCTTCACCGTGCACAGCGCGCGCGCGGAAAATGGCCGGCCGATGCGCGCGAATTCGTGCTTGAGGAAGCCGTGGTCGAAGCGTGCGTTGTGCGCGACGAAGACGCAGCCTTCGATCCGGGCTTCGATGGCCGAGGCAATGTCGGCAAACGGGGGGGCTTGCGCGACCATCGCATCGGAGATGCCGGTCAGCGTCTGGATGAACGCCGGGATGGGCTCGCCGGGATTGACCAGGGAGCTCCATTCGCTCACCCGCGGCGCGCCGCCGTGCGGATCGGCATCGACCCGCACGATGCCAACCTCGGTGACGCGGTCCTCGGCGGCACGCATGCCGGTGGTCTCGAGGTCCACGAACGCCACGGAAGGGGCAAATAGCTGCATGGGGCGGGGGGCTTGACTTTCTGAACGTTCGTTCGCTATTCTACGCGCATGTCGAACGATCGTTCCTACCTGACGTCGCTGCAGGACTACTACGCCAAATACCGTGCGCTGCCATCGTACGCGTCGATTGGCGGCCTGCTCGGGCTCAAATCCAAGTCCTCGGTCGCAGCCCTCGTGGCGCGCTTGAAGCTGGCCGGATTCCTCGATGCCACTCCGGACCGGCGGCTGGCGCCCACCCGGCGCTTCTTCGCGCGTCCGTTGGCCGAGTCACCGGTTCGCGCCGGCATGCCCGAGGCCGTCGACGATACGGATTCCGATGCGCTGACCATCGACGACTACCTGATCGAGCATCCGTCGCAAACGGTGCTGATCCGCGTCAAGGGCGACTCGATGATGGATGCCGGTATCTTCGACGGCGACCTGGTCGTGGTGGAAAAACGCCCGGCCGCGCACAAGGGCGACATCGTCGTTGCCATCGTCGACAACCAGTTCACGTTGAAGCGGCTCGAGCAGGAGCAGGGTCGCTACGTACTGAAGGCCGAAAACAAGGCCTATCCGGTGATCCGTCCCGAGGGCTCGCTGGAAATCTTCGGCGTGATGGTCGGCCTGGTCCGCAAGCTCTAAAGTCGGGAGTCATCCCGGACGAAGCAAGGAACCTGCTGTTCCCGTGTTCCCGTTCACCCCACGACGCGATTGCGCCCGCCGGCCTTGGCCAGGTAGAGGTTGCGATCGGCCGTCGCGAGCATGCGCTCATGGCCCGGCAGCATCGTGTCCGCGCACACGCCGATGGACAGCGTGAGCGTCAATCCGGGATGAATGGTTTCCCACGGGTGCTGCGCAACGGCGACACGCAATTTTTCGCACACGCGCAACGCCGCCTCTGCATCGGACTGCACCAACACCAGTACGAACTCCTCGCCGCCGAAGCGCGCCACCAGGTCGGTGTGGCGGACCTGCGACGCCAGCAGCTTGGCCAGCGCGCGCAGAGCGGCGTCGCCCACCGCATGAGAAAAGCGGTCGTTGACGGTCTTGAAGTGATCAAGGTCGGCGATGGCCACCGCGAGCGGTCGCCCGTGGCGCAGTGCCAGCGCGAATTCGTCGGCGAGCCGCTGATCGAGCCGGCGCCGGTTGGCCAGGCCCGTGAGCGCGTCCTCGAAGGTTTGCCGTTCGAGCTGATCCAGCAGCATCGTCTTCTGCAGATTGGCTTCGGTCAGCGTCACATTGAGCGCATCGAGATCGGCATTGGCACGCGTCAGCACGGCCTGACGTTCCCGCTGCAACTCGGCCTCTCGCTTGGCGGCGGCCACCTGGTACTGAATCGCAAAGGCTCGGAGCTTGTTGCCGGCGGATTCCGACTGCACTTCGTGCTCGATCTCGTGAAACCTTCGGAAGTGGTGCAATGCGGTGGCGGGATCGCCGATGCCCTCGTAGAACGCGGCCAGCGCTTCGTGGCACTCGTACCACGTCAGCTTGATGTTCTTGCTTTCGCAGATGTCGAGTGCGGCGTGCAGCCGTTGTCGCGCTTCGTCGTTGCGCGACTGCGCCGCGCAGATCCTGCCCAGCGCTAGGTGCGCATGGGCGACACCGATCGCATAATCGATGGCCTCCGACAGCTTCAGTGCCTCGCGCAACGTGCGTTCGGCCGCTGCCGCGTCACCGAGTTTTTCGTGCACCAGCCCCAGGTTGTTCAATGCCGCGGACTGTCG
Source organism: Betaproteobacteria bacterium (assembly GCA_031361045.1). GTDB lineage: Bacteria > Pseudomonadota > Gammaproteobacteria > Burkholderiales > Casimicrobiaceae > VBCG01. Next base: position 40,499 of record JANMCH010000076.1, on the reverse strand, counting down.
CAGCGGCAAACCCTGGTCCCCGAAGATCCGCAGCGCCTCGGTCAATGCCGCAAGCGCCTCCGGCAACTGCCCCAGGTTCTTGAGATTGATGCCGATGTTGTTGAGCGTCTTGCCGCGGTCGATCGCATCGTGCTCGGACGTGCACAGCGCCAGGCTTTGCCGGTAGAAATCGAGTCCGGTGGCGTGGTCGCCGGTCTTGGACCAGACCAGGCCGATGGTGCGCAGCGTGCCCGCGCGATTTGCGGTGTTGCCGGTGCGTTCGTCAATTTGCAGCGCGCGCAGCTGCTGGTCCAGCGCCCGCGGGAAATCGCCCAGCGTGTCGTGCACGACGCTCATGGCTCGCAGCGCTTTCGCGGTCGCCGCCTCGTTGCCGGCCGCTTCGAAACCCGCAATCGCGCGGGAATAAAGATCGAGCGCCGTGCCGTGGTCCTGCAGTAATTCCGAGCAGCGTCCCTGCTGGTACAGCGCCTCGGCATGCGCGGCATGATCGGCAATGTCGGTCGCGACGGCCGCGGCTTCCCGCGCGTGATCGAGCGCCCGGCGGGCGTCGACCGCCAGGATGCATTCGGCGGCGCCCAGCAGCAGCGGCAGCCGTTGCGCCGGTTCGCGCGCGGAGTCGAGCTTGCTCAGGATGGCTTCAACGTTGGCGCCCATGGCGGACTCAGCCGAGGACAAACCATCGATGGCCGCGTCACGCACGCTCGACCTCGACCAGGCAGTCATAGAACGTGGCGGCGCGCCCCATGTCGGTCAGCGCCTGTGAAGTGACGGCATTGGCATTGCGCCCATCCGGCGCCAGTTTCTGCCACCAGATCGACGGCGCGACCGCAACACCCGGGCGCGCGCGGTCGGTGATGCGCAACGTCGCGGTGAAGCTGCCGCGGTCGTTGCGGATGCGCACGACATCGCCTTCGCGCAATCCACGCGCCGCGGCGTCAACCGCATTGAGATCGAGCTTCGGCGTCTTTTCCTCGGCCACGAAGGAAGGAAGGTTGCCGAACGACGAATTGAGGAAGTTGCGGGCGGGCGGCGAAATGAACGCGAGCGGGTAGCGTTGCGCCAGGTCCGCGTTGGTCGCTGCCGATTCCCGCGGCGGAATGTAGTTGGGCAAGGGGTCCTCGCCCAAGGCCTGCTGCGATGCGCTCCAGAACTCGCACTTTCCCGACGGCGTGGGAAAGTTTCCTTGCGCAAACGGCGCATGAATTTCCGGCACGGCCAGGCGCCGCCAGCCATCGGATTTCAGACCGTCCCAATCGAGGCTCGCCGCGCGCGGATCCGAGCGCTTCCATGCCTGACGCGCCAGGTCATCGTCGTTGTCGCGGAAGCATGGCTCGGTGAAGTCCATGCGCGCGGCAAGGCGCCGGAATACCTCGGTATTGGGCAGCGCTTCGCCCAAAGGAGCGATCGCCTGGTTGTTGGCCAGCGCATACAGGTGCCCGTAGGACAAGTGCACATCGGTCTGCTCCAGTTGCGTGGTGGCGGGCAACAGGATGTCGGCGAAATCGGCGGTGTCGGTCTGGAAGATCTCGTGCACGACGACGAAGAGGTCTTCGCGCGCGAAGCCACGCCGCACTTTGGACGATTCCGGCGCCACCGCGACGGGATTCGAGTTGTAGACGTAGATGGCGCGCACCGGCGGGTCGCGCGCGTCGAGCAGCGCGTCGCCTATCGTGGACATGTTGATCGTGCGCGGCGAGCCGCTGATCAGGTCGGGGCGCTCCAGTGCCGCGTTGTCGACTGGAAAATTGCCGGAGGAGGACAGCAACGCGCCGCCCGCGGGATGGCGCCACGCGCCGGTCAGCGCGGGCAGGCAAGCGATGGCGCGCACCGCATTGCCGCCGCCCGCCACGCGCTGCATGCCGTAGTTGACGCGGATGGCGGCGGGCTTGATCGTGCCCAGGTCGCGCGCGAGCCCGACGACCTGCGCCGCGAAAATGCCACAAGTCTGCGCGACGCGCTCCGGCGGCCAAAGTGCTACGCGTGCCGCCAGTTCGGCAAAGCCCACCGTGTAGTTGTCGATGTAGTCGCGGTCGATCAGATTCTCGGCGATCAGTACCTGCATGACGCCCAGCGCCAGCGCGCCATCGGTCCCCGGCATCACCGCGATGTGCTCGTGGCATTTTTCCGCCGTCACGGTGCGATACGGATCGATCGCGATCAGTTTCGCGCCGCGCCGCTTGGCTTCCTGCGCGCGAGTCCAGAAATGCAGGTTGGACGTAACCGCGTTGCTGCCCCAGATCACGATCAGCCTGCTGTGTTCGAACTGCTCGACATCCATGCCGACGGACGCGCCGATGGCGGCACCCCAGCCTGCCTTGCCGGCCGTCGCGCAGATCGTGCGGTCGAGAAGCGATGCCCCGAGCCGATGGAAGAACCGCCGGTCCATCGAACTGCCCTGCAGCAGGCCCATGGTGCCGGCGTAGCTGTACGGAACGATGGCCTGTGGACCGTCGCTCGACTGCGCAATGTCCGCGAATTTTTCCGCGATGGTGGTAAGTGCCTCATCCCACGAGATGCGCACGAACCGTCCTTCGCCTTTGGCACCGACGCGCCGCATCGGATGCAGCAGGCGCTGGTCGGAATAGGTACGATCGAGGTAACGCGCGACCTTGGTACATAGCACGCCGGCCGTGGCGGGATGGTCGGTGGCGCCGCGAACCTCCACGGCGCGGCCATTCTCGACCGTGGTCAGCAGCGCGCAGGTGTCCGGGCAATCGTGCGGACAGGCGCCTCGGACGACATGTCGTCCGGTAGTCAGGGAATGATCGAGCGGCATGGTGTTGAACTGAACAACTTACCATTCTACTGGATGGCCATGAGCAAAATGCAAAGCGACATTCCAACCGTCACCTTGGCCGATGGCACGAAGGTGCCGGCACTTGGACTGGGCACCTGGAACATGGGCGAGCGCGCAGATTCAGCCGCGCGCGAAGCGGCGGCATTGGCGCATGGGCTTGACCTGGGGCTGACGCTCATCGACACGGCGGAAATGTATGGCGATGGCGGCGCGGAGGAAATCGTGGCTCGCGCGATAGGTCAGCGGAGCGATGCCGCGTTCATCGTCAGCAAGGTCTATCCGCAGAATGCGGGGGCGAACAGCCTGCCTGCGGCCTGCGATCGCAGCTTGCGCAGGCTCGGTCGGGAGTGCATCGACCTGTATCTGCTGCATTGGCGCGGACGCATACCACTGGCGGAGACCGTCGATGCCCTTGAACGTCTGCGCGCCGCCGGCAAGATCCGCCGCTGGGGCGTATCCAATTTCGATACCGGCGACATGGAAGAGCTGTACGCGCTTCCCGACGGACGAAACTGTGCGGTCAATCAAGTACTGTACAACCTCACCGAGCGCGGTATCGAATGGCGGTTGCGCGAGTGGTGCAACACGCACCACGTCGCCCTCATGGCGTACTCGCCCGTCGCGCAAGGCGCGCTGCTCGGGAACGGGAAGTTGGTGGCTATCGCGCGCATCGCCGGGGTTTCCCCGGTGCAACTTGCGCTGGGGTGGGTACTGGCGCAGCCGCAGGTCATTGCGATACCGCAGTCGTCGAATTCGGCGCATATCGACGAAATACGCGCGGCCGCCGACTTGAGGCTGGACGCGCGTGTGCTCGAGGCGCTCGACGTCGCATTTCCTCCTCCCGTACGTGCGCGTCCGCTGGCAATGATCTGACCCGCAGGTGCCTCGCCGGTGCCTCGCCGGTGCCTCGCCGGTGCCGCGCTGCGGCGGCCGCTGCCGACGCGCGTCCGGCCAATGACCGTTCGTCGTTTCACCTAGGGCGAACCAAAAATTCGCCCGCCATATCAGGCACTTGAAAGGTGCGCCAAAGGGGTCGCGCGCGGTTGGCACGCTTGCTGCTTTTAGTCGTACATCCGGTGGAGAAATGCCGCCGAATCCAGACAGGAGAAGCACCGTGAACTATACCCACTATGACTACCTCGACCTGGCCCCCGGCGCCAGCTCTGCCCGGATCGAGGCCGCGTATGCCGCGGTACTGGAACGCTTTCAATATGGCGCAACCGAAGCCGGTCAGGATCTCTCGGGCCTGGTGCGGATGATCCACGCGGCCTACGAGGTGCTCTCCCATCCGGAACTGCGCCGCAGCTACGACGAACGACTGGCACAGGAAGCCGCCAACGCGGATGCCGAACTGAAGACCACCCTGGATGCGTTGCCGGCCCGACCGGGCAGGCGCGTGCAGGACGTGCCGCAGACGATGCGCGACGCGTTCCAGGCTCTCGCAGCGGCCTGATCATGTCGAGACTTCTCCAACTTTACGGCCGCCGGGAAGTAATACTTCCAGACTGCAAACAGCGATGCGGTCGGCGGCCGTAATCCTGACGCAGCACCGGCGGTCGTGCCGTCCGGCGATCAACCGGTTCGAACGCGCGCTTCCGCGTCGCGACGTGCAATTGCGGCGCAAACTGCGACGCGATGCGCGCAGCACATGCCGCGGCGACTCCGGCGCATTGCCGCGGGTGAACGCGGGCAAGGCGCGTTCCGTCCGCCGCAGGTATCGTCCTGAGGTGATCATTCCCCGTGGCTTCCTGCCGTTGGTTGTGCACTGAGGCTGTGCACCCGGATGATTGCTCGGCCATTGGGCCAATGTCCGGGGATTACAGAATGCGTTGCAATGGACTTGCGCGAAACACGATAGGGGAACGACGGTGGAAAAATGTCAGGTGTGCCAGTACTACGACCGGCAAAACGCCAAGCCCAATGACGGCAAGGTCACACAATGGGGACAGTGCCGCCGTGGTTCGCCGATGCTGCATCCGATCAACGCCAAGTCGTACATGATCGAGGGCGTCTGGCCCCACGTCCGTGACGACGACTGGTGCGGCGAATGGAAGTTGGGTACGCGGCGCATGGATTCCCGCGTCACCGAGGTGAGCACCGGCCCCCACGTCCCCAGCGCCAGCCCGGCGTCGCCCACGCCCATGACGCCCGCCATGCCGCCCCGTGCATCCGCATTGCCGTCTCCATTCTCGTCCTCAGTTTCCTCCTCACTTTCGTCCTCCGCTTCGTCAGGGTCAGGCGTCGGGTCAATTCCTTCGATGATGCCCTTGCCGGGTCTCGCGATGGCCGCTTCCGGTGCCCGCGGCGGCGACTGACCCAAGGCCCCGTTCGACTTCACGTTCGCCACTCGCCCGAGGAGACCCGCCCAACACTATTCCCCAGCGTGGATCGGCGTGCTGCGACGCCATAGCCTGCGTACGGCTGGCCCCCTCCCGGCCCGGTGCATCCAATGCATCGCAGCACACCCATCCGCGTTCAGTTGAGTTCCGTTACGGCCTGGCCGATTCAGGCCATCCCCTCGACCGCCACGATGTCCATGTTCGCGGCGCCCGCGCGCACCGCTCGCGCTGCGACATATTCCGGCGAATCGTAAAACGCCTTGGCCGCGGCCAGTGATGGAAACTCCAGTACCACGACGCGATGCAGTTGCCGGTTGCCCTCCAGCACGGCTGTCTCCCCACCTCGCGCAAGATAGCGTCCGCCATGGCGCGCAATCGCCGCAGGCGCCAGGGCCTTGTACTGCTCGTACTTCACCGGGTCGGTCACTTCACAATCGACGATGACATACGCGGGCATGACGTACTCCTTGTAGTTGTGGCCGGAAAACCTGCTACAGTTTCACGCGTCCGCGCCATGCCTGCAAATGGCGTGGCGCTTTTCTTTCGGCTTCCCCATGAGCATCGTTGACTTCGCCGCGGCATTCGATGGCGGCGCTACGGTCGTCACACCCAACAAGCGCCTGGCGCGCCACCTGCTCACCCGCTTCGACCGCGCGCAACTGGCGGCCGGACGACGTGCCTGGGTGGCGGGACGCGCGTTGCCGTGGCACGGATGGCTGCAATCGTTGCTGCAGGACGCGATGGCGGCGGGCGTGCTGCTCGAACCGCATATCCTGATCGCGGATCGCGCGGTGGCGCACCTGTGGGACCGCATCGTCGCTCAGGCCGCGCCCCAATTGTTCGATACGCGCGGCGCGGCGAGCCAAGCCGCGGAAGCCTGGACGCTGTTCCATGCGTGGCGGCGACCCGACGACGCTTTCGATGCCTGGTCGCGGGCCGGCATCGGCGATGCGGCCGCTGCATTCGCGACCTGGGCCGGGCACTACCGGTCGGAACTTCTGCAACGGGGATTGCTGGACGCCGCGCAACTTGCCGACCGACTGGCGGCCGTGACGGCGAACGTGCCGGCATGGCGCACGCACCACATCGTAACCACCGGCTTCATCGGCTTCACGCCGCAGCAGAAACGACTGCTCGATGCGCTGCGCCACATTGGCGCAACCGTGACCGAACAGCCCATGCCGGGAATGGCGTCGTCGCAGCGGCAACGTGTCACGTGCACGACACCCGCGGCGGAACTGGATGCTGCGTTGGCCTGGGCGCGCGAACGGGCAATCGCAAATCCCGCGGCCGACATCGGCATTGTCATCGAAGACCTGGCGCAGCGACGCGACGACGTGGTCGCGCGTGCCGAAGACATCCTGTGCCCGGAACTCGCGAGTCGGGTGTTGCCCGATTCGCCGCGGCCGTACGATATTTCACTCGGGACGCCGCTTTCGGACGTGCCGGTGGTGGCGACGGCCCTGGGTCTGCTCGCGCTCGGCGCGGGCGCCATTTCTGCGGCCGACGCGGCCGTGCTGCTGCGCTCGGCGTACCTGCCGGATGCGGCGCTGCATTGGACGGCCCGCGCGGCAGTCGAACGACGCTGGCGGAAGCAGGGGGCGCGAACCGTCACCTGGCCGGAGGTCATGCTGACGCTGGGCGACGCCGATCCGGGCCTGGCCGAGCGTTGGCGTGCGACGACTCCGCCTCCGCGCGCGATGCAGGCGCCGTTGCATTGGGCGATCGCCTGGCGCGCGTGGCTCGATGCATCAGGCTGGCCCGGCAATCGCACCCTGGGCAGTGGCGAGTGGCAGGCACGCGAAGCATGGTCGCACTTGCTCGCGGATTTTGGTTCGCTTGCCACGGTCACGCCCAGACTTTCCCGCGACGATGCGGTGGCTGCGTTGCGCGACATGGCGGCGGGAACCGTGTTCCAGCCGGAGGCCCCGCCGGCGCGGATTCGCATCATGGGCGTTCTGGAAGCGTCGGGGCTCGAATTCGACGCCTTGTGGATCGCGGGATTGACCGCCGAACGCTGGCCGCCTGCGCCGCAACCCAATCCGATGCTGCCACTTGCCTGGCAGCGCGAGCGGAGCATACCGCGCGCCGAGTCGGCCGCGGGGCTGGCCCACGCGCGCGCGCTTACCGAAGGCTTTGGCGCTGCTGCGCATGTCGTCATGGCCAGCCACGCGCAGCAGGTCGACGGCTTTGCAAGCACCGGCTCCGCGCTCATTGCCGCATGGCCGGAGCTCGACGCCGCAACCTTGCCGCAGCCGGCAGGACTGGCCCGAGTCATGTCGCTGCAACCGGATGCGACTGTGGTCTTCGTGGATGACCGTGCACCATTGGTAGATGCAGGCAGCATGGTGAAGGGTGGTGTCGGCATCATCGAAAGCCAGAGTACGTGTCCATTCCAGGCGTTTGCCCGGCACCGGTTGCGCGCGGACGCGTGGCCCGAAGTCAGCGAGGGGTTGTCGGCGATGGAGCGGGGCTCGCTGCTGCATGATGCGCTGTCGGCGTTGTGGAACGATGTACGCGACCACGCCACGCTATGCAGCTTGAGTGGCGCCGAACTCGATAACCGGATTGCGAAGGCCGTCGCGCATGCGCAGTCGCGATTCGATCGCAAGCGCTGGCAGGCGCTGCCGCCCGCAGTTGCGCAAGGCGAGCCGCGGCGGCTGGCGGACACGCTTCGCGCGTGGCTCGACGCCATCGAGCGCGAGCGGCCACCGTTTGCGGTACGCGACACCGAGCTGACCGCGCCATTGGCATTGGCGGGCATCGGCTTGACGGTGCGCATCGATCGCGTCGACACGCTGGCCGACGGGGGCATAGCCGTCATCGACTACAAATCGGGCAATGCCATCGCGCCGGGGAAGTGGTTTGCGCCGCGCCCGTCCGGTACCCAGCTTGGCCTGTACGCGCTGGCATTGCGCTCTGAATCGCCACCGCAGCCGCTGCGTGCCGCGGTGTATGCGCAACTGAAGGCCGGGAAGATCGGCGTGCAAGGCATCGCAGCTGATGGCGCGGCATGGCCCGCCGTCAAAGCCGTCGCGGACGTGAAGTCGATACCCTTCGCCACGTGGCCGGAAGTCGAAGCCGCCTGGAATGCCCAGCTGGGTGCGCTTGCCGGCGACTTTCGCGACGGCATGGCCGCGGTCGCGCCGCGTGACGCAGCGAGTTGCAAGCGCTGCGAGCTGCAGCCGCTGTGCCGCATTCAATCGCTGGCCGATAGGGCGACAACTCAGGCCATGGCCGATGACTGACGGCGGCCACGAGACCGGGCACGCGCAAGGACTGAGCGACTCGGCAGCGCGCGAACGCGCGCTCGATGTCCGGCGCTCGTTTCTCGTGCAGGCGCCGGCGGGGTCGGGCAAGACGGGGCTGCTGATCCAGCGCTATCTCGCACTGCTTGCGCACGTGGACCGCCCGGAGCGGATCGTCGCGATGACGTTCACGCGCAAGGCCGCGGCCGAAATGCGCGAACGTGTTCTGGCGGCTTTGCGCAACGCGGCGGATGCGACCCCGGTCGACGCCGCGCGAGCGCACGACGGCGTGACACGGCAATTGGCGCTGGCCGCGTTGGCGCGGGACAAGGCAGGCGATTGGCAACTGCTGGACCAGCCGTCGCGGCTGCGGATGCTGACGATCGACGCGCTCGCTGCGTCGCTTGCGCGGCAGGCGCCGCTGGCCACCGGGCTTGGCGCGCTCCCGCAATTCGTCGACGATGCGTCGGCCTTGTACGCGCAAGGGGTGCGCGCTGCACTGGCGGCGGCGGAACCGGACGATCCGGCGTGGCGATTGTTTCTGGCCCGTGTGGACAACGACGCGGACAGTGCGGTCGAATTGCTGGCGTCGTTGCTGGCCAAGCGCGACCAGTGGTTGCGGCTGCCCATCGGTGCCGGCGATTCGGGTTTGCGCGCCAGTCTCGAGCTGGCGCTGTGCACGGAAATCGAATCCACGCTCTCTCGGGCGCGCGCACTGCTCGACGCGTCGTTTGCGGCACGGCTGGCGGACTCCGAACGCTATGCGGCGGAACAGTTGGCGACCCTGCCAAACAAGGAAGCTTCGGTTCAGGCGCTGACGCTGCTTGCGCAAATGGGCGGCGTTCCGCCAGCGGCTTCGGAACATCTGCCCGCTTGGGCTGCTCTGGTCGAGTTCCTGATGACTCAGGATGATCAGACGCCGGCGTTTCGCAAGCAGGTGGACAAGCGCAACGGCTTTCCCGCGCCGGACAAGGACCCGGAGCGCGCAGCGGCGAAGGCCGCCATGACGGGTCTGCTTGCCGACGCCCGGGAAGTTCCCGGGCTCGCGCAATCGTTGCACGCCGTGCGCACTCTGCCGCCGCCGGTCTATGGCGACGCCGCGTGGGCGTTCGTTGACGCCACCTTGACGCTGTTGCCGCGTGTCGCCAGCCACTTGCTCCTCGCGTTCGCGGCGAAAGGAGTGGCCGATTTCGGCGAGGCCACGTTGCGCGCACTGTCGGCCTTGGGCGACGCGGACGATCCGGGCGAATTGCTGCTCGCGATGGATTACAAATTGTCCCATTTGCTGGTCGACGAATTCCAGGACACGTCCTGGACGCATCGCGAACTGATCGGAAAGCTGACCGCGGGTTGGGAGGAGGACGACGGCCGCACGCTCTTCGCCGTCGGCGACCCGATGCAGTCGATCTACCGTTTCCGTGAAGCGGAGGTTGGCATCTTCCTCGAGGCGCAGCAGAAATCACGTGTGGCGGGCGTCGCCGTTGAATGTCTCGACCTTGCGCGAAATTTTCGCTCGCAGTCGCGCATCGTGGACTGGGTGAACGAAGTATTTCCGCAGGTGATGCCACCGGTGTCCGATCCTGCGCGCGGCGAAGTGGCCTACAAGCCGGTGCTGGCGACGCGCGACGCCGTCGACGCGATGGCGCCCACGGTGGACATCGTCGTCGATCGCGCGGAGGAAGCCGCCACGGTCGTGCGTCGGATTCGCGCCGCGAAAGCAGCCGGATCGCAGGAGATCGTGGTGCTGGTGCGGGCGCGCAGTCACCTCGATCAATTGCTGCCGTTGCTGCGCCACGAAGGCATCGACTACGCGGCCGTCGACCTGGAAACGCTGGCGCAGCGGCTGGCGACGCGTGACCTCGTCACGCTGTCCCGCGCGCTCGCGCAACCGGCGGATCGACTTGCCGGCCTGGCCTTGCTGCGCGCGCCGTGGTGCGGACTGCTGTTGCCGGACCTGCTCAGCGTCGCGGACGGTGCGGGATCGCGCTCGATCGTCGACGCCATCGCGGATGCGGACGTCGTTTCGGAAATCTCCGACGAGGGACAGGCGCGAATCGCGAGGCTTCGCCGCGCGCTCGCCGAGGCCGATACCCAACGCGGCAGGACGTCGCTTTCGCGCCGGACCCGTTCCGCCTGGCTGGCCCTCGGTGGTCCGGCATGCGGCGACGGCGCGATCGACGTTGCCGGCGCCGAACGATTTTTCATGCTGCTGGCCCGGCATGAACATGCGGGCGATGTGGCCGACTGGGATGCCTTCACGGCAGCCACCGAGAACCTGTTTGCGCAAGCCGGGCCCTCCGCCGAGCCCGGCGTGCAGATCATGACGGTGCACAAGGCGAAGGGGCTCGAATTCGATACCGTCATCCTGCCGGGTCTCGATCGGACACCCCGCCATGGCGACGACCCCGCGCTGCGCTGGAAGCAGCGCGAACACGACGGCGCGCGCAAGTTGCTGCTGGCGCCGTTGCGCGCACGCGAAGGCCTGCTGAGCGAGGCGGACCCGGTGTACCGGTATCTGAAGACACTGGATGCCGCAGAGGACGCGGCCGAACGGGGTCGCCTGCTCTATGTCGGCTGCACGCGCGCGAAGCGGCGGCTGCACCTCGTGGCAACTCTCGGAATGACGCCAGGGAAAGGCGACCAGGTGTCGCGATGGCGCAGTCCGAAGTCAACGAGCGCGCTGGCGCAATTTTGGCCGGCAGTGAACTCTGGCGTTGCACCGCCGCCATCGTTGACGGATGCAGCAAGCACGGCAACGTCGCACGACGACGTGGAAACGGGCGACGAGAGCGATCGTGAAACCGGCGACGACGGTGAAGCCGCACCGATTGCGTCGCCGCTTCGGCGATTGTCGATGCAGTGGTCGCCACCGCCGTTGCCGACCGCCATTCCTGTCGGCCAAGCGCCCGACGGCACGGCCACGCTGCCCGCCTTCGACTGGGCGCATGCGATGGCCGCGGCGGTCGGCACGATTGCGCATCGCCTTTTCGCGCAGATCGCCAATGACGGCCTTGCCGCGTGGGATGGCTCCTCGCAGCGGCTCGCCGATCAGCGCGTGCGCGTCATGGCGGAATTGGCCGGCGAGGGCGTACTGCTGGAGGATCGCGCCGATGCCGCTGCGCGCGTCGAAGCCGCGATTGCGCGCACGCTGGCCGATCCGCGCGGCCGCTGGTTGTTTGCACAATCCCACGCCGATGCAAAAAGCGAATGGGCGCTGGCCGGAATGGATCAGGGCACGGTGCGCCATGTCACGCTCGACCGCACTTTCGTCGCCGACGGCGTGCGCTGGATCGTCGACTTCAAGACCGGGCGTCATGAAGGTGGCGATTCTGTTGCATTTCTCGACCGGGAACAGGAACGATACCGCGAACAACTCGAGCGCTATGCGCGAATCGTGCGCGCACTTGAGACGCGGCCCGCGATAGGTTCGCTGCCCGACGTCGATGCGCGGCCCGACGTTGCGCCGCAGCCCATTCGCCTCGCGCTCTACCACCCGCTGGTCGAGTCCGGGTGGCGCGAATGGGCGGCCCCGGTGTAGCAGTGGCAACTGCGGGTGGCGGCAATTGATGGTGATGGAAAACTGATATAATTCAAGCTTTTGGCGCACCTTGCCGCTGCGCAAACCATGCGGATATTTCGTGGACTTCCGGCCACCGCCGATGTTCCGGTCGCGCTGACGATCGGCAATTTCGACGGTGTCCATCGCGGTCACCAGGCGATGCTCACGCGACTGCGCGAGGCCGCGGACGACCTGCGCCTGCCGGCGGCCGTGCTGACGTTCGATCCGCATCCACGCGAGTTCTTTGCCCGGGACGCGGCGCCGCCCCGGCTGTCCAAATTGCGCCAGAAGCTGGAGTTGTTTCGCGCCTTCGGCGTCGATCGGGCCATCGTCGCGCGGTTCGACCAGCGCATGGCGGCCATGGCGCCGGAGATGTTCATCGAGGACGTGCTGGTGCGCAGGCTGGCCGCGCGCTGGATTCTCGTGGGTGACGATTTTCGCTTCGGCAAGGCGCGCGCGGGCGACCTGGCAGCATTGCGTGCGCACGCCACGACGTTCAGCGTCGAGGGCATGCGCACTGTCGCGGTCGACGCGCAGCGCGCTTCGTCCACGGCAGTTCGCGAAGCGTTGCTTGCCGGCGAACTCGCGCATGCGCAAGCATTGCTGGGACGGCCCTATGCGATCAGCGGGCGCGTCGCGCACGGCGAAAAGCTCGGCCGCACGCTGGGCTTTCCCACAGCGAACATTCCGCTGCGGCACCGGCCGGCGCTGGCGGGCATCTTTGCGGTGCGCGTGCATGGACTGGGACCCAAGGCGCGCGATGGCGTGGCCAGCATCGGCGTGCGGCCGACCATCAAGCAGGACGGCAAGCCGTTGCTCGAAGTATTCCTGTTCGACTTCGATGAATCGATTTATGGCCGTCGCGTGACCGTAGAATTCGTGCACAAGCTGCGCGACGAGGAGAAGTACGACACGCTCGATGCGCTGACCCGCCAGATCCGTGCTGATGTCGTGCAGGCGCGGGACTATTTCGCGCGCGTGGCATGATGAGTGTCTTTCAAGGTTCCAAGCCAGCCCTATATGCCTGACGATCTCAAAACCGACTACAAGTCCACCCTCAATCTGCCGGACACGCCATTTCCGATGCGCGGCGACCTGGCCAAGCGCGAGCCCAAATGGATCAAGGAGTGGCAGGAGCGCAGGTTATACGAGGCCATCCGTGCCGCGTCGCACGGCCGCCCGCGTTTCATCCTGCACGATGGTCCTCCGTATGCGAACGGCGACATCCACATCGGCCATGCGGTCAACAAAATCCTCAAGGACATCGTCGTCAAGAGCAAGCAGCTCGCGGGATTCGACGCGCCTTATGTGCCGGGCTGGGATTGCCACGGCATGCCGATCGAAGTGCAGATCGAGAAATCGCACGGCAAGCACCTGTCGACGGCCGACACGCAGAAGCTCGCGCGCGCCTACGCCAACGAACAGATCGCCAAGCAGAAGGAAGGCTTCAAGCGTCTCGGCGTGCTGGGCGACTGGGAACACCCGTATACGACGATGGCCTTCAAGAACGAGGCCGACGAAATCCGCACGCTGGGCAGGATCCTCGAAAAGGGTTTCGTCTACCGGGGCTTGAAGCCGGTCAACTGGTGCTTCGATTGCCAGAGCGCGCTGGCCGAGGCCGAAGTCGAATACGAAGACAAGGTCGACACCGCGATCGACGTCGGGTTTGCACTCGACGCCGCCGATGCCGACAAGCTGGCGAAGGCGTTCGGGTTGGCGCAACTGCCTGAGGGACGCGTGTTGGCGGTTATCTGGACCACGACCCCGTGGACCATACCGGCCAACCAGGCCATGACCATGCATCCGGATTTTACGTACGCGCTGGTCGCCACCGACAAGGGCAGCCTGATCGTTGCGCAGGACCTGGTCGAAGCGTGTCTCAAGCGCTATCAGTTGAGCGGCAGCGTCGTAGCGACGGCCAAGGGCAAGGCGCTGGAACTGATCAAGTTCCGCCACCCGTTCTACGATCGCGCCTCGCCCATTCACCTGGGGCAATTCGTCACGCTCGACCAGGGCACGGGCATCGTCCATTCGTCGCCCGCGTACGGCATCGACGATTTCCAGTCATGCCGCAGCTACGGGATGAAGGACGACGACATCATCAACCCGGTGCAGGGCGACGGCCGCTATGCGGGCAGCCTGCCGTTCTTCGGCGGCGAGAAGATCTGGGAGGCCAATCCGCAGATCGTCGCCAAGCTGCGCGATGTCGGCGCGCTGTTGCACGAAACCAAGTACACGCACAGCTACATGCATTGCTGGCGGCACAAGACGCCGATCATCTACCGCGCCACCACGCAATGGTTTGCCGGCATGGAGAAGGTGCCGGGCTGGCGCGGTCAGCAACCCCCCGAAACGCTGCGCGAAGTGGCGTTGCGCGGCATCGACGCCACCGATTTCTATCCGGCCTGGGGCAAGGCGCGCCTGTACGGAATGATCGCCAACCGTCCCGACTGGACGTTGTCGCGCCAACGGCAATGGGGCGTGCCATTGCCCTTTTTCGTCGACAAGGAAACGGACCAGCTGCATCCCGATACGATGGCGCTGCTGGAGCTTGCCGCCGCCAAAGTGGAGCACGAGGGACTCGAATCGTGGTTCGCCGCCACGCACGAGGACTTCGGCGTCGATCCGAAGCAATATCGCAAGATCACCGACACGCTGGACGTGTGGTTCGACTCGGGCAGCACGTTCCAGACCGTGATGGGAGGCCCCGGCGGTCGCGTATCGCGCATGGGCTCGCATCCGGCCGATCACGGCTTTCCGGCAGACCTGTATCTCGAAGGCTCGGACCAGCATCGCGGGTGGTTCCATTCGTCGCTGCTGATCTCGAGCATGGTCAACGGCGTGCCGCCCTACAAGGCGCTGCTCACGCATGGCTTCGCCGTCGACGGCGAGGGCCGCAAGATGTCGAAGTCAAAGGGCAACGTCGTCTCGCCGTTGAAGGTCGCCGAATCACAGGGCGCGGAAATCCTGAGGCTGTGGGTCGCCGCCACCGACTATTCGGGCGAGCTCACGATCTCGGACGAAATCCTGAAGCGCGTGGTGGAAGGCTACCGCCGCATCCGCAATACGCTGCGCTTCCTGATGGCCAACACGGCCGACTTCGACGCGGCCAAGGATGCACTGCCCGTTGCGCAACTGCTGGAGATGGATCGGTTCGCGATCGCGCAGGCCCACGCGCTGGCCACCGCGGTCACCAACGACTATTCGCGTTACGAGTTTCACCTCGTCGTGCAACGGCTGCAGACTTACTGTTCGGAGGACTTGGGCGGCTTTTATCTCGACGTGCTGAAGGACCGGCTCTACACCACTGCGCCCGGCAGTATGGCGCGACGCTCGGCGCAAACGGCGCTGGCGATCATTCGCGATGTCCTGCTGAAACTGATGGCGCCGATCCTGTCGTTCACCGCGGAGGAGGCATGGCGCCTCGTCCACGCCGGTGACCCGACGATTTTCGTGCGCACGTGGACGGACGACGTGCGACAGGATGCGGACACCGACACGCTCGTGGCCAAATGGCGCCGCATTCTCGCGGTGCGCGCGGCGGTGCAGAAGGAACTGGAGGCCGTACGCCAGTCGGGCGCGATCGGCTCGTCGCTGCAGGCGGAGGTCACGATCAATGCGCCTGCGGCCGATCTCGCCGCATTGACGACACTGGGCGACGACCTGCGCTTTGTCACGATTACCTCCGCCGCCACGGCGATCCCCGGCGATGTCCTGTCGGTTCGGGTCACGCCCAGCACCCATCCCAAGTGCGAGCGCTGCTGGCATTGGCGCGCCGACGTGGGCGCCGATACCGCGCATCCGACACTGTGCGGGCGTTGCGTGGCCAATCTGTTTGGCGCAGGCGAGCCGCGCCAATTCGCTTGAGCTCTATCGCAATGACTCCGCCGACTCACATCAACAATGGCTGGTGGAAGTGGCTTCTGCTGTCCGCGTTCATCGTCGTCGCCGACCAGTTGACGAAACTGCTCGTCGTGACGTCGTTTACGCGCAGCGAGGAACTCGTCGTGACCAGCTTCATGAGCCTGGTGCTGGCCTACAACACGGGGGCCGCATTCAGCTTCCTGGCGGGCGCGCCCGGATGGCAACGCTGGTTCTTCATGGCGATTGCGGCCGCGGCAAGCGTGTTCCTGGTCTGGATGTTGAGGCGCGGCGGCGGCCGGATACTGTGCGCCGGCCTGGCGCTGATCCTGGGCGGCGCGCTTGGCAACCTGTGGGACCGCATTGCGATCGGCAAGGTCGTCGACTTCCTGCTCTTCCATTACGGCGCGTGGTCGTGGCCGGCCTTCAATGTCGCCGACAGTGCCATTACGGTCGGCGCCGCGTTGCTCATCATCGACAGCTTCACGCAAAGGCGCGCTGAACCGTCATTGCCCGCCGCCAAGGATAGCTAGAAGTGGAAATCGTCCTCGCCAATCCCCGCGGCTTCTGCGCCGGAGTCGACCGCGCCATCGCCATCGTCGAGCGCGCCCTGGCGCAGCACGGTGCGCCGATCTACGTGCGCCACGAAGTCGTCCACAACAAATTCGTCGTCGACGACCTGAAGCAGAAAGGTGCGGTGTTCGTCGACGAGCTCGACGCGGTGCCGTCTGGCGCGACCGTCGTCTTTTCGGCGCATGGCGTGTCGCAGTCGGTGCGGGCGGAAGCGCTGGCGCGCGGACTCAATGTGTTCGATGCGACATGCCCGCTGGTGACCAAGGTGCATGTCGAGGTGGCCAAGATGCGCGAGCAGGGGCGCGAGATCATCATGATCGGCCATGCCGGACATCCTGAAGTCGACGGCACGATGGGCCAGGCCAAGGAAGGCATCTACCTGGTCGAGTCGGTCGAGGATGTGGGGCGCGTCGCGGTGCGCGACGCGCACAAGCTCGCCTACGTCACGCAGACGACGTTGTCGATGGACGACGCCGCGGCCGTCGTGGTCGCGCTCAAGACGCGCTTTCCGGACATCGTCGGTCCCAAGAAGGACGACATCTGCTACGCGACGCAGAACCGGCAGGATGCCGTGAAGGTGATGGTGCCCAAGGTCGACACGGTGATCGTCGTCGGCAGCCCGAACAGTTCCAACTCGAATCGACTGCGCGAAGTCGCGGCCAATCGTGGCGTGCCGGCCTACATGGTCGACCACGCCGGCGAACTGCAACCGGAGTGGGTCACGGGCAAGCAGCGCATCGGCGTGTCCGCCGGCGCCTCCGCCCCGGAAGTGCTGGTGCGCGAAGTCGTCGCGCGCCTGAAGGAATTGGGAGCGATCGGCGTGACCGAGTTGTCGGGCATCGTCGAGAACGTGACGTTTCCGCTGCCCAAGGGCCTGGCCGGCAGTGCCGCGGCGAAGGCGCCTGAAGTTGGCCCCGCGCGCGAATAAGTCAGTCGAGCCCGCAGGTCAGCCGAGCCCGCCGCTTACTTCGCTCCGCGCTCTGCGCGAAACCACGCGAGTAGCGCGATGAACGTCGCCGCGGCAATCATCGCCGCCATCGTGGCGACCGCGGCATGGCGACCGGATTCACTCCATGCGCGCGTAACGCCCTCAGCCAGATAAAAAGGCAGCATCAATGCCAGCCACTGCCGGGGTCGGCGATCGCCGCGCGCGACGCCGGGAAACAGCACGGCCAATGGCAGCGCCTTGAGCGCGAGCCACACGCCGCCCGCAGGCGATGGCGCCAGCACGACTTCCCACAGCAACTGGAGGAGGATCAGCGCGGCCAGTCCGAGAATGGTCCAGCGCGCGGTCGCGGCAACGGTCGGTGTCTGTGCAGGCCGGGCCATGGGCCTCAGTACGGACACAGCGGCCCGGTCATCCGACAGCGACGAATTCGTACAGTTCGAAACCGGGTCCTTGTTCGATCAACTTGGTCAACACGGCGAATCCACTTTCGCCGCCGGTACCGCGCTTCAGCGTGATCGCCTGTTCCAGCGCAAACGCGCCCGACGGCACGAGGATTTGCGGCGGCGCGGTTTCCGGGCTGGAGCCCTTTTCCTCTGGGAACACCACCACGGGCGTGACCGAGCTTGCGGTGCCCTCTTCGGTCGCGGCAGCCGCGGCCTCGGGGCTGTCGGACAGCAATTCGCAGCCGAACTCGAGTCCGCTTCCCGTGAAAGTGTTGCGGAACCAGCGCACCATGGCCACCTGCAATCCGCCGCGGCCCTCGATGCGCAACGCGATCAATTCGCCAATGCGCAAAGCGGTGGGGGTGGGATCGGTCTGGCGCAAAGCATAGCCGGCGGGCGTATGGTTGATCACCTGGCAGTTGGCCATCGGCGGCAGTCCGGTCGGCGGATTGGGAATGCCTGAATGCAGTCCGCGACTGTATTGCCAGACGCCGGTCAGTCCTGAACACATGACGACGCGCGCGCGCGACGGCAGCCGGTTGAACTGTCGCGCCGGCGGAATGGCCCACTGCCGCAGCAGACGCTTCAGCAGGCCGATGTACTGCAGGCGCGCCGTGGGATCGCGGCCGATGCCCGTGGGAACGTCGCCGCCGGCTTCGAGGGCGCGCAGTTGCTCCTGGATCTGGAACGCCAAGTCGAACGTCAGCAGGAAGAGCTTGCTGCCGTCGATCGAGCCGCCCTTGTTGGCGGAAAACGGCGGAAAGTCGTGGCCGACCGGGACGATCGCCACCGCCTTGGCCATCCGGTGCACGGGCACGACGTCGGTGAGCTTGGCCCAGTGCGCGTATTCCTGCACGTAGCGCAGAACGATCGGCAGTTGGCCGGGCAGGAAACCGTACGGATTGGCGAGCGCCAGCAGCAGCGACTGGATGGTCAATCGCTCGGGCGTGGCCTCGGGCTGGTCTGGCGCAACCGGTGTGAGATGGATGTTGCGTTCGCGCGCGAACATGTAGATCAGGTGCGAGTCGTGCCACGTGCGCGGCGGCACCGGGGCGAAGCTCAGGTAGCTGTTCACCAGGATGCGCGCCGTGCATTGCAGGCAGCGATGCACCAGCGCGACCATCAGCCGCTGCCCGCCCAGCGCGATGCGCTTGTCCGCCTCGTTGAACAACAGGTGCTTGTAGGCAGTCGTCAGTTCGCTTGCCAAGGTCAGCGCAGCCTTGGCCGCTTCCAGCGCGTCGCCGGACAGCGGATGCGAGGCGCGCACGAACTGTTTCTCCAGCAGAGGCCACAGCGTATTCGCGGTGTTCCAGTATTTCTCCGCCAGTTCCAGCCGCTTGCTGTCGCTCATCGCCACCCGATTGGTGGCGGCGAGCGCGTCGCCGATCAGGTGCGCGGCATCGGCCGGTTCGCGGTGCAGCATGTCGTCCAGCCACGGCCCGACCTTGGCCGGCCGGATCTCGGGCGGATTGGTGGGACGCGAATTGACTGGCGGCAGGGAAAGCGCAATGGCCATGGCGGCGGTTTCGGGCGTTATCCTGTTCAGGTCAGGGCCAACCCAATTGGCATAAAACCATCGGGTTGCCCGCGATTGTAAGCGAAACCTCGCTCGGACATCGCCCGGACTCGCTTTTCCATGCTGCGGCCAGGCGGCCGGCCAGCCCCGGGGCCTGCCTTGGTCAGTGCCCCTGGCGGAGGAAATCGACGATCGGCTGCCACTGGTCCGGTTCCAGCAGCATGGGGGCATGCCCGATGCCCGGGAATTCAATCACGCGTGGCTTCGGGCCTCGCGTTGACATCCGCGCCGCGACCGCGGGCGAAAGCAGGTCCGATTGCGCGCCGCGAAGCACCAGGACCGGGCACGCGATGGCATCCCAAACGGGCCACAGGTCCGGTGGGGCCGGCGCATTGCGAAACGGGATGGCGATGCCCGGGTCGTAGGCGACGCCCCAACGGCCATCGCCGCGTTGGCGAACGTTGGTCCGCGTCAGGTATTCCCACTGGCGATCGGACAGCGGACCGAAGGGCGCGGAAATTTCGCGGATGTACGCCTCGATTTCGGGATAGGTGGCAAACGTCGGATCCATGCCGAAATAGCTGCCGATGCGCGCCAGTGCGGCGGGCTCGATCTGCGGCCCGACGTCGTTGACGACGAGCCGGTGGATGGGCGACTTGGGCTGCGCCGCCATGACGATCCCCAGCAAGCCGCCCATCGACGTGCCGATCCAGTCGACCGTTTCGACGCCACTGCGCGCGATCAACGCGGTGAGCGTCGTCAGGTAGGTGGGGAAGATGTAGTCATTGGGGTCGGCCAGCCAATCGGAGTTGCCGCGGCCGGGCATGTCGACGGCGATGACGCGATGGGTCGACGCGAGCGCTTCGGCCACGACATCGAAATCGCGGCCATTGCGTCCGACGCCATGCGCGCAGATCACGACCCGTGGATTCGACGGCTCGCCCCACTCGTAGTAGACGACGCGGTGGAATCCGTGCGGCGAGAGGCTGCGCAATTGGAGCGTGCGTGGACGAGTTTGCGTTAACATCAGTTTTTCGTGTCCCCGATCCGGATCGCCATGACCAGTTTCCGCGCTGTTGCCGTCGTAGCCATGATTTTACTGCTCCCGGCCTGCGCGCCCGATTCGGTGAGCAGCTACAAGGCAACGGGCTTCAATGGATTCCTGAAGACGATCCAGGTGCAATGTTCGCCGCTGCTGCTCGGTGGCCAGGACATGTCGTGGGCGCTGCAAACGGGCGCGGGCGACAACAACTACAATTATTTTCTCGACCAGACGTCCAAACTTTATTACCAGAAGATCGGACCGGGCGGCTACAGCGAGAGCCTGACCGCGTTCTTCGGCGCCGGTTACGATCGCGCCATCAATTGCATCATCGCCAAGCTGCCCGCGGAGAGAACCTGAGCGAACCTGAGTCAAACCGGGCGAAACCGAACCCAGCCTGGAGCGCGGCGGTCAATCCAGTTCGCGCGGGGGCAACGGCAGAAACCGTGGCGCTTCGCCGGCCAGGAATGCCTCCAGTTCGTCGCGGCGCGCCATCGCGTCCTCGAAGCCCAGGTCGAGCAGCGCGCGGCAGAATCCCCGGTCGAACAGCAGATACGACGTGAGATTGGCACCTGTGCCCTGCGTGCTGCCGAAGCCGCGCAGCACCGCGCGCACGGCGCCGGGCAGCGTGTCGACGAACTGCAACGCCAGGCTCGCCACGTCGCGTGAGGGTGCCAGCACGAACGCGTCGACATGCTTCAGTTGCGGGCCGCCGACTTTGCCATCGCCATCGCGCTGCGCATTCGCCAGCGGGTCGATCATCCGGTTGTATTGCGTCAGGCGCTCGATATCGGCGCCCATGTTGTCCAGGAACACCGACGACAGCGCATGCCCCGCAACCTGCGCAAACGACGGATAGGTCGCGGGACCGTTGACAGGACGCTGCCCGGCGAACTGGCCCACTGCAAGGACGACCACGCGCGTCGCGCCGAGGTGAAGCGATGGCGACAGCGGCGCGATCTGGCGCACCGAGCCGTCCATGAAATAATCTTCCTCGATCTTTCCCGCGGGGAACACGAACGGTATGGCCGTCGACGCCATCAGGTGCTCGGCGGACAGCTGCGTCGGCTGGCCACGTCGACGCAGCCGATGCCACGATCGCAGCGACGGTTCGCCCTGGAAGAACGATACCGCGTGCCCGGACGTGTAGCTGGTCGCGTTGATCGACAGCGCGTGCAGATGCCCCGCCGCAATCATTGCATCGAGCCTTCCGAATTCGATTTCCCGAGTCAGCAGACTGGTCAGTGGCGCATTGTCGAACAGCGACGCCACCTTCGCGGGCACGCCGCCGCCGGTCAGCACGCTCGCCAGGAACCGCGCGCTGTGGCGCGCCAGCGTGGCCAGATCGCCGTGGTAGATGTCCGCGACGGTGACGCGCCGCCACCAGCGCGTGAGGCGCGCGACCCCGCGGCGGAAGTCGTCGGCATTGACTGCAAGGAGCGCTGCGTTGATGGCGCCCGCGGATGTGCCGCAAATGATCGGGAATGGAAGGCGCGCGTCGCGGCCGACGATGTGCGCGATGGCTCGCAATGCGCCCACCTGGTAAGCCGCTCGAGCGCCACCGCCGGACAGGATGATCGCCGTTTCGCGGCGGTGCATTGGCATGGCGGATTCCGCTCGGTTTCCTTGGCCCGTTCGGTTCGCTCAGCAGCCTAATCGGCGCGCAACGTGCGGTCGAAGATCAGCAGCATGGCGGCCGTCGCGCCCCAGATGTACCGGTCACGATACGGTATTGCCCAGAAGTCACGGCGCACTTCGCCCAGCATCCGGAAATGACGCTGCTGGTTAGCCGGATCGAGAATGAATGACAGCGGAACCTCGAACGCTTCGGCAACTTCGACCGGATCCGGAGCGAGCGTGAACGGCGGCTCGACCCAGCCCACGACCGGCGTGACGCGATAACCAGTGACCGTTTCATACGTCGCGAGTTCGCCAAGCACCACGATGCGCTCGGCGCCGAGACCGACTTCCTCGGCGGTTTCGCGCAACGCGGCGGCGGCGATGCTAAGGTCATCGGGCTCGATGCGGCCGCCGGGAAAGCTGATCTGTCCCGCGTGGTCGGGCAATTGCGCGCTGCGTTGCGTGAGCAGCAGCGTCAGGCCGCCGGGGCGATTGACCACAGGGACCAGTACGGCCGCGGGCGTCGGATCGCCGCTGCGACCCGGCAGGCGAAAGCCATCGCTCATGCCGCGCGCATCCGCGGGCGCTGGACGCGCGAGACGTTGCGCGATCCAGTCTTTCTGGGCGTCGGGGGGAAGGTGGAACAGCGGCAGCGGCATCGCGGGTGCTTGAAGGCTGCCACGATTGTACCGCCGGATCGGACCGATCTTCAGGCGGGTGCCGTGAACCGGTGCTGGCGCGTGGGTGTCAGGTACGCCATTTCTCCGGCCCGAAGCGCCAGCTCCCGGTAGCGTTCGCGCGGCAGTTCCACGTTGATGGTCTGCGCCGAAGGCTCGAGCGTGAACTCCAGGCGGGCCACCGGGCCGATGGCGGTTCCGTGGACGAAGCGCGCAACGAGCGCCGCCGCGGCGGGTTCACGCGTGACGGCGATATCGTGCGGTCGCGCAAAAGTGTCGGCATCCTGCGCTCCGCCGGAGGGCAGCCGGTTCACGTGTCCGAGAAATTCAAACACGAACGGCGTGGCCGGATGATCGTAGACCTCGTCCGGCGCGCCGATCTGCTCGATGCGGCCGTGGTTCATCACCACGACGCGGTCGGCGACCTCGAGCGCTTCCTCCTGGTCGTGCGTGACGAACACACTGGTCACGTGAACTTCGTCGTGCAGGCGCCGCAGCCAGCGCCGCAGTTCCTGCCGCACCCGCGCATCGAGCGCGCCGAACGGCTCGTCGAGCAGCAGCACGCGCGGCTCCACGGCGAGCGCGCGAGCCAGCGCAATGCGCTGCCGCTGGCCGCCTGACAGCTGGTGCGGATAGCGGTCGGCCAGCCAGTCCAGCTGCACCAGCGCGAGCAACGCATTCACCTTCCTGGCGATGGCCGATTCCGGCAGCCGTTGCTTGCGTGGGCGAACGCGCAATCCGAACGCGACATTCTCGAAAATGGTCAGGTGGCCGAACAGTGCGTAGTGCTGGAACACGAATCCGACCTGTCGATCGCGCGCATGGGTGTCGGTCGCGTCCTTGCCGGCGAACAACACGCTGCCTTCGTCCGGCGTTTCCAGGCCGGCGATCATCCGCAACAACGATGTCTTGCCGGAGCCGGAGGGCCCGAGCAACGCCAGGAGTTCACCCGTCTCAATGTGCAGGTCGATGTGGTCGACGGCGACGAACGATCCGAAGCGCTTGACGATGCCTTTGAGTTCGATGCTCATTTCACCTGCTCCAGCGAATTCGGTCGGGAATGGGTGTTGCGCTCGACGATGAGCTTTAGCGCCAACGTGAACAGCGCGAGCAATGCCAGCAACGACGCGACCGCAAAGGCCGCCGAGAACTGGTATTCGTTGTAGAGAATTTCGGCCTGCAGCGGCAGCGTGTTGGTGACGCCGCGAATATGGCCGGACACGACGGATACCGCGCCGAACTCACCCATCGCGCGCGCATTGCAGAGGATTACGCCGTACAGCAGTCCCCACTTCACATTGGGTAGCGTGATCCGCCAGAACGTCTGCCAGCCGCTCGCGCCGAGCACGGTTGCGGCCTCTTCCTGCTCGGTGCCTTGCGCCTGCATCAGCGGAATCAATTCGCGGGCCACGAACGGAAACGTCACGAACGTCGTGGCCAGCACGATGCCCGGCAAGGCGAATATGATCTTCAGGTCGTGCTCGCGCAGCCAGGGACCGAACCAACCCTGCAAGCCGAAGATCAACACGTAGATGAGGCCTGCGATGACCGGCGACACGGAGAAGGGCAGGTCGATCAGCGTGATCAGGATGTTCTTGCCGCGGAAACTGAACTTGGCAATGCACCACGCTGCGGCGACGCCGAAAACCAGGTTGAACGGCACGGCGATGCCGGCCACCAAAAACGTCAGCTTGATCGCATCGACGGCGTCGGGATCCGAAATTGCGGCCAGATAGACCCCAAGGCCTTTCTTCAACGCTTCATAGAACACGAACGCCAGCGGCACGAACAGGAACAGCGACAGGAACGCGAGGGCGGCGCCGATCAGCAACCAACGCACAAACCGGGGCTCGCTGCCACCGATGGCGCGTGCCGCCGCCACGGTAAGGACTGCAGGCGACATCGCGTTCATGCCAGCGCACCTTGTCGTCGCCGCGTCCACGCCTGCAGCGCGTTGATGGTGAGCAGCAGCGTGAACGAGATCACCAGCATCACGACCGCGATGGCGGTGGCGCCCAGGTAGTCGTACTGCTCGAGCTTGGTGATGATGAGCAGCGGCGTAATCTCCGACACCATCGGCATGTTGCCGGCGATGAAGATCACCGACCCGTACTCGCCGATGGCGCGCGCGAAGGCCAACGCGAATCCGGTCAGCAGCGACGGCAACACCACGGGAAAGACGACGCGGCGAAAACTGTCCCAGCGCGTCGCGCCAAGTGTGGCTGCCGCTTCCTCCATTTCGCTCGGCAATTCCTCCAGCACCGGCTGCACCGTGCGCACGACGAATGGCAAACCGATGAACGTCAGCGCGACGAGCACGCCCAGCGGCGTAAAGGCCACCTTGATACCGAGCGGTGCCAACAGCGAGCCGAACCAGCCGTTGCTCGAGTACAGGCCGGCCAGCGCAATGCCCGCCACGGCAGTGGGCAGGGCGAACGGCAAGTCGACGAGCGCATCGACCAGCCGCCGTCCGGGAAAGCGATACCGGACCAGCACCCACGCCACAAGGAGGCCGAACACCGTGTTTATCGCGGCGGCCAGGAACGAGGCGCCGAAGGTCAGCCTGTAGCTTGCCATGACGCGCGGCGCCGTCACGATATCGATGAACGCGGGGAAGGTGAGCTGCGCCGTCTTGATGAACGCCGCGGACAGCGGGATCAGGACGATCAGGCTCAGGTACACCAACGTGTACCCGAGGCTCAGGCCGAAGCCCGGGAGCACACGCGTGGCGCCGCTGCGCTTCACTTGCCGGAGGCGAGATAGATCTGGTCGAACGTCCCGCCGTCAGCGAAGTGCGTCCTGGTGGCATTGGGCCAGCCGCCGAACGCGCCATCGATGGTCACCAGCGTCAGTTTGGGAAACTGCTTCGCGTATTTCGCGGCGACCTTGGCGTCCGTCGGTCGATAGAAATTGCGCGCGGCGATTTCCTGGCCTTCGTCCGAGTACAGATATTGCAGATACGCTTCGGCCGCCTTGCGCGTGCCCTTGCGATCGACGTTCTTGTCGATGATCGCCACCGGCGGCTCCGCCAGGATCGACAATGACGGCGCAATGATCTCGAACTTGTCGGGACCGAATTCCTTCAGCGACAGGAACGCCTCGTTTTCCCACGCCAGCAGCACGTCACCTACGCCGCGCTCGACGAACGTGGTCGTGGACCCGCGCGCGCCGGAATCGAGAACCGGCACGTTCTTGTACAGCGACGTGACGAATTCCTTGGCCTTGGCATCGCCGCCGAACTTGCGCTTGGCAAATTCCCACGCCGCCAGGTAATTCCATTGCGCGCCGCCGGAGGTCTTGGGATTGGGCGTGACCACTGCCACACCCGGCTTGACCAGGTCGTCCCAGTCCTTGATGCCTTTGGGATTGCCCTTGCGCACGAGGAAAACGATGGTCGACGTAAACGGCGTGCTGTTGTGCGGCAAGCGCTTCTGCCAATCGGCGGGGAGCAACTTTGCATGCTCGGCGATGGCGTTGATGTCGGAGGCCAGCGCCAGCGTCACGACATCGGCGTCGAGCCCGTCGATCACGGCGCGGCCCTGCTTGCCCGATCCGCCGTGCGATTGCTTGATGATGACTTTCTCGCCGGTCCTGGCGAGCCAGTTCCTGGCAAACGCCTGGTTGTAATCCTGGTACAGCTCGCGCGTCGGGTCATAGGAGACGTTGAGCAGCGTGACGTCGGCGTGCGCGAGGGTGGTCGCGGCGGCGAGGGTGACTGCTGCGGTAAGCAGCGAAAGATTGAGCAACTTCATTTGTAGGTTCTCTGGCTATAACAATAACATTTGAACGAACTTCGAGCTATATGTGTGCGCCAAGAAAAGCCGCAATGCGGCTTTGTTGGACTGGCGCCGGTTGCGGCGCAGGAGCGTGCATCAACCGTGTGCGGCCTTTGCGTCATGCCGACATCGTTGTGCCTGGCCATCGGCAAGTGCTGCACGCGCGGTGAATTGCGGTCCCAGCAGGATCAGCGCAGGACCGGCGACGGTGGTCGTCGCGAATTGCGGCAAGGCAGCCAGTGTCGTGTACTGAATGCGTTGGTTGGGCAGTGATGCATTTTCGATGATGGCGACCGGAAGGGCGCCGGGCCTGCCGCCGGCGCGAAGTTTCGCAGCGATGGCAGCCGCTTCACCGATGCCCATGTAGATGGCGCCCGCGTCTGCGGCCAGCAGGCCCTCGGCCCAGTCGCTGCCCGCTTCGCCGGCGCCGACGCGTGGCGTGGCAAACGTCACGCTGCGCGCGATGCCCCGTTGCGTCAGCGACGTCTTCACTGCCGCGGCCGCCGCCAACGCGGCGGTGATCCCCGGGACGACTTCGCAGCGAATGCCTTCCGCTTCGAGCGCGGCGATCTCTTCCTGCGCGCGCCCGAACAGCATCGGGTCGCCGCCTTTCAACCGGACGACGACCGCATGCTTGCGTGCCGCATCGACCAGTCGCTTGTTGATGAACTGCTGCGCCGTCGAATGCCTGCCGCAGCGCTTCCCGACTGCGACCGTTTCCGCATGGACAGCGAGCGCCACCGTTTCGGGATGCACCAGCGCGTCGTGGAAGACGATGTCCGCGGAAGCCAGCAACCGCGCCGCGCGCAACGTCAGCAGATCCGGTGCGCCCGGCCCTGCGCCGACCAGGTACACGGTGCCGGTCATGCTCGCTCTCCGGGTACGGTCGCGCCGCCAACGACACCGGACCGACGGAACCACGGCGTCCGGCGGTTCGTGATCTGGTAGCCGTCGGTGAAATCGCGCAGTGAGGTGAGGGCGTCCTGCGCATCCTTGCCGTCGCGTACCACGAACGCGTCGAAGCCAACCTGCGACAGGTAGTACAACTGGTCGCGCTGGATGTCGCCGATGGCGCGCAACTCGCCCGTGAAGCCGAAGCGTTCGCGCAACAGGCGCGCCGTCGAATAGCCGCGGCCATCGGCGAACTTGGGGAAGTCGATGGCGATGACCGGCAGATTCCGCACATCGCCGGCGAGCTGCGCGGGGTCGTCAGCCGGCGCAAGCCAAACGCCGACATCGTCGCGCGCAAGCAATGCCTGGTCCGCGGTGAGCCAGGCGGACAACGGCACGATCACATTCGCTGTCGGCACCGCATCGATCCCGGCCGCGTCTCGCAGCAACGTCCAGGTGTCATCGACCAGTGCGCCACCTTTAATGAGTTGCGGCATACACGCGCTCCTTGAACGGATCGATGCCAAGTCGGCGTACAGTGTCGACGAAGCGTTCGTCCTCATGGCGATGGTCGACATAGACATCGAGCAGCCGCGCCACGACGTCCGGCATGTCCTGGGCGGCGAACGAGGGGCCGATGACCTTGCCGATTGCAGCGTTCGCGCCTTGCGTGCCGCCGATCGTCACCTGGTACCACTCCGACCCGTTCTTGTCGACGCCGAGCACGCCGATGTGGCCGACGTGGTGATGGCCGCACGCGTTCATGCACCCGGAAATATTGAGATCGAGTTCACCGATGTCGTGCAGATAGTCGAGGTCGTCGAAGCGGCGCTGGATGGCGTCGGCAATCGGCAGCGACTTGGCATTGGCCAGCGAGCAGAAATCTCCGCCCGGGCAGCAGACGATGTCGGTCAGCAGGCCGATGTTCGGCGTGGCCAGGCCCAGGTCCTTCAATTCACTCCACAGCGCCAACAGCTGTGACTGGCGCACGTCCGTGAATATCAGGTTCTGCTCGTGCGACACGGTGAGTTCGCCAAAGCTGTACGCGTCGGCCAGGTCCGCCACCGTGTCCATCTGGTCGGACGTGGCGTCGCCGGGCGGCACGCCCGTCTTCTTGAGCGACAGCGTCACGATCGCGTAACCCGGCATCTTGTGCGGGAACACGTTGCGCTTGACCCAATTGGAGAAGGCGCGATTGTCGGCGACGGTGGAACGAAACTCCGCGTCGTCGCCGGCAAGCTTTTCGTACGGCGGCGGCACGAAGTGCGACGCAAGCCGCGCAATTTCTTCATCCGGCACGGTCGCGGGACCACCGCGCAGGTGTTGCCACTCGGCGTCGACGTTGGCCGCGAACACTGCGGGCGTCTGCTCCTTGACCAGGATCTTGATCCGCGCCTTGTACATGTTGTCGCGGCGGCCGAAGCGGTTGTAGACACGCAGGATGGCGTCCAGGTAATTCAGTATCTCTGCGCGCGGCAGGAATTCGCGGATCACGTGCCCGATGATCGGCGTACGTCCCAGGCCGCCACCGACGATCACGCGAAAGCCGACTTCGCCATCATCGTTGCGCACTGCCTGCAGCCCGATGTCGTGGACGAGGATTGCCGCGCGGTCGGTGGTGGCGCCGGTGATCGCAATCTTGAACTTGCGCGGCAGGTAGGCGAATTCCGGGTGGAACGTCGACCACTGGCGAATGAGCTCGTTGTACGGCCGCGGGTCGACGATTTCGTCGCCCGCCGCGCCCGCGAAGTGGTCGCTGGTGATGTTGCGCACGCAGTTGCCGGAGGTCTGGATCGCATGCATTTCCACGCTGGCCAGGTCGGCCAGGATGTCCGGCACTTCTTCCAGCCTGGGCCAGTTGTACTGGATGTTCTGGCGCGTCGTGAAGTGGCCGTAGCCCTTGTCGTATTTGCGCCCGATGTGCGCGAGCATGCGCAGTTGCCGCGACGACAGCAGGCCATACGGAATGGCCACGCGCAGCATCGGCGCGTATTTCTGGATGTAGAGGCCGTTCTGCAGCCGCAGCGGACGAAACTCGTCCTCAGTCAGTTCACCCGCCAGGAATCGTCGCGTCTGGTCGCGGAACTGCGCGACGCGTTCGTCGACTAAGCGCTGGTCAAAGACGTCATAGCGGTACATGCAAGGCGGACCCACGGTGAGAAGAAGGGCAGGTTAGGGGAAGCCCTTAATAAACAAAAGGAATATCTCGCTATGCCGTTATCGCCCTGCCTCATATAGGCGCAATCAGGTTGCCGTCGCTCGACAGGGCCCGTTTCCACCCGACCGTATAATCGGCCGATGCCCCCGGGGATCATCCTGTTTGCCCATGGCGCGCGCGACGCGCGCTGGGCCGAGCCGTTCGAGCGGTTGCGCGACCGCGTGGCGCAGGGCGCGCCGCACGCTCAGGTAGCGCTGGCGTATCTCGAATTCATGACGCCCGACCTGGCCGCCGCGGCCGATCACTTGTCCCGGGGCGGCTGCCGCGACATCGCCATCGTGCCGGTGTTTCTGGGGCAGGGCGGTCACGTTCGGCAGGACCTACCCGTGCTGCTGCAGGACGTCGCCGCACGCCACCCGGACTGCCGGTTTCGCCTGGCGGCCGCGGCTGGTGAAGACGCCGCGGTTCTTGAGGCCCTTGCCGGCTATTGCCTGCGCCAACTAACTACCGGATAACATGACCTTCGAACGCTTCCCGCGGCACCTGACCGCGCTGCTTGTCCTGAGCTTTCCACTTGTCGTCGGCGCCCAGAATCCGGGGCCGGCAACCGACCCGCAGGCAGCCGTGTTCCAGCAGCACTGCGCGATGTGCCATGACAATCCCGCTACGCGTGCGCCAGGCGCCACGTCGTTGCGCGCGATGTCGCCTCAATTCATCGTCGCCGCGCTCACCAGCGGAATCATGCAGGGCCCCGGTGCCGCACTACAGCCCGCACAGCGCGTGGCGCTCGCGGAATACCTGACCGGGAAGAAGTTGACCGACATCGTGGCCATGGCCGGCCGCTGCGTCGGTGTGCCCGCTTCGTTTTCACTTGCCGGTCCGGCCTACAACGGCTGGGGCGCCACTCCGGAGAACGGGCGATTCCAAGCGAAACCTGGCATTGCGGCCAAGGATCTCGAGCGGCTGGAGGTTCGGTGGGCATTCGGCTTTCCGGGTGCCGTGGCCGCGTTCGGCCAGCCTACCGTGGCCGGAGGCCGCGTCTTTGTCGGCAGCCAGAACGGGCAGGTGTATTCGCTTGACGCCAAGACCGGGTGCTACCACTGGGACTTTGCGGCGGACACCGGCGTGCGCACCGCGATCACCGTCGCGCGCATCGGCAAATCGCACGTTGCACTGTTTGGCGACCGCCGCGGCAACGTGTATTCGGTCGACGCGGCCACCGGCAAGGTGAACTGGAAGGTGACACCCGACGCTGGCCCGCGAACCGGAATCACCGGCGCGCCGGCATTGTTCGAAGGCAGGTTGTACGTGCCCATTTCCGGTGGCGACGACAGCGCCGCGATCGATCCCGGGTACGAATGCTGCAAAGGGCGGGGCGCCGTGCTCGCACTCGACGCTGCCAGCGGCAAGGTTCTGTGGACCACCTACACGATCGACGATGCGCGGCCCCTTGCCCGCAACGCGATCGGCACGCAGATGTGGGGACCCTCCGGGGTGTCGATCTGGGCGTCGCCGACGATCGATGCCAAGCGCAGGCTGCTCTACGTCGGCACCGGCGACAATCACTCGGCACCCGCCACGACCACGAGCGACGCCGTGCTCGCGTTGTCGCTCGACACCGGCAAGATCGTCTGGACGCGGCAGCTGCTGGCCGGCGACATGGGAAATGCGGCATGCCTGTCGACCGACAAGGCGAATTGTCCCGAGCCGCACGGCCCTGACTACGACCTCGGCACATCGGCCAACCTCATCACGCTCCCGAACGGCAAGCGGGTGCTGGCGATAGGCCAGAAGTCAGGAATGGTTTGGGCGCTCGATCCCGATGCGCAAGGTCGCGTCATCTGGAGCACGCGCGTCGGCGCTGGCGGCCTTCTGGGGGGCGTGCAGTGGGGAACGGCCACCGACGGCAAGCTTGTGTACGCGGCAGTTTCGGACATCGCCTTCGTCAGGTTGGTACTGGGACAGCCGTTGGTGCCCGACCCGGATAAAGGTGGCGGGCTGCATGCGCTGCGCGCGGATACCGGTGCAATCGTATGGAGCGCGCCGCCGGCCAGGGCCTGCGCCAATCGCGCCAACTGCAGTCCGGCGCAATCGGCCGCTGTAACGGCGACGCCGGACTATGTGCTGTCCGGCGCCGTCGATGGCCATCTTCGTGCGTACGCCACCGCGAACGGATCCGTGCTGTGGGATTTCGACACGGCCCGGTCGTTCACAACGGTCAACGGCGTCAAGGCCAACGGCGGTTCGATCGATTCCGCCGGGCCGACGATTGCCGGAGGAATGCTGTTCGTCGGCTCCGGCTACGGACTGTATGGCGGGCAGGTGGGCAACGTGCTGATTGCGTTCTCGCCACGCCCTTAGCCGCAGGTCAGGGTTGCGCCGGGACGTTCGTCTTCTTGTCCGCGATGCGCGCGCTCTGCACGTTTTCCTTGCCCTGGATGTTGGCCTGCCCCGCGGCGCTGACATGGCCGTTGGCGGCGGCATTGGCTTCGGCGCGATTCACGTGCGCCTGGCCGCGTTCCAGTTTCGCCACTTCCTGATTGGACAGCTGGCCCGACTTGACGCCTTGCTCGATGCGCGCCTGCTGATTGACGTTTCGCCGCACGTCGGCCTGCATCCGCTGCGACGACTTGGACGCCGGATTGCCCACCTGGGCATCGTGCTTCTGCGCGGCGATGGTTTTGCTGGCCTTGTTCTGCTTGGCCTGGATGCGCGCCTGTTCGTCCGCCGACAACGTGCCATCCTTCAATGACTTCTTCTCAAGGCGGTCGACCTGCGTTTGCTGGCGCTCGAGCTGGCCGGCTTCCTTGGTCGACAATGCGCCCGATTGCAGGCCCTGTTCAATACGCTGCTGCTGGTTGGCGTTGCGTTGCACTTCGGTGCCCGGCGTTTGCGCAAGCGCCGGTACTGCAATGAGGCTGGCTACAAGCAGGGTCAGCAGGTTGGAAGGTTTCATCTGGAATCTCCGTTGGAGGCTGGTGGCGGTTGCCATCACAGCGAATAACGGAGGGGGTGTGATGGCCGTGCACGGCAACTTGTAACGAGTTGCTGCCCACGGCTGGCATCGACGGCGTCAGCCGCCATCCTATTAATTTGACATAATAACAATTATGCGACAATTCAAGAGGGGCTGGACGGAGGTGACATTACTCCCGGAGCAGCGCCAGCGCCTGATCGACGCGATCGACTGTCAGGACCTTGACGCCGTCGATGCCCTGTTTGGGCTTGTTTGCAGTTGGGATGAGCACGGTCTTGAAGCCCAGCTTGGCGGCTTCGCGAATCCGTTCCTGGCCGCGTTGCACGGGCCGGATTTCTCCCGCGAGTCCGACCTCACCAAAGACAAGAGATTTGGCCGGCAATGCTTTGTTTCGTAATGACGAATTGATGGCCAGCAACACGGCCAGGTCGACCGCCGGTTCCTGGATGCGCACACCTCCAACGGCATTGACGAAAACGTCGTAGCCGCCCGCGTCGACGCCGCCGTGGCGATGCAGGACGGCCAACAGCAACGCCAACCTTGGCGCCTCCAGTCCTACCGCCAGCCTTCGCGGCATGCCGCCTTGCACCGGGTCGACGAGAGCCTGGATTTCCACCAGAAGCGGTCGTGAACCTTCCAGTGTCGCGACGATGGCCGAACCCGGCACGGACTCCGCATGTTGCGACAGGAACAACGCGGACGGGTTGGCCACACCCTTCAGTCCACGCTCCGTCATGGCGAATACGCCCAGTTCGTTGGCGGCGCCGAAACGATTCTTGATGGCGCGCACCAGCCGGAAACTGGAATGCGGGTCGCCTTCGAAATAGAGCACGCAATCGACGATGTGCTCGAGTACGCGCGGCCCGGCGATGGCACCCTCCTTGGTCACGTGCCCGACGAAGATCACGACCACGCCCTGCTGCTTGGCCAGCCGCGTCAATTGCGCCGCGCACTCGCGTACCTGGGCAACGCTGCCCGGCGCCGACTGCAGCGACTCCGTGTAGACAGTCTGTATCGAATCGATGACCACGATCTCGGGCATTGCCGCGTTGATCGCGCCGACGATCGCTTCCAGTTGTACTTCGGCCAGCAGGTCGACCTGTGCATTGACCAGGCCCAGCCGCTGCGCGCGAAGCGCCACCTGCTCGACCGATTCCTCGCCGGTGATGTACAGCGTGCGGTGCGCGGCGCCGAGTGCTGCGCCCGCCTGCAGCAGCAGCGTCGACTTGCCAATGCCCGGATCGCCGCCGATCAGCACGACACCGCCGGGCACAAGGCCGCCGCCCAGGACGCGGTCGAATTCCTCGAGGCCGGTAGCGATGCGCGGCGTATTCCGCGTTTCGACCCTGGACAGCGACACGATCGCGGATCGGCTGCCGGTCACGGTGGCGAAGCGCACCGCTGCGGGGGCGGCCACCGTTTCCACCAGCGTGTTCCATTG
This sequence comes from Betaproteobacteria bacterium, assembly GCA_031361045.1. Taxonomy (GTDB): domain Bacteria; phylum Pseudomonadota; class Gammaproteobacteria; order Burkholderiales; family Casimicrobiaceae; genus VBCG01. The sequence continues at coordinate 6,632 of JANMCH010000076.1, read as the reverse complement.
CCCGCACTGCGGACACTGACCCTGCCACTTGGGTGCGGAACCGCCGCATTCGGTACAGGTATAGACGGTCTTGCTCTTGGCCATGGTCACTTTGAATACAGCATCAGCACTTCACCCACACAGGAACGGCTTCCAGGTCGAACGTATCACGATGCCTTCCCAATCCCGTTCATCCATGCGCCTGACATGCCGGACCCGGCCACCGGCGAGCAAGCCCAGGAGGACCAGGCCGCAGCCATCGCCATCGCCGATATCGAGCGCGCTGCCTCCGGCATTCTTGGTCGCGCTGACCGGCGAATCGCCCCAATCGCCGCTGGCGCTTGCGACCGGACGCACGGCGCGACGCCCTATCCCAATTCGTTGGGATGCACGACCGCCGTACCGAACTTGCCGACCACGACACCGGCCGCCTCGTTGGCGACACGGACGGCGTCAGGCAGCGATGCGCCCGCAGCCAACAGCACGCCGAGCGTGGCAATCACCGTGTCGCCGGCGCCGGACACGTCGAACACTTCCCGGGATTGCGCGGGAATGGTGAGTGCGCCGGATGCGGAATAGAGGCTCATCCCCTCCTCCGCGCGGGTGACGAGAAGTGCGTCGAGCGCGAGTTCGCGGCGCAGCGCTTCGGCCTTCGCCGCCATTTCCGCGTCGTCCTTCCAGCGACCGACGACTTGCCGGAATTCGTTGCGGTTGGGGGTGAGCAACGTCGCACCGCGGTAGCGTGCGTAATCCTCGCCCTTGGGATCGACCAGGACCGCCTTGCCGGCGGTGCGTGCGCGTTCGATCATCGTGGTGATGTGCGCGAGACCGCCCTTGCCGTAGTCGGACAGGATCACCAGGTCGGCATCCTGCAACTGGCGCTCGTAGTCCGCGAGCTTGGTGGCCAGGATCTCGTGCGACGGCGCGGTTTCGAAGTCGATGCGCAGCAACTGCTGCTGCCGGCCGATCACGCGCAGCTTGACCGTGGTGGCAAGCGATGCCTCGCGGTGGAATGAGGTGCGCACGCGTTCGCCGACGAGCAGGCGCTCCAGCGTTGCGCCAGGCTCATCGTCGCCGATGACCGAGAGCAGCGTCGCGTCGGCACCGAGAGCGACGGCATTGCGCGCGACGTTGGCCGCGCCGCCGGGCCGCTCCTCCGTACGTGCGATCTTCACCACGGGCACGGGCGCTTCCGGCGAGATGCGTTCGACGTCGCCGAACCAGTAACGGTCGAGCATCACGTCGCCGACGACGAGCAGGCGCGCGCGGGAGGCGCGGTCACGAAATGCGGAGAAGCGGGTGGCGGTCATGGACAATGGGATGGCAGCTTGAGGGGCAAACTGAGGGGCAACCTGATTGGTAACCTGGATGGCAGGGTGAATGAAAACTCAGCGGCGGCCGATGGCCGCGTAATCAAAACCCGCCGCCCTGGCCTGCGCCGGATCATAAAGGTTACGGCCATCGAAGATGATCGGCGACTTGAGGCGCGCCTTGAGCACGTCGAAGTCTGCGCTGCGAAATTCCTTCCACTCGGTGACGACAACCAGCGCGTCCGCGCCGTCGCACGCCGCCAGCGGCGATGGCGCGTAGGACAGGCCGGCCAGCGGCCCGAAGACACGGCGCGCCTCGTCCATGGCGACCGGATCGTAGGCCACGACAAGCGCGCCTTTCGCCACCAGTGCGTCGATGATCGTGCGTGACGGTGCTTCACGCATGTCGTCGGTGTTGGGCTTGAAGGCCAGGCCCCAAAGCGCGAAGCGCCGTCCGGAAAGATCCTCGCCGAAGCGGCCGACAATTTTTTCGACCAGCACCATTTTCTGCGCGTCGTTCACGGCCTCCACCGCGGCGATGACACGCAACGGCCGACCCAGCTGCGTTGCCGTGAACTGCAGCGCCTTCACGTCCTTGGGAAAGCAACTGCCGCCATAGCCGGCCCCCGGATAGAGGAAGTGATAGCCGATGCGCGGGTCCGAGCCAATGCCCTGGCGGACCATTTCGATGTCTGCGCCAAGCAGGTCGGCCAGGTTGGCGACTTCGTTCATGAACGAGATGCGGGTCGCGAGCATGGCATTGGCCGCGTACTTGGTCAGCTCGGCGGAGCGCACATCCATGACCAGCAGCCGCTCGTGGTTGCGCATGAATGGCGCGTAGACGGTGCGCAGCGCGGCGATTGCGCGTTCGTCGTCGGCGCCGATCACGATGCGGTCGGGCTTCATGAAATCGTCGACTGCCGCGCCTTCCTTCAGGAATTCGGGGTTGGAGGCCACGGCAAAGGGAATGGCCTTGCCGCGCGTCGCGAGTTCCTCGGCAATGGCCGCGCGCACGCGATCTGCCGTTCCGACCGGCACGGTGGACTTGTCGACGATGACCTTCGGTTCGTTCATGCGCCGGCCGATGTTGCGCGCCGCCTCGATGACGTACTTCATGTCCGCGCTGCCGTCCTCGTCGGGCGGCGTGCCGACGGCGATGAATTGCAGCGCGCCATGCGCGACGGCGCGATCGATATCGGTGGTGAACTGCAGTCGTCCGGCGTCCGCATTGCGGCGGACCATCGGTTCCAGTCCCGGCTCGTGGATCGGCACGCCGCCCACCTTGAGCACGTCGATCTTCCTTGCGTCGACGTCGAGACACAGCACGTCGTTGCCGACCTCGGCCAGGCACGTGCCCGTGACCAGACCCACATAACCGGTCCCGATCATCGTGACTTTCACGCCGCGAATCCGATCGACGCATTGATGTCCGCGAGAGTCGCGACCGGATCACCGGCCTGCGTGATCGGTCGGCCCACGACCAGGTAGTCGGCGCCATTGGCCATCGCCGCGGCCGGCGTGATGATTCGTGCCTGGTCGTCCTTCGCGGCACCGGCCAGCCGGATGCCCGGTGTGACCAGCTTGAACGCGGGTCCGAGCTCTGCGCGCAGGGCGGGCGCTTCCACCGCCGAGCAGACCACGCCGTCGAGTCCGCATTCAGACGTCATCCGCGCCAGCTTCACCGCTTGGGAGGCGGCCGTATCGGTCAAACCCTGTTCGCGCAAATCGGCATCGGCGAGGCTGGTCAGCACCGTCACGGCGATGAGCAGCGGCGGCTTGGCGGACCGCGCGGCCGCGGTGCTGTTCACCGAATCGCGCGCCGCAGCCAGCATCGCCCGGCCACCGGCAGCGTGCACGTTCAGCATCCACACACCGAGACGCGTTGCGGCCGCACAGGCCTGCGCGACGGTGTTCGGAATGTCGTGAAACTTGAGGTCGAGGAAGACGTTGAAGCCGCGCTCGATCATCCAGCGCACGGGCTCCGGCCCCGCGACGACGAACATCTCCTTGCCCACCTTGAGCGCGCAGTGGCGCGGGTCGAGCTTGTCCGCCAGCGCTAGCGCGTGCATCGGGTTGGCGAAGTCGAGCGCGACGATGACTTTCGGATCGGCAATGGTCATTGGTCTCTCAAAGCGAGGTCAAAGTCCTGAACCACAGAGATTGGGTTCGCATCACGCATAACCGTCGGGCGTCTCGGTGCGCCGCGGTGAATACGTTTCCCACTTGAGGCAGCCCGGGCAGCGCCAGTAATATTGCTTCGCGCGAAAACCGCAGCTGTCGCACTTGTACATGCCCAGCCGCTTGATGTGCTGGACGACCAGCCCTTTCACCAGTTCGAGGTCATGCCGGCGATCCGCCGGCGCGCCAAGCAACTGGGCTTCCAGCAGCCGGTCGAGACCCAGCAACGTTGGATTGCGGATCAGTTCCTCCTTGATCAGCGCCGCCGCGGCGTCGGGGCCGTCCTGCTCGAGGACGAGCGTGAACAACGCATTGAGCAAGTCCAGTGACGGATACTGCGCCTGGAAGTTGCGCAGCACGCGGATACCTTGGGCCACATCGCCCTGCCGGCGATACAGGTCGGCGAAGCGGTCGGCAGCGAGTGCCAGGAACGCCGGATTCTGGGTCTCGATCTTCTGCCACGTGGAGAGCGCATCCGCGGCGCGCCCCTGCTGGGCCTCGAGATCGCCTAGCAGCAGCGTCGCGCGGGTGCAGCCGCGGTAGGTAGCGAACGCCAGCTCCAGTTCGCTCTGCGTCGTCACGTCGTCGGACTTGAGCAAGGCCGCCTGCGCAAGTTCGCAATGATATTGCGCGATCTCCTTGAAGTACGGCTGCTTGGCCAGCGTCTCCATGCGCTGCATCGCGCTGATGGCCTTGGTCCAGTCCTTTTCCGTTTCGTAGATCGAGATCAGGTGGGACAGCGACGAATGCTCGAACGCGGTGCCGTCCAGCTTGGTGAACAACTCTTCGGCACGGTCGAGCAAACCTGCCCGGTGAAAATCCTGCGCCAGTTCATAGGTGGCCATCGTGCGCTTGTCGGCGGGAAGGTCCACGCGGTCGAGCAGGTTCTGGTGCATGCGGATGGCGCGCTCGATCTCGCCCTGGCGGCGGAACAGCGAACCGAGGGCGAAATGCAGGTCGATGGTCTGCGGATCGACCTTGACCACTTCGATGAACGACTCGATGGCCTTGTCCGGTTGCTCGTTCAGCAGGAAGTTCAAGCCGCGGAAATAGGACAGCGGCAGCGCGCGCGATTCGCGCAACAGATGCTTGATGTCGATGCGCGCGGCGATCCAACCGAGGCCGAAGAAGATCGCCGGGATCGGCAGCAGCCACCACAGCTCGAAATCCATGCCGGGCAATTCAGCGCGGAGGCGCGCTAGCGGTCATGGCGGGGGCCATCGCCCCGACCAAAGCCCACGCCCGACGCTGGCGCCGTACCCGGCACCGCGGCGCTGGATGTGACCGTGGACGGTCCCGGGTTTGCGTGCTGCTCTTGGCGCAGCTTGTTGACCTGTCTTCGCAGGCGCGCCGCGCGCAGCGTTCCGGCCAGCAGGCCGGCGGCCACGCCCATGGCGAAGGCGATGAATACGACCACGACCAGGGGCGCCTTGAGGCTCGCCACATTGAAGAACTTGAGTTCCGCCGGCTCGCTGTTCTGCAGCGACAGGAACAGCAAGGCAATGAAGACCGTGGCACCGACGATCCAGCGGACGATATGCATGGACTACTTCGGTCCGTCTTCCACGAAATCGACGCGCTCCCGCAACTCCTTGCCCGCCTTGAAGTGCGGCACGAACTTCTGCGGCACCTGCACCTTCTCTCCGGACTTGGGATTGCGTCCAGTCCGCGGCGGGCGGTAGTTGAGGCCGAAGCTGCCGAAGCCGCGGATCTCGATGCGCTCCCCCTTGGCGAGGGACTCGCCCATCGCATCGAGGATCATCTTGACCGCGAGCTCGGCATCCTTGGCGACCAGCTGCGGAAATTGCACCGCAAGCCGGTCGATGAGCTCCGATTTGGTCATTGCAGCAGTCCCACCGATCATCCGTTGGTCTTGTTGTCGGACAGCTTGGCCTTGAGCAGCGCGCCCAGGTTGGTCGTGCCCGTGTTGGCGCCCGAGTTCTCCGTGGAAATACGCTGCATGGCCTCGCCCTCGTCGGCATTGTCCTTGGCCTTGATCGACAGGTTGATGCTGCGATTCTTGCGGTCGATGTTGATGATCATCGCCGAGACCGCATCACCTTCCTTCAGGTGCGTGCGCATGTCCTCGACGCGGTCGCGCGACAGTTCGGATGCGCGCAGGTAGCCTTCGATGTCGCTGCCCAGGTTGATCACCGCGCCCTTGCCGTCCAGCGACTTCACCGTGCCGGCGACTACGCTGCCCTTGTCATGCATGGCAACGAAGTTGGTGAACGGGTCGCCCTCGAGCTGCTTGATGCCCAGCGAAATGCGCTCGCGCTCGACGTCGATGGCCAGCACCACGGCTTCAACCTCCTGGCCCTTCTTGTAGTCGCGCACGGCGGCTTCGCCAGTGGCATTCCACGAGAGGTCGGACAAGTGCACGAGGCCGTCGATGCCGCCCGGCAGGCCGACGAAGACGCCGAAGTCGGTGATCGACTTGATCATTCCGGAGACCTTGTCGCCCTTCTTGTGGTTCATCGCGAAGTCGTCCCACGGATTCGGCATGCACTGCTTCATGCCGAGTGAGATGCGGCGACGCTCTTCGTCGATTTCCAGGATCATCACTTCGACTTCGTCGCCCAGTTGCACGACCTTGGTCGGATGGATGTTCTTGTTGGTCCAGTCCATTTCCGACACGTGCACCAGGCCTTCGATGCCCGATTCGATTTCCACGAACGCGCCGTAGTCGGTGATGTTGGTGACCTTGCCGAACAGACGCGTACCCTGCGGATAGCGGCGCGACAGGCCGACCCAGGGATCTTCGCCCAGCTGCTTCAAGCCCAGCGAGACACGGTTCTTTTCCTGGTCGAACTTCAGGACCTTGGCCGTGACTTCGTCGCCGACAGCGAGCACTTCCGACGGATGCTTGACGCGACGCCAGGCGAGGTCGGTGATGTGCAGCAGGCCATCGATGCCGCCGAGATCGACGAACGCGCCGTAATCGGTGATGTTCTTGACGATGCCCTTGACCACGGCGCCTTCCGACAGTGTGGACAGCAGCTTCTCGCGGACCTCGCCCTGGCTCTCCTCGAGCACCGCGCGGCGCGACACGACGACGTTGTTGCGCTTGCGGTCGAGCTTGATGACCTTGAAGTCCAGCGCCTTGTTCTCGAACGGGGAGGTGTCCTTGACCGGGCGGATGTCGACCAGCGAGCCCGGCAGGAA
>JANMCH010000068.1:0-41801 GCA_031361045.1 Betaproteobacteria bacterium | reverse complement strand
TCGACGAGGCGGAGCAGATGTTTCGCGCGTGCCTCGAGGCCGACCCGTCGTTCCTTCCCGCATGCATGGCGTTGGGCGACCTGATCCGCAACAGCGGCCGGGCGCGCGAAGCGGAGGCGTGGTATCGACGCGCGCTGGCCGTCGATCCGCGCGCGCAGGACGCGTGGAACGCGCTACTGCTGTCCCTCAACAATCGCGACGACCTTTCCGCGGAGGAGGTCGCTGCCGAGCACTTTCGCTTCGGCGCGGCGTTTCCGGAAGACGCGTCTTCCCGCGCTGCGCGCCGCGCGCAGGCGACGGCGCATTCCCGAATTCGCGTCGGCTTTGTCTCCGGCGACTTCATACAGCATCCGGTGGCGCTGTTCCTGCGGCCGGTGCTCGAACACCGGGACCGCACGCAAATTGAGGCGTACTGCTACTCGAACAATGCGACAGAGGACTGGATGACGCAGGAAATCCGTTCCCGCGCCGATCACTGGCGGAATATCTCTGGCATCGATGACGAAACTGCCGCAAAGCTCATCAGGGCGGATCAGCTCGACATTCTCATCGACCTGACCGGCCACGCCGGCCGCTCGCGCATCCTGCTGTTCAATCGCGGCTGCGCGCCGGTGCAGGCCACGTGGATGGGTTACCTGAACACCACCGGCCTGCAGGCCACCGACTTCCGGATCAGCGATGCCGTCGCCGATCCGGTCGGCCTGACCGAGCACCTGCATTCCGAAAAGTTGCTGCGCCTGCCCGACAGCCAGTGGTGTTACGCGCCGGTCCTCGATTTTCCCCGCGTGCCCATGCCTGCGCGAACAGCTGGCGACGGCGTGGTCTTCGGTTCGTTCAATCACCCGTCGAAGATCAGTCCGCGCTGCGTGGCCTTGTGGACGCGGGTATTGCACGCGGTGCCGGGTTCCCGCTTGCGCATCTGCAACGTGCCGCAAGGCCACGCCACGGATGCGTTCCATCGGCAATTCGAACAGCACGGCATCGAGCGCAGCCGCATCGCGATCACGCTGGGCATGAACATCGACGCGTACTTTGCCGCGATCGGCGACATCGACGTGGCGCTGGACACCTTCCCCTACAACGGTGGCACCACGACGTTCGACACGCTCTGGATGGAAGTCCCGCTGGTGGCGCTCGCCGGTGATCGGCCGGTGTCGCGTTCCGGCGCCAGCATCCTGTCCACGCTGCGGATGCCGGAACTGATCGCGGCAAGCGAGGACGACTATGTCGCCATCAACGCCCGTCTGGCGTCCGATGTCGAATGGCGGCGGACGCTGCGCGCGACCTTGCGCGCGCGCATGCGGGCCTCGCCGCTGATGGACGCCCCGCGGTTCGTGCGCCATTTCGAGGACGGCCTGCGGCAGATGCTCGACGCATCGCGTTCGGTTTGAGCCTGCGGCGGGTGCCCGACACGTCGCACGGGCTTGAGTGTCCGCGCCGCCACCCCGCCGTCGCGTGGCCTTGCCTTCCGGAAAACAGGTGTATATACTCCCAATTAGGTGCACATACCCCTAATCGTCTCCGGACCGCCGCTGCGTCATCCATCTGTCCCGACCACGCCAGACCATGCCCCCCGCCGCTGCCGTTCCTTCTCCCTCAGCCTCGCCCTGCACCTGTTCCCGCCTGCGCCGCGCGGCGCGCGCCATCACGCAACTCTACGACGTCGCGCTCGCGCCGACCGGCCTGCGCGTAACGCAGCTGTCGCTGTTGCGCACGCTGCAGCGCCGCGGCCCGATGCGCATCGGCGAACTCGCGACGGTGAACCTGCTCGACCGCACGGCGCTGTCGCGCAACCTGGACCCACTCGCGGCGCGCAAGCTCGTCGCCATCGTGCCTGGCCGCGACGCACGCACACGGGAAGTCACGCTGACGCGGCAGGGCACCGCCGCCTTGGCCTCCGCCGCGCCGCTCTGGGACCACGCGCAACGCGACGTCACGCGCCGCATCGGCCGCAGCCGCCTGGACGAACTCTACGGCGTGTTGCAGGAAATCGAAGCGCTGCATCCGTCCCCCGCGGGTCCGATAGCCTGAAGTCCGCCCGCTGACCACCGACAAACCCAGGAACGAACATGGCAAATGCATCCCGCGCCGATTGGCGCACTCCCACGGTCGTTCTGGTGGCGGGCGGCATCATCCTGACCATCGCGATGGGCATCCGGCACGGCTTCGGCCTCTTCCTGCAGCCGCTTTCGCACGACATGGGATGGGGTCGCGAGACTTTCGCTCTCGCCATCGCCGTGCAGAATCTGGTGTGGGGCGTGACGCAGCCGTTTGCGGGAATGATTTCCGACAAATATGGTGCCGCCAGGGTCGTTATCGGCGGCATGGCGTTATACGCACTGGGACTGGTCGCGATGGCCCATTCCCACTCGCCGCTGGTCTTCGTGCTGACCTCGGGCTTCCTGATCGGCGCAGGACTTTCCGGCGTCACGTTCAGCGTGATCTCCGGCGTGCTGGGCCGCAGGTTTCCTCCGGAGAAGCGCAGCATGGCGCTCGGCATCTCGGCGGCCGCGGGCTCGTTCGGGCAATTCGCGATCCTGCCGCTGACGCAGTGGCTGCTGGCGAACGTCGGCTGGTACGGCGCGCTGTTGGCCATGGCCGGCATTGCGCTGCTCATTGCGCCGCTGGCCGCCGCGCTGGTCGAGAAGCGTGAAGCACTGGCGCATGTGTTCAGGCAGTCGGCCGGACAGGCAATGAGCGAAGCGCTGGGACACCGCGGCTACATCCTGCTCACCGTCGGCTTCTTTGTCTGCGGCTTCCAGGTCGTCTTCCTGGCCGTCCACCTGCCGGCCTATCTGGCGGACAAGGGCATGTCGGCGGGCGTGGCTGTGACGGCGCTCGCACTCATCGGCCTCTTCAATGTCATCGGCTCCTACATTGCAGGCTGGCTGGGCGGAAAGATGCCCAAGAAGTACATCCTGTCCGGAATCTACTTCACCCGCGCCGTCGTGTTCGCGCTCTTCTTCTGGACGCCGATCAGCGAGTTCACCGTCTATGCTTTTGCGGTGTCGTTGGGATTCCTCTGGCTTTCGACGGTGCCCGTCACCAATGGCGTCGTCGCGCAAATTTTCGGCGTGCGCTATATGGCAATGCTGTCGGGATTCACATTCTTCTCGCACCAGATCGGCAGCTTTTTAGGCGCATGGCTGGGCGGCAAGGTCTACGACATGAACGGCAACTACGACATCGTGTGGTACCTGTCGATCGTGCTGGCGGTCCTGGCCGGGCTCATCAACCTGCCGATCGACGAACGCACGATTCAACGACCCGCGCTGCAGGCGGCTTGAATTGAGGGCCTAAGTCGACGGCGCGAGCGAATTCGCGGCGATCTGGTCGATTGCGTCGGTGATGATCGTGTCGACACCCCACTCCGCCAGCGCTGTCACTCGCGCGGGGTCGTTGGGCGTGTAGCAGCACACACGATGACCGGCGCGGTGCGCGGCCTTGACCACCTCCGCATTGAGCGCCTCGTGGTTGGCGTCGAGCGCAACACAATCCAGCGCGCGCAGTCGCTCCAGCCAATCGCCGGGCAACTCGTCCAACAGCAAGGCACGCGGCAACTGCGGCGCGGCATCGCGCGCGGCGACCAGTGACACTTCGTCGAACGAGGACAGCAGCGGCACGACTTCCGCATCGCGCCACAATGCGGTGGCATCGAGCGCAATGGCGGCACCGGTTTCGCGCTCGCGCCCCGGCATGGCCTTGATCTCGACGTTGCATGCGACACCGTGCGCGCGCGCCCAGCGTGCGATGGCCGCGAACGTGGGCAGCATCTCACCGGCATATTTGGCCGAGTGCCAGCCGCCCGCGTCGAGGCGCGTCAATTCGCGCCACGGCAGCGCGTCGGCGCGGCCCCGCCCGCTGGTCGTGCGCTCGAGCGTCGCGTCGTGCAACAGGAACGCCACGTTGTCGGCGCTCAACTTGACGTCGAATTCCACCATGCCGTAGCCGTGCGCATGGCCGACGCGCATGGCGGTGAGCGTGTTCTCGGGCGCCAACTTGCCTGCGCCACGGTGGGCGCACAGGCGTGGATAGGGCCAGTGCGGGAGAGTCGCCATGATCGTCGCGAGAACTTTAACTCAGATGACCTCGGTTCACCCTGGTTGACCTCGGTTCACCAGATTCGCGCGCCGGTGGCGGAGTCGAACAGGAAGACGTGCGCCGGATCCGCGACGAAGTGAAGCGGCGAACCCACGTCCGGCGACACGCCGTGCGGCAGCCGCGCGATGATCGTGCCGGCACCGTGGCCGATGTGGAGCAGCGTGTCGGCGCCCAATTGCTCGACCATTTCCACTGTGCCTGACACCATCGCATGGGCCGCATCGGCCAGGCGCAGGTGTTCCGGACGAATGCCGACGGTCACCGCACGGCCACCTTCGGCGCCACCGCTCGCGGCAGTGACCGTGCCGCCCGCCAGCAACGAAAAGCGCGAACCGCCCTCGGCCTTGGCCGGCAGGAAGTTCATCGCAGGTGAGCCGATGAATCCCGCCACGAACAGCGTCGCCGGATTCTGGTAGACCTCCATCGGCGTGCCGATCTGTTCCGCGCGGCCGGCGTTCATCACGATCATCCGCTGCGCCAGCGTCATCGCCTCGACCTGGTCGTGCGTGACGTAGAGGCTGGTGGTACCCAGGCGCCGGTGCAGCTTCTGGATCTCGAAGCGCATCTGCACGCGCAGCTTGGCGTCGAGATTGGACAGCGGCTCGTCGAACAGGAACACGGCCGGCTCGCGCACGATGGCGCGGCCCATGGCCACGCGCTGCCGCTGGCCGCCGGACAACTCACGCGGCTTGCGGCCGAGCAGCGCCCCCAATTCCAGGATTTCCGCGGCGCGGTCGACGCGCGCCTTGATGTCGTCTTTGGTGAAGCCGCGGATCTTGAGGCCATAGGCCATGTTCTCGAACACGCTCATGTGCGGATAGAGCGCGTAGTTCTGGAACACCATGGCGATGTCGCGATCCTTGGGTTCCAGCTTGTTGACGACGCGATCGCCGATCACGATTTCGCCCGCCGTGATGGTCTCCAGTCCGGCCACCATCCGCAGCAGCGTCGACTTGCCGCAACCCGACGGCCCGACGATCACGATGAATTCGCCATCGGCCACGTCGGCATTGACGCCGTGGATGACCTCGAGCGCGCCGTAATTCTTGCGAATGTCGCGTAGCTTGACTTGGGCCATCGTTATTTCTCCGCGTCCACCAGGCCCTTGACGAACCACTTCTGCATCAGCAGTACCACCAGCGCCGGCGGGATCATCGCGAGCATGGCGGTGGCCATCACGAGATTCCATTCGGTGGCGGCGTCCCCGGCGGAGATCATCCGCTTGATGCCGATCACCGTGGTGTACATCTCCTCCTGAGTTGTGACCAAAAGCGGCCACAGGTACTGGTTCCAGCCGTAGATGAAGGTGATGACGAACAGCGCGGCGATATTGGGCCGCGACAACGGGATGACGACATCCCACAGGAAGCGCAGCGGTCCGGCGCCGTCGATGCGCGCAGCCTCGGCCAGTTCATCGGGAATGGTCAGGAAGAATTGCCGGAACAGGAACGTCGCCGTCGCCGAGACGATCAGTGGAATCGTCAACCCGGCATAGGAATCGAGCAGCCCTAAGTCAGACACGACCTTGTACGTCGGCAGGATGCGCACCTCCACCGGCAGCATCAGCGTGATGAAGATCAGCCAGAACGCGAAGTTGCGGAATGGGAAGCGGAAATAGACGATGGCGAACGCGGACAACAGCGAGATGGCGATCTTGCCGACGGCGATGACCAGCGCGCTGATGAGGCTGTTGAGCATCATCCGGTCGACACCGGCGCCCGCCGACTCTCCGGCACCGTGCGCCAGAACCTTGCCGTAGTTCTCCAGCAATTGCGTTCCCGGCAGCAGCGGCATCGGGGAGTGGATCACGTCCCCTGTCGTGCGCGTCGACGCGACGAACGTGATGTAGACCGGCAGCGCGACCAGCAGCACCCCGATCACCACGATCAGGTGCGACAGAACCGTCAGCCAGGGCCGGTTCTCGACCATCAGCAGTTGCCCTCGACCATCAGTAGTGCACTTTCTTTTCCACGAACCGGAACTGGACCACCGTCAGCGTAATGAGGATCACGATCAGGATGACCGACTGCGCGCCCGAGCTGCCCAGGTCGAGGCTCTTGAAGCCGTCCTTGTACAGCTTGTAGACGAGGATCTCGGTCGACTGCCCCGGCCCGCCGGACGTTGCCGTGTCGATGATGCCGAACGTGTCGATGAAGGCATAGACGAAGTTGATCACGACCAGGAAGAACGTGGTTGGCGACAGCAACGGAAATGTGATGGTGAGAAAGCGCTTCAGTGGCCCCGCGCCGTCGATGGCCGCCGCTTCGAGCAGCGACTTCGGTATCGACTGCAGGCCCGCGAGAAAGAACAGGAAGTTGTAGCTGACCTGCTTCCACACGGCCGCGCAGACGACCAGCGCCATTGCCTGCTCGCTGTTCAGCACGAAATTCCAGTCCACGCCTGCGCGCTTGAGCCAATAGGCGGCAATGCCGATCGACGGATTGAACAGGAATACCCAGAGGACGGCCGCGATCGCCGGAGCCACGGCATAAGGCCAGATCAGCAGTGTCTTGTACGCGGCGGCACCACGGACTATCCGGTCGGCGAAAACCGCGAGGACAAGCGAAATCGACAGGCCGAGAAAGGCGACCAGCGACGAGAAAACAGCGGTCACGCGGAACGACGCCAGGTAATGCTCGTCGTTCCACAGGTCGCGAAAGTTGTCGAGTCCGACGAACTGCAGGTTGCCGCCGAACGCGTCCTGGATATAGAGCGACTGGTAGACGGCCTGCCCTGCAGGCCAGACGAAGAACACCAGCGTCAACGCGATTTGCGGGAGGATCAGTGCGTACGGCAGCCACGTGGACTGGAACCTTGCGCGCTTCTCCATCGCCATACCAACGATCTCGTTCCAGCCGTTCCGATCAATGCCCTTTGCCTGCGATCACTCCTTCGCCGTCTTGGCGAACTTGGCGATCTGTTCGTTGCCGCGCGCGACCGCGGCGTCGAGCCCTTCCTTCGCCGTCTTCTTGCCGGCCCAGACGCCTTCGAGTTCCTCGTCGATGATGTCGCGGATCTGCACGAAGTTGCCGAGACGAATGCCGCGCGACTTGTCGGTGGTCTTGACGATCATCTGCTTCACCGAGACATCGGTGCCGGGATTCTTGTCGTAGAAGCCGGCCTTCTTGGTGAGTTCATACGCTTCGAGCGTGATCGGCAGGTAGCCCGTGGTCTGGTGCCATACGGCCTGGCGCTCCGGATCCGACAGGAATTTGAAGAACTTGGCGGCGGCCTTGTACTCGTCCTTGGACTTGCCGCCCATCACCCACAGCGAGGCGCCGCCGATGATCGTGTTCTGCGGCGCGCCGACGACATCGGCATAGTAGGGCAGCGGAGCGACCGCGAACTTGAACTTGGCGTTCTGCTTGATCGTGCCGTAGGCGGCCGACGACGAGGTGAGCATCGCGCATTCGCCACTGTAGAACTTGGCCTCGGGCTTGTTGTCGCGGCCGGCGTAGGTGAAATAACCCTTCTTCGCCCAGTCCTGCATGTTGCCGATGTGCTTCACCTGCAGCGGCCCGTTGAACACGAGCTTGGGGTCGCTGCCCGCGAAGCCGTTTTCCATTGTGGCAAACGCGGTGTTGTGCCACGCGGAGAAGCTTTCGAGCTGCACCCACGACTGCCAACCCGTCGTGAAGCTGCACGTCGATGCGCCAGCCGCCTTGATCTTGGCTGCGGCGGCCATCACTTCAGGCCAGGTGGCAGGCGCGCGCTTGGGATCGAGCCCCGCCTTTTCGAAGGCGTCCATGTTGTAGTAGAACACCGTCGTCGACGCGTTGAACGGGAACGACAGCATCTGGCCCTTGGTGTTCGTGTAGTACCCCGCCACAGCGGGAACGTAGGTCTTCGGGTCGAATTTCTCGCCGGCATCCGCCATCACCTGGTACACCGGCTTGATCGCACCCTTGGCCGACATCATCGTCGCCGTGCCGACCTCGAAGACCTGCAGGACCGTGGGTGCGCTGCCCGAGCGATAGGCGGCGATGGCCGTGGCCATCGCTTCGGCATAGCTCCCCTTGAATACCGCGTTGACCTTGTAGTCCTTCTGGCTTTCGTTGAACTTCTTGGCGAAGTCGTTGATGCGGTCGTTGTTGGCGCCCGTCATCGCGTGCCAGAACTGGATTTCGGTGACGGCCTGCGCCGATGCGGCGAAGGCGAACAACGCGGTTGCGGCAAGGAGCCGCAAGTGGAAACGGTCGTACGACATGGAACTCCTCCTGGCTGAAATTAACGCTGAATGGGCAGTCTGCCTCTATCAGGTGACGATTCTATGTCAAATTATTGATGCGGACCTACTGATTACCGTCGTTCCCGCCAAAGCGGGAACCTAGCGATTTTTTGCGGAACGCCACTGGGTCCCCGCCTGCGCGGGGACGACATTCGGGAGGCTCTTCAGTCCGCGTGTCCCGGCTGCGGCGCGTGGGCAATAGGCGGCGGAACAGCGTCCGCCGGCAACACGTCGTGCGTGTGCCCAGCCAGCAGCGTGTACGCGGTGGGCACCACGAACAACGTGAGGAACGTACCGAACGTCATGCCGCCCACGATGACCCAGCCGATCTGCGTGCGGGACTCGGCGCCCGCGCCGCTCGCCAGCGCCAGCGGGAGCGCGCCCAGCACCATCGCGCCCGTCGTCATCAATATCGGACGCAGGCGCAGCGTGGCGGCCTCGACGACGGCCTCGAACATCGGCACGCCCTTGTCGCGCAACTGGTTCGAGAACTCGACGATCAGGATGCCGTGCTTGGTGATGAGGCCGACCAGCGTGACCAGGCCCACCTGGCTGTAGATGTTGAGCGTACCGCCGGTCAGCCAGAGCGTGAACAGCGCGCCCGTCATCGACAGCGGCACCGACAGCATGATCACGAACGGGTTGACGAAGCTCTCGAATTGCGCGGCCAGCACCAGGTAGATGAACGCCAGCGCCAGGATGAACGTGAAGTAGATTTCCCCGCCCGAAGCGCGGAACTCGCGCGACTGGCCGTCCAGGTCGGTCTGCGCGGTGCTGGGCAGTGCCACTTTGGCCGCCTTGTTCATCGCCTCGAGCGCCTCGCCCACCGCATACCCCGGCGCGAGCGTGCCCGTCACTTTCACCGCGCGCAGCCGGTTGAAGTGGTTGAGCGACTGCGGCGCCACGCCTTCGCGCACATCGACGAGATTGGACAACTGCACCATGCCGCCATCGCGGGCGCGGACGTAGGCATCGCTGATGTCGGCGGGCGTCGTGCGGTCGATTGGCGCCACCTGCACGATGACGTCGTACTGCTCGCCCTCGCGCTTGAACCGCGTGACCTGCCGGCCGCCGAGCATGGTCTCGAGCGTGCGGCCGACCGTGTCCACCGAGATGCCGATGTCCGACAACTTGTCGCGATTGATGGCAACGCGAACTTCCGGCGTATTCAGGCGCAGGTCGGTCTGCAGGTTCTGCACGCCGGGATATTTGCGCACCTCGTCCAGGAAACGGTCGACCGTGCGTTGCAATTCCGCATACGGCACCTGCGACATCACCACATATTCGACAGGCGTCGAACGGAACGACTGTCCCAGCGACGGCGGATTGAGCGGGAACGCGATGGCGCCCGGGATCGATGCGAGCTTGGGTCGCATCTCGTCAGTGATCTGCTGCTGTTTCTTCGTGCGCTCTTCCCAGGGCTTGAGGCGCAGGATCGCATTGCCGTCGACCACCGTCGGAAAGCCCTGGATCGACGTGAAGGCGGCCGCCTCGGGAACCTGCGCGTAGAACTCCTCGATGGGGCGAATCTGGTCGGACACGTAGTTGGGCGTGGAGCCTTGCGGCGAGGTCACCAGGCCAAACACCACGCCGCGGTCTTCCGTGGGCGCCAGCTCGGCCTTGAGCAGCGTGAAGAACATCACGCCAAGTCCCAGCACCACCACCCAGATGATCCCCACCAGCCAGCGCGCATGCAGCGTGGCCGTCAGCGCCCGGCGGTAGCCGTTGACCCAGGAATTGATCCAGCCTTCGATCGTGTTGTAGAGCCAACTGTGCTTTTCCTCGTGCTTCAGGAGCAGCGAGCACATCATCGGCGACAGCGTCAGCGCGATGAAGCCGGACACCATCACCGCGCCGGCGAGCGTGAGCGCGAATTCGATGAAGAGACGTCCGGTGCGGCCGGTGGCGAAGGCCAGCGGCGCGAAGACCGACGCCAGCGTGAGCGTCATCGCGACGATGGCAAAGCCGATTTCCCGCGCGCCCTTGATCGCGGCTTCCTTGCGCGGCATGCCGGCCTCGACATGGCGATGGATGTTCTCGAGCATGACGATGGCGTCGTCGACGACGAGGCCGATCGCCAGCACGATGGCGAGCAGCGACAGCGTGTTGATCGTGAAGCCGAACGCATACATGATCCCGAACGTGCCGACCAGCGACACCGGGATGGTGACGATGGGGATGAGCGTCGCGCGCAGGCTGCGCAGGAAGAAATAGATGACCAGGACCACCAGCAGGATCGCCTCGCCGATGGTCTCGAACACCGACTTGATCGAGCGGTCGATGAACACCGACGTGTCATAGGCAACGATGAGCTTCATGCCGGGCGGCAGCCCCGGATTGATCTTGTCGACCTCCGCGCGGACCGCGTTGGACAGGTCCAGCGGATTGGATACCGCCTGCTTGATGACGCCGATGTTGAGCGACGACTTGCCGTTGAAGCGCGAGATCACGCGCTCGTCGACCGGGCCGATGGCGGCGTTGCCGACATCGCGGATGCGCACCGGATAGCCGCCGACATTGGCGACGATGATGTTGTTGAATTGCTCGGGCGTGCGCGTGTCGGTCTCGGCGACCACGGTGAATTCGCGCGACGTCGACTCGATGCGACCGGCGGGAATTTCCGCGTTCTGTTTGCGGATGGCGTCTTCCACGTCCTGCACCGTCAGCTTGTAGGCGGCCAGCCGCGTGCGGTCGAGATTGATCCGCATCGAGATCTGGCGCTCGCCGAAGATGCGCACGTCCGCGGCACCGGGCAGGACGGACAGGCGCGGCTGCACGTAGCGCTTGACGAAGTCGGAGGCGTCGAGCGTGGACAGCGAGCCCGCCTGCACGGCAATGTAGATGATCGGGTTGGAGTCGGCCTCGACCTTGGCGATGATCGGCTCGTCAATCGTGTCGGGCAATTTGCCGCGCGCGCGCGCCACCTTGTCGCGCACATCGGCGGCCGCCGAATCCGGGTCGCGCTTCAACGTGAAGCGAACGTTGATGCGCGCCGTTTCGGCGCGGCTCTGCGACGTCATCACCTCGACGCCCTCGATGCCGGCCAGCGAATCCTCGAGCGGCTTGGTGACCTGCGACTCGACGACCTCGGCGGACGCGCCGCGGTAAGTCACGGAGACGCTGACGACGGGCTCGTCGATGCGCGGGTATTCGCGCACCGACAGGCGCGTGTACGAAATGAGACCGATCAGCACGATGATGAGCGACAGCACCGTCGCGAACACCGGTCGCTTGATACATATTTCGGGCAGCATCATGGTGAAAGGTCCGTGAAGGTTCCGAAAGTTTCCCGAGGGCGTCAGGACTTCGGCGCCGGCTCCGGGGCGGCTTCGGACTTGGCCGGCGCCGCCGCCGTGGGTGCTGCCAGGGGCGCCGCGGCGGCCGTGGCGGCGACCGTGACGGACGCGCCATCGCGCAACTTCAACTGGCCGGCGGTCACGATCAGGTCGTCCTTCGCGAGGCCATTGAGGATTTCCACTTTGGCGTCGCGGCGCTGCCCGACCTCGACCTTGACGCGCACCGCCTTGCCGTCGGCGATGCGGTAGACGAACTGCTGGTCGCCCTGCGGCACCAGCGCCTGTTCGGGCAGTACCAGCGCGTCCCGCGCGTCGCGGGTGATGAGGCGAACGCGCGCGAACATTCCCGGGCGCAGGCTGGTGTCCGGATTGCGCACCATCGCGCGGATGACCACGGCGCGGCCCGCGGCGTCGATCAGCGGATTGACGGCGAACACCTTGCCTTCGAACGTCTTGCCGGGAAGCGCGTCGAGCTGGACCTGCAGCGCCTGGCCGACCTGCACCTGGCGCATGTAGATCTCGGGGACGCGGAAGTCGACCTTCAACGGGTCGATCGACTCGAGGTTGACCAGGTCGGCGCCTTCTTTCACGTAGTCGCCCAACGACACCGAGCGCAGGCCGATGATTCCGGAAAACGGCGCGCGGAGGTCCATCTTCGCCAACTTGGCCTCGGCCAATTGCGCGGACGCTTCCGCCACCTTGTAATTATTCTCCGCTTCGTCCTTGGCCTGGCCCGAAATGAAATTGCTCTTGGCCAGGTCGACGGCGCGATCCCATTTGGTCTTGGCCAGAACGAGGTTGGCGCGCGCCTGCTGCGCCTCCGCTTGCGGCACGGCCGGATCGAGGCGGACGAGCATCGACCCCTTGACCACCCGCTGGCCTTCCTGGAACGCGATGGCGCTGATGCGGCCGGCGACTTCCGGGCGCAGCGTGACCGATTCGTCGGAGCGCAGACTGCCGACTGCGGTGATGGTTTGCGGCAACGACGCCGTGGCCACCTTGACCGCCTCGACCGTCACGTTGCCGGGTGCGGGCCCGGCGGGGGCGCTTCTGGCCGAACCCTGGGCAGCGGCGCCGTTCTGTGGCGCGCCGCCCCGCAGCGTTCCAAACCAGTAACCGCCGCCTACCGCGACCACGAGGACAAGCGCCGCGACGGCGCCGACAACGGCTTTGTTCATTCGATTGGGATTGGGCAAAAAAGGTCAATTATGCGCTGCCCGGCACCTAGGCTCCAAACGCCGGGATGCCTGCGCAAGCCCGGGCGGCGCGGCTGCTAGAATCGAATGGAGCCTCGTCATCCTCAGGAGTTCGCGCATGAAGGTCGTTTTTGCCGCATTGCTGGCCGCGATCGCAATGGCGGCGCCGGCACTTGCCGAAGCCCAGCCGTACCCGTCCCGGCCGGTCAAGCTGGTCGTTCCGTTCCCGCCGGGCGGATCGCTCGACAATACCGGCCGCCTGATCGCGCAACGGCTGACGGAAATGTGGGGACAGGCTGTCGTGGTCGAGAACAAGCCCGGCGCCGGCGGCAACATCGGCGCGGACTTCGTCGCCAAGTCCACCGCCGACGGCTACACGATCCTGCTCGGCGCGCTGTCCACACACGCCGTCAATCCCAACCTCTACAAGTCCATGCCGTATGACGCGGTGAAGGACTTCGCACCGATCACGCTGATCGCGATCACGCCGAACGTGCTGGTCGTCAACGCCAGCTCACCGGTGAACAACGTCAAGGAGTTCATCGCCTGGACCAAGGCCAATCCCGGCAAGCAGTCGTTCGGTTCCGGCAGCATCGGCAGCGGTGGACACCTGGCCGGCGAGCTGTACAAAGTCGACACGGGCACCGACGCCGTGCACATTCCGTTCAAGGGCGGCGCGCCGGCGACGCAGGCGCTGCTGGCGGGCGAAACGCAATTCATGTTCGACAACCTGGCCAATGCCATGGCGCAGGTCAAGGCGGGCAAGCTGAAAGCGCTGGCGGTGACCACCGCGCAGCGCTCGAGCCTGGTACCGGAGTTGCCGACGATGGCGGAAGCAGGATTGCCAGGATTCGACATCTCGACGTGGTACGGGTTCTTTGCCCCCGCCGGCACGCCGCCCGCCGCCATCGCGAAGTGGAACGCAGACGTCACGAAGATTCTGACCTCGCCCGACGTACGCGCGAAGATCATGGCCGACGGTGCTGAACCCGCGCCGGACACGCCGGAGCAGTTTGCGCAATTCATCCAGCGCGAAAACGCCAAGTACGCGCGCATCATCAAGGCGTCGGGCGCGAAGGTCGATTAGCAGTTGCCCGAACGCAACGGAGGTATTTATGAAAAAGTCGTATCGCCTGGCCCTTGCGGCCGTGTTCGCGGCAATCTCGCTCGGCGCGTCGGCGCAGACTTTCCCGACCAAGCCGATCCGCATCGTCGTGCCCTTCCCGGCCGGCGGGACCACCGACGTGCTCGCGCGCGCCGTCGCGCAGAAGCTGACCGAGTCGCTGGGACAGGCGGCCGTCGTCGACAATCGTCCGGGTGCGGGCGGCAACATCGGCGCGGAACTGGTCGCCAAGTCACCGCCGGACGGCTACACGTTGTTGATGGGCACGGTCGGGACGCACGCGATCAACCCGAGCCTGTACCCGAAGATGCCGTACGACCACGTGAAGGATTTTGCGCCGGTGATCCTCGTTGCCGGTGTGCCCAACGTGCTGGTGATCAACCCTTCGCTGCCGGTCAATTCGGTGCAGGAACTGATTGCCTACGCCAAAGCCAATCCCGGCAAGCTCAACTTCGCATCGAGCGGCAACGGCACGTCGATCCACTTGTCCGGTGAACTCTTCAAGACGATGGCCGGCATCCAGATGACTCACGTTCCGTACAAGGGCAGCGCGCCGGCGTTGCAGGATCTGGTGGGCGGTCAGGTGCAGCTGATGTTCGACAACCTGCCGTCGTCGCTCGCGCTGATCAAGGCCGGCAAGCTGAAGGCGCTTGCGGTGACGAGCCTGACGCGCGCAGCTGCGCTGCCCGATGTGCCCACGGTTGCGGAGTCCGGCCTGCCCGGCTTCGAGGCGTCGTCGTGGTTTGGATTGCTGGCGCCGGCAGGCACGCCGCCACCGATTGTGGTCACGCTGAACGCGGACGTCGCGAAGTGGCTGGCCACGCCGGAAGCCAGGGAGAAACTGCTGGCACAGGGCGCCAACGCGGCCGGTGGTTCGCCGGCGGATTTCGCGCGCCACATTGCGGCCGAGACGGCCAAGTGGCAGAAGGTGGTAAGGGAATCGGGCGCGAAAGTCGACTAGCGGCGAACCCGCGGACGAACTAGCGCAGATTGCGCCATGCCGACCACGCGCAAACGGCCCAACCGGCAAGGAAGGCCACGCCCCCCAGCGGCGTGACCACGCCTGCGCCGCGCAGGCCGGTCGCGGCGATGAAGTACAGGCTGCCCGCGAACAACACGATGCCGGCGACGAACAGCCATGCGGCAAGCTTGAAGCCCTTGCTGTCCGGAAAATGCAGCAACAGGCTGCCCATGCCCAGCAACGCAATGGCGTGCCAGGCTTGATACTGCACGGCCGACTGCCACACCGCCGTCATCTGGGGGTCGAGTTGGCCGCGGAGCGCATGTGCGCCGAACGCCCCCAGCGCCACCGCGGCAAACATGAAGATTCCGGCCAGCATCAGGGCTAATCGCGCAGTCATTTCCTTTACAATCCCGGATCCATCCACCCTCGCCGTCCGGATCATATCGTGCCCATCGATCGCTATCACACAGGCAAGCGCATGTCGGACATCGTCGTCCTCCGGCCGACGAGCGAGCGCGTTGCATGGCTCGCCGGGCAGGTTGCTGCGGATGCGACTGCCGACATCATCGGACAGACGCGTTCCGTGCTGAGCCAGATCGACGCGCTCCTCGCGGAAATCGGCAGCGACAAGTCGATGATCCTTTCGGCAACGATCTACCTCCCTGACATCGGCGATTTCGCCGCGATGAATTCGGTGTGGGACGCGTGGGTGCCGCAGGGCCACACGCCCGCGCGGGCCACCGTGGAAGCGAAGCTCGCCAGCCCCGTGTACAAGATCGAAATCCAGGTTGTCGCGGCGGCGCCCGCAGTGCAGACGACCGACTGACAGCAGATTCCTCGTTCCACTCGGAATGACACATTCATGAGCAATCTTTCCACCTGACACCTTCATGAGCAATCTCTCCGCCGACAAACAGGCCATCGTTGCCGCCAGCGCCAGGCGGGACGTCGCCGCCGCGCCCACCAGCGCCGCGACGCTGCCGGTCACGCGCGCCATGTTCGACGAGTGGATGGTGCCGTGCTACGCGCCCTCCCCGTTCGTGCCGGTGCGCGGCGAAGGCTCGCGCGTCTGGGACCAGGCCGGGCGGATGTACATCGACTTCGCCAGCGGCGTCGCCGTCACCGCCTTGGGTCATTGCCATCCGGCGATGATCCGCGCGATCACCGACCAGGCGTGCACGTTGTGGCACGTGTCGAACTGGCTGACCAACGAGCCCGCGCTGCGGCTCGCCAAGCGGCTCATCGACAGCACCTTTGCCGAGCGCGTCTTCTTCGCCAATTCCGGCGCCGAGGCCAACGAGGCCGCGCTTAAATTGGCGCGCCGCCACGCGTCCAACCGTGCGGGCGAAAAGAAATTCCGCGTGATCTCAACGCTCAACAGTTTCCACGGCCGCACGCTGTTCACGGTCACGGCCGGCGGACAGGCGAAGTATGCGAGCGGGTTCGGGCCCAATCCGGCCGGCTTCACGCACATCCCCTACAACGATGTCGAGGCCCTGGAGCGCGAGTTCGCCGCGAACGGCGCGGAAATCTGTGCCGTCATCCTCGAACCGATGCAGGGCGAAGGCGGCATGCGCCCGGGCACGCCCACGTTCCTGCAGGCCGCGCGGCGGCTGTGCACTGAACATGGCGCACTGCTGATCCTGGACGAAATCCAGAGCGGCATGGGCCGCACCGGCACGCTGTTCTCCTATATGCAAAAAGGTGTCGTCCCCGACATCCTGACCAGCGCCAAGGGTTTAGGCGGCGGCTTCCCGATCGGCGCGATGCTGACCACGACCGCGATTGCCAGCGCATTCACGGTCGGCGTGCACGGCACGACGTACGGCGGCAATCCTCTCGCGTGCGCGGTCGCGGGCGCCGTGTTCGACGTCATCAACACCACCGAAGTGCTCGACGGCGTCAAGGCGCGGCACGCACTGTTCATGGAGGGCCTGAAGGCCATCAATGCTCGCCGCCACGTGTTTGCCGACCTGCGTGGCGAAGGCGTCTGGATCGGCGGCGAACTCGACGCCCGCTGGAAAGGCAAGGCAATGGACGTCGTGCAGGCCGCCAACGAAGCGGGCCTGATGCTGCTGGTCGCAGGTCCCGACGTGATCCGCATCGCGCCGTCGCTGGTCATCTCGCTCGACGAAATCCTCGAGGGCCTGGCGCGGCTGGAAACGGCGCTCAATCGCGCGCTGGTCTAGCGCGTTCCGCGTTCGATGTTCTACATCCGGCCGATCGCGCGCGACGACGTCGGCAGCGTGCTCGCCCTGTCCGAGCGTACCGGCGCGGGCCTCACGACGCTCCCCGCCAATCGCGAGCGACTGGCATCGCGCATCGAGCGCTCGCTTGCGTCGTTCGCCGGCACCAGTGAGCGCGGCGACGCGTGCTACATGTTCGTGCTCATCGACGGCAGCGCGGGCAATGGCAGCGACCGCATCGTCGGCATCTGTGCCATCGAGGCGGCGGTGGGGCTCACCGAGCCTTTCTACAATTTCCACCTGGGCACGCTGGTCCACGCATCGCGCGCGCTCAACGTCTACACGGTCGCGCCCACGCTGTTCCTGGCCAACGACCACACCGGGCACAGCGAATTGTGCTCGCTGTTCCTGGACCAGGGCTTTCGCCAGGGCAAGAACGGCGTGCTGCTCGCGAAGAGCCGCCTGCTGTTCATCGCGGAATTCACGACGCTCTTTTCACCGAAGATCATCGCCGAGCTGCGCGGACGCCTGACGCCGGAAGGCAGGAGCCCGTTCTGGGAAGGCCTGGGGCGCCACTTCTTCGCCATGGATTACTCCACCGCCGACTACCTGACCGGCATCGGGCAGAAGTCGTTCATCGCCGAGTTGATGCCCAAGCATCCGGTGTATGTGAACCTGCTGCCGGCCGACGCGCGCGACGCGATCGGCGCGGTGCACGCCGACACCGTGCCGGCGCGCACGATGCTGGAGCAGGAAGGCTTCCGCTACGAGGGTTACGTCGACATCTTCGATGCCGGCCCCACCGTCGAATGTTTTCGTGACGACATCCACGCGGTGCGCCAATCACAGGTGCTGCCGGTGACGCTCGAGGAGGAGGACCCGGTGCCCGACAGCCTGACCGACGACGTGCTGTGGCTGGTGGCCAACCGCAACCTCGCCAATTTCCGCGCACTGGTCGCCGCGGCGCCCGCGCGCACCGACCGCTTTCCGCTGAAGGCCTATGCGGCAGCGACCCTTGGCGTGACCGAGGGCGACACCGTGCGCGCGGTGCCGTTGTCGCCGTCCGATCGCTGACGAAGCCCATGCCGGAGTTCAATTTCGACGGCATCCCGGGTCCCACGCACAACTACTCGGGACTGGCCACCGGCAACGTGGCGTCCGAACACAACGCTGGACTCATCGCCAATCCGCGTGAAGCCGCATTGCAGGGCCTTTCCAAGATGCGTGCCTTGGCGGCGCGCGGCTTTCCGCAAGCGGTGCTGCCACCGCACGAGCGGCCGTTTCTGCCGGCGTTGCGGGCGCTGGGATTTGCCGGGAACGACGCGGACATCCTGCAACGCGCCGCGCGCGACGCGCCCGTGCTGCTGGCCGCATGCTCTTCCGCCGCAGCGATGTGGGTCGCCAACGCCGCCACCGTCAGTCCGTCGCCGGACACGGCCGACGGCCGCATGCACTTCACACCGGCCAATCTCGTATCCCACTTCCACCGCTCGCTCGAAGCGCCCACCACCACCGCGATACTGCGCGCGATCTTTGCCGACGCTGGGCACTTCGTTGTGCACGATGCCTTGCCCAACGCGCCGCAATTGGGCGACGAGGGCGCGGCCAACCACACGCGCTTTGCCGTCGACGCGACGACACCGGGCGTCGAGTTCTTCGTCTACGGCAAGCACGGCATCGGCGGCGGCATCGCTCCTTCGCGCTTCCCTGCGCGGCAGACGAAGGAGGCCTTTGCCGCCATCGCGCGACGGCACGGCCTCGCGCCGGAGCGCACGGTGTTCGCACAACAGAATCCTGTGGCCATCGACGCCGGCGTGTTCCACAACGATGTCATCGGCGTGGGCCAGGGTACTGTGCTGTTCTGCCACGAGCGCGCGTACGTCGACCAGAACGCCGTATTGGCGGAACTCGCCGCCCGCATCGGACCCGCCTTCTCGCCGATCATCGTTCGCGATCGCGATGTGAGCCTGGACGATGCTGTCGCCACCTACCTCTTCAACAGTCAATTGCTGGTCCGACCGGACGGACGCATGTTGCTGATCGCGCCGTCCGATTGCCGCGAGAACGCGCGCGTCGATGCGTACCTGAATGCACTGGTCGAAAGTGGCGGGCCGATTGCCGAAGTGCTGCACTTCGACTTGAAGCAGAGCATGAAGAACGGCGGCGGTCCCGCCTGCCTGCGGCTGCGCGTGGCGCTCAGCGCAGCGGAACGTGCTGCAGTGCGCGCGAACGTATTTCTCGACGACCGGCTCGCGACCGCGCTCGACGCGTGGATCCGCACCCGTTATCGCGATCGCCTGGCGCCCGCCGACCTGGCCGACCCCATGCTGCTCGACGAATCGCGGCGCGCGCTGGACGAACTGTCGCAGACGCTGCGCATCGGCAGCGTCTATCCGTTCCAGCGCGACGCAGGCTAGAGCCCGGCACCCGATGAGCGACGCTCCCAAGTCCATATTCCTCAGCTACGCATCGCAGGACGCGGAGGCTGCCAGGCGCATCTGCGACGCATTGCGCGCGCTGGACCTCGACGTCTGGTTCGACCAGAGCGTCCTGCGCGGCGGCGACGCATGGGACGCATCGATTCGCAGGAAGATCAAGGAGTGCGCGCTGTTCATGCCGGTCATCTCGGCCAATACGCAGGTGCGACAGGAAGGCTATTTCCGTCTGGAGTGGAAGCTCGCGGTCGACCGCTCCCACCTGATGGCCGACGACAAGGCGTTCCTGGTGCCGGTGGTGATCGACGCCGCAATCGACGCCAACGCGCGCGTGCCCGAGAAATTCCGCGAGCTGCAGTGGACCTACCTGCCCGGGGGCGAAACACCGACCGCCTTTGCCGAGCGCGTGCTGCGGTTGCTGTCCGGCGCCGGCGCCCACGCGCCACTCAGCTCGCCACTCGTTGCGCCGCGCACGTCGACGCCCGCTTCGCCACCGTCGCCACCCCACGGGGCCACTGCTGCCAAGGTCGCCGGTGCGATTCGTGTCGACGAATCGCCGTCGATCGCCGTGCTGCCCTTCGTCAACATGAGTCGCGACGAGGAGAACGAATACTTCGCTGACGGCCTGGCCGAGGAACTGCTGAACGTGCTCGCCAAGATTCGCGGGCTGCGCGTGGCCGCGCGGTCGTCGGCGTTCTCGTTCAAAGGCAAGGGCGCCACCGTTGCCGAAGTGGGCCGCACGCTGAACGTCGCCACCGTACTCGAAGGCAGCGTACGCAAGGCCGGCAACAGGATGCGCATTTCCGTGCAACTGGTGAAGGTCGTCGACGGCTACCAGCTGTGGTCGGAGACCTACGACCGGACGCTGGACGACATCTTTGCGGTGCAGGACGACATTGCGCAATCGGTGCTGAAGGAATTGCGCACCGCGCTGCTCGGCGATGCGGGTGGCAAGGACGTCGCGGCAACAGTAGCCGCCGCGGTGAAGGGCCGCAGCACGGACCCCGAAGCGCACCGGCTCTTCCTGCAGGCGCGACACTTCATCGATCGCAATTCGGGCGAGGATACAAAACGAGGCATTGGCTACCTGAATGAAGCGCTGGCGCTGGAACCCGAATTCGCCCTTGCCTGGGCGGAGTTGAGTCGCGCCTATGCGAGCCAGGCTAATTGGGGTTGGACCTCCGCGGCCGAAGGGTTCGCGCGCGCACGGGATGCCGCGACGCGCGCGCTGGCGTTGGAGCCGGATTTGGCCGAAGCGCACGCGGCATTGGGTTGGATCCAGATGGCCCATGACCGCGATTGGTCCGGCGCGGAAATATCGTACCGGCGGGCGCTGGAATTGGCGCCGGGAAATGTGCTGGCGCTGACCCAGTCCGGCTTCCTGACCGCAAACCTCGGCCACTTCGAAGAGGGAATTGCCCTCGGAAACCGCGCGGTGGCGCAGGATCCGTTGAGTGCATCGGCCTATTTCTTTCTCGGGATGAGTCACTGGGCTGCCGGGCGACCCACGGAGTCGGTGAAGGCACTGAGGAAGTCACTGGAACTGGCACCGCAGGGTGCCGCCACACACTGCTGGCTTTCGATCTCGCTTTTCCAGCTAGGACGGCTCGACGAGGCACTGGTCGAGGCGCAGCGGGAGCCGGAAGAGTGGGGGCGACTGTTCGCCGTCGCTGTCATCCAGCATGCCGCGGGCCGCAAGACGGAATCGGACAACGCATTGCGCGAGCTGACTGCAAAGTGGGCCGACGACGGCGCCTACCAGGTCGCCGAGGCGCATGGCGCGCGCGGCGAGACCGATCCCGCTTTCGAGTGGCTCGAGCGGGCGTTCGCGCAGCGCGATGCCGGCATCTTCTGGACCAAGGTCGATCCGCTGTTGCAGTCGCTGCACACCGATCCGCGGTGGGACCCGTTCCTGCGCAAGCTGGGCCTGGCCGACTGACGCAATGACTTTCCGGGATGCACGATGCATCTGAACATACTGAGCACGATCCTGTTCCTCGCGCTGGCGACGAATCTGGCCCACGCAGCCGACACGACTGCCGCAACCAGCCCGCAATTCAACATCCGCGCGGTCGACGATGCATGGCGCGCGAATCTGCCACGCGATGCCGACGCGGCGACGCAAGCCTATATGGATCGGTTGCCTGCCGCAGTTGTCGCTCGATCCAACGCCTACTACGAAGGCAGCTACTGGTTGAAGCTATGGAAGTTTTTGCTCGGTTTGGCGATTGCCGCCGTGCTGCTGGGCGGTCAGCGATCGGCGCGCGTGCGCGATTGGGCCCAGCGTGTTGGCCGCAAGGCGTTCTTGCGCGATGCGCTATACGGAGCGTTCTTCGCCATTGCGTCATTTGCGTTGTCGCTGCCGCTGACCACTTACCACAGGTTCGTACGCGAACATACGTATGGCATGGCAACGCAGACTTTCGGTCCCTGGTTCGGCGAGCAACTCATTGGCCTGGCGGTTGCGACGCTCATCACCGCCATTTCGGTCGCGATTCTCTACGGCGTGATCCGCCGGACCGGCGAGCGCTGGTGGCTCTGGGGCACAGGGGTGACCGTGGCATTGGCGATCGTGGCTTTATTGATTGCCCCCGTCTGGATCGACCCGCTGTTCAATACCTACAAGCCCGTCGAAAACGGCGAAATCAAGTCGTCCGTGCTGGCGATGGCCAAGGCGAACGGCGTGCCGACCGACAATGTCTACGAGTTCGACGCTTCGCGCCAGACCACACGCATCAGCGCCAACGTCTCGGGCATCTTTGGCTCTGCTGCGGTGCGCCTCAACGACAACCTGCTCCGGCGCTCGACGGTGCCGGAAATTCGCGCCGTGATGGGCCACGAACTGGGCCACTACGTGCTGAACCACATCTACAAGAGCGTCGCCATATACGCGCTGCTGTTCCTGGTCGCGTTCCTGTTTGCGCAATGGAGCATGAATCGATTGCTCGCGCGGTACGGGCAACGCTTCGGCCTGCACGGCGTGTCGGATGTGGCGAGCCTGCCGCTGCTGGTCGCGGTGTTCAGTGTGTTCACATTTTTCGCCACGCCGATCACCAGTACGCTGACCCGTACACAGGAAATCGAGGCCGACCGCTTCGGACTGAATCTGGCCCGCGAGCCGCACGGTGCCGCCGAGGTCAACCTGAAGATAACTGAATACCGGAAACCGGACCCGGGCCCGATCGAGGCATTCATCTTCTTCGACCACCCGAGTACGCGATTCCGCATCCATGACTCTATGCGTTGGCGCGAGGCGATGGGGACGCCGTGACCACGGCCAGCCGCCAGAGCGAAGTCACTTCCGCCGCGCGCGCCGCATGCAACGGGTCGCTTTCATCCGACACCCGCGGATGATTCGGCCGCGTGTCGATTCGCTCCACCACTTGCAATCCCGCCGCAGCGAACGCGCCAAGCAGCATTTCCCGCGACCGCAATCCCAGGTGTTCCGCGAGATCGGACAAAATCAGCCAGGCTTCGCCTCCCTGCTCGAGATGCGCAGGCAACGCGTTCAGAAAGCCAAGCAGCATGCGGTGCTCGTGATCGTAGATGCCGTACTCGATGGGCGAACTCGGTCGCGCGGGAACCCACGGCGGATTGCACAACACGAGCGACGCCCGTCCTGCGGGAAAGAGGTCGGCCTCCACCACTTCTACTTGCGTCGCCAGCCCGAGACGCTCGACGTTCTCGCGCGCGCAGCGCAATGCGCGCGGGTCCAGATCGGTTGCAACGACGCGCGCTACGCCGCGCCGTGCCAGAACCGCAGCCAGTACGCCCGTCCCGGTGCCGATGTCGAACGCGACGCCCGATGAAACGCACGCTGCCGGCAGCGGCGCCTTGGCGACCAGGTCGACGTATTCGCGACGAACCGGCGCAAATACGCCGTAGTGCGGATGGATGCGCCCGCCGACCGCAGGTATTTCCATTCCGCGAGTGCGCCACTCGTGCGCGCCGATGAGACCGAGCAATTCCCGCAGCGAGATGACCGCAGGCTCCGTGCCCATGCCATGGGCCTCGTTGCAGGCTTGCCGGACGTCGGGCGCGCGGCGCAACGGAACGCCGTAGTCCGCATCGAGCGGAACGAGCAGCATGCCCAACGTGCGCGCACGCTGCGAACGGGCCTGGCGTTGCAAATGAAACGCGTTGGCCAGCGATGCGGGCGCCGCGGCCGGTGAAACGGGTAACGCGGCCGGTGCAGCGGGTAACGCGGCCGGAGCCGGATCTTTCGCCTTGCGCGGTGGCCGTTCGGCGCGACTCGCCAACGCGATCAGCATCTGCCGCGCATTCTGGAAGTCGCCCCGCCACAGCAACGCCGTTCCCTGGCATGCGAGGCCATAGGCGGCATCGGCCGTCATCGCATCATCGGCGACGACCACGCGCACCGGAGGCGGCGCCCCTCGCTCCGATCGCCAGCGCGCGGAGCGTGGCTCGTCACCCTCGGTCCAATGAATGACCGGGTGCGCTTCAAGGTCCATGCTCGCCATCCCCCAGGTTGTCTCGGACTACTAGAACTCGGTGTACTTCTTGCTGTTGCCGCGTGCCTTGTCCACCGGATATTTGCTGTCGTTCACGAGCATTTTCCGTTTCGCCGCGGCGATCGGATCGATGCCCAGCTGGTCACTCAGCCGGATCAGGTAAAGGAAAACGTCGGCAATTTCGTC
This sequence comes from Betaproteobacteria bacterium, assembly GCA_031361045.1. Taxonomy (GTDB): domain Bacteria; phylum Pseudomonadota; class Gammaproteobacteria; order Burkholderiales; family Casimicrobiaceae; genus VBCG01. The sequence continues at coordinate 17,614 of JANMCH010000068.1, read as the reverse complement.
GCTCGCCGCCGCCAGCGCTCCCGGCGGAAGGCGCCGACTCTGCTCCTCCGACAGCCACTGGAACGTTTCGAGCAACTCTCCCGCTTCCACGACCAGCGCCGTGGCAAGGTTCTTCGGCGAATGAAACGGCTCCCAGTCGCGGGCAGCCGCGAAAGTCCGGAGCTGGTCGCGCAGGGTCTCAAGTTCGGTCAAATCAGTGCTCCCTCAGGTTCGATAACGCCAGATCGGCGATCCCGCGCAGTTTGAACCATGCCGGTCGCCGACCGCCGGTTGGTGCGCGCTGGAGGCCGCAGCCCCTTCGTTTATAGCAAAAAGGAATATACAACCCGCCAAAAGATCATTTCCGTCTATTTACCTGGTTGCCTAGTATCCACGGCGTGAACCTGCCCTTGCGCATCTCCGAGGCAACCCAGCGACTGCGCCATGCCGTCGCCGCGCACACGCCTGCCGTGCTGGCGTCGAGTTTCGGCGTCGAGGACATGGTGATCGTCGACCTGATCGCATCGCTCGACCTTCCGGTCGACGTGTTCTCGCTCGATACCGGCCGGCTACACGATGAAACCTACGCATTCATTGAAACAGTACGGCAGCGCTACGGATTGCCCATCCGCTTGTACGCGCCGGACGCCGCGGATATCGAGCCCTTTGTCGCCGCGCAAGGCCCCAATCCGTTCTACCGGTCCGCGGATCTGCGCAAGCATTGCTGCGAGTTGCGCAAGGTTCGTCCGCTTGCGCGCGCCCTGGTCGGAAAGAAGGCGTGGATCACAGGCCTTCGCCGCAGCCAATCGGTCACGCGCACCGACACGCCGATCCTGGCCTTCGACGAGCAACACGGCCTGATGAAGTTGGCGCCGCTCGCCGACTGGCAGGACGCCGATGTCGAAGCGTACGTCCGCGCGCACGACGTGCCCACCCATCCGCTGCATCTGCGCGGCTATCCCTCGATCGGCTGTGCGCCGTGCACGCGGGCGGTGAAGCCCGGCGAGGATCCGCGCTCCGGCCGCTGGTGGTGGGAAACCGCCGACCAGCGCGAGTGCGGGATCCACATCGATGCCCAGGGCCGCGTGGTACGCACGCGCGCCGCAACTGTCTCCGCCTAGAAAGACGCCACACCATGCTGCTGCACGACGATCCCGCTCTCGACGAACTGACTTCGCCGCCGACGCTCGCGCCACGGCCGCGCAATGCCTATCTTGCGGAACTCGAGGCCGAGTCGATCTTCATCCTGCGCGAAATCGCCGCCGAGTGCCGCAACGTGGCGCTGCTGTTTTCCGGCGGCAAGGATTCGGCGGTCGTGCTGCGGCTGGCGCAGAAGGCCTTCTTTCCGGAGCGCGCGCCGGTCACGTTGCTCCATATCGATACTGAACAGAACTTTCCGGAAGTGATCGCCTTCCGCGACCGCATGGCGCGCGAAACGGGCCTGCCACTGCTCGTGCGTTCGCTCGACGAGTCGATCCGCACCGGCCGCGTGCGGCTGCGGCACGCCAACGAGTCGCGCAATCCGCACCAGGCCGTGACGCTGCTCGACGCCATCGCGGAGTTCGGCTTCGACGCCTGCATCGGTGGCGCGCGCCGCGACGAGGAAAAGGCGCGGGCCAAGGAGCGCGTGTTCTCCTTCCGCGACGATTCCGGACAATGGAACCCGAAGGCGCAGCGGCCCGAACTCTGGTCGCTCTACAACGCGCGTGTGCACAAGGGGGAGAACATGCGCGTATTCCCGCTGTCGAACTGGACGGAACTCGACGTGTGGCAATACATCCGGCAGGAGGCGATCCCGCTGCCGGAACTCTATTTCGCGCATCCGCGCGACATCGTCCGCCGCGGCGGCGCACTGGTGCCGGTCACGCACCTCACGCCTGCCGCACCCGGCGACCGCGTCGAAAACATTTCGGTGCGCTTTCGCACGGTCGGCGACATTCCCTGTACCGCGCCGGTCGAATCCGACGCAGCGACGCTCGATGACATCGTCGCCGAAACCGCGGCGACGCGCATCACCGAGCGGGGCGCCACGCGCCTTGACGACCAGGCCAACGACGCCGCGATGGAATTGCGCAAGCGGCAGGGGTACTTCTGATGGCCGGGGTGAGTCCCTCAGTGAGTACTTTGGCGAGCCCCTCCGCCACACCGCTGCGCTTCACCACCGCCGGCAGCGTCGACGACGGCAAGAGCACGCTGATCGGCCGCCTGCTGTGGGATAGCAAGAGCCTGCTGTCCGACCAGGTGAGCGCACTGGAAGCGGGGTCGCGTCGCGCCGGGCAAATGCCGATCGACTTTTCGCTGGTCACGGACGGCCTGCTGGCCGAACGCGAACAGGGCATTACCATCGACGTCGCGTACCGCTACTTCGCCACGCCTGCGCGCAAGTTCATCATCGGCGATTCGCCCGGCCACGAACAGTACACGCGAAACATGGTCACTGCCGCCAGTACCGCGGACGTGGCGGTGCTGCTGGTGGACGCGGTGCACGGCCTGCAGCCGCAGACGCGACGCCACGCATTCCTCGCGCGCTGGGCCGGCATCAACCGACTGGTGCTCGCCGTCAACAAGATGGACCTGGTGAACTGGGATCGCGCGCGCTTCGAGGAAATCCACGCGGAATTCCTTGCGCTGGCGGCGCACCTGGGATTTGTCGAAGTGCACGCCATCCCGGTCTCCGCACTCACCGGCGACATGGTCGCCTCGCGGGGCGATTCGTTGCCGTGGTATGGCGGCCCGACGTTGCTGGCCTATCTGGAAAGTGTGGACGTCGTCCACTCGCGCGCCACCCAACCGTTGCGTTTGGCCGTGCAGCGCGTCACGCGCGACCAGGCGGCACAACGCGGCCGGCCGCAGCGCGGACTGCAGGGCACGGTCACCAGCGGCACGCTCGAAGTCGGCGCGGAAGTGGCCGTGATGCCCGCGGGATTGCGCGCGGTGGTCGCCGGCATCGATGGACCCGATGGCCCGGTGTCCGTCGCGCTGCCCGGACACGCGGTGACGGTGCGCCTGGACCGCGACCTCGACGTCGCGCGCGGCGATACTCTGGTGCCCGTCGACGCGCGACCGCGCGTGACACGCGAAATCGTGGCCGACCTGTGCTGGTTCGATGCCGAACCGATGCAACCCGGCGCTAATTACCTGATCAAGCACACGACGCGCACCGTGCGCGCACGATTCTCGGAAATCATGCACGCAGTGGACCTGGGTACGTTGTCGCCGGTCGCCCCACTCGCGACCGTCGGCATGAACGACCTGGTGCGTGCGCGACTGGCGATCAACGAGGCGCTGGCCGTCGACGCCTTCCGCGACGACCGCACGACCGGCGCCTTCATCGTCATCGACGAAGTCAGCAATCGCACCGTCGCGGCGGGGACGATCGTCTAGTCATTGCGCATCGTCGTTCCCGCGTGAGCGGCGACGACACGGGTGCTTCCGGCTGCCGGTATCAGGGGTTGATCACTCCGCCGGCACGGCCGGCAACGTCCGGTGGCGCCGGACCGGCGACCACAACACCGCACCCGCCGTCAGCATCAGCGCAAGCACGCCCACCGTCAGCAGCGTGCCGCGCAGGCCGATCACCGTCGCCAACGCACCTCCCGCCAGCGACCCGAGCGGCGCCGCCGCCACCGTCAGGAAGCGCATCGTCGCCGTCATGCGACCCAGTAAACGATCCGGCGTGATCGCCTGGCGCAGCGCGATGTAGTTGATGCCGTACAGCACGGCGCCGAAGTCGAACACCAGCAGCGCAACGCCCAGCGCGAGTGTGGCGAACCACACCGGGCCGGACACCAGGCCGAATGCCTGCCAGCCGATCGCGGTGAGCATCAGTCCATGCACGATCACCGTCCCGACGCCGAAACGCGCGGATAGCCTTTCCGCCGAAGCCGCCGCCAGTACGCAGCCCAACCCGCCGAACACATAGGTCAGGCCGATCGCGCCCGCGGAGAGCCCGAGCTCGCGCGTGGCGAACAGGATCAGCACGGCCAGCTGCATGTGATGGAGCAATTGCCAGAGTGCCGCCACCCACGCCAGCGACAGCAGCGTGCGGTTATGCCACACCAGCTTCAGGCCTTCGAGTATTTCCGCGGTCACCGATCCCTTGGGTCCGTCGTGCGGCACGTCCTGCGGAATGCGGATGCGGCGGAGCATCAGTGCCGAGACAAAGAACGTCAGCGCATCGAGGATGATCGCGAACGGCGCGGTCAGGAGCTGGATCAGGCCGCCGGCCAAGCCGGGGCCGATCAGCGCCGACGATGTTTCGCCCAGCGCGATCTTGGCATTGGCCTCGACCAGCTTGTCCCGGCCCGCCAACTGCGCGAGCAGTACCTGGTACGCCGCGCCACCGACGACATTCGACACGCCGCAGAAGAAGCCGACGGCATAGAGAATTTCCATGCCCAGCACATTGGTGAAAGCGGCGACGGGAACCGCCAGCAACGCGAGTCCGCGCACGATGTCCGACGCGATCACGATCGGCAGCTTGCGCACGCGATCGAGCAGGACGCCGGCGTGCAGCGACACCAGCGCAAACGGGAGCGTTTCGAGGGCAATCAGCACGCCCATCTGCAGCGGCGTGGCGTGCAGCAGCAACGCCGCCGTCAGCGGCAACGCGAGGTTGGTGATCTGGCTGCCGAAGGCCGTGATCGTCAGCGAGGCCCATAGCTTCCGGAAATCCGGGGACAGCCACAGTCCGCGAAACGTACGGCGCATCAAGCGTTGCAACTGTTCCATGACGACACCTGTGTTGTAGCAGCGCGCCTGCGCACAAATGCAGGCACGAATGAAACTACGACAGGCGGGAAGTCCGGAAAGGAAAGACGCCTACAACTCCGGTTCCCGCCCTGACCCGGCGGGTAACCCGGCGGGAATTTAAATGGGGATGGACGAAACCCAACCCATGCGCAGCCGCGCCATTGCTGCCGGCGAGTGCGAATTGGGGTTGCGGTTCATGTTGGGTCGTCCAGGGGAATGAGGAGTGATGCGACGATTCTACGCCGGCGCGCGCGCACTTTCAAATCCACGCGATGCTGCGGTGCAATCGGGCTATTGCTGTACCGGGCGGCGCGGCATCTTGAGATCGATGTCGAAGTACATCCACGGATGGTTCTGGAACGGGTTGTACTTGAAGCCCACCACCCACGGATACACGGCGATATTCTCGAACCGGAACGCGTTCAGCATCCATGGCGCGTACGCAGAAACGATCTGCGACATTTCGCGGAACTGCTTCGTGCGCTCCGGACTGTCGGGCAGGCTGCGCGACAGGTCATAGAGCCGGTCGAAGTCCGGCTGCTTGAACCGTCCCAGGTTCGACAGTCCCGAATACCCCCCATAGAGCAAGCCCAGGAACTGGTAACCCTCGGGGGTGGTGCTGATGTTGCCGAGTGCCCACATCTGCAGTTGGCCCGCGCGCGCCATTTTCAGCAGGTCGGCGAATTTCTGGTTGACGAAGTCGATCTTGATACCCACCGCCGTGAGATTTCGCTGCCACAACTCGTTGTATTGCCGGTCGAGCGCGGTGGGCGATGTTCCCATCTTCAGCACCAGCGGCTTGCCGTCGGGCAGTTCGCGCCAGCCATCCTTGTCGCGGTCGATGTAGCCGAACTTGTCGAGCAATGCCTTGGCACCCGCGGGGTCGTACCTGGTATGGCCGGAAAATTTCGGATCGTGGCCGGTGACGTTGGGCGGAATGACCTGTGTTGCAGGCATGCCCTGTCCCTGGCGCAGCACGCGCACTTCCTCCTCCACGTTGTAGGCCATGCCGATCGCGCGACGCAGCGCGATTTTCTCCTTGGTATAGCCACCGACAATCGGATCTTCCATATTGAAATACGTGAAGGTGATCGCGGGCTGCACACCGCGCGCAATCGTCACACCTGCGTCAGCGAATCGGGGCAGCGGCTTGTTGTCCTTGCCCATCACGTTCCAGATCAGGTCGCCGGGAACGGTGACGTAGTCGAGATCGCCCTTTTCGAAGGCGAGCAGGCGCGGCTGCGACTCCTCCATGATCGTGATTTCGATGAGTCCGATGCGCGGCAGCTTCGCCCCCTTGTTCCTGGCGACGATGTCGCGGTCCGCGGGATCCTTGCTGTCCGGAAAGCGAACGTCGCGAAAACCCGGATTGGCTTCGAGCACGATCTTCTGGCCGCGCCGCCAGTCCTTCAATCGGTACGGCCCCGTCCCGACCGGGTTCTGCATGGCCCATGTGCTCCCGTCGCCATAGGCCTCGATCACCTCGCGCGCGACAGCCCCGGCGAACACCTGCGTCAGGTTGGACAGGAGGTCGTAGGTCGGCCGCTTGAGCTTGAATCGGATCGTGTAGCGGTCGACCGCCAGCAATCCCTCCATCGGCGCGTCGTAATCGAACTTGCCGGTCTCCTTCGCCTTGGCGATGACGGCGTCCGCGCCCTCGAACACGTCGTCGAACGCCTGCAGGTTGGGTGAGCGCACCTTGGGATCGATCACCCTTTTCCACGAATAGACGTAATCCGCCGCCGTCAATTCGCGCTTGACGCCCTTGAACGCCGGATCGTCGGTGAAGTAGATGCCGGGCTTGATCTTGATCGTCCACGTGCGGCCATCAGCGGAAATCTGCGGCAACGCGACCGCGGTGTTGGGTACCAGCGTGAACGGCCGCGCCAGGAAATCGTAGCTGTACGCCGTGTCGAATATCGCGCGGTTGACGTGATTGGAATAGAGATCGTTCGTCGCCTGCGGATCGAACCCGGTCTCCGCCGCGGGAAAGGAAACGCGCAGCACCTTGTTCGGATCGGCTTGTGCCGTGGCAGGGGGCGCGATGCCAGCCGCCAGCATCAGCATCGCAACACAGAGAACGCGGCGGGCCCTCATTGTTGCACCGGCTTGCGCGGCATCTTGAGGTCGATGTCGTAGTACATCCAGGGATGGGCGGAAAACGCGTTGTACTTGTAGCCGATCACCCACGGATACACGACCACGTTCTCATAGCGATACACCTCCAGGTTCCACGGCGCATAGGCAGTTACCAGCCCCGACATCTGGCGGAAGAGTTTCGTGCGCTCAGCGTTGTCGGGCAGGCCACGCGACTGGTCATAGAGTTTGTCGTACTCCGGCAAGCTGAAACGCGAAATGTTCGACAACCCGGCATGGCCGCCGTAGAGAAGACCCAGGAAGCCGTAGCCGTCGGTTGTCGTGTTGATGTTGCCCAGGTACCACATCTGTAATTTTCCGGCCCGCGCCATCTTGAGGAGATCCGGCCATTTCTGGTTGCGGAATTCCGCGCGCAGGCCGAGGGAGGTCAGGGTCTTCTGCCAAAGTTCCTGGAATTGCCTGCCACGCGCATCCGGCACCGAGCCCATGTCCAGCACCAGCGGCGTGCCGTCGGGAAGTTCGCGAAAGCCATCGCCATCACGGTCGACGTAGCCAAACCTGTCGAGCAGCGCTTTCGCGCCAGGCAGGTCGTAGCTGACATGCCCTTTCAATTGGGGATCGTAACCCGTGACATGCGGCGGGATAGGCCCGGTCGCGGGCACGGCCTGGCCTTTCCATAGCACCTTGATTTCCTCGTCAACATTGAACGCCATGCCGATGGCCCGGCGCAGCGCGACCTTGTCCTTGGTGTAGCCACCGACGACCGGGTCCTCCATGTTGAAGAACGTGTAGCTGACGGCCGGCTGGATGCCGCGCGCCAGCGACACGCCAACTTTGGCGAAGCGCGGCTGCAGCGTGTTTTCCGGTGTGAGCACGTTGGGCACCAGGTCGGGCGGCACCTGGATGTAGTCCAGTTCACCCTTGTCGAAGGAGAGCAGCCGCGGATTGGACTCCTCGACGATACTGACGTCGATTCGGCCCAGCAGCGGCAATTTCCTGCCTTTCATTTTCGCGACGATGGCGCGGTCAGCGGGATCATCGCTGCCCGGATACAGAACTTCGCGAAAGCCCGGGTTGGCTTCCAGCACGATCTTCTGGGCACGCCGCCATTCCTTGAGACGGAACGGTCCGGTGCCGACCGGATTCTGCATCGCCCAGCCGCTGGCGTCGCCGTACTTGTCGATCACTTCGCGCGCCACGGCGGCGGACTGAACCGTCGTCAGGTTGGGCAGCAGGTCATAGGCCGGATGCACAAGCTTTATCCTGATCGTGTAGCGGTCGGATGCTTCCAGGCCCGCCATCGGCGCGTCGTAATCGAACTTTCCTGTCTCCTTCGCCTTCGCGGTCACCGCGGACGCACCGTCGAACAAGCCATCGAACGTCTGCAGCCAGAACGAGCGAATCTTCGGGTCGAGCGTACGCTTCCACGAATAAATGTAGTCGGCAGCGGTCAGCTCTCGCTTGCTGCCCTTGAACGCCGGGTCGTCATTGAAATAGATGCCCGGCCTGAGCCGTATCGTCCATTGCAATCCGTCCGGGGAAATCTCGGGCAGCGCGACTGCGGTGTTGGGCACGATCCGGTACGGCCGCGCCAGGATGTCGTAGGTATAGAGCGGGTCGAAGATCGCGCGCTCGACGTAGGCGGAATAGACGTCATTTGACGCCTGCGGGTCGAAGCCGGTCTCGGCCACCGGAAACGCGACGCGCAGCACCTTGTTCGGATCAGACTGCGCGCCTGCCGCCAGAGGCAGCAGCAACGCCGCGGCGAGCGTGAGAACCGCGGCGCACCGCATCAAAGGAGTTTTTCGATGTCGCCGGTCATGGATTCCGGCGTGTCGTTCGGCGCATAGCGCGCGAGCACATTGCCCTTGCGGTCGACCAGGAACTTGGTGAAATTCCACTTGATCGCCTCGCTGCCGAGCAGGCCGGGTTTTTCCGCCTTCAGGTACTTGAACACCGGCGCGGTGCTGGCGCCATTGACGTCGACCTTGGCGAACATCGGGAAGGTGACGCCGTAGTTCAATTCGCAGAACTGCGCAATCTCCTCCTCGCTGCCCGGTTCCTGCGCGCCGAACTGGTTGCACGGGAAGCCCAGGACCTCGAGCCCCTTGCCGTGGAACTTTTCGTACAGCGCCTCCAGCCCCTTGTATTGCGGCGTGAACCCGCACTTGCTCGCGGTGTTGACGATGAGCATCACCTTGTTCCTGTATTTTTCGAGCGCAACCTTCTTGCCGTGGATGTCGTCGACGCTGAAATCGTAGATGGTGGGCATGGCGGGCCTGAATAGGGAAATCGGAAGGGTAACGCCGGATTATGCAACCTCCCGTTCCGCGCGCCAACGGGAGGGCGAATCAGGCAGCGGGTAACCGGGGATGGCGCGGCGGCACCAGGAAGTCCAGCGGTGCCGACCGGACGCGCGCAAACACCGCGCGGCGCAACCGGCGTCGGGACACGGCACCACGACCGGTCGAGCGAATCGCAACGGACAGCGCCAGCCCGAACGACACGGTCAGGTTGAGGAATCCGATCGCGCCAATACCCACGATCGCCCACCAGAACGCGGACAGCGCAAAGATACCTGCGCCGTACGACCACGAGGCAAGCGCCAGCTGGCCCGTGGACAGGGTCACGTGCCGGACTTCCAGCGGCAAGCCGAAGAACGCGGCGAACACCGGCTCCATGCCGAGCAGCAATCCCAGCGACACGTTGCCGCCGAGCGCGGCGACATTGTTCTCGATGAGCGAGGCCGCGCGGGCCGCGCGTTCCGGGCCCAGCAACGCCTTGATGCGCGGCGCCTGCGCAATGGCCTCGGGCAGGCGGCGAAACGTGGCCCAGTTCTCGAACCATCCGGCAATGACGGCGGACAGCCACAGCAGCACGCCCGTGGTCGCCGCGTAGAACGGCGCCGCGCTCCAGACCGACAGCGACTCCACGTATTGCAGCGCGTGTTCGCGGTTGGGCAGGTGTCCCACGCCGGCCAGCAGCAACAGCGCCTGCATGACGAGCGCCGCCGGGACGACGAGCATCAGATTGCCCAGGATGGCGGCGACCTGCGAGCGCACGAGGTTGGCAACCTCGTCGACGAACCCGCGCAACCGGCCCCGCACGCGCGGCGAATTGAGCTGGTGCGCCATCGCCGCCGCCGTCATCGCCGGCTGCTTGGTGGCCAACGTGCCGTGCAGCAGGTGGATCAGAACGAACGACAGCGCGTAATTGGTGGAGGCGACCAACCCATCGAGGAACAGCGGCAGGCCGTGGCCGACGGTGGCGATCTTGACGATGATGGTCAGGCCGGTGACCGCGCCGCCGATCGCCGCAGACGCCAGCATCGCGCGATATTCATGGCCGTCGCGCGTGATGTAGTGATCGCCGGTCTTGCGCGCGGACTCGACGATCCGGCGCGTCATCAGCTTCAGGTTCTCGCGCAGCAGCAGGCGCAGGCTGTCCTGCGCGTCGTTGGCACGGATCAGCGCGGCGACGAAGTGCGCGGTGGTCGCGTGGTCGCTCCTCTCGCGTCCGCGCAGCAGCACGATGGCCTCCATCCGCTGCAGCGAAAGCTGCGCGCGCTCCAGCTGGTATACGAGATCGATCGAGACGCCGTAATTCTCGAGGTGGCGGGTGACGTCGCCGAGTGCTGTGCCGCAGCGCGCCATGAAGCTCTTCACCGCGGCCTCTTCGGCCTCCGCCCGCTCCGAACCCGCGGCAGCTTCGATGTAGTCGTGCACCGTCGACGACAATCCCGCGAACGGCGTATCGAGCGGTCGCTCCGTCGCTGTGCGCTGGCGCACGCGTTGCGACAGGCCGATCTGCTGCACCTGACTCGCAAGGATCATCAGCGCATCCGCCCCGTCGCGCCTGAAACTCGACCACGGGTCGCTGGCGTCCACGCTCGCACCGTGTTGCAGCAGGTCACCGATGCCATCCAGAACGCCGGCCGGCAACGCCGCTACCCAGTCCGCATCGCCTTCGTCCGGGAAGACACGGCGGAACAACACCGACATGTCGTTTTCCGCCGGGGCCGCCGGCAAGATCTTCGACGCGAGCCGGTCCGTCAATTCCTGGAAGAAGGCATTGGCATGGGGCAAGCCCGTTTCGCAGAGCAATCCGATCGCGCTCAAGTCGCGCAGCGTGTTGCGCACCAGCAGCGACACCGCGAGCTTGCGGTCGGGATGCCGCTCCAGGACTTGCAGGAAGAAACGGATGCGCGTCGCCGGCGCGGCGCCACCCTCGGCCTCGGCGCCCCCGCGCGCGCGCACCCACGTCAGCAGATGCTCGATCCAGGCGACGCGTTCCGCGAGCCGCGTCTCGGCATCCGCTCCGGAAACCAGCCAGTCGATGCCGACAGTGGTGCCCTTCATTGTCGCGGTCACCGGCCGGGCGCTCCGAAGCCGCCGCCGCCGGGCGTTTCGATGACGAACACGTCGCCAGGCTGCATGTCCACCGCGCACGTCGCGCCGAATTCTTCCCGGGAGCCATCACAACGCTCCACCCAGTTGCGACCGAGACCGCCGGGCGCGCCGCCCGCCACGCCGAAAGGCGGCACGCGGCGATGGTTGGCCAGCATCACTGCGGTCATGGCTTCGAGGAAGCGCACGCGGCGCACCGCGCCGTCACCGCCATGATGGCGCCCGCGGCCGCCGCTGCCGCGGCGGATGCTGAAGGCGTCGAGGCGCACGGGGAAGCGCCACTCGAGCACTTCGGGGTCGGTAAGGCGGGAGTTGGTCATGTGCGTCTGCACGACACTGACGCCGTCGAAATCCGGGCCGGCGCCCGAACCGCCGGAAATCGTCTCGTAGTACTGATAGGTGGCGTTGCCAAACGTGAAGTTGTTCATCGTGCCCTGCGACGCCGCGAGCACGCCCAACGCGCCGAACAGCGTGTCGGTGACGGCCTGCGACGTTTCCACGTTGCCGGCCACGACGGCGGCAGGGTAGCGCGGCCGCAACATCGAACCTTCGGGGATGACGATGCGCAAGGGCTTGAGACACCCGTCGTTCATCGGAATTTCGTCGTCGACCAGCGTGCGAAATACGTAGAGCACCGCCGCCTTGCACACTGCGGAAGGCGCGTTGAAGTTGGTCGGCTGCTGCGCGCTGGTGCCGGTGAAGTCGATGGTCGCCTCGCGTCGGGCCTTGTCGATCGAGATGGCGACGACGATCTTTGCCCCACTGTCCATCTCGTACTCGAAGCGGCCGTCCTTCAACACGTCGAGCACGCGGCGCACCGACTCCTCGGCGTTGTCCTGCACGTGCTGCATATACGCGCGCACCACGGGCAGCGTGAAGTGCAGCACCATCTTCGCGAGTTCGGATGCGCCCTTGGCACACGCTGCGACCTGCGCGCGCAGGTCCGCCAGGTTCTGGTCGACATTGCGCGAGGGATAGCGACCGGAAGACAGGATGGCGCGCATCTCCGCGTCGAGGAAGCGTCCGGCGGCCACCAGCTGCACGTTGTCGAGCAGCACGCCCTCCTCGTCGACGTGCGTCGAATCGGGCGGCATCGACCCCGGCGTGGTGCCACCGATGTCGGCGTGGTGACCGCGCGAGGCGACATAGAATTCGGGTTGCGGACCGTCCAGGAACACGGGTGCTATCACCGTCACATCGGGCAGGTGCGTGCCACCGTTGTAGGGCGCGTTGAGCACGAACACGTCGCCGCGCTGCATCGTGCCCGCGCGGCGATCGATGACCGTGGTCACCGATTCGCCCATCGAACCCAGATGCACCGGCATGTGCGGCGCGTTGGCGATCAGGTGGCCCTCGCCGTCGAAGATCGCGCAGGAAAAATCGAGGCGCTCCTTGATGTTGACCGAATAGGCGGTGTTGGCGAGCGTCACGCCCATCTGTTCCGCGATGGCCATGAACAGGTTGTTGAACACTTCGAGCAATACCGGATCGGCCGTGGTGCCGATGGCGTGCGTACGCTGCGCGGCCTCGACGCGATCGAGCAGGAGGTGATCGCGTTCCGTCAGTGTCGCGCGCCAGCCGGGTTCGATGACGGTGGTTCCGTTCTGTTCGCGGATGACAGCGGGGCCGGGGATTGCGTCGCCCGGTCGCAGCTCGTCGCGATCGAAGACCGGCGCATCACGATGGCGGCCCTCGGTGTAGACGCGGTTGACCTGCAGTGGCGCAAGCGGGTGCGAACGCGCCGCAAACACCGGTTGCGCATCTTCGGCCGTTTGCGCCTTGCCGATCGCCTCCACCGCGACCGCCTCGATCACCAGCGCCTTGCCCGGCATCAGGAAGCCATATTGCTGCGCATAGCGCTTCTCGAAATCCGCGACAATGACCGACACGCCGGCCGCCACCGGAATTTCCAGCGTGGTATCGGTGCCGTCATATTTGACGTGCAGCGTGCGCTTGGCCTGCACGCGCGAGGCGACGATGCCCTGCCCTTCGACTTCGGTGCGCGAGACGCGTTCGAGCAGGTCGAAAGCTGTTTCCGCGGCGGCCAGCGACGCTTCCGAAAGCACCGCTTCGACAGCGCACTGCCGCAGGGCCCGGACATCGGCCAGTCCCATGCCGTACGCGGAGAGCACGCCGGCGAGCGGATGGATGAACACCCGCGTCATGCCGAGCGCGTCGGCAACGAGGCAGGCGTGCTGCCCGCCTGCACCACCGAAACAGCACAGCGTGTATTCGGTGACGTCGTAGCCGCGCTGCACGGAGATGTGCTTGATCGCGTTGGCCATGTTCTCGACGGCGATGCGGAGGAAGCCGTCGGCCACTTCCTCTGCCGAACGCACCTTGCCCTGCGCTGCGGACACGACTGCGGCGAGCGCCGCGAACTTCGTCCTGACCACTTCCGCGTCGAGCGCCGCGTTGCCCTCCGGCCCGAACACCTTCGGGAACAATTGCGGATCGAGCTTGCCGACCATCACGTTGCAGTCGGTGACGGTCAACGGGCCGCCGCGACGATAGGCCGCAGGTCCGGGCACAGCGCCGGCCGAATCCGGTCCGACGCGAAAGCGCGCGCCGTCGAATGTGCAGATCGATCCGCCGCCCGCCGCGACGGTGTGGATGCTCATCATCGGCGCGCGCAGCCGCACGCCCGCCACCTCGGTGACAAACGCGCGCTCGTATTCGCCCGCCCAGTGCGTGACGTCGGTGGATGTGCCGCCCATGTCGAAGCCGATGATGCGGTCGAACCCCGCTTGCCGCGAAACTTCGACTGCGCCGACGATGCCCCCTGCCGGTCCGGACAGGATCGCGTCCTTGCCCTGGAACAGCTTCGCGTCGGTGAGGCCGCCGCTCGACTGCATGAATTGCAGGCGAATGCCGCTGCGCCCGCTGCCACCGCTGCCACCGCTGCCACCGGTCAATGCGCGCTCCACCTGCTCGACATAGCGCCGCAGGATCGGCGACAGGTAGGCATCGACCACGGTGGTGTCGCCGCGCGACACGAGTTTCATCAGCGGACTGACCTCGTGCGACACCGAGACCTGCGTGAAGCCGATCGCACGCGCGCACGCCGCCAGCGCCTGTTCGTGCGCCGGATAGCGATAGCCGTGCATCAGCACGATGGCCACGGTGCGGATGCCCTCGGCCCACACGGCGCGCATCGCCGCCTCGGCGGCAGGCAGATCAAGCTGTGTCACCACGTCGCCGTGCGCACCCATGCGCTCAGCGACCTCGACCACGCGCTCGAACAACATTTCCGGCAGGTCGATCCGGCGCACGAAGAGCTTCGGGCGGTTCTGGTAGGCGATGCGCAGAGCGTCGGCAAAGCCCCGGGTGATGACCAGCGCCGTGCGCTCGCCCTTGCGTTCGAGCAACGCGTTGGTGGCGACCGTCGTGCCCATCTTCACCGCGTCGATGAGTTCCGCGGGGATCGGCGCGCCGGGGACGAGCCCCAGCAGGTCGCGGATGCCCTGCACCGCGGCGTCGGCGTAGCGCTCAGGATTTTCGGACAGCAGCTTGGCGGTCGTCAGCGTGCCATCCGGCTTGCGCGCGACGATATCGGTGAACGTTCCGCCGCGATCGATCCAGAATTGCCATTGCCCGGTTGTCGCCATGCTGGTCACTAGTGTACTTTACGGAAAGAGGCGAATCGTCAACGCGCCGCAGCCGATTTTCCCATGCCGCGCTTAACTGGGGACTCAACGATGAAGCAAGTCACACTCCTGGCCGTCGCGCTCGGTTTCGCGCTCATTTTGCCGAACGCGTTGCCGGCGGCGGCGCAAACCGCGGTGGCACCAGCCAAATGGGACCTGCCCACGGCGTATCCGGCCAGCAATTACCACACCGAGAACATCATGCAGTTCGTCGCCGACGTCGACCGCGGCTCGGGCGGCAAGCTCAAGATCCAGGTGCATCCGGCGGCGGCGCTGTTCAAGGCGCCGGAGATCAAGCGCGCCGTGCAGGGTGGCCAGGCGCAGGCCGGCGAAATTCTCCTCGTCAATTACGAGAACGAGGATCCGCTCTACGGCATCGACGGCATTCCGTTCCTCGCCACCTCCTATGCCGAATCGCAAAAATTGGCCAAGGCATCGCGCAAGGCGCTCGACGACAAACTCGGCAAGCAGGGCATGAAGCTCCTGTACACGGTGCCCTGGCCGCCGCAGGGCATTTTCTCCAAGAAGGTGCTCGCTTCCGGCGCGGACATGAAAGGCCTCAAGTGGCGCGGATACAGCCCCGCCACCTCCAAGATTGCCGAATTGGTGGGCGCGCAGCCGGTGACCGTGCAGGCATCGGAAGTGTCGCAGGCGCTGGCTACCGGCGTCATCGATTCGTACATGTCGTCGAGCGCGACGGGATTCGATTCCAAGACCTACGAGTACCTCAAGTATTTCTACGATACGCAGGCGTGGCTGCCGAAGAATGCGGTCATCGTCAACCAGAAGGCCTTCGACGCGCTGGACAAGCCCACGCAGGCGGCGGTGCTCAAGGCGGCGGCCGAAGCCGAAACGCGCGGCTGGAAAACTTCGCAGGAAAAGACCGCGTGGTACATGGACCAGCTGAAGCAGAAGGGCATGAACATCGAGAAGCCGTCGGATCAACTGACGGCAGACCTGCGCCGTGTCGGCAACTACATGCTGGCCGAATGGCAGCGCAAGTCCGGCGACGACGGCAAGAAGATCATCGACGCCTACCGCGCCCAGCAGTAACGCGGTGCGCACCGTCCTCGACCGCCTGTACGACGCCGCGGGTGCACTCGCGGCGATGTTCATGGCAGGCACGCTGGCCATGGTCGTCGCCGGTGTCACCGGGCGGTTGCTCGGCGTCAATGTGCCCGGCACGGATGCCTACGCCGGGTACTGCATGGCGGCTGCGGGCTTTCTCGCGCTCGCGCACACGCTGAAGCGCGGCGAGCACATCCGGGTCACGCTGATCCTGGAACATGTCGGCGTCGGCGCACAGCGCGCGCTGGAACTCTGGGCCCTCGGCGTGGCGGTGCTGCTCTCCGGGCTGTTCGCTTATTACAGCGTGCGGCTGTCCTGGCAATCGTGGGATTTCCACGACATCTCGACCGGCAACGATGCGACGCCGCTGTGGATTCCGCAGCTGAGCATGGCGGTCGGCGCGGTCATCCTCTGCATCGCCTTCATCGACGAATTCATCCTCGAACTGCGCGGCGCGCGCCTGGCGAAACTGCCCGACGAAGCGCTGCACAACGAGTAGCGCCGCATGGACGCGCTGATCACCACCCTTTTGATCGTCACGCTGTTCGCGCTGCTGGGCAGCGGCGTGTGGATCGGACTCGCGTTGTCGGGGGTCGCGTGGATCGGCATGGAACTCTTTTCGTCGCGCCCCGCCGGCGATGCGATGGCCGTCACGATCTGGGGCAGTGCATCGTCGTGGACGCTGACCGCGTTGCCGCTGTTCTGCTGGATGGGCGAAATCCTGTTTCGCACGCGCCTGTCCGAAGACATGTTCAAAGGATTGGCACCGTGGCTCGAACGCGTTCCAGGCCGCCTGCTGCACACCAACATCATCGGCTGCACGATCTTCGCGGCGGTGTCCGGTTCGTCGGCGGCCACGTGCGCGACGATCGGCAAGATGACGCTGCCGGAGTTGAAGGCGCGCGGCTATCCGGAGGACGTCACCATCGGCACGCTCGCGGGCGCGGGAACGCTCGGGCTGCTCATTCCGCCGTCGATCATCATGATCGTCTACGGCGTCAGCGCCAATGTGTCCATCGCGGAGCTGTTCATCGCCGGTGTCGTACCCGGCATCCTGCTCGCTGCGATGTTCTCGGGTTACATCGTCGTGTGGGCGCTATTGCATCCTGACCGCATTCCCGCCGCCACCGAAAGCACCACGCTGGCGCAGAAGCTCCACGCGTCGCGGCACCTGATTCCGGTGGTCCTGCTGATCGCGGTGGTGCTGGGCTCCATCTACACCGGCGTGGCCACGGCAACGGAAGCGGCGGCGTTCGGCGTGCTGGGTTCACTGGTGCTGTCCGCTGTGCAGGGCTCGCTGTCGCGCGCCACTTTCACTTCCAGCCTGATGGGCGCGACGCGGCTCTACTGCATGATCGCGCTGATCCTGTCCGGTGCCGCGTTCCTGACCATCTCGATGGGCTACATCGGCCTGCCTCGTCACCTGGCCGAATGGATCAACTCGCTCGGGCTGGCACCGGTGGGGCTGATCGTCGCGTTGACCTTGTTCTACGTGGTGCTGGGTTGCTTCCTCGACGGCATCTCGATGGTGGTGTTGACGATGGGCGTCATCCTGCCCACCGTGGAGGCCGCGCGCATCGACCTGGTGTGGTTCGGCATCTTCATCGTGCTGGTGGTCGAGATGGCCCAGATCACGCCACCGGTTGGATTCAATCTGTTCGTCCT
>JANMCH010000060.1:0-10382 GCA_031361045.1 Betaproteobacteria bacterium | reverse complement strand
TACGCGCCGATCATGTAGAAGCTGCCGTGCGCCAGGTTGATCACGCCCATGATGCCGAAGATGAGCGTGAGCCCGCTCGCGACCAGGAACAGCAGCAGGCCGTACTGCAGCGCGTTCAGGCACTGGACGAGAAAGGTGGCTAGGTCCATGCGGGTCGAAGAGTATCGCTATTCCTGAACGAAAAAGAGCGGCGCGAACCGGCGCCGCTCTCGTTGCGATGGCGCACGCCCGCAATTACATCGTGCAGCCGCGGCCCGGATCGGCCAGCGCCTTGACCGCCACGCCGATGACCTTGTTCTCCTTGCCCTCGACGCGGCGCAGGTAGATATCCTGCACCGGATCGTGGTTCTTGCCGAGCGTGAACGCGCCACGCGGGCTGTCGATCTTCGCCGCGCCCATCGCGGCATACAGTTCCTTCGATTTCGTGAAGTCGCCCTTCACGGCATTGAGGCCGATACCGAGCAACTGCGCCGCGTCGTAACCCTGCACCGCGTACACGTCGGGTTGCATCTTGTAGGCGGCCGAGTACGAGGCGCGGAACGTCTTGTCCTTGGGTACCGTGAGCCCGTCGCCGTAGTGCATCGTGGTCAGCAGGCCCTGTGCCGCGTCGCCCTGCGCTTCGAGCGTGCCGTCGGTGAGAAAGCCCGCCCCAATCAGCGGAATCGTCTTGTTGAGTCCCGCGGCGGCATAGTCCTTGACGAACTTGACGGCGCCGCCGCCCGCGAAGAACGTGTATACCGCATCCGGCTTGGCCGCCGCGATTTCCGTCAGCAGCGCCTGGAATTCGACACCCGGGAACGGCAGCGACAATTCCTTGACGACCTGCCCGCCACCCTTTTCGAACGCTTCCTTGAAGCCGCCGACCGATTCGTCGCCCGCTGCATATTTCCACGTGATCGTGACGACTTTCTTGTAGCCCTTTTCCGCCGCGACCACGCCCATCGCGTAACCGGGCTGCCAGTTCGAGAACGACGAGCGGAAGATGTTCGGCGAACACATGGGGCCGGTGACCGCCTGGGCGCCTGCGTTGGGGACGATCAACAGCGTGCCTGTTTCCTTCGCGACCTTGGCCATCGCCATCGCCACGCCGGAGTGGACGGTGCCCACGACCACGTCCACGTTGTCGCGCTTGATCAGCTTGTTGACGTTGTCCGCACCTTTGGACGGTTCCGATTCGTCGTCGACCTTCACGTACTCGATTTCCCGGCCACCCAGCTTGCCGCCCTGCTCGTTGACGTACAGCCGGAAGCCATTCTCGATCGCGGTTCCCAGCGCCGCAAACGTGCCCGTGTAGGGCAACATGAAACCCACCTTCAACTTGCCCGGCGCCTGTGCCGCGGCGGGGAGTGCCGGCAGCAACAACGCTGCCGCAAGCAGGATCGACCATTGGTGCTTGCGCATCTTCATCTCCTAGGGTTTCGACATCTCGTGGTGACGGGCGTTCAGCCTGGCCCGCCCGTCATTGCCGCATTCGGGACGCGTGTCCCGAAACATACATCATGCTCGCGCAGGAACGCCACCACCGCGTCCCGCAGTGCCGTGGGCTGGTCGCGGTGCGGCGAGTGGCCGCAATCCGCAAGCTTGAGCGTCCGGGCACCGGGTACAAGCCGCGCAATGGCGTCGAGCTGCGCCATCGTTCCGTATTCGTCGTCGACGCCCTGCACCGCCAGCACCGGACAGCGAATGCGCGCCAGGCTCCCTTCAATGTTCCACTCGCGAAACGCGGGTTCGAGCCAGATGTCGTTCCACCCGCGAAACGCCGAGTCGGGATCATCGTGATAGCGCGCCAGGCGCTGCCGCAAGTCCGTTGTCTGATACGCGATGCGCGCCTGTTCGATGCTGGCCACGCTCACGTCCTCGACGAACACATGGGGCGCGACGGCCACCACGCCGGACACGCGCTCCGGAAATGCGGCGGCATGCAGCAACCCGATCGATGCGCCATCGCTGTGACCGAACAGCCAGACCGGTTCCTCGATGCGCAGCCTTGTCAGCAGTGCGGGCAGCACGACCTGCGCCTGCACATGCATGAATTCGACGGGCCACTTCTCATCCGCCGCGCGCGGTGTCGAACGACCGTAACCCGATCGCGAGTACACCAGCCCCCGAACGCCCGCGGCGGCGCACAGCGTCTGCGGAAAGTCGCGCCACATCGCCACCGAGCCCAGGCCCTCATGCAGGAACACGATGAGCGGCGCGTCGCTGCGGTCGGCGCCGATCCACGCGTATTCCAGCCGCTGCGCGCGACCGTCGATCGCGAGATCCGCAAACAGCGTCTCCGTCGGCGCGGGCCGCCCCAAGGTCGTCGTCACTCGGTCACTCGGCCGCGCTCTCGCGCAGCCTGAAGCGCTGGATCTTGCCGGTGGCGGTCTTGGGCAATTCCGCGAGAAACCGGATCTCGCGTGGATACTTGTACGGCGCGAGTTGATCCTTCACGAACGCCTGCAGCGTTGTCGCCAGCGCCGCATCGCCATCGCGCCCGGGCTTGAGCACGACATAGGCGAGCGTACGCGTGAGTCCATCGTCGCCGACCTTGCCGACGACCGCGGCCTCGAGCACGGCGTCATGCCGCATCAACGCAGCCTCGACCTCGAACGGTGAGACGTACTGGCCGCTCACCTTCAGCATGTCGTCGCTGCGTCCCGCATAGGTGTAATAGCCGTCGGCGCCACGCGTGTACTTGTCGCCGCTCTTTGTCCATTCGCCCTGGAATGTCGCGCGCGTGCGTTCGCGATTCGCCCAGTAGAAAAGCGCCGCGGACGGACCGCGGATATACAGGTCGCCGATCGTGTCTTCGCCGACGACCTGGCCATCTTCGTCGCGCAATTCGATGTCGTAGCCGGGAACGGGTTTACCCGTCGTGCCATAGCGAACTTCACCGGGCAGATTCGACAGGAAGATGTGCAACATCTCCGTCGAGCCAATCCCATCCAGGATTTCGCAGCCGAAGCGCGCCGCGAATTTCTCGCCGACTTCGCGGGGCAGTGCTTCGCCGGCCGAGATGCATCGACGAAGTGCTACGTCGCTTTGCGCGGGCAACTCCGTCGACGCAAGCATTGCCGCATACAACGTCGGCACGCCACAAAAAATCGTCGGGCGGTGCTGCTTCAAGCGCTGGAACACCGCCTGCGGCGTGGCGCGCTCCGCCATCAGGATCGTCGTGGCGCCCGCCGTCAATGGAAACGTCAGCGCATTGCCAAGACCGTAGGCAAAGAACAGCTTGGCCGCCGAGAACACCACATCGTTATCGACCAGGCCGAGCACGGGCGTGCCGTACAGCGCGGCAGTCCAATGCAGATTGGCGTGCGTGTGCACCGTTCCTTTCGGACGCCCGGTCGAGCCGGATGAATAGAGCCAGAACGCCATGTCATCGGCCGCGGTGTCGGCGGCACTCGTGAGCGCCCTGGCCGACCCGATCCACGACGCGAAGTCGATCGCGCCCTCCGGCGTGTCCTTGTCTGACGACCCAACTGAGGACGCAACCGAGGACCCAACAGTGGACACAACCGGGCGCGAGACGACGATGTGCTTGACGCTGTGTGCGACATTGCCTCCGCCGCGGGTCATCGCCTGCGTCAGTGTGGGCAGCAACGCCCCGGAGACCAGCAGCGCCTGCGCGCGGCTGTGCGCGAGCATGTAGGCGTAGTCATCGGCGGTGAGCAATGTATTGACGGCGACCGGAACGATGCCGGCGTACAGCGCGCCGAGGAACGCCACCGGGAAATCCACCGTGTCGTGCATGCACAGCAGCACGCGCTCATCGCGGCGCAGTCCCAGCGAGATGTACGCCGCCGCTGCCTGACGTACGCGCGCGTCCAGTTCGCCATAGTCAAGCGAAACCAAATCGTCGATATAGGCGATCCTGGCGCCGCGCCCGGAATTGCGTTCGAGGATGTCCCGGGCAAAATTGAACCGCTCCGGCGGCGGCGTGCCATGCGCAGGCATTGCGTCCTCCCAGAAATTTCTGTTGTATCGCTCTTGTATCCGGCGATGGCGTCTGGTACTTTACTGCATGTCATTTCCCCGTAGCAAGCATTAAAGTGCATTTTCAACCTCGTACAGCACCCCGGCAATGTCCGATACCGCCTCCGACGTCGATACCAAAGACCCGTTCCTGACCGTTTTGGGCGACCGGGTACGGATGATGCGCTCCCGGCGGGCCGTCACCCGCAAGGTCCTGGCGCAGGAGGCCGGAATCTCCGAGCGACACCTGGCCAACCTGGAAACCGGCACCGGTAACGCGTCCGTCCTGCTGCTGCGGCAACTGGCCCAGGCGTTGAATTGCTCGATGGCGGAGCTTGTCGGTCAGGACGGCGTGGCCTCCCCTGAACTGATCCGCATCCGGCAGCTACTTCGCGGCCGGGACGAGGCGACGCTGCAACGTGCCAGGCTGGCGCTGGCCGACTTGCTGGACGCCAGCCAGCCGCATCCGTCGCGCAGCGGCCGGATCGCCCTGATCGGACTGCGCGGCGCTGGTAAGTCCTCACTCGGCCGGCTGTTGGCCGACGCGCTGGGGATCCCGTTCGTGGAGCTCAACCGGATTGTCGAGCGCATCGCCGGCTGCCAGGTCCACGAAATCCACTCGCTGTACGGCTCCCAAGCTTACCGGCGCTATGAACAGCGCGCGCTGGAGGAAGCCGTGGCCACCTATCCCAAGGCGGTCATCGCCACCGCCGGCGGCCTGGTGTCGGAAACCCCAACCTACGAGTTGCTGCTCTCGCAATGCTTCACCGTCTGGCTGCGGGCCTCGCCTGAGGAACACATGCAGCGTGTCGTTGCGCAGGGAGACATGCGGCCGATGGCGGGCAATGCCGAAGCCATGGACGACCTGAAACGCATCCTCGCCAGCCGGGAGGCGCTGTATGCGCGCGCCGACCTCACCGTGGACACGGGCGCCAAGTCCCATGACCGCGCCTTTGCCGAACTTCGTGCCGCTATCCTGCAGCGATTGCCGTCGATCGCCGAAAGTCGCCGCCAATAAACTGCATTATACTGCTTTACGTGTCAGAACAACTGCACTATCATGCATTTCATCGGGTCGCGGCGTTGGCGACCGTGCAATCCGGGGAATTTCCATGGCCAATGAGCTGAGCGTCGATTACCGAACCGAGCCGTCACGCTACAAACACTGGAACCTTGGCGTCGACGGCGAGGTGGCCACGCTGACCCTCGACGTCGCCGAGGACGGCGGCGTACGCGACGGCTACAAGCTGAAACTCAACTCCTATGACCTCGGCGTGGACATCGAACTGCACGATGCGGTGCAGCGCATCCGCTTCGAGCATCCGCAGGTTCGCTGCGTGGTCATGACCAGCGCCCGCGAGCGCATTTTCTGTTCCGGCGCCAACATCTTCATGCTCGGCCTCTCGAGCCACCCGTGGAAAGTGAACTTCTGCAAGTTCACCAACGAAACGCGCAACGGCCTGGAGGATGCGAGCCGATATTCCGGACTGAAGTTCATTGCGGCAGTGAACGGCGCGTGCGCGGGCGGTGGTTACGAGCTGGCCCTTGCGTGCGACGAGATCTATCTGGTCGACGACCGCTCGTCGAGCGTGTCGCTGCCGGAGGTGCCGCTGCTCGGCGTGCTGCCGGGAACGGGTGGCCTCACGCGCGTCACCGACAAGCGCCACGTGCGGCACGACCTGGCCGATATCTTCTGCACGCTGAGCGAAGGCGTGCGCGGCCAGAAGGCCGTGGATTGGCGTTTGGTCGACGCCGTCGTCAAGCCCGCGCAATTCGCCGGCGCCGTGAAAGCACGCGCCGCGGAGTTGGCCAAGCAGAGCCACCGTCCGGCGCACGGCAGCGGTGTGGCGCTCACGCCGTTGTCGCGCACCGATGACGATGCGGGTTATCACTACGAGCACGTCAACGTCGTCATCGATCGCACGGCACGGACCGCCACGATCACCGTGCGCGGTCCCGCTGGCGAGCAGCCCTCCGACATCGCCGGCATTGCCGCGGCGGGCGCGTCGTGGTGGCCGCTCGCGATGGCGCGCCAGCTCGACGACGCCATACTGTCGCTGCGCACCAACGCGCTCGACATCGGTACCTGGATCCTGAAGACGCACGGCGACGTCAACGCGATGGTCGCGATGGATGCGACATTGCGGTCGTTGCGCGACGAGTGGCTGGTGCGCGAAACGGTCGGCCTCCTGCGCCGGACCCTGGCGCGGCTCGACGTCACGTCGCGCACGCTCTTTGCGTTGATCGAGCCCGGCTCGTGCTTTGCCGGCACGTTGCTCGAACTGGCATTCGCCGCCGATCGCACGTACATCGCAAGCCTTCCCGCTGACGCCGAGCGCGAACCGCGCATCGCCGTCACGGAAATGAATTTCGGCAGCTATCCGATGGTGAACGGCCAGTCGCGCCTCGCCCGCCGCTTCTACGACGAAAGCGGCCCGCTCGATGCGGCGCGCGGAACAATCGGTACGCCGGTGTCACCCTCCGCTGCCGAGGGCCTGGGATTGGTGACCGCCGCGCCTGACGATCTCGACTGGGCCGACGAAATACGCATCGCGCTCGAGGAGCGATCGAGCATGTCGCCCGATGCGCTGACCGGCCTTGAGGCCAACCTGCGCTTCAACGGCAAGGAGTCGATGGAGACGCGCATCTTCGGCCGCCTGTCCGCGTGGCAGAACTGGATCTTCATCCGACCCAATGCGGTCGGCGAAAAAGGCGCACTCAAGGTCTATGGCAAGGGCGGCAAGCCGACGTTTGACCTCACCCGGGTCTAGGCACATGCAGCGGACCGCAAAGGAACATTCATCATGACCAGCATCAACTACAGCGAAATCATTCCCAACAATGTCGACCTGGCCGGCGATCGCACGCTGCAGCGCGCGCTCGAGCAATGGCAGCCGAATTTTCTCAACTGGTGGTCGGAAGTCGGCCCGGACGGCTCGCAGAATTTCGACGTGTACCTGCGCACGGCGGTAAGCGTCGAGCCCGGCGGCTGGGCGCATTTCGATCACGTGAAGATGCCCGATTATCGCTGGGGCATCTTCCTCTCGCCTGCCGAAGAGGGACGCCGGATTCATTTCGGCGAGCACATGGGCGAACCGGTGTGGCAGGACGTTCCCGGCGAACACCGCGCCAACCTGCGCCGCATCATCGTCACGCAAGGAGACACCGAACCTGCGTCCGTCGAGCAGCAGCGTCACCTCGGACTGACGTGTCCTTCCCAGTACGACCTGCGCAACCTGTTCCAGGTCAACGTCGAGGAAGGTCGTCATCTGTGGGCAATGGTCTACCTGCTGCATCGCCACTTCGGTCGCGACGGCCGCGAGGAAGCGGAGGAGTTGCTGCGGCGGCGCTCCGGCGACACCGATAATCCGCGCATTCTCGGCGCGTTCAATGAGAAGACGCCCGATTGGCTGGCGTTCTTCATGTTCACGTATTTCACCGACCGCGACGGCAAGTTCCAGCTGTGTGCGCTGGCGGAGTCGAGCTTCGACCCGCTCGCGCGCACGACGAAATTCATGCTGACCGAGGAAGCGCACCACATGTTCGTCGGCGAATCCGGCGTCGCGCGCGTCCTGCAACGCACCTGCGAAGTCATGAAGCGCCTCGAGACCGACGACCCCACCAGAGTCCGCGCTGAAGGTGCGATCGACCTGCCGACGATCCAGCGTTACCTCAACTTCCATTTCTCCGTGACCGTCGACCTCTTCGGCGCCGACCAGTCGTCGAACGCGGCGACGTTCTACAACGCCGGCTTGAAGGGCCGCTTCGAGGAAGGCAAGCGCGCCGACGATCATCGGCTGCAGGGTGCGCACTACGGCATCCTGGAGGCACTCGAAGGCAAATTGGTGGAACGGCAGGCGCCGATGCTGAATGCGCTGAACGAAGTGCTGCGCGACGACTACATCAAGGATTCGGTGGGCGGCATCGGCCGCTGGAACAAGGTGATGGAGAAGGCCGGCCTCCCGCATCGCCTGACGGTGCCGCACAAGGCGTTCAACCGGAAGATCGGCTAGCTCGCCAATACGCGCGTGTCGCCCGACGGCCGCGTCGTCGGTGAAGCGGAGTGGACCGCGCATGAACACGAGTGGCTGGCCACGCCACAGGACCTGGCCTTTGTCGCGTCGCTGATGGGGCGCGTCGTCGAGCCGGGCAAGTTCGCCAACTGGATCGCGCCGCCGAACATGGGCATCAACAAGCAGCCGGTCGATTTCCAGTACGTCCGCTTCAACTAGGCCGAAGCCAGGCGATGAGCGTGCAAACCACCGCGAACGAGGTCATCCGCCAGCACCTGATCGACCCCGAGATCTGCATTCGCTGCAATACTTGCGAGGAGACCTGCCCGGTCGACGCGATCACGCACGATTCACGCAACTATGTCGTCGACGCCGCGATCTGCAACGGGTGCAATGCGTGCATCTCGCCGTGTCCCACCGGCTCCATCGACAACTGGCGGCAGGTGGAACGCCTCCGGGTCTACACGCTCGAGGAGCAACTGACCTGGGACGCGCTGCCGGCGCAGCAGGATTTGGAGCAAGGCGCGGATGCAGACATTCCGCAGGAGATAGCGCGCATCACCGCGGAAGCCAGCGCGGGCCAGGGCGGCCTCGCGCCGGCGCCGTGGTCGGCCGACAAGCCGTACCTGAACCTGCACACGCTCGCGCTACCGGCGCTCGCCACCGTCACCGGCAATTTCGCGCTGACCGCGGCCGATGCCTCGAGCGACATCCGGCACATCGTGCTCGACTTCGGCGCGACCGCGTTCCCGGTGCTGGAAGGCCAGACGATCGGCATCATTCCGCCGGGCAACGATGCGCAGGGCCGGCCGCATTACGTGCGTCTCTATTCAATTGCGAGTCCCCGCGACGGCGAGCGACCTGGCTACAACAACGTCGCGCTGACGGTCAAGCGCGTCACCGCTGATCACGCGGGAAATGCCGTCAAGGGCGTTGCGTCGAACTACCTGTGCGATCTCGACAAGGGCGAAACGGTGAAGGTCGTGGGACCGTTCGGCGCAAGTTTCCTGATGCCCAACCATCCCGGCTCGAGCCTGCTTATGATCTGCACGGGCACCGGCTCCGCGCCGATGCGCGCAATGACCGAGCGCCGGCGCCGGCGCATCGCGCGCAATGAACGAGGCGAATTGGAAGCCGGCAAGCTGATGTTGTTCTTCGGCGCGCGCGTCGCGGAGGAACTGCCCTACTTCGGCCCGTTGCTC
Source organism: Betaproteobacteria bacterium (assembly GCA_031361045.1). Taxonomy (GTDB): domain Bacteria; phylum Pseudomonadota; class Gammaproteobacteria; order Burkholderiales; family Casimicrobiaceae; genus VBCG01. The sequence goes on along the minus strand of JANMCH010000060.1, from coordinate 1,204 downwards.
AAATTGCCGAAGGACTTCATCGACATCAACTTCGCTTTCTCGCGCGTGCCGGGACAGCCGAAGCAATACGTGCAGGACCTGATCCGGCGCCGGGGCGACGACGTGGCGCGCCTGCTTCGCGACGACCAGTGCTACATCTACATCTGCGGCTTGAAGGGCATGGAGGAAGGCGTCGCGGAAGCGTTCCGCGACATCTGCCGGCAGCACGACATGGACTGGAACGCTCTGCTGCCGGCATTGCTGGCCGGCGGCCGGTACCATATGGAGACGTACTGAGCGAGATGTACTGAGGGAGACTTGCTGAGTGAGACCTGCTGAGTGACATCGTACTTGGCCACCTGACATCCGCGACAACCCACCATGCGTTTTTCCGAATTCCACGCAGGACAGGTCATCCACTGCGGCCCCGCCAGCCTCACCGAGCGCCAGATCACCGACTTCGCGCGCGACTGGGACCCGCAATGGTTTCACACCGACCCTCAGCGCGCGGCCACCAGCACCTGGCAGGGACTCATCGCCAGCGGCTGGCAAACCTGCGGCATATGCATGCGTCTGGCCGTCGATCACATTCTCTCCGGCTCCGAATCATTCGGTTCGCCGGGACTCGCCTACGTCAAATGGGAAAATCCCGTGCGGCCGGGCGACCTGCTGCGCTTGCGTGTCGATGTGCTCGACGTGCGCACGGCCAAGAGCAAGCCTACCCTGGGCATCCTGCGTTGGCGCTGGCGGCTCTACAACCAGCTCGAACAGCTGGTGCTGGACCTCGAGGCGACGAGCTTGTTCGACCTCGCGGTCGCGCCAGATTAGCGCCGGTCAATTCCGGGCTCAGTATCCAGCTCGATTTCCGGCTCGGTCTCCCGCTCGGTCTCCCGCTCGGTCTCCCGCCCAGTTGGCAGCTCAGTCCCCAGGTTTGAGCGCCAGCGCCCGCGCGTAAACGACGTCGCGCTTGATTCCCGTGACCGCCGCGACAACCCTTGCCGCGCGCGCCGGCGGCAATTCCTCCAGCAGCGCGACGAGCCAGCGCTCCGCGTCGGCCGTGAGGAATTCGGCGGCTACCGCATCCGTCGGAGGTGCGACATCGACGATCAGCACGAATTCACCGCGCTCGCGATTCGTATCGGCCGCGAACCATGCTTCGGCTTCGCCCAGCGTGATGCGCGAGATGGTCTCGAAGGTCTTGGTGAGCTCACGGCCAACCACCAGC
>JANMCH010000051.1:0-1729 GCA_031361045.1 Betaproteobacteria bacterium | reverse complement strand
ATCATCTGGCCCGAGATCCCGCTGTTCCTGCCCCGCTTGATCCGGCCCGATTTCCTGCTATAGGGCCCCGTTAACGACTTAGGAGGCGCGCGATGAAATTCAATCCGCTAGCCGGTCCGTTCGGCGTCGAAGCACCGGAGGTCGACCTTTCGCAGCCGCTGTCGGACGCCGATTTCGAACGCCTCGAGTCCGCCTTCTACGAAAATCACGTACTGGCGCTGCGTGCGCAGGACATCACGGCGGCGCAATTCATTTCCTTCGCGCGGCGCATCGGTCCGCCGCAGCCGCACGTGATCGACCAGTTCCACCATCCCGAGGACTCGAACATCCTGATCCTGTCCAACGTGAAGGTCGACGGCAAGCCCACCGGACTGCAGGACGCCGGGTCCTACTTCCACACCGACTACTCGTACCTGCAAGTCCCTGCGCGCGCGACCACGCTGTATTCGCGCGCCGTGCCCAAGGTGGGCGGCGACACGCTCTTCGCCGACCAGCAGCAGGCTTACGACGACCTGCCGGAAGCGATGAAAAAGCGCATCGAACCGCTGTATGGCATTCACCACTACGGCAACCGCAAGGATCAGGACGAACAGAGCCGCACGGTGGCGTCGGTACTCAGCGACGAGCAAAAGGCGAAGATGCCGGTCATCACCCACAAATTGGCCAGGCCGCATCCGGTCACCGGACGCAAGTGCCTGTACTCGATCTCCGGCAGTTCGTTCGGGATTGTCGGCATGCCGACCGACGAGGCGGTCGACCTGCTGGATGAACTCGCCGCACATTCGACGCAACCCAAGTACGTGCTGCGCTTCAAGTATGGGGCCGGCGATATCGTGCTCTGGGACAACGCGGCGCTGCTGCATTCGGCGACGCTGATCGATCCGAACGACGCGCGCACGCTTTGGCGCATCACGATGCTGGAGCCCACCCCGGTCGGCATGGCGCAGCAAGTGCTTGCGCCAACCTACGCGGGACAGACAATGTAGATGTCGCATCCGTCTTTTCCGATGCATCCGCCGTTTCCGATTCACCCGCCGTTTCCGATTCACCCGTCGTTTCCGATTCGATCCAAGCTGCCCGCGACCGGCACGTCGATCTTCAGCGTGATGTCGGCGCTCGCGAAAGAGCATGGCGCGGTGAACCTGGGCCAGGGCTTTCCCGACTACCCGATCGATCCGGCCCTCATCGAACTGGTCTCCACCGCGATGCGTGACGGTCACAATCAATATCCCCTTTCGCATGGCGTCCCGATCCTGCGCGAGGCCGTCGCGGCCAAGGTGCAACGGCTGTACGGCCGCGTCTACGATCCTGAGCGCGAGATCACGATCACGACGGGCGCCACGCAAGGTCTCTTCACGGCAATCCAGGCGCTCGCGCACGCCGGCGATGAAGTGATCGTGTTCGAGCCCTCCTACGACAGCTACGTGCCAGCCATCCGGCTGGCCGGAGCCACACCCGTACCGCTGCCGCTGGCCGTCCCCGGCTACGACATCGACTGGCCCGCGGTGCGTCGCGCCATCACGCCGCGCACGCGGATGATCGTCGTCAACACGCCGAACAATCCCGGCACCGGCATCCTCTCGGCCGACGATCTCCTGCAGTTGGCGGCGGTGACGCGCGGGACCGGCATCATTGTCGTCAGCGACGAAGTGTACGAACACATGGTCTACGACGGCGTCCGGCACGAAAGTGTTGCGCGCAACGACGAGCTTGCCGCGCGCAGCGTGGT
>JANMCH010000032.1:0-8978 GCA_031361045.1 Betaproteobacteria bacterium | reverse complement strand
AGCAGCTGCGTCTTGTCCCGGTCGACGCTGGCTCGCAATTGCTGCGTGCTCGCTGAATAGGTGGTGGCGAGTCCGGTGAGTTCGGGACGCGCGCGCGCCTTCTTCAGGAAGTCCTGCATGACGCCGTCGAGCGCCACGGGGTCGCCGGTACCGGTATCCTGGATCCAGAATTCAAAGCCGCCCGTGGTGCCGATGCCCGGAATGGCCGGCGGCGCGATCGGGATCACGATCGCCCCTTCGATTTCGCGCGCCTTCGCAAAGAACCCCTGCAGAATCGCGCGCACGTTCTGCGTTTTCGCGGAATCGATGCTCTCGTAGCGCTTCTCGAAGTCGGTGAAGGTCACGAAGATGGTCGCGGCACTGGTCTTGAAGCCGCTATCGAGCAGGCTGTAGCCGGTGACCACCGTGCGCGTCTGCACGCCGGGGAGGTCCTTGAAGATCGCGTCGGCCTTCATCGCGATCTCCTCGGTGCGGCTCAAGCTCGCCGCCTGCGGCATGATGATCGCCGCGAACGCGTAGCCCTGGTCCTCATTCGGCACGAAACTGGTCGGCAGGACCTGGAACAGGTGGAAGATCGAATACAGGAAGAACGCAAGCAGGATCAACGCGACCACCGCGAACTTGATCACGTAGGCCACGGCGGTGCCGAAGAGCTGCGTCACGTGATCGACCTGGCGGTTGAACCAGGCGAACGGGCCACGCGTCGGCGGCGGGCTGTGCTTCAGCATCACGGCGCACATTGCCGGTGTAACCGTCAGCGCGAGGAACCCCGACACCGAGACCGAGATCACGATGGTGACGGCAAACTGCTTATAGAGCTGGCCCGTCGTGCCGGGCAGGAACGCCGCAGGGATGAACACGGAGCACATGACGAGAACCACGGCGACGAGCGAACTCGCGATCTCGTCCATCGAGCGGATGGTGGCCTCCTTCGGGCCGAGATGGTGCTGCTGCATGTTGCGCTCGACGTTCTCGACCACGACGATCGCATCGTCGACGACCATGCCGATGGCGAGCACCAGCCCGAACAGCGTGAGCAGGTTGATCGAGAAGCCCAACGCCAGCATGCCGGTGAACGTCGCAATGAGTGCGATCACGATCGCCACCGTGCAGATGATGGTCGTGCGGAAGCTCTGCAGGAATAGGTACACGACCAGCACCACGAGCACGACCGCCTCGAGCAGCGTCTTGATCACTTCCTTGATCGACAGCCGCACGAAGTCGTTGGTGTCGAGCGCGATGACGTAGTCCATGCCGTTGGGGAAACTCGCCTTCATGCCCTCCAGCGTCTCGCGCACGGCCTTCGATACGACGAGCCCATTGGCCCCCGGCTGCTGGTAGACGGCGATGATCGTCGCGGCCACGCCGTTCATCTTGCTGTCGACAATGTATTGCTGGAGGCCGATCTCCGCGCGTGCGACGTCGCCGACGCGCACGATGGCGCTGCCGTCCTGGCTTGCGCGCAGGATGATGTTCTCGTACTGCTTGGGTTCGGTGAATTGGGGTTGGGTGATGACCGGGAAGGTCAGCTCGACCGGGCCGGCGTTCGGCTGCGAGCCGATCTGTCCCGCGCCGAACAGCTGGTTCTGCTGGTTGATCGCGTTGCCGATGTCCGACGTCGTGACGCCGAGCGACGCCATGCGGTCCGGATTCATCCAGATCCGCATGGCCTGGTTGGGCACGCCCATGATCTGCGCCTGTCCCGCGCCGTTGACTCGCTTCAGCGCATCGAGCACATAGACGTTGGCGTAGTTGGCGATGTAGTTCGCGCTGTAGCGATCATCCTTGGCATACACCGCCACCAGCATCATGATCGACGACGACTTCTTCTGCACGTTCACGCCCTGCTGGACGACGGCAGACGGCAACTGCGGCATCGCGAGGTTGACGCGGTTCTGCACCTGCACCTGCGCGATGTCGGGGTCGGTGTCGAGCGAGAAGTACACCGTCATCGTCAGCTGGCCCGTCGAGCTGCTGATCGACGACATGTACAGCATGTTGTCGACGCCGTTGATCTGCTGCTCGATGGGCGAGGCCACCGAGTTGGCGAGCGTCTGCGAGTCGGCGCCCGGATAGGTGGCCGACACCGTGACCTGCACCGGCGTGATCGACGGATACTGCGCGACCGGCAGCTGCGTCATCGAAACCGCGCCGGCCAGGCAGATGATCAGCGCGACGACGGCCGCGAAGACCGGTCGCTCGATGAAGAAGCGGGAGAACATGGACCGCCGCGCCAGCTTACGATACGACCATGAGGTCGACGCGCCGCGCTTTGTCGTCGCTGTCGTCGCCATTCACGTTGGCCGGCGCCGCCAACTTGAGCCGCTTGGCGTCGACGCCCAGGTTCACGAGTTCGTCGCGCACGGCCAAGGCCCGCTTTTTCGCCAACTCGATGTTGGCTGCGGCATTGCCGGTCTTGTCGGCGTAGCCCGTGACCACGATCTGCGTGCCGATACCGACATAGGCCGCCGCGGCGACCCGCACTGCACGCTGGGCGTCAGTGTCGAGCGCGGATTGGCCGCGCGGGAAATAGATGGAGACGAGGGACGCTGGTGGATTGGTCGCGGCGGCCGATTTCTGCACGGGCACGTTTGCCGGCACCGTCGGCGTATAGGCCACTGCCTTGACCGCCGCACCTGCCGAGAGTCGCACGCCGCCTTCGACGACGACGCGGTCGCCGTTGGTGAGGCCGTCGGTGATTATCCAGCCGTCGCCCTTCCACTCGCCGACGGTGACCGGGCGGAGTTCGGCCAGGCTGTCCTTGTTGACGACCCAGAGGAAGTGACCTTTCGCGCTCTGCTGCACGGCGCGCTGCGGGACCACGATGGCGTTGGGCCGGATCGCGCCCTTCAATCGCACGCGAACATATTGGTTGGGGCGCAGCACGCCGGCCGGATTGTTGACCGTCGCGCGCAGCAGGAACGTGCCGGTGGACGGGTTGTACGACGGGTCCGCGAACGTGATCACGCCGGTGTACGGAAACAGGTTGCCGTCGACCATTTCCACTTCGACGACGAAGCGCCCGCCGTCGGGCAGCTTCAACTCGCCGTTGCGCACCTCGTTGCGGATGCGTTCCATCTGGTTCTCGGAGACGCTGAAGTTGACCCACATCGGCGTCAGCACCGAGACGGTCGTCAACTGCGCGTTCTGCGGATTGAGGTAGGTGCCGTCGGCGACCACCGCAAAACTGGAGACGCCGTTCACCGGAGAGGTGATCGTCGTGTACGACAGGTTGAGCTTGGCTTCCTCGAGCTGGGCCCTGGCCTGCTCGACCGCGGCAGCGGACTGCTGGTACTGGCCGGTCGCGTCATCCAGGTCTTTCTGTGACAGCGCGTTCTGCTTCGCGAGCGGGATGGTCCGGTCGAGGTTCGACTTCGCGACCTGCAACGCGGCCTGGTTGCGCTGCATTGCGGCCTGCTGGGCGTCGACCTGCGCCTGGAACGGCTTTGGGTCCATCTGGAACAGCACCTGGCCCGACTTGACGACGGAGCCCTCGACATAAACACGCTTGTCGAGGAAGCCCGATACCCGCGCCTGGATGTTGACGGCCTGCGAGCTCTGCGTCTGCGCAACATAGATCGCGGTGATCGGTACGTCCTTGCGCGCGACGGTCAGGACCGAGACGTCGACCGGACCCTTGTCGGGAGCCTTGGGCGCCTCTCGGCCGCAGCCGGCGACGAGCAGCGGTACCACGCCCATCGCGAGCACAACGAACATTCTGCGCGAAGAGTGCGCCGGCAATGGGGCCGGGAGTGAGACACGCGTCACGGGGAGTTCTCGATCGAAATTCGCCTCGGTTTTCACCGCGCTATTCTAATCCGGGAGCTCCTCATTCACCCAGGCCTCGAACAGCTTGAAGGTCACCGCGAGCACGACGGGGCCGACGAATATCCCCAGCAGCCCGAACGACAGCAGCCCGCCGATCACGCCGGCGAAGATGAGAAGCAGCGGCAGGTCGGCGCCTTTCTTGATCAGGTAGGGGCGCAGGAAATTGTCGAGCGTCCCGACAAAGACGGTCCAGACGAGCAGCAGCGTTCCCCAGACGTTGTCGCCGGTCCAGTAGGTCCAGATCACCGCGGGGACGAGTATTACGAGCGGACCGACCTGGATCAGGCAGGACAACAGCATCGCCACCGTCAGCAAGCCAGCGAAGGGCACGCCTGCCGCCGCAAGCCCCAGGCCGCCCAGCACCGATTGCACGAGCGCCGTCACGACGACGCCGAGCGCGACACCGCGAATCGCCTGCCCGGCAAGTACAACCATCTGATCGCCGCGCGTGCCTGCAAGCCGGCGGCCGAAACGCCGCACTGCCGTCGCGGCCGACTCCCCGTTGGCGTAGAGCACTGCAGTGATCACAAGGGTGAGCAGGATCTGCACGACGATCAGGCCGACGGTGCCGGCTTCGGCGGCCAGCCATTGCACCACGCGGACGATGTAAGGCTGCAGCTTGGCAAAGAGCGCGGCCCAGCCTTCGTTCGCGGCTTCGCGCCAGGCACTGGAGATTTTCGCCCCGACCGCCGGAATGTCGTCGATGAAATCCGGTGGTTGCGGAATCGCAACAGTCTGCAACGATTTGGTCCAGGTCCCGACTTCATCGGAATATTCGTGGACCGTGCTGATCGCCACCCAGAACGGCAGTACGAACACCAGCAGCATGGCAACGACGAGCACGGCAATGGCAAGCGTGCGTCGGCCGCCAAGCCGGCGTTGCAGCGCCAGCATCGGCGACCAGGTGGCGACGACGATCATCGTGGCCCAGATCAGCGCGACGAAAAACGGCCGCACGATCCAGAACGAGGCGGCCATGAGGCCGCCGATGGCCAGTACGGCGAGGGTGGTGCGGGTGACTTCTCGTTGCATGAGGGAATCCGGCAAAAGTGGATAAGTGAAACGAAACCTGAGCCGGAGTATTCTGGGCTTGCGCGTTCCGGTCAATGGCTGGCTGGCGACGGTCCCACCGGCGGGAGAGCGTTGGCCGCCCCGATCGCCTGGAAGCGTTCGATCGCCGCGCGCGCATTGAACAGCAATCGCTCACGGCCGAGCAGCTTGTCCAGCCCCGCGTGCTGCACAACCTCGAGCACGCCGGGGTTGAGCCCCACCAACCATACGACAGCGCCTCGTTCGGTGGAGCGCTTGTCACTCTCCATCATGGCCTGCAATGCGGAGTACTCGATGTCCGGCACCCGGCTCATGTCCACCGCCAACACGCGCGGCTTGTATTGCGCGACCAGTTCGCCGATCCGCTCCGCCACATATTGCGCGTTGACGAAGAAGAGGCGCCCTTCCGGCCGCACGATCAGCAGGCCCTCGAAAGTTTCGTCGTCGGGATGTTCGGGCGACAGAGGCCGCAGCACGTCGGCCCCGCGCTTGCGGCCGATGACGGACACTCGCGGGTACGCGGCCTGGCTGGCCAGTCCGATCAGCGAGACGATGATCGCCACGACGATTCCCTGCAGCGTGCCGAAGAACAGCACACCGAGCGCGGCGATGACCGCCCAGCGGAACTCCATCGTCCGCACCCGGCGAATGGCGATGAACTCCTGTGGCTGAATCAAACCCACCGAATAGACGATGACGACGGCCGCGAGCGTGGCGTTGGGCAACAGGCCGAGTATCGGCGCCAGGAACAGCATCGTGGCCAGTGCGGAACCTGCGGTCACCAGCGATGCCTTCTGCGTTCGACCGCCCGCGGAGCGCACCACCGCCGTTTGCGACGTGCCGCCTCCCGCCGGCATGGCGCCGAACAGCGCTCCGGCCAGGTTGGCGGCGCCGGTGGCGACCAGTTCGCGGTTCGCATTGATTGGAGGATCGGGCGCCCGCGCGAACGCGCGACCCGCCGCGATCGTCTCCGTGAAGCTCATCAGCGCGATGCCGAGCGCGCCAGGAACCAGTTGTTCGATCAGTGCCCTGTCCGGCAGCGTCAGCGAGGGAAATCCCTGCGGAATGTGGCCGACCGTCGAAACTCCCAACGCCGTCAGGCCGAAGTACCACGACGCCGCAATCGCGCCGCCGACTGCCACCAGCGGCGCCGGAGAGTGCGGCCATAGCCGCTCCATGCCGATGAGAATCACGAACGTCGCGGCGGCGACGCCCAGCGTCAGGAGCGACGCGTCGGGAACGTGGTGGGCGATGCTGAGGAGATCGGCGAAGAAGTTCTGCTTGGTGATATGAACGCCCAGGAGTTTTGGAAGCTGGTCCAGCACGATGACGAGGCCGATGCCGGCCTTGAAGCCGGTAAGCACCGGTGCGGAAATGAAATTGGCGACGAATCCAAGGCGCAGCAGCCGCGCCAGCAACAGCATCGCACCGACGAGCGCGGTGAGCGTGGCGGTCGCAATGACCAGCCGCGAGGGATCGCCATCGGGCACGGCAAGGCCCAGTTGCGTGCCAGCGAGGATCGCGAGCGTCGTGGTGGAACTGACGGACAGCACGCGCGACGAGCCGAGCAGCGCATAGATCGCCATCGGGATGAACGCGGTGTACAGCCCCACGGCAACCGGCAGGCCCGCGACCGTCGCATACGCCATTGCCTTGGGCAGGACAACGGCGGCGGCCGTCAGACCGGCCACGATGTCGAAGCGCAGCGCGCCTGCAGCTGGTGTTGCCGGCTTGCCTGTCGCAGGTTGATCCATGCAGCAAAATTCCGGTGTCGTGTTGTGCGTCCGCAGTGCGGCGTTCAGAATACTCCGAAGCATGCGAACATCGAAGCGGCAATTCTTAACATGGGTCAATGGCAATGACGCTCGAAAACAACATAGTCGAGAAGCCTGGGGAAACGGTGCTGAGTCCGGTGGACCGGGTGTCGGAGATGCTTTTCGGATTGTTCATGGCGCTGACCTTCGTGGGCGCGGTCTCCGTCGCAGACCAAGGCGATGCCCAGATCCGAAACATGTTCATCGCGGCGCTGGGCTGCAACCTGGCGTGGGGAATGGTGGATGCGGTCATGTACCTGGTGCGTACGGTCACTGATCGGGGCCGGTTGCTGACGTTGATTCGCTCGGTTCGCGACGCCCCGGACGCGGCTTCAGGTCGCGCGATCATCGAAAAGTCGCTGTCGCGCGTCGCCGCGGGATTGGTTTCGCCGGTCGAAACCGAGGCCATGCGCGGGCGGATCATGGAGCTTTCGTCCCTGCCGTCGCGACCGCGCCTGGATCGCGACGACCTGGTTGCCGCGCTGGCCATTTTCCTGATCGTTGTCGCGGCCACCTTTCCTGTCGTGCTGCCTTTCGTGCTGTTCGACGATGTCATTGTGGCGAAGAACGTTTCGCGCGTCGTCGCGCTCGCAATGCTGTTCGCCGGAGGACTTGCGCTGGGGCGCTATGCCGGCTACGGCAGCTGGAAGGTCGGATTCCTGATGGCCGCAATGGGCACCGTGCTCGTGGTCGCGATCAACGCGCTGGGCGGATGAAGATCCTGTCGTGGGGCATCGCGGCATCGCTTGCCTTCATGGCTACCGCGACGGTGGCTGCCGAGGACAAAAAGGGCGGCGACACGGTGTCCCCCGTGGCGAAGTCCGCATGGACATTTGCGATCACCGCCTATCCCACGGTCGTTCGCGGCGGCGACAACTATACATCCGCCATTGCGACGGCCGACCGTGGCCCGCTGCATCTCGAAGCCAGGTACAACTACGAATCAGTCGGCGCACGCTCCGCGTTCGTCGGTTGGAATTTTTCCGGCGGTGAAGAGTTTGCATGGGAGCTGACGCCGATCGTTGGCGGCGCCTGGGGAGCGACGCAGGCGTTCATACCTGGACTCGAGGCCAGCGTTTCGTGGAAGCAATTTGACATTTATGTCGAGGCTGAATATGTGCGCACCAGCGGGCACGATGGTAACTACCTGTACGCATGGAGCGAACTGGGCTTCAGGCCGGTGGAATGGCTTCGCGTCGGATTGGCCGGCCAGCGCACGACAACCTACGGCAACAATCGTGACATCCAGCGTGGTCCCTTTGCGCAGGTGACGTGGAAGCAGCTCACCGTTGGCGGTTACTGGTTTAATCCGGGATCCGGCGATCAGGTGTTCATCGGAATGATCGGCGCGACGTTTTGAACGCCGCCGGCGTGCATCTGGAGCCAGGGCCTATCCAGGTCGATGTGGACTAAAATACGTAAGGCGGAAATTGGGCGGGTCGAGAATGAGCAGAATGAGTGAGGACGGGAAGATGAAAAGAACAAGGATCGCTGACGAGGCGCGGGTGGTGTCGGCCGTCGCAGCGCTGGCATTTTCGTCGTTCGCACATGCATCGTTTCTCCCACCGGAGATGATGGACACGATGGCGACCTACGTCGCCTGGTTCGTCGTCGTGTTCGTGCCCATCGGCGCCATCGTGCTTTTCTGGATGGTGCATGTGCTGCCGGAGAAGATCGCCGAAAAGCGCCACCATCCGCAGAAGGATGCGATACATACGCTGTGCCTGCTGTCGCTGGTCTTCGGCGGATTGCTGTGGCCGGTCGCATGGCTTTGGGCCTACGTCAGGCCGGTGGGTTACCGGCGCGCCTACGGCACCGACAAGCACGAGGACTACTACCACGCGCAAGGCCGCAGGGCGAAAGCCGGCGAACTGCTCGAGCATGACCTCGTGCACCTGCGCGACGAACTCGATGCAATGGCCGAACTGGGAACGCTCAGCGCGGAAATGAAGGTGCTGCGACGTGACCTGGCCGCAGCAACCGCGGCGCCGGGCGTACCCACTACCGCGACGGCAGCATCCCTTGCCGCCAAAGGAGGGAACGCCTGATGGAAGCGCTCCTCCTTGCCATTTATGCGTTCTTTGTCTGGCTGATCTTCATCAAGTTCAAATGGCTGCCCTGGACCACCGCATGGCAAGTCACCGTCGTGGTGATCCCGATCGTGGCCATGGCCGCGATGATCCTGACGCTCAATGTGGTTGCCCCGTCAACCTCCGACGTTCGCGTCATCAAGTATGTCGTGCCGATCGTGCCGCAGGTTCGGGGCCGCGTGATCGAAGTCCCAGT
>JANMCH010000014.1:0-97821 GCA_031361045.1 Betaproteobacteria bacterium | reverse complement strand
ATTACCCGCGCTCCTTCCTCAAGTTCATTCTGCTGGGCTTCCTGCTCGTCAGCCTGCCGTTGCTCTATGCGCTCGGCGAGCTCATCTTTTCGCTCGATCGGCTGGCGTCCGAGAGCCGGCAGGAAGTGCTGCAGGCAGCCCAGGCCGGGCGTACCAGCCGGCTGCTGTTCGAACAGGCGACCACGCTGGAGCGACTCGCGCGCCAGCAGCTGATTCTCGAGGATCCGGCGTTGCTCGAGGATTATGCGCGGGTGCGCCAGGAGTTCCGCAGCACGACGAGCCAGCTTGCGCAGCTGCCCCTGGAGAGCGCGCAGCTCGCCGCGCTTACCAAGTTGGGCGACAACGAGACGCACCTGCGGGACCTGCTGGTCGCGCCGGCGCGCACGCCGGACACGATCCGGAATCTGGCGGATGGCTACGCGCAATTGGTCGAAGGCGCGCAGGGCATGCTCACCGCGACCAACCAGCTGACGCAGCGCGCAATCGAGCGGTTGCAGGAGACGGCCGACCAGGGCCGCGAAAAGTGGATCTATCTGGCGCTGGCCACCGCGGCCATAGCGCTGGCACTTGCGATCTTCTTCGCCGTATTAATCGCGCGCCCCATCCGCCAGCTCGACCAGGCAGTTAGGCGGATGGGCGCGGCGGACTTCACCCATGCCATCGAAGTCAACGGGCCGCAGGACCTGCGCTACGTCGGCCAGCGGCTCGAGTGGCTGCGCACGCGACTGCATGAACTCGAGGAGCAGCAGAACCGATTCCTGCGCCACGTGTCGCACGAATTGAAGACGCCGCTCACCGCGGTGCGCGAGGGCGCCGAGTTGCTGCGCGACAATGTCGGCGGGCGCCTGGCGCCGGAACAGCAGGAGATCGTGCGCATCGTGCGCGAGAACACCCTGTCGCTGCAGCGGTTGATCGAGGATCTCCTCAAGTACCACCAGACGGGCGGCATGGAGCCGGCAACGGTCGGGCCCGTGGCGCTGCCGGACGTCATCCGGCGCGTGGTCAAGGAACAGAAGCTGGCGGCGCTCGCGCGCGTCATCACCGTCGATGTGCAGCTGACTCCGGTGGCCATCGTCGGCGATACCGAGAAGCTGCGCACCGTGGTCGACAACCTCGTGTCGAACGCGATCAAGTATTCGCCGCGCGGCGGCACCATCTCCATCTCGCTCGCGCCGCAGGGCGGCCATGCGGTGCTCGACGTCGCCGACCTGGGGCCCGGCGTGCCACAGGCCGACCGCGAGCGGGTTTTCGATTCGTTCTACACCGGCAAGCCGCCCGCCGATGGCAAGGTGAAGGGCTCCGGCCTGGGACTCGCCATCGCGCGCGAATATGCGCTCGCGCACGGGGGACGCATCGAAATCCTCGACCGCGCCGATGGCCAGCGCGGCACGCGTTTCCGGCTCTGGCTGCCGCTGGCGGCCGCGAACAGCGAATCCCCGGCACGGGCGGTCCCGTCCCCTGCCGTAGCACTTGAGGATCACAAGTGAGCGCGTCGTCGCGCGGCATCATCGTCACGCGCGTGGTCGCGTTGATGCTGGCCATGATGCCGACCGTTTGGCTCGGCGGTTGCGCAACACCCGTAACGCCCGCCGTTACGCTGACGCTGCAGGAGCAATACGAACCGGAAGTCGTGCCGGCGCCGGCCATGCTCGTCGAATATCCGCCGATCGACCCCGTCGAGCCCCCGCCACTGGCCAGCGCGACGACGGCCGCCCCCGCACCGGAAGCCGCGACGCTGGCCATGGTGGCACCATCCGTCGCGCCCGGCACGGCGCCGCTTGCGCCGCTGGCCGAGCCGAATACCGACGACTTGCAACTTATCGCGCTGCTGTCCGATCTGCAGCGCTTTGGAAACCTGTCGCAGGACGAACTGAAGCGCGAACTCGCCGCGGCAACGCAGGCGCTGGCGAGACAGCGCAACGACGCCAACCGCGTGCGCCTGGCGGTACTCTATTCGCTCGCGCGTGCCAACCCGCAGGATGATCAGCGCGCCGTGCAATTGCTGGACAATGTCGCCAAGGCCAATGCCGGATCGACGCCGATCAAACAACTCGCGGTCGTGCTGCAGGCGCAGATTGCGGAGCGCATGCGCGCCGTGCGCGACGAACAGCAGCGCGCGGAAGCCGCCGTGCAAAAGCTGGAAGCGCTGCGCCAGATGGAGCGCAGCCTGTTGCGCGACCGTTCGCGTGGCGGTGGCGGCGGCGGTGGCGGTGGCGGTGGCGGTGGGGGTGGTGGCGGCGGCGGTGGCGGCGGTGGGGGATAGGATGGTGCGATGAGTTCCGGTGACATTCTCCTGGTCGACGACGACCCTGATCTGCTCAAGCTGATCAGCCTTCGTCTCACGTCGGCCGGCTACAAGATCCGCACCGCGGAAAGCGGCGAGACCGCGCTCGCGGCCATCGCGGTGCAGCGGCCGGCCGCGGTGGTGACGGACTTGCGCATGCCCGGCATCGACGGGCTGCAACTGTTCGACGCCATCCACCGCCAGCATCCAGCGCTGCCGGTGCTGATCCTGACCGCGCACGGCACCATTCCGGATGCCGTGGCGGCCACGCAGCGCGGCGTGTTCGGATTCCTGACCAAGCCCTTTGACAGCCGTGAACTGCTGCAACTGGTGGCCTCCGCGCTAAAGTTGTCCGGTGACGAGGCCGGACCAGGCAATGCGGCCACCGGCGAATGGCGCAGCGGGATCATCACGCGCAGCCCGATCATGGAAGACCTGCTGCGGCAGGCCAAGCTCGTCGCCGATTCCAATGCCAGCGTGCTGATCTACGGGGACTCGGGAACGGGCAAGGAGCTGCTCGCGCGCGCCATTCATCACGCAAGCCGCCGCGAGGACCGGCCGTTTGTCGCCGTCAACTGCGGCGCCATTCCCGGCGAACTGCTCGAGTCGGAATTGTTCGGCCATGCACGCGGCGCGTTCACCGGTGCCGTGCAGGCGCACAAGGGCCTGTTCCAGGCCGCGGACGGTGGCACGCTCTTCCTGGACGAAATCGGCGACATGCCGCTGCCGCTGCAGGTGAAACTGCTGCGGGTGCTGCAGGAAGCCGAAGTGCGGCCCGTAGGCTCGACGCAAGCGGTGCCGGTGGACGTGCGGATGATTTCCGCCACGCATCGCGACCTGGACGAACAGAAGGCCACGGGCCAGTTTCGCGAGGATCTCTATTACCGGCTGAACGTTGTCTCACTGCGCCTGCCCCCGCTGTCGGAACGACGCGAGGACATTCCGTTGCTGACGGTCTTTTTCCTGCGCAAACTGGCCGAGCGCTATCACAAGCCCATACCCACGCTGGCCCCGGAAGCCATGGCGTTGCTGGTCGCGGCACCGTGGCCCGGCAACGTCCGCCAGCTGCTGAACCTGCTGGAACAGGCGCTGGCGCTGGCGACCACGTCGATGATTCCGGCGACCCTGGTCCAGAACGCGCTGAAGGAGGATGCGGCCGCGCTCATTCCCTTCGAGGAAGCGCGCAAGACCTTCGAGCGGGACTACCTTGTGCGGCTCCTCAAGATCACGGGCGGCAACGTGACGCAGGCGGCGCAGCTGGCCAAGCGCAACCGGACCGAGTTCTACAAGCTGCTGCAACGGCACAAGCTCGAGCCGGCCATGTTCAAGGAAACCAAGACCTAGGTGGCTGCCAGGCGGCTGGAGTGTCGCGCGCGCGCCCATCGGGTCGCGGCTGTCGGGAATGAGCGACAGGAATTTTCCTGCAATATCAGCACTTTAATTCCAATGTCATGCACGGTGTCGGTGATCCGCGACATCTCCGATGGAATTGATGCGCAGCAACGTCTGCAATGGACGTGCCGAAATCGCAGGCTGTCCCTATCAAACAAAGAGATTGCGGCTTGACCAGTACGATTGGCTGGTCGCTGGCACACCCATTGCTTATAGACCATCAACCAGGACACTCACTCACGACTCACCTTCAATCGAGACCGACTATGGCTACCTTCGCTCCGGAATTCGCACAGTACTGGCTGACCGGCCACGCTGGCGACTCGGATGCGACCCATGCCGAATTCGATCGCCTCGACACGCCGACGGAACAGGCGGCGCTGGTTGAATTGGCCGAGCGCGTCAGCGCCGCCAGGAGCGTGGTCTGACGCTATGTGACGCATCGGTAACCGAATCCCCCTTGCCCGCCACTCCTCCTCCCGGCGGGCTTCTTTTTGTCCGCTCGCCGTGCAATCTGGGCTATCCCCCCAAGTGCACGTAACCTCGCGGCGCGTAGCAGGCCATCAGCTACAAGTGCACACGCCGTCGCGGCGCGGAGCAGGCCATCCACTCCGGGCTCAGCTGTCGCCAGGCAGTGATGCGGGTGCGTGATTCGGCGCCGTCGCGCCGGGTACCCGCAGGCTGGTGTCTGCGACCGGGGAATGCGCACCGGAACCCATCCGCTGCGACAAGAGCGATGGGCAAAGGTCCAAACTACCGTCAGACCGCGACGGGAGCTTTCAGTGCGCCGTGGCTCTGGTAGCCCGTGATCTCGAAATCGTCGTAAACATAGTCGAACAGCGTCGGCGGCTTGCGGCGGATGTTGAGCCGCGGCAGCGGAAACGTCGCGCGAGCGAGCTGCGTGTCCACCTGCTCCATATGGTTGCGATAGAGATGGCAGTCGCCGCCCGTCCAGACGAAGTCGCCGACTTCCAGGTCGCATTGCTGCGCGATCATGTGCGTCAGCAGCGCATAGGATGCGATGTTGAACGGCACGCCCAGGAAAATGTCAGCGCTGCGCTGGTACATCTGGCACGACAGGCGGCCGCCGGCGACGTAGAACTGGAACAGCAGGTGGCAGGGCGGCAGTTTCATCCGCGGGATCTCGGCCACGTTCCATGCGGACACAATGAGCCGGCGCGAGTCCGGATTGCGGCGGATCTCCGCTACCAGGTTGGCCATCTGGTCGATGTGCGTGCCGTCCGGCGCGGGCCAGGACCGCCACTGGTATCCGTAGACAGGACCCAGATCGCCATTCGCGTCGGCCCACTCGTCCCAGATCGAGACGCCATTGGTCTTGAGGTACGCGGTGTTGGTGTCCCCCGCCAGGAACCACAGCAGCTCGTGGATGATCGACCTGGTATGCACCTTCTTGGTGGTCAGCAGCGGAAAGCCTTGCCGCAGGTCGAAGCGCATCTGGTGCCCGAACACTGACAGCGTTCCCGTGCCGGTGCGGTCGTCCTTGGGGTGGCCATGCTCGCGCACATGACGCATGAAATCGAGGTAGGGCTGCATGAGCACATTGTAGCGGAGCGCGGCGGGCCACCGCGCGCATGGAACCGACCCCCGCGCAGGCCCCGCCGGCCAAGTCCATCCGACGAACGGACACTTGACATGCGTCGCGGAGGGATTAGTATTCGAAACTATATGACTAGCCCAGTAGTTATATAAAACAGGCGACCGCAAGGAAACCGCAATGCGACCGAGTTACGCCCGAGCCATCCCCCGAGCATGGCGCCGCACGGCGCGCATGTTCGTGGCATTGGGCGATTCGCACCGCCAACGCATCGTCCTGATGTTCGAGCCGGAGGAACGTCTCACCGTCGGCCAGATCGTCGCCGCCTCCACGCTGTCGCGCTCCGCGGTCGCCCATCACCTGAAGGTGCTGCGCGAGGCGGGCGTGCTGCACAGCGAGAAAATCGGCAAGGAAGTCTGGTACCGCACCGATCCCGAGGCGGTGCGCGCCGCGTTGAGCGCCGTGCTCGACTACCTCGAGCCGCCATGAACTTTCGTTGCTGCGATACTCGGTCCCCATTGCCTACGCGTCGCAATTTCGCCTGACAGGAACTCAGCCCATGCATCCGCCCAACCAGTTCGACCTGCTGCAGCAGCGCCGCTTTGCCCCGTTCTTCTGGACGCAGGCGCTCGGGGCCGGCAACGACAACATCTACAAGAACGCGCTGGTGATCTTCGTCGCGTACCACGCCGCAAACCTGACGTCGATCGACGCGAACACGCTGGTCAATCTCGCAGCGGCCATCTTCATCGCGCCGTTCGTGCTCTTCTCAGCCACGGCGGGGCAGGTGGCCGACAAGTTCGAGAAATCACGGCTGATCCGCTACATCAAGGTGCTGGAGATCGCGATCATGGCGATCGGCTTCATGGGCTTCTGGTGGCGCAACCTGCCGCTCCTGTTCACGGCGCTCGCGCTGATGGGGCTGCACTCGACGCTGTTCGGGCCGGTCAAGTACGCGATCCTGCCGCAGCATCTGAAAAGCGAAGAGCTGGTCGGCGGCAACGGCCTGGTGGAGATGGGCACGTTTGTCGCGATCCTGATCGGCACGATCGTCGGTGGCCTGCTGGTGGCGGTGGAGCCGAACGGGCCGGTGCTGGCGGGTGCCGCGGCCATTGCCGTTGCGGTCGTCGGGTGGCTCGCCAGTCGCGCGATTCCGTTGACACCCGCGGCGTCGCCGGAACTTGCCATCAACTGGAATCCCGTCACCGAGACGTGGAAGAACCTGAGGTTCGCGCAAGGCAATCGCGTCGTCTGGTTGTCGATGCTGGGCATCTCGTGGTTCTGGTTCTACGGCGCGACGTTTTTGACGCAGTTTCCCAACTTCGCGAAGAACGTGCTGGGCGGCGACGAGCACGTCGTCACGTTCCTGCTCGCCAGTTTCTCCATCGGCATCGGCCTGGGCTCGCTGTTGTGCGAGCGCCTCTCCGGCGGCAGGGTCGAGCTGGGCCTGGTCCCGTTCGGGTCGATCGGCCTCACGCTGTTCGCGGTGGACCTGTGGTTCGCGACCCACACGCTGCACGCAACGGGACTCAGTGGCGTCGGCGCGTTCCTCGCGCAGCCTGCGCACTGGCGGGTCACCGCGGACCTGGTGCTGATCGGGCTCTTTGGCGGCTTCTACATCGTCCCGCTGTACGCGCTGATCCAGGAGCGCTCCGAGCACACGCACCGCTCGCGCATCATCGCGGCCAACAACATCCTCAATGCGCTGTTCATGGTCGCGTCCGCGGGATTGGCAATCGGCTTGCTGGCCACCGGCGTGTCGATTCCCGGACTGTTCCTGGCCACCGGCATCCTCAACGCGTTTGTCGCGTTCTACATCTACACGCTCGTTCCCGAATTCCTGATGCGGTTCATCGCGTGGATCCTGATCCACACGTTCTACCGCGTGAAGAAGGAGGGACTGGAAAACATTCCGGAGCAGGGCGCGTGCATCCTCGTGTGCAACCACGTGAGCTATGTGGACGCGATCGTCATCGCCGCCTGCGTGCGCCGCCCGGTGCGCTTCATCATGGACCACCGGATCTTCCGCGTGCCGCTGCTCAACTGGGTGTTCCGCAATATGAATGCGATTCCGGTCGCGCCGGCCAGGGAGGACGCCGCGGTGAAGGAGACCGCGTTCACCACCGCCGCGAAGGCGCTGCGCGAAGGGGAGATCGTCGGCATCTTCCCGGAAGGCAGGCTTACCGACAACGGCGAAATGCAGCCGTTTCGCGGGGGCATCGAGCGCATGGTGAAGGACACACCGGTGCCAGTGGTACCGATGGCGCTGCGCGGTCTGTGGGGGAGTTTTTTCAGCCGCTCATACGAAGGCAAGGCAATGCGCCGTTGGCGCGGCATCTTTTCGCGCATTGCCATTGTGGTAGCGCCGCCGGTGCCGCCGGCACTTGCGACACCCGAAGCGCTCCATGCGGAAGTGCTCGCATTGCGCGGCGACGCACGTTGAACTGGCAAGTGTCCGCCTGCATCGATCAGCGCATCGATGATCGCATCGCCCCGATGAAGGATTGACCATGTGGTTTCTCGGCATCGTGATCGGATTCATCCTGGGGGCGCTGGTGTTGTCCGGCATCGGCGGCGGCATCACCGGGGCGCTGGTCGGCTTCATCGTCGCGTGGGCGTTGCGTGCGCAGGCTCGGATGAAGGCAATGCAAGTGTCCGCCGCGGTAACCCCCGCGCGCGCGGTCGATCCGATGACCGACATCTCGAGCGTGGCGGCCCTGCACTCGCGGCTGGGGCGTATCGAAGAGCGATTGCTGCAGATCGAGGCGCAGTTGGGCGGCGGCGATGTGCATCGTCCGGCTTCATTCAACATGCCACAACCATTGCCAGACGCAGCCCAGGTACCTCCGCCCCATGTACCACCGTCCCAGGTACCACCGCCCCAAATACCGCCGGATGCGCCTGCCGAAGTGGCGTCCATCGCAATGCAGGGCGACTGGACCCGAAGTGCCGGCGGCACTGTGCAAGCGGCGCCCGCCGTGCACGCCGCGCGGATCGCGAGTCAACCATCAACATCCACGCCGCCGATGCTCCGGGTGCCGCGGGTGCCCAATCCGCTCTGGGCGTGGTTCACCGGCGGCAACGCGCTCACCCGCATCGGCGTGGTCGTGCTGTTCTTCGGCGTCGGATTCCTGCTCAAGCACTTTGCCTGGGACTTCACGGTGCCGATCGAATTGCGCCTGGCCGGCGTGGGATTGCTCGGCGCGGCGCTGATCGCGATCGGCATCAGGCTCCAGCGCGGTCGTCCGGGTTACGGCCTGTCGCTGCAGGGCGCGGGCGCGGGCATCCTGTATCTGACCGTGTTCGCCGCGTTCCGCTTCTACGATGTGCTGCCGGCGACGGCCGCGCTGACGCTGCTCGCGCTCGTCGCCGTGCTGACGGTGGGGCTGGCCCTTCGCAACGACTCACAGCCGCTCGCGGGACTGGCGATAGCCGGCGGCTTCCTGGCGCCGTTCCTGGTCGATGCGCAGAACGGCGGTCCCGCATTGCTGTTCGGCTATTTCGCGCTGCTCAACGGCGCGATCTTTGCGGTGGCGTGGCGCCGCACGTGGCGCGCGCTGAATGTGCTCGGATTCGTGTTCACGTTCGTGCTGGGTCTGGTCTGGGGGCACCAGTACTACGCGCCCAGCCATTTTGCGACGGTCCAGCCATTCCTCGCACTGTTCTTCACCTTCTACCTGGCGATTGCGATTCTCTACGCGCGCAACGCACCGTTGGCGATGCGCGCGCCCGTCGACGCGCTGCTGGTGTTCGGCGTTCCGCTGGTCGGCTTTGCGCTGCAGGCAGCGCTGGTGCAGGACACGCGTTATGGCGTGGCGTGGAGCGCGTTGGCGCTGGCCGCCCTCTACGGCGCGTTGTTCGCCGTTTTGCGCAGGCGATCCGGATCGGGATGGGCGCTGCTGTCGCGGACGTTCCTTGTCTTGGCGGTCTTGTTCGCCACGCTCGCGATTCCCTTTGCCGCCGATGCGCGCTGGACCTCCGCCTGGTGGGCGCTGGAAGCCGCCGCCGTCTACTGGATCGGCTGCGAGCAGCGGCAGCGTCTGCCGCGCGCGTTCGCGCTGCTGCTGCAATTGGGCGCCGCTGCATCCTTCATTTATGGGGGCGTACCCGAAGGCGGGCCGTGGCTCCTGAATGCGTCGTTCCTGGGAACGGCGATGATCGCCATGGCCGCGTTGGCCACGTCGTTCGTTGCCGACCACGCAGGCGACCGGATCAGCGCCCGCGAGCAAGCACTGTCTCCCTTCGTGTTCGGATGGGGTCTCTTGTGGTGGTTCGGGGGCGGGATTGCGGAAGTCGGCGGCCACTTGCCGCGGACCGAACAAGGCAACCCCGTCCTTTTGTTCGTCACTGCCAGCGCACTGGTTGCGCTGCTGTTGCGCCGAAGGCTCAACTGGCCGCGACTGCCATGGTTCGGTGCCGCATTGCTGCCCGCGATGGCGGTCGTTGCCGGCGTGCAGTGGCAATTCGCACACACGACGCTGCTCGCGTGGGGCTGGCTCGTCTGGACCGCCGCATGGCTTGCGCATTGGCTCACGCTGCGTGCGCTGGAAAAGCCACGCGACGGCAGCATCGCAAATGATCGCGCCGCACAGCCCGGCACCGACTTCCTGCCATTGGCGCACACGCTGTCCGCGATTGCGCTGTTGGCGTGGATCGCGTGGGAGGCCAGCGAATGGGTCGGCCGCACGATGCCGCGCGGCACGACGTGGATGGCCTGCGCAGCGGCCTGGCCGGCCATCGCGTATCTTGGGTTGGCGGTACGCCATGCCGAGTCGCCGCGCTGGCCGTATGCGCGCTACCGCGACGCCTACGCAACGTCCGCCGGCACGGCCGCCGCCGCGCTGCTGCTCGCATGGTTCGCGATCGTCAATGTCGTGTCTCCCGGTTCCCCTGCGCCGCTGCCCTACCTGCCGGTCGTCAATCCGCTCGACGTCACGCTCATCGCTGCGCTGCTCGCACTGTGGGCATGGGCACGGCGGTTTGGAAATTTCGACGAGCGAACGCTGTACGGGTGGCTCGGCGCCTGCGTGTTCCTGCTGGTCAATGGCGTGGTGTTCCGCACGATGCACCACTGGGGCGACGTGCCTTGGCGCTGGTCGGCGTTGCTCGCGTCGAAGCCGCTGCAGGCGGCACTGACCCTGACGTGGACGGCGACCGCGCTGCCGTTGATGGTGATCGCGTGCCGGCGCGCGATCCGGCCGCTGTGGATGGCAGGCGCCGCGCTGCTCGCGATCGTCGTGGTCAAGCTGTTCGTGCTGGACTTGGCCGCCTTGTCCGGATTGTCGCGCGTGGTCGCGTTCATGGGCGTGGGAGCGTTGCTGTTGCTGATCGGTTATCTGGCGCCGCTGCCGCCGGCGTCGCCCGCGGAGCGCGCAACTGCCGCGCGCTGAACCGGCGCGGGCTGCGTGCTAAACTCGAATCGAGATTTTCATAGCGAACTGCCTTTACTTTTCCCATGTCCGGCAACACTTTCGGCACGCTGTTCTGCGTCACCTCGTTCGGCGAATCGCACGGGCCCGCGATCGGCTGCGTCGTCGACGGTTGTCCTCCGGGATTGGCGCTCGCTGAGTCCGATATCCAGCGCGAGCTTGATCGCCGCCGTCCCGGAACATCGCGGCACGTCACGCAGCGGCGCGAACCCGACACGGTCGAGATTCTCTCCGGCGTGTTCGAAGGCCGCACCGCCGGCACGCCGATCGCGCTGCTGATCCGCAACCAGGACTCGCGCAGCAAGGACTACGCGAACATCGCGGATACGTTTCGCCCGGGCCACGCCGACTATACGTATTGGCAGAAGTACGGCATCCGCGACTACCGCGGCGGCGGTCGGCAATCGGCGCGCGAAACGGCCGTCCGTGTGGCCGCCGGCGCCATTGCCCGCAAGTGGCTCGCCGAACGTTACGGTGTCCGCATCCGCGGGCACCTTACGCAACTGGGTCCCAACAGCATTCCGTTCGAGAGCTGGGAGCATGTCGGCGCCAATCCGTTCTTCGTGGCCAATGCCACGATCGTGCCGGAACTCGAGACGTTCATGGATCAGTTGCGCAAGGCCGGGGACTCCTGCGGCGCGCGCATCGAAGTCAGCGCCAGCGGCGTGCCCGTGGGATGGGGCGAACCGGTGTACGGCAAGCTCGATGCCGACCTCGCCGCCGCGATGATGAGCATCAACGCGGTCAAGGGCGTGGAAATCGGCGCCGGATTCGCCGCAGTGGCGCAGCGCGGAACGGAACACTCGGACGAGATGACGCCGGAAGGTTTCCTCACCAATCACGCAGGCGGCATCCTCGGTGGCATTTCCACCGGGCAGGACGTCACGGTGAGCCTCGCCGTCAAGCCGACGTCGTCGATTCGCCTCGACCGGCATTCCATCGACAAGGCCGGGCACCCCGTCACCGTGAACACGCACGGGCGGCACGACCCCTGCGTCGGCATCCGCGCGACGCCCATCGCTGAGGCAATGCTGGCACTGGTGCTGATCGACCACGCGTTGCGGCATCGCGCACAGAACGCCGATGTCCGCACTGACACTCCGCGCATCGCCGCGCAGGCGCCCGCAGACGTCGCGCAGAAATTGAAGCGCGCGGCCGCAGTCGACGATCCCGATCCGGACGAGGCGTAAGAAACCGGGCCCCGGGGAACCCGGGCCGGGAGGTCAGTCCCGACGTTTGGTGATGGTGGCGTCGGCGCCGCCGCGCGCGAAGGTCAGCGCGACGGCATCTCCAACGCGGACTTGCTGCGCATCCTGCACGATGACGCCGTCGGCGCGCGCCACGATGGCATAGCCGCGTTCGAGCACGGCCTGAGGGTTGAGGTGCGCAAGATTCTGCGCCAGCGCGGCCAACTGATCACTGATCCGCGCGACACTTTGGATCGTGCCGCGCTGCCAGCTGGCCCGAGCGCG
Organism: Betaproteobacteria bacterium; assembly: GCA_031361045.1. Classification (GTDB taxonomy): domain Bacteria; phylum Pseudomonadota; class Gammaproteobacteria; order Burkholderiales; family Casimicrobiaceae; genus VBCG01. Next base: position 85,689 of record JANMCH010000014.1, on the reverse strand, counting down.
TTCGACGCGCAGCAGTTGCGGCAGTGGTGAGCCCAGCTCACGCAACAGGCGCCCCTGCAGGGTGGCCGCAGACGCGCCGCGCAACGCCGACTGCATCCTCCACGCGCGCGCGATCCGCTGCGCGACTTCCTGCAGGCGCCGCGATTCCTGCGTGAGGCGCGCGGCCGGATGAACCAGTCGTCGCGCGGCCGTGTCGACCCGCTGGGCACGCAATGCCAGCGCATGTTCGCCGGCACGCGTCGCGCGCTGCGCCAACTGGCCGACGCGATGCGCGATGGCGACCCGGTCCGGCGTGACCGCTGCGGCTGCGGCGGTGGGCGTGGGCGCGCGCAGGTCGGCGACGAAATCGCAGATCGTGAAATCGGTTTCATGGCCGACGCCGGATACGACCGGCAATGCGGAATCGAACACCGCGCGCGCCACCACTTCCTCATTGAATGCCCACAGATCCTCGATCGAGCCGCCGCCCCGGCCGACGATGAGCACTTCGACCTCCGCCCGTTCGTTGGCAGTGCGTATGGCCTTGGCAACTTCCGCCGCAGCGCCACCGCCCTGCACCGCGGTCGGATAGAGGATGACGCGGGCGGCGGGCCAGCGGCGGCGCAGCGTGGTCAGGATGTCGCGCAGCGCGGCCGCGCGCGTCGAGGTCACGATGCCAATCGCGCGCGGATACAGTGGAATGGGCCGCTTGCGGGCGTCGGCGAACCAGCCTTCCGCCTCGAGCCTGGCCTTGAGCTGCGCGAATTTTTCATAGAGCGCGCCGACGCCGGCCAGGCGGGCATTCTCGACGTTAAGCTGGAACTCGCCGCGCGCCTCGTAGATCGACGGCGTGGCGCGCACCTCCACCTGCAGGCCGTCCCGCAGCGTGAACGCAAGATGCTGTGCCTTCTGCCGGAACATTACGCAGCGCACCTGTGCCTGGGCATCCTTCAGGTTGAAGTAGCAATGGCCGGAGGCGGCGCGCACGAAGTTGGAGACCTCGCCGCTGACCCACACCAGTCCCAGGTGCCGTTCAATGATCAGGCGGGCCGACGACACCAGCAGCGACACCGGCAGCACCGCGGCGGCACCCATCGCAGCGGTCGGCGCGGCGCGGGAATTCGGCGCGGGAAAAAGTGAATCGGTCATGATCCGGCAATCATTCGGTGGTTCGATTCGGTGGTTCGACAACGCAGGCGCAACACGTCGTTTGTCCAAGACATCGGTTCGGAACAACGGCGCATCGACATGAGGGTCGGCGACGTATTCGCATGCAGGAATGGCGATGCGCGGCCGCCTGTGGGAATGCGCAAACCCTTGAAACAAGGATGGAAAAAGACGGTGCGATTTTAGGCATCGCAACGTTTTTCCCTGCCCCCGCACTACTTAGCTCACCAATTTACAAGATATACACACTTCTATCCACAGGAAATGTGGAAAACATCGTTCGGCGGATGCATGTACCTCGCCGCAAAGCCTTGTCTGGCGCGGCTTTCGGGGGTACCGGCCCTGTCCCCCAGTGGCGTGCGCGATGACGGGTCATCCCCTCCCGGTTAGAATGTGAATTCGGCACCGATTGTTCATGAACAAAACGCAATGAATGGTGCAACGCAAACTCCAATGCGAACTGAGGCCAGGAGCGCCAAGTGGTGGGCAACGTGAAGGCCCCGGACGCGCAAAGGGCAGCCGGTCCTGCGGGACAGGCGGCACCTGCGCTCGCGCCGAATTTCCTGCGCGCCATCGTCGCCGACGACAATCGCACCGGCAAGTATGGCGGGCGCATCGTCACGCGCTTTCCGCCCGAACCGAACGGTTACCTCCATTACGGCCATGCCAAGTCGATCATTCTCAATTTCGGCCTGGCGGCCGAGAACAACGGTACCTGCCACCTGCGCTTCGACGACACCAATCCGCTGAAGGAGGACGTCGAATTCGAGGACACGATCGCGGAGACGGTCAAGTGGCTGGGGTACGACTGGGGCGGGCACCGCTATCACGCGTCCGATTACTACGATGACCTGTATCGCTTCGCGGAATGGTTCATCGCCCAAGGGCTCGCGTATGTCGACAGCCAGTCGGCCGAGGAAATGCGCGCGACGCGCGGCACGCTGACCCAGGCCGGCAGCAACAGTCCCTATCGCAGCCGGACGGTGGCCGAGAACCTCGATCTCTTCCGGCGCATGCGCGACGGCGAGTTCCCGGATGGCGCGCACATACTGCGCCTCAAGATCGACATGGGCAGCCCCAATGTCAACCTGCGCGATCCCGCCATCTACCGGATTCGCCACGCGTCGCATCACCGCACCGGCGACAAGTGGTGCATCTATCCGCTCTACGACTACACGCACGCCATCTCGGACGCGCTCGAGCGCATTACCCATTCCGTCTGCACGCTCGAGTTCCAGGACCACCGCCCGCTGTACGACTGGGTGATCGAGAAGCTCGCGGAAGGCGGCGAACTCGAGCGGCCGCTGCCGCAGCAGTACGAATTCGCGCGCCTCAATCTCACCTATGTCGTGCTGTCGAAGCGCCGCCTGGTCGAGCTGGTGGAAGGCAAACACGTCGACGGATGGGACGACCCGCGCATGCCTACGCTGGTCGGCGCGCGCCGCCGCGGCTTCACCGCCGAGGGCTTTCGCCTGCTGGCCGAGCGCATCGGCGTGTCGAAGACCGATTCGTGGATCGACATGAGCGTGCTCGAGGATTGCATGCGCGACGAGCTCAACGTGCGCGCGCAGCGGCGCATCGCGGTGCTGGACCCGGTCAAACTCGTGATCGACAACTATCCGGAAGGGCAAAGCGAAGACTGCCTGGCGCCCAATCATCCGCAGCAGCCCGAGCTGGGCAAGCGCGCGCTACCGTTGACGCGCGAATTGTGGATCGAGCGCGACGACTACAGCGAGGCGCCGCCCAAGGGCTATTTCCGGCTGACGCCGGGCGCCGAAGTGCGCCTGCGCTACGGCTACATCATCAAGTGCATCGGCGCCGAAAAGGATGCGGCGGGCAGAGTCACGGTCGTGCACTGCACCTATGACCCCGAGACGCGCAGCGGCACGCCGGGCGCAGATGCGCGCAAGGTCAAGGGCAACATCCATTGGCTGTCCGCGGCCCACGCGGCCCCCGCCGAGGTGCGGCTGTACGACCGCCTGTTCCGGGTGCCGTTCCCGGGGGCGAAGAATCCCTGGGGCGTGCGCGCTGACGTCGCGGCACCCGTCGACCCGGCGCCGGCGCAATTTGCGGTGGTTGCGGGCGACGACGACGTCGTCGTGGAGATCGTCGAGCGCAACTACCTGGACGATCTCAATCCGGACAGCAAGCGCGTGATCACCGCGTTGGTCGAGCCGGCGCTGGCAAAGTCGGCGCCGGAGGAACGCGTGCAGTTCGAGCGCCACGGCTATTTCGTGGCCGACCTGGCCGACCACGTGCCCGGCAAGCCGGTGTTCAACCGCGCCGTCACGCTGCGCGACTCCTGGGCCAAGACAGCGCCGGGTTGATTTCGGGCGCGCCGGCGCAATATTTCCCTTGGTTGCCCTCAGTCGACCCGAGTCGTTTTTCCTCGCGGCGCATAAGCGCTAAGATGTCGCCGCCCAACTTCACCGGAAGCATTCATGAAACGCATCGTCATGTTTCTCATCACCAACATCGCGGTCATGGTGGTCCTGGCGATCGTCCTGCGCCTGTTCGGGCTCGACCAGTACGCCGCGCAGTCGGGCGTGAGCTTTGGCGGCCTGCTGGCCTTTTCCGCGGTCATCGGCTTTGGCGGCGCGATCATTTCGCTGCTGATATCGAAGACGATGGCCAAGTGGTCGACTGGCGCGCATGTCATCACGCAGCCGACCAACGAGGCCGAGGCCTGGCTGGTCGAAACCGTGCGCAAGCTGGCGCAGACGGCCGGCATCGGCAACCCGGAAGTCGCGATCTACGAGGGCGCGGCCAACGCGTTCGCCACCGGTGCATTCAGGAATTCGGCACTGGTCGCGGTTTCCACCGGCCTGCTGCAATCGATGAACCGGGATGAGGTCGAGGCGGTGCTGGCCCATGAGGTCGCGCACGTCGCGAACGGCGACATGGTGACGCTCACGCTGATCCAGGGTGTGGTCAACACCTTTGTCGTCTTCCTGTCGCGCATCGTCGGCGGCATCGTCGACCGCACGGTGTTCCGCACCGAGCGCGGCACCGGCCCGGGGTACTTCATCACGGTCATGGTTTGCCAGATCGTGTTCGGCGTCCTGGCGTCGATCATCGTCGCGTGGTTTTCACGCCAGCGCGAGTTCCGCGCCGACGCCGGTTCGGCCAGATACCTTGGATCGCCGTCGCCGATGGTCGCCGCGCTGAAGCGGTTGGGTGGCGTGGAGCCGGGCGCCTTGCCCAAGACGATGGCCGGCTTCGGCATCACCGATCGCGCCGGCTTCATGGCGCTCTTCTCGACGCATCCGCCCATCGAAGAGCGCATCGCCGCTCTGCAATCGCGCACCGCCGCTTGAGCGCGCTGCCCGGAAGGCTTCTCCATGCACTTCAAGATCGAAACGGAAGACGCCAAGGGCATCTGGAGCGACGTCATGGGGGGTGACGGCAAGCTGCTGACCTTCGACAGCGAGGACGCCGCACGCGCCGCGCTGGCGGAACGCTTTCCAATCCTCGTGCAGATGGAAAAGTACGCGGGTGGCAAGCGCACTCGCGTAATCAGAATCCTCGAAGACGAGGATGACTGGCCAACTAAAAAGTAGCGGTTGAGCGGCTCGTTGGAGTGTCATCGGGGATAATGCCAGCCCGCTTACGCCCAACTTTCGCGCAACGAGAGCCCTCGCCGCCGCACATCGTGCAGTGCGCGGTGCGCCCAATCAGCGTTGCGGTTCGCGCAGCAGACGGTAGTCGCCGAATTTTCCGAGATCGACCAGTCCCGCACGGGCCGCTTCCGGCCACGTCCGCAAATCCGATTCGCGCACCGCGAAAAAATCCGCCTCCGCACTCGTCCGATAGACAGCGAGCGCGTTCACGTCCGCAACCTTGACCGCCTTGCCGCCGGTGTAGAACTCCGCCGAAATCGGACGCTGTCCGACATAGACCAGTCGCCCGCCCGCGGTTCCACCTGCCGTCTCGCGGGTTGTCTCGACCGTGCGCACCAGCCCACGATGCGACAGGTCGACGTCGAATTTTTGCCGCTGCGTGGCCAGCACGCCGACGAAGACGACCAGCAGGCCACCCCCGCCGGCCAGCAGCAACTTGACCGCAAAGCGCAGGCTGCCCTTGTCGCCGGACCTCGGACGCCAGAATTCGCACAGCAGCAACGCGAACGCCGGCAGGCCGGGCAGGACGTAGGTCGGGAGCACATTGCCCGAGACGGTGAAGAACAACATGGGCGCGACCGTCCACAGCAACAGATACGAACACCACGGATCGTGTAACAGGCGCTGCCTGTCGTCGCGGCGCGTGGCCAGTGTGCGTGCGAGCCACGCCACGGCCATCGGTGACCACGGCAGCGCGGCCGCGAACCACCACACCCAGATCGTGCCGCGCGGGCGCGCATGCGCCTGACCGTACAGATCCCCTTTCCAACCGGACTCGACGAAGCGCTTCCAATGCTCGCCCACCAGGAAATAGTCGAGGAACCCGGGTGATGCGCGTTCCGCGGCCCAGTACCACGGCACCACCAGTACCAGCACCAGCAGCGTGCCGACGAGCCAAGGCAGGTTTGTCCACGCGGCGCGCCACTGGCGTGTCCACAGCGTCCACGCGCCGACCGGAAGCAGCGTCAGTACGACGGCGACCGGTCCTTTCGCCAGCAGGCCCGCCGCAAGTCCGACGAAGAACGCGATGCCGGCCACGCGGCGCGCGGACGCAGGTCCATGCAGCGCGATCCAGAAGCCGGCCATCGACAGAGTCGTCGCGAACGCGAGCGCCGGGTCGGTCATCACCGCGCCGGCACTGACGAAGACGAGCCCTGTGGTCGCGAATGCCGCCAGCGCCCACAGCGCGCTGTCCGTGCCCGAGCGCAACGCCGCAAGTCGATGCACCAGGACTGCGCAGCCGGCCATCAACAGCAACGATGGCAGGCGCGCGGCAAATTCGTTGACGCCGAAGACGGCCATGGCCGCAGCCGACAGCCACGTGGACAGCGGTGGCTTGCCCCAGAACGGAACGCCGTAGTCGACCTGCGGCACCAGCCAGTCGCCGGTCTCGAGCATCTTGCGGGCGATTTCGGCGTAGCGTGATTCGGTCGGGTCGAGCAGAGGATAGGCGCCCAGTGTCGCCAGGCGCACGGCCACCACGGCGACGAGCAGGGCCAGCAGCCATCGGCGCTCGACTGCCGTGAGCGACACGCCAGTCATGGCTTGTCGGCGTCGGGGCCTTCCGGCGCGGGCAGCGAGCGCTGCGGGGGCAGCCATTGCTGGACCAGGTAGAGCGGGCGCTGCTTGACCTCGATGAACATCCGCGCCAGGTATTCGCCGATGATGCCCAGCGCCATCAACTGCAGGCCGCCCAGGAACAGCACGACGACGATCAGCGTAGGGTAGCCGCGCACGGGATCGCCATAGAGCAGCGTCTTGCCGATCACGTAAACACCGTAGGCAAAGGCGGCGAGTGCGGTGAGGAAGCCCACGTAACTCGCGGCCTTGAGCGGCACCACCGAGAACGACGTGATTCCTTCGAGCGCGAAATTCCACAGGCGCCAGTAGTTCCACTTCGACTCGCCGGCGTGACGGCCGTCGCGGTCGTACTCGATTTCGCGGGTGGGATAGCCGATCCACGCGAACAAGCCCTTCATGAAGCGGCTGCGTTCCGGGAAGCGGCGAAGTGCGGCCACGGCGCGGCGCGACAGCAATCGGAAATCGCCCACATCCGCCGGAATGTCGATGGTGCCCATGCGACCGATGGTGCGGTAGAACGCGCGCGCGGTCGCCCGCTTGAGCCAGCTCTCCTGCGCGCGGCTCCGGCGCCGCATCAGCACGACATCGAATCCTTCATGCCACACGCGCACCATGTCCGGGATGAGCTCGGGCGGGTCCTGCAGGTCGGCGTCGATCACCACCACGGCGTCGCCCTGTGCATGATCGAGGCCCGCGCTCATTGCGATTTCCTTGCCGAAGTTGCGCGACAGGTCGACGAAGGCGACGCGCGTGTCGGTCTCGCGCAACGCGGCGAGCAGCACCTTGGTCGCATCGCTGCTGCCGTCGTTCACGTACACGATCTCCGCGGGCACCGCGAGCGCATCGAGCACCGCAGTCAGCCGCCGGTGGAATTCCGGCAGTACCGCGTCCTCGTTGTAGACGGGAACGACGACGGACAGCGACTGCTGTGTCGCCGACGTGTTCAGAATGTCCATGCGCGATTGGCGAAATAGCCGGCCGCAAGAACAGCCAAGGTCGCTGCCACCTGCGCGACCAGGTAGGGCGGTCCGGCCAGCGCCAGCACGCCCGCCATCACCAGCGCGTTGAGCACGATACCGGCGGCAGCAACGGCGGCGAAGCGTGGCAGCGCGCGCCGATGCGACGCTTCGCTGGCGAACGTGAAGCGGTGGTTGAGCGCGTAGTTGATGCATGCGCCGGCAATTGCGCCGACTGTCGACGCGACGACCGCGCCGGCCTGCAGTCCTTGCACGAGGGCCACCAGCAGCGCGTAGTGGGCGGCAGTGCCGATGGCGCCAGCGCCAGCGTAGCGGACGAATTGGGCAAGCATCGGAGGGATGGGGAGGTGGGAGGCGGCGGACATGGAATGCGCCACTTTACCGCTTCTGCGCCATCGCAGAAAAGTAAACGGCCGGCAAAGCGCAAAGTTGCGCGTGCCGGCCGCTGCGGCGCGATGTTCCGCGCCGTGCACGATAACGTGACTTATTTCAGATGATTCGAGACGAGTTTCGTCATCTCGAACATCGACACCTTGCCCTTGCCACCAAAGACGGCGCGGAGCTTTTCGTCCGCGTTGATCAGGCGACGGTTCACGGCATCCTGCAGCTTGTTCTTCTTGATGTAGTCCCAGATTTTCTTGGTGACTTCGGTGCGCGGCAGCGGCGAGCTGCCGACGACCATCGCGAGCATCGCTGACGGCGTCAGCGGCTTCATGAACGCCGCATTGGGCTTGCGCTTCGCGGCGGGTTTCTTCGCAGCGGCCTTCTTTTTCGGCGCAGCTTTTTTCGGAGCAGCCTTCTTGGCCGCGGGTTTCTTGGCGGCCGGCTTCTTGGCGGCGGGTTTCTTCGCCGCGGGTTTCTTTGCGGGCTTCTTCGCAGCTTTCTTGGCAGTTGCCATGGGTCTCCTTCCCTTCCTGTCGATTGATGCGAGCGGACAATGCCGTTCGTTGTGAAGCGGTCCGTCCTGTCACGGGTTACCACTCCATCGGCGGCGACTATACCGCATTTTCACAGCAAGGGAATGGTTCTCATAGAGGAATGTTGCGCAGTGTTGCGAAAACGAGAAACCGGTTGGCGATCCCGTCCGCGACGTTCGACTACCCCCCGAGGAGCTTCACGAACGTCTGGAGGACAATCGCGTTGGCGATGTCGACAAAGAATGCGCCAACCAGAGGCACGACCAGGAACGAGCGGGGCGAAGCCCCGTACTTCTTCGTCGTGGCGGTCATGATGGCGATGGCGGTGGGTGTGGCACCCAGGGCCAGTCCGAAGTAGCCGGACGACGTGACGGCGGCGTCGTAGGTGCCCCCCAGCAGGCGGAACACGACGCGCGTAACCAGCAGCCAGCAGACCGTCGTCTGGACGGCGAGGATGACGAACAGCGGAAGCGCCACCGCCGCCAGCGACGCAAGGTTCAACGTCATCAACGACATGGCGAGGAAGAGGCCGAGCGAGACGTCGGCGATCAATGCCATCGGCGCCGAGCCCGTCGGCCAGCCGAGTCGGGGAAAAAGGCGCGGAACCGTGTTGGACAGGACCATGGCGCAAAACAGTGCGGTGACGAACTTGGGCAGCGTGAGGTCGAACTTTTCCAGCAGGTCGTTCAACTTGTCGGAGACCGCGATGGCGATCGTGATGACCAGGATCGTGGCGAGGACGCCGGTCACATCGAGCGAAGGCCGCGACTCCTGGTCGTAGCTGACGCCTACCGTGAGCTCCTCTGCGTCCTTGCTCGACAGGCCGTGGCGCTTGATCAGCCAATGGCCGAGCGGACCGCCCAGCACGCCGCCGGCGATGAGGCCGAAAGTTGCCGCTGCGGCGCCCATCACGGCTCCGCCATTGACGCCGAATTTGTCGGCGAGGATAGGTCCCCAGGCCAACACGGTGCCGTGACCGCCCGAGAGCGCCGCGGATCCACCGAACAATCCGGTAGCCGGCGGGAAGCCCATCAGCGTCGCCAGCCCGATTCCGATGCCGTTCTGCAGCACGAGGTTGCCCACCGCGACCAGCGTCAGCACCACAAGCATCACACCGCCCATGGCGAGCAGGCGCAAGTTCGCCGACAGTCCGACGGTGGTGAAGAAGACGACCAGCAGCGTGTCGCGGGCCGCAAGGTCGAACTGGAGGTTCATGCCGGTCGCCACGATGAGCAGCGTAAGCGCGGTCGACGCGATGAGTCCGCCCGTGACCGGCTCGGGAATGCCGTACTCGCGCAGCCAGGGAACGCGGCTGTTCACCCAGCGCCCGAGAAACAGGACGAGAATGGCAAGGATCAGCGTGTGGTGATTGTCGAGATTCACGGGATGGGCTCGTCCGCACGTCGGTGGCAGGCAGTGTAGAGCCATTTCGCGGTTGCCCCAATGGGGGCGCCGTGGGAGACTTTCGCGATGCTCCCGCGTGGTCGCCTTTCCCTTGCCGCGTCAGTCCTTGCCGTGGGCTTCGCAGCGTCTGTTGGCCCGGCGGCGGGCGCGCAGGCGCTGCCCGAAATATTCGACGCTCACCTGCATTACAACGTGGAAGCCACCCGCGCATATCCGGTGGCGGACGTGCTGCAGATCTTCCGCACCCACGGCGTGACCGCGATCCTGGCCACCAGCCGTCCGAACGATGGCACCCGGGCGCTGGTCGCGGCCGCGCGCGAGTTCGAAGGCCTGGCGCCGCGCGTCGTGCCGTTCATCCGACCCTATCGCACGCAGTCCGATCGGCAGACGTGGTTCAACGATCCTGACATCTACGCGCTGATCGAAACCGAATTGGCGCGTGGCATCGGCTATCGGGGGATCGGCGAATTCCACGTCTTTGGCGCCGCGGATGCGGGCACCGCGCAGGTCGGGAAGATCGTCAGGCTCGCGGTCGCCGGCGACCTGTGGCTCCACGCGCACTGCGACGAGGCGGCGCTGGCGGCTCTGTACGCGCATGACCCGAGGGTCAAGGTGATCTGGGCGCACTCCGGTTTCTCTACGCGCCCCGAGGAAATCGCGAATTACCTTGCGCGGCATCCGACGCTCGTCGGCGAACTGTCCTATCGCTACGACATCACACAGGACGGCCGGGTGACGCCGGCATGGCTCAAGCTCTTCGCGACATATCCGGACCGGTTTGTCATCGGCTCCGACACGTGGGTGAACGAGCGCTGGGCGCAATACGGCGAGATCATGGCGTGGTATCGCGGCTGGCTCGCGCAACTGCCGACGGACGTGTCGCGCCGGATCGCGTTCGCCAATGCCGCGCAACTCTTCGGCGTCGCCACGGTCCGATGACGATGTTGCGCTCATCGTCCGGCACTCCACGGCGCCCGTTCCCGTTCCTCCTGGCGGCGGCGCTGGCTTGGGCTTCATGCGCCGCGCACGCGGTCACGCTGCTGACCGAGGAAAATCCGCCGTTCAACTACACCGAGGCCGGCAAGCTGACCGGCAGCGCCACCGAAATCGTGCAGGAAATCGTGCGCCGTTCCGGCCTGCCCGCAAAGTTCGAGGTGCTGCCGTGGGACATCGCCTACAAGCGCGCGCAGGGAGAACGCGACACCTGCCTGTTCGCGACGGCGCGCCTCGAAGGCCGCGAGCGGCTCTTTACCTGGATCGGTCCGCTGGGCAGGAACTTCTGGGGCGTGTATGGCCGAGCAGACTTCGCCATCCCCATCCGCACGCTGGAGGATTTGAAGCCGTACCGCATCGGCGGCGTCATCAGCGATGCCAAGATCGAGTACCTGCGCGAGAACGCCGTCACCAGCATCAAGGCGGTGCCCGAGGACAAGTTCAATCCGCCGCGCCTCCTTCTGCCCGCCGACGACCCGAACCACATCGACCTCTGGGTCACGGGTCTCTATGCTGCGCGCGACGTTGCCCGCGCTGCCGGCGTGGCCAACGTCAAGCTGGTGTTCGTCGCGCGCGAGATTACGGTGTACCTGGCCTGCAGTCCGCAACTGCCGTCGGCCACGCTCAAGGCACTTACCGACGCGTTCGAACAGGTCAAGGCCGAGGGCATGCTCGAGCGCATCAACGCGGCCTACGACAAGAAATTCGTGCGCTAGCATGAGCCAGCCCGTGTCCAACCCCGCCGACCTGCGCGTCGATTACATGCGCGCGGCGCTCGACGAGCGCGATGTCGACCCCGATCCGTTTCGGCAGTTCTCGCGCTGGTTCGACGAAGCGGTCGCGGCGCAGATGCCCGAACCCAACGCGATGACGCTGGCCACCGTCGATGCGGCGGGGCGGCTGTCCGCGCGCATCGTCCTGCTGAAGGCGCTGGATGCCCGCGGCTTCACGTTCTATACCAATCACGCGAGCCGCAAGGCACGCGAACTGCAGTCGAATGCCCAGGCGGCACTGCTGTTCTACTGGGCGGGACTGGAACGCCAGGTGCGCGCCGAGGGCCGGGTCGAGAAGGTCGAGGAGGCCACCGCCGACGCGTACTGGGCGAGGCGGCCGCGCCTGTCGCGCATCGGCGCATGGGCGTCGCCGCAAAGCGAAACGCTGCCGGATCGCGCAGCGCTAGAACTCCGCTTCGCGCAAGCCGACGCGCGCTTTCCGGGCGACGCCGTGCCGCGCCCGCCGCACTGGGGCGGCTATCGCCTGGTTCCGGACGTGTTCGAATTCTGGCAGGGCCGCGCGTCGCGGCTGCACGATCGCCTCGAATTCCGTCGTGATGGCGCCCGGTGGCGCGTGGGACGCCTCGCCCCTTGAATCCGTTTCGCGCGCAGAACCCTACGCTGCTGGCACTGATCGGACTCGGAATCGGCAACCACCTGGTGCTCACGGGCAATCGCGTCACCGTGACGTTGATGGCGATCAAGCAGGGCCACTCGACGGCGGTGGTGGGCGTGCTGGTCGCGCTCTACGCCTTCCTGCCGATGCTGTGCGCGGTTGCCGCGGGACGAATTTCGGATCGCGTCGGCGCGCGCAAGCCGATGCTCGCCGGCTCGCTCTCGCTTGCGTTCGGCGCGGTCATTCCCGCGCTCATACCCGGATTGTTCGCGTTGTTTGCGAGCGCGGCGCTGGTCGGCCTGGGCTTCATGGCGTTCCAGGTCGCCGTGCAGAACGTGACCGGCGACCTGGGCGGCGCCACGGCGCGCGTCCACAATTTCAGCCTGCTGGCACTCGGCAACTCCACGTCGGGATTGCTGGGGCCGCTGATCGCCGGCTACAGCATCGACCACGCGGGGTTCGGGGGGTCGTTCGCGCTGCTCGCCGCGTTCGCGCTGGTACCGGCAGCCGTGCTGGCGGCAGGCAAGGTCGCGTTGCCCGGCGCCCATCCGGCGCGCGTCGCCGGCCGACCGGGCAGCGCGTTCGAGTTGATCGCGCACCGCAAGCTGCGCGGCGTGTTCGCCGTCAATGTGCTGCTGACGATGGGCTGGGACCTGCACACGATCGTGATTCCGGTCTACGGCACGGCGATCGGGCTGACCGCGTCGCAGATCGGCGTGATCCTGGCGTCATTCGCCGCGGCGACTTTCGTCGTGCGCTTCTCGATGCCGTGGATCGTGCGCCGCGCGACGCCGCGCCAGATTCTCACGATCGCGCTCTTCATCGCCGCCGCCGTGTACATGCTGTTCCCCTTCGTGCACACGGCCACCGCGCTGATGGCGATGTCGTTCACGCTCGGCCTGGGACTGGGCATGAGCCAGCCGATGGTGATGTCGCTGCTGCACAGCCACGCGCCGCCCGGGCGCACCGGCGAGGCGGCCGGCGTGCGCATGTCGCTGGTGCAGTCGATGGCCTGCGCGGTGCCGCTCTTGTTCGGCGCGCTCGGCGCGACGGTCGGGCTGACGCCGGTGTTCTGGTCGGTGGGCGCGTGCCTGGCGACCGGCGGCTGGTTGACCCGCCGCGGGAACCAGGGCCCGTCCATAAAGTGAACAGGCCCTGATGTGCCAGGGCTTGCCCACCCCGCGTCTGCGATAATTGCGGATGCGCCATCGCGCAGACCCCATGGCGAATCCCCTCACCCTTCCCGTCGCCTTGAATCCGCTTCTCTTTTTCCGCCATGCCGCGGCTCGCCTGGACAACATCGGCTGGCTCCGCGCTGCGGGCAGCCTGTCATTCGTCACGCTGCTGGGCCTGGTGCCGCTGGCTACGGTCGCGTTCGCGTTCGTCGCCCGCTTCCCGATCTTCCAGGACTTCCTAAGGGTGCTCGAGGCGTTCCTGTTGCGCCACATGCTGCCCTCGTCGGCGTCCGCGATCGTCCATCAATACGTCGTCGTGCTCGCCGAAGAAGCCGCCAACGCGGTCGGCCTGTCGATCGTCTTCGTGATCATCACGGCGACATTGGTCGTCGACACCATCGAGTCCGAGATCAACGAAATCTGGGGCATCCGGAAAAAGCGCCCGGTCGGCCGTCGCATACTGGTTTATATGGTCGGAATCACGGCGGGGCCGGTGATGGTCGGCGCCGCGATCACGCTCATCCGCTGGTCGCTCGCCGAGGTCGTGTCCAAGGTTCCCGTGGAGCAGGCGTTCACCGACGCGGTTTGGCGCGGCGTTCCCGCCACGCTGCTCGTCGTCGGCCTGACGTTGCTCTACCGCGTTGCGCCCGCGCGCAAGGTTCTCTGGCGGTTCGCCATTCCGAGCGCCGTTCTTGCCGCCCTCGCGTTGTACCTCACGCGAACCGGCTTCACCTGGTACCTGTCGCACTTTCCCAGTTACGAATTGCTCTACGGCGCGGTGGCCGCCTTTCCCGCGCTGCTGTTCTGGATCTTCCTGTGCTGGCTGATCGTGCTTGCCGGTGCGGCGATGTCCGCGACGCTCGCGGAACCAGCCGTGCGCGGGGCACGATCGGATGGCCGATGAACCTCGCCTTGCCGAATCCGGAGCGGCAAGCTACATTTGAAGCGTCCTGCAGAAGGAGTCTCAACTCGTGTGGTCACTGATACAAGCAGCAGGCTGGCCGATCTGGCCGCTGATCGTCGCGTCCATCGTGGCGCTGGCATTGATATTCGAACGGCTGTGGTCGCTGCGGCAATCCGTCGTCGCACCCGCCGGCATGGTCGACAAGATCCTGGTGGACTTCCGCCAGACCGGCGCCACGCCGGAATTGCTGAGCCGCACGGCCGCGCAGGGGCCGCTCGGTCGCATCCTCGCGGCGGGACTGGCCAACGTGAAGGCGCCGCGCCCGGTGATGAAGGAAGCCATCGAAGAGGTCGGGCGGGTGGTCACGCATGACCTCGAACGCTTCCTGACCACGCTGGGAACGATTGCCGCGATGGCGCCCTTGATGGGACTCTTCGGCACCGTGGTAGGCATGATCGAGATCTTTGGCTCGCAGGGGTCCTCGGCATCGAACCCCATCCAGCTCGCGCAGGGCATTTCCATCGCGCTCTACAACACGGCCATGGGCCTGATCGTCGCGATCCCGTCGATGATCTTCTATCGCTACTTCCGCGCCAAGGTCGATGCGCTGGTCGTCGAGATGGAGCAGCAGGCGATCAAGCTCGTCGATTTCGCCCATGGTGAACGTAAATGAGCGCAAGGGTGAGCGCCAATGAGCGTACGGCGCACATGAGCGCACATGCGCAAGCGCAACCGATGAGGCCGGCGGCGTGAACTTGCGCGGCATGCGGGTGCGGGAAGACCCCGAGATCAACTTCATCCCGCTGATCGACGTCCTGCTCGTCATCCTGATCTTCCTGATGGTGACCACGACGTACCAGCGCGTCGCGGAACTGCAGATCACCTTGCCGGAGGCCGACGCCGACGCGGTGAAGCAGCGTCCCCGGGAAATCAACGTGGGCATCGACGCGCAGGGCCGCTACGTGATCGACAAGAACGTGTTCACGTTCACGACCGTCCCGGCGTTGGGCGACATGCTGAAGCGCGCCGCGGGCGACGCCAAGGACCCGGTCGTCATCATCAACGCCGATGCCATGGCCACGCACCAATCGGTCATCCACGTGATGGAGGCGGCGCGAACCGCCGGGCTCGTCCACATCACTTTCGCGACGCAGACCCCCGCGAAGTGAAGGGTGCCCCGCGGGCGCGGAGCACCCTTCATCCCGAGAAGCGTAGCGACGAGGGATCCTGCGGCGTAGGGCCGGCGTCATCCCGATGAGCGAAGTGAAGAGGGACCGCGTGGGGTCGCGTGGAATCGGGGGCCGCTGAATCATGAAACTCGCCGACCGCGTCGTCGCCGCCTGGTATGCGCCGCAGGTCACGCTGCCGGCCGCGTTGCTCTGGCCGCTTGCCCTCCTTTTCCGCGCCATTGTCGCCGCCCGCCGCATGCTGTACGGCGCCGGTGTCCTGCGCTCGCAGCGGTTGCCGGTGCCGGTGATCGTCGTCGGCAACATCACGGTCGGTGGTGCCGGCAAGACCCCGTTGACTTACGCGCTCGCGCAACACCTGCAGCAGCGCGGCTTCCATCCGGGAATCATCAGTCGCGGTTATGGGGGCAGCAACGACGCGCCGCGCGCGGTCGCCGCCAACGACGATCCGCAACAGGTGGGCGACGAGCCGCCGATCCTCGCGGCAACGGGACTGCCGACGTGGATCGGGCGCGACCGCGCTGCCGCCGGCCGCGGCCTGCTCGCCGCCCATCCCGATTGCAACGTGATCGTCTCCGACGATGGTCTGCAGCACTACGCGCTGGCACGCGACCTCGAGATCGCCGTCATCGATTCCGCGCGCGAATTCGGCAATGGCTTCATGCTGCCGGCCGGTCCGTTGCGCGAACCGGTATCCCGCTTGAACCAGGTCGATGCCGTCGTGCGGCTGATGGGCGGCGATGCGACGCGCCCGACCGCCGCCGCGCGGGAGACCACGATGACGCACGAGCCGCTGCCATGGCGCAATCTGCGTCGCCCCGAGCTCGCGGCCGATCCGTTGCAGTGGAACGGTCGCGAGGTTCACGCGCTGTCCGGCATCGGCAATCCGCAGCGTTTTTTCGACATGGTTGCGACACTGGGCGTCGTGGCAACCAGTCATGCGTTTCCCGATCACCACGTGTTCAACGCCGCTGAAATCGCATTCCCCGGTGCCACCGCCATCCTGATGACCCAGAAGGACGCGGTAAAATGTGCCGCATTCGCCGACGAGCGCTGCTGGTACCTGCCACTTCGCGCTGTCGTCGACCCGGCACTGCTGGCGCTGGTTGAGGAGAAGATCCATGGATTCCAAGCTGCTTGAGATGCTCGTCTGCCCGGTGACCAAGGGTCCGTTGACCTATGATCGCGACAAGCAGGAACTCATCTCCAAATCGGCGCGGCTCGCGTACCCGGTGCGCGACGGCATTCCGGTGATGCTGGAAGAAGAGGCGCGCAAGCTGGCGCCGGCCGAGTACGAGTAGCCTTCCGCGAATGGCGTAGCGGCGGCGCGCATGGCAATCATTCCTCCACTCGGTGCACAGCCCGCTGCTCCATTCACCGTGCTGGTTCCGGCGCGCTATGCGTCGACACGGCTGCCCGGCAAGCCACTCGCCGACATCGCCGGCAAGCCGATGGTCGTGCGCGTCGCGGAGCGCGCGCGGGAAAGCGGCGCCCTGCGCGTCGTCGTGGCAACGGACGACGAACGGGTGCGCGACGCCGTCACGGCGCACGGCTTCACCGCATGCATGACGCGCGGCGATCACCTGACCGGTACCGATCGGCTGGCGGAAGCGGCGGCGCAACTGGGGCTGGCCGACGACGAGATCGTCGTCAACGTGCAGGGCGACGAGCCGCTGCTTGACGCCGCGTTGATCCGGAGAATGGCGGACGTCCTGGCCCAACGCAGCGAAGCCGCCATCGCCACGGCCTGCCATCCCATTGACGACTTGGCCGAGGCGTTCAATCCGAATGTCGTCAAGGTGGTGCTCGACGCGGCCGGCTACGCGCTCTACTTCAGTCGCGCGACCATTCCCTGGGCGCGCGATGCATTTGGTGCGTCAACGAAAGCGTTGCCGCCTGGCCTGCCGCTGTACCGCCACTACGGTCTCTACGCGTACCGCGTGTCGTTCCTGCGGGCGTTTCCCAAGTTGGCGCCGGCGCCCATCGAGCGCTTCGAGGCATTGGAACAACTGCGCGCACTGTGGCATGGCTATCGGATCGCGGTGGAAATCACTCACGGTACGCCGGCGCCGGGCATCGACACGCCGGAGGACCTGGCGCGCGTGCGCGAAATTTTTGCGCACGGCGGCAGGGCCTGACTTACACTCCGCGTTCCTTTTCACGCCACCCATTTCCAGAGTGCAGCCATGCGACTGATTCTGTTGGGCCCGCCGGGCGCCGGCAAGGGTACCCAGGCCACCTTCATCAAGGAGGCCTACGGCATTCCGCAGATTTCCACCGGCGACATGCTGCGCAGCGCGGTCAAGGCGGGCACGCCGCTCGGCCTGGCAGCGAAGAAGGTGATGGACAGCGGCGGCCTGGTTTCCGACGACATCATCATCGGCCTGGTCAAGGACCGCCTGACCGCAGCGGATTGCACCATCGGCTACCTGTTCGATGGCTTTCCACGCACGATTCCGCAGGCCGACGCGATGCGCGATGCCATGGTTGCCATCGACTTCGTGCTCGAGATCGGCGTTCCCGACAGCGCGATCGTCGAGCGCATGAGCGGCCGGCGCGTGCATGTCGCCTCCGGGCGCACGTATCACGTCACTTTCAATCCGCCGAAGGTGCCGGGCAAGGACGACGTCACCGGTGAGGACCTGATCCAGCGCGACGACGACAAGGAAGCCACGGTACTGAACCGGCTCGCCGTCTATCATCAGCAGACCGAGCCACTGGTTGCGTACTACGCCAAGTGGGCCGCGGCAGGTGATGCGCGCGCGCCGAAGTATCGCCACGTCGACGGTCTGGGCACCGTGGAGGCCATTCGCGACGCCTGTCTTGCCGCGCTCAAGTCCTGAATCGTCGCCTGAGCTCGCCATGGCCAAGCGCAACGCGTTCTACGCGCAATCGGGCGGCGTGACCGCTGTCATCAACGCCAGCGCGGCAGGCGTCATCGAAACCGCGCGCAAGCATAGCGACCGCATCGGCCGCGTCTACGCCGGCCGCAACGGAATCATCGGCGCGTTGACCGAGGACCTGATCGACACCAGTCGCGAGTCGGCAAGCGCCATCGCCGCGCTGCGTTACGCGCCGGGCGGCGCCTTCGGGTCGTGCCGCTACAAGCTGAAAGGCATCGACGAGAATCGCGCGCAGTACGAGCGGCTGATCGAGGTCTTCCGCGCGCACGATATCGGCTACTTCTTCTACAACGGCGGCAACGATTCGGCCGATACGTGCCTCAAGGTGTCCCGGATCGCCGCAAGGTTGGGCTATCCGCTGGTCGCCGTGCATGTGCCCAAGACGGTCGACAACGATTTGCCGATCACCGACAACTGCCCCGGTTTCGGCTCTGTCGCGAAGTACGTCGCGACGTCGATGCGCGAGGCCGCATTCGACGTGGCGTCGATGGCCAAGACGTCGACCAAGGTGTTCGTGCTGGAGGTGATGGGCCGCAATGCCGGCTGGATCACCGCGGCCGTGGGCATGGCGGACAGCAAGGACACGCCCATTCCGATGGTGCTGCTGTTTCCGGAAATCCCCTTCGATGAAGCGCAAGTCATGGCGGCCGTGGAAGCGAAAGTGAAGCGCTTCGGCTATTGCTGCATCGGCGTGTCGGAAGGCCTGCGCAATGCAGAGGGCAAGCTGATGGCTGAAGCCGGCACCCAGGACGCATTCGGCCACGCGCAATTGGGTGGCGTGGGGCCGATGATCGCGGGCATCGTCCGCGAGCGGCTCGGCCACAAGTACCACTGGGCGGTCGCCGACTACCTGCAGCGTTCCGCGCGGCATGTGGCGTCGAAGATGGACGTGCTGCAATCGTATGCGGTCGGCAAGGCGGCCGTTGAACTGGCGCTGGCCGGACGCAATGCGGTCATGCCGGCCATCGTGCGGACGTCGAACAAGCCGTATCGCTGGAAGATTGCCGTCGCGCTGTTGACGGAGGTGGCCAACGTCGAGAAGAAATTGCCGCGCGCCTACATCTCGAGCGATGGCCTGGGCATAACGCCCAAGGCACGCGCCTACCTTGGGCCGCTGATGCGAGGCGAGGACCCGCCGCCGTTCAAGGACGGCCTGCCGCAATATGTAAGGTTGAAGAACATCGCGGTGACCAAGAAGGTGTCGACCGCGTTCAAGGTCTGAACACATTTTCGTACTCAGTTTCGTACTCAGTTTCGTACACCGTTTCGTACCCCCTCTTGTAATTCGATCCACGGAGTCACCATGCCTCGGACCATCGACTACTATTTCGCCACCATCTCGCCCTGGGCCTACCTGGGGCACGACCGGTTCGCCGCCCTTGCGCAAAAACACGGCGCGTCGGTTGTGGTCAAGCCGATGAACCTGGGCGAGGTGTTTCCGGTATCGGGCGGGTTGCCGCTGTCCAAGCGCGCGCCGCAACGGCAGGCGTACCGGCTGGTCGAGCTCAAGCGCTGGTCGCAACTGCTGAACAAGCCGATGAATCTCCAGCCGAAATTCTTCCCGGTCAACGGCGACCTTGCCGCCTGCTTTATTCTCGCGGCGGCCGAGAAGTCCATGCCGCAGGCGCTCACACTGGCGGGGGCGGTCGGTCGAGCGATCTGGGAGCAGGAGCGCGATGTCGCCGACGCCGCGACCCTGCAAACGATCGCCGGCGAGACGGGTCTTCCCGTGGCGGCGCTGGCATCGCGCGCGCAAGCCCCGGAAATAGCGGCGAAATATGCCGCCCTCACGCAGGAAGCCATCGCCCGCGGCGTTTTCGGCGCCCCGTCCTATATCGTCGAGGACGAACTGTTCTGGGGACAGGATCGACTCGACTTCCTCGACCGTAAACTGGCAAAATAGCGTGTTTTCGCCGGCCGGCTTCGATTAGCCGGCCGACTTTTGCGAGGGGATCGGTTCACGCCTTGGCACGCATTGAGGCGGGAATCGCGGAACGCGGAATGTCAACTGAGCGAGCAACTGAGGGCCCCGATGAGGGCCGCGGCGTTCCGCTGCACATCACATAAAGGGAGTACCAAGCCATGACCACAGGTCTAATCTTCGCGCTTGTCTGCGCGGTGGTGGCGATCGCGTTCGGATTCATCTGGATCAACTGGATCCTGGCGAAGCCGGCAGGCGATGCGCGCATGCAGGAAATCGCGGGCGCCATCCAGGCGGGCGCCAAAGCCTATCTCGACCGGCAATACATGACGATCGGCATCGTCGGCCTCGTGCTGCTGGTGATCATCGCGTGGGCACTCGGCGCACGGACGGCGGGCGGCTTTGCACTTGGTGCGATTCTGTCCGGCCTCACCGGTTACATCGGCATGAACGTGTCGGTGCGTGCGAATGTGCGCACGGCCGAAGCCGCGAAGAGCGGGCTCGATGCCGCGCTGGCTGTCGCATTTCGCGGCGGTGCCATCACCGGCATGCTGGTGGTTGGCCTGGCGCTGCTGGGCGTGGCGGGCTTCTACTGGTTCCTCACCGGATCCGCGTTCTGGGCACCGAACCAGATGGGTCAAGGACTGCACAAGACCATCGAGCCGCTGGTCGGCCTGGCCTTCGGCGGTTCGCTGATCTCGATCTTCGCGCGTCTTGGCGGCGGCATCTTCACCAAGGGTGCGGACGTTGGCGCGGATCTGGTCGGCAAGGTCGAGGCGGGCATTCCGGAAGACGATCCGCGCAATCCGGCGGTGATCGCGGATAACGTCGGCGATAACGTCGGCGACTGCGCCGGCATGGCGGCGGACCTCTTCGAAACCTACGCCGTGACCATCGTCGCGACGATGCTTCTGGGCGCGCTGCTGCTGCCGACAATGGCGGAAACCGCAGTGACCTATCCGCTGGTGCTGGGCGGCTTCTCGATCCTGGCGTCGATCGTCGGCTGCTACTTCGTCAAGGCGACGCCGGGCGGCAAGATCATGAACGCGCTGTACAAGGGCCTGGCCGTTGCCGGCATCCTGTCGGCGATCGGATTCTGGTTCATCACCGACCGGATGATGGGCGGCATCAGTGCCATCGACCCGGCGCTTTCCGTGATGGGTCTCTATGGCGCAGCGCTGATCGGCCTCGTGCTGACCGCGGCCATGGTCGTCATCACCGAGTACTACACGGGTACGGACTTCGCCCCCGTGAAGCACGTCGCGCAGGCATCGACGACGGGCCATGCGACCAACATCATCGCCGGCCTCGGCGTGTCGATGCGCGCCACGGCGTGGCCGGTGCTGGCGGTCTGCGCGGCCATCCTCGCGTCGTATGCGCTTGCCGGCCTGTACGGCATTGCCATCGCGGCGACGTCCATGCTGTCGATGACGGGCATCATCGTTGCGCTCGACGCGTACGGTCCCATCACCGACAACGCGGGTGGCATTGCGGAAATGGCCAAGTTGCCTGATTCCGTGCGCGCGATTACCGATCCTCTCGATGCCGTCGGCAACACGACCAAGGCGGTGACCAAGGGTTACGCAATCGGCTCGGCCGGTCTGGCCGCGCTGGTGCTGTTTGCCGATTACACGCATGCGCTTGATACGGCGGGCATCAGCCAGTCGTTCGACCTGGCCAATCCCAAGGTCATCGTCGGTCTCTTCATCGGCGGCCTGATTCCTTACCTCTTCGGTGCGATGGCGATGGAAGCCGTGGGCCGTGCCGCCGGTGCAGTGGTGGTCGAAGTGCGCCGCCAGTTCAAGGAAATCAAGGGCATCATGGACGGCACCGGCAAGCCGGAATACGGCGTGGCGGTCGACATGCTGACCAAGGCAGCGATTCGCAAAATGATCGTGCCGTCGCTGCTTCCCGTGCTCGTCCCGGTGGTCGTCGGCCTTGTGCTCGGGCCGCAGGCGCTCGGTGGACTGCTGATGGGCACGATCGTCACCGGTCTCTTCGTCGCCATCTCGATGACGACGGGCGGTGGTGCGTGGGACAACGCCAAGAAGTACATCGAAGACGGCCATCACGGCGGCAAGGGTTCCGACGCGCACAAGGCGGCGGTGACCGGCGACACCGTTGGCGATCCGTACAAGGACACGGCAGGTCCGGCGGTCAATCCGCTGATCAAGATCATCAACATCGTCGCGTTGATGATCGTGCCGCTGCTCGCCACATGGAGCCTGGACAAGGCGCCGGTGAAGGCGGCGGCGACGGCACCGGCACCGGCTGCGGTCTCCACTGCTGCTCCGGCCGTCGTCGCGCCGGCTCCGGCAGCAGCACCCGTTGCGGCAACCGTGGCGGCAACGACTGCACCGGCGGCAACTGCCACCACCGTTGCCCCCGCCGCGCCGGCGATAGTGGTCGTCGACGTCGTGAAGTTGTTCTTCGTCGTCGGCAAGGCCGAACTTCCGGCCGACGCGGCAGCCAAGCTGGCGCCGCTGGCCGACAAGGCAAAGGCGGCCGGAAAGAAGGTGAAGATCGCAGGTTTCCACGATGCGACGGGCGATCTTGCCGCGAACCAGGAACTCGCCAAGCAGCGCGCGATGGTGGTTCGCGACTACCTCAAGACAGCCGGTATCGCGGAAGACAAGGTCGAACTCGCGAAGCCGGAATTGTCGCAAGGCAGCGGTGACAACGCGGAAGCGCGTCGCGTCGAGGTCAGCATCACGCCGTAACGACGCCCGCTTCGGCAAGCAGCATGCAGAGGGGCAGCGGAAGTTTCGCTGCCCTTTTTTCGTTCGATTTTTTCCCGTCGAGCTTGGGGTACCATTCACCGTTGCATTCACGCCCGCCGACCATGCCCGCCGCCGACATAGCCGCCCAGCTCGAGACTCACCGTGGCTACCTGTTGCGCGTAGCGAAACTGCAGCTGCGCGATGAAGCACTCGCCGAGGACGTCGTGCAGGAGACGATGCTTGCGGCGCTTTCCGGCAGCGGTTTCTCCGGCAAGTCGAGCCTCAAGACCTGGCTCACGGGCATTCTCAAGCACAAGATCGTCGATGCGATCCGCCGCAAGCAGCGCGAACCGGTGATCGCCAGCACCCTGGACGACGAGTGCGATATCGAGGACCTGGACGAACTGTTCCGCGGTCCGTTCTCTTCATGGAGCACGCCGCCCGCCGACTGGGGCGACCCGGAGCAGGCGCTCAATCGCCGCGAGTTCTTCGACATGATGGACTTCTGCCTCGAAAAGCTGCCGCCCAACACGGCCCGCGTGTTCATGATGCGCGAGGTGATGGAACTGGAAAGCGCCGAAATCTGTAAGGAATTGACGATTACCGCGAATAATCTGTGGGTGATCCTGTACCGGGCGCGGATGTCGCTGCGGGAATGCCTGGAGAAGAACTGGTTCGGCGGCGGCGAAGCGCGCGCCTGATTGCTGTCGTTGCCTGGGCAAGCCATGCTACTGAAGAAAATTCTCGGCCACCTCATCAATTGCAAGCACGCGACGCGACTGGTCTCGCGCGATCAGGACGAGTCGCTGGGGCGCGTCGATCGCCTGCTGCTCAAGCTGCACCTGGCGTGGTGCGCGGCGTGCCTGCGCTTCGACACGCATACGCGCTTCCTGCGCGAGGCCATGCAGAAGTACCGCGAATAACGGTACCGTCCACCTGATGCAGCGCCACCTCCTG
Source organism: Betaproteobacteria bacterium (assembly GCA_031361045.1). GTDB lineage: Bacteria > Pseudomonadota > Gammaproteobacteria > Burkholderiales > Casimicrobiaceae > VBCG01. The sequence continues at coordinate 61,895 of JANMCH010000014.1, read as the reverse complement.
GTCCTGCTGGCGTTCCTCAGCCCGATTGCCGGTGCGCAGAACCTGGCGCCGGAACTGCCCTCCGGCTGGATCGACAAGGCGCCGGTCACCACCCGACATTGGATGGTTGCGGCGGCCAATCCGCACGCAGTCGACGCCGGATACGAAATCCTGAAGCGCGGCGGCAGCGCGGTGGACGCCGCCATCGCCGTACAGTTGGTGCTGGGCCTCGTGGAGCCGCAATCCTCGGGACTGGGTGGCGGCGCATTCCTGTTGCTGCACGACGGCAAGGCGAATCGCATCCTCGCCTACGACGGCCGCGAAACGGCGCCCGCGGCGGCCGGGGCGGACCGTTTCGTGAAGGACGGCGCGCCGCTTTCGCACTACGCCGCGGTCGTCGGCGGCAAGGCGGTCGGCGTTCCCGGGACGGTTCGCCTGCTCGAAACCGCGCACAAGCGACACGGACGCATGAAGTGGTCCGAGTTGTTCGCGCCAGCCATTGCGCTGGCGGAGCAGGGCTTCCCGGTGTCGAATCGGTTGCACAAGCTGCTCGCGGGTGAAGGCCATCTGACCCAGGCACGCGCCAGGGCCTATTTTTTCGGCGCTGACGGAAAGCCGGTTGCCGTGGGATCGACATTGCGCAATCCCGCGTACGCCGCGACGTTGCGTGCCATTGCGGCCGGTGGCGCGGACGCGTTCTATCGCGGAGACATCGCGCGTGACGTCGTCGAGACCGCAAACAGCCACGCTGCGAATCCCGGCGATCTCACGCTGGCCGACCTGGCCAACTACAAGGTGGTGGTGCGCCAGCCGGTATGCGCTTCGTATCGCACCTACCGTGTATGCGGCGTGCCGCCGCCATCGTCCGGCGCGCTCACTGTTCTGCAGATGCTGAAGATCCTCGAGCCGTACGATCTGCGCGCGATGGGCCCGGCGTCGTTCTGGAGCGTTCACTATTTCAGCGAAGCCGGGCGGTTGGCGTTTGCCGACAGGAACGTCTTCATCGCCGACCCGGCTTTTTTTTCGGTGCCCGCTGGCCTGCTCGATGCTGACTACCTGCGCATGCGTTCGGCGCTGATCCGGCCCGATGCGAGCCTTGGCGTCGCGACGCCGGGCGATCCGCCAGAGAAAGTGGCGCCTGCGCAAAAGGTCGCGTTGGGGCAGGACCAGGCGCTGGATTTCCCGTCGACGTCGCATATCTCCATCGTCGACAAATACGGCAACGCGGTCGCCATGACGACCACGATCGAGGATGGCTTCGGCAGTCGCCTGATGACGAAAGGAGGTTTCCTGCTCAACAACGAATTGACGGATTTCTCGTTTGCGCCGACCGAGAACGGCAAGCCGGTGGCCAATCGTATCGAGGCCGGCAAGCGTCCGCGTTCGTCGATGGCGCCGACGATCGCCTATGACCGGTTCGGACGGGTCGCGATCGTGGCCGGATCGCCGGGCGGCAGCGCGATCATCAACTATGTCGCGAAGACACTCGTCGCGATCATCGACTGGGACATGGACCCGCAGGCAGCTGCGGCGTTGCCCAATTTCGGCAGCCGCAATGGGCCGACCGAGCTCGAAATGGATACACCGGTGGCGGCGCTCGGCCCGAAGTTGCGTGCGCTCGGCGCGCAGGTGTGGATCGCGGACCAGACGAGCGGCATACACGCCATTGTCAGGACCAAGGACGGCTGGATCGGCGGTGCGGATCCGCGGCGCGAAGGTGTGGTGCGAGGCCAATGAGAGGACAATGATGGACAAAGAGCGGCCCAAAAGAGGCCGATGAGAGGCCAATGATGAGCGCTGTCCAAACCAACGCCGGCCGTCCGATCCATCGCGTCGTGGTCGTTGGCGGCGGTGCCGGTGGATTGCCCTTGGCGACGCGACTGGGCGAGAAATTTGGCCGACGCGGACGTGCGGACGTGACCCTGGTCGACCAGAACGCCACGCACCTGTGGAAGCCGCTGCTGCATGAGGTCGCCGCCGGCCGCATGGACGCGGACTCCCACGACCTCGACTATCTCGCCATCGCGCACTGGCACCATTTCCGCTTCAGGCAGGGCGCCGTGACCGTCCTCGACCGCGCGCGGCGCGAACTCACGCTATCCGAAGTGCGCGATGACGACGGTGCGGCCATGCTGCCCGTGCGCGTGCTGCCCTACGACACGCTGATCATCTGCGTGGGCAGCATCAGCAACGACTTCGGGATACCCGGCGTCGCCGAACATGCGGCGGTACTCGACACCCTGGGCGATGCGGAGCGCTTCCATCGGCGGCTGCTCTCGGCCTGTGTGCGCGCGGATGCGAATGCGGCGGCAGGAAGTCCGACCGGTGTCTCCATCGTGATCATTGGCGCCGGCGCCACCGGCGTGGAGCTTGCCGCCGAAATCCGCCACACGACGGCCGCGCACGCCGCCTATGGGTTGGAGCATCTCGACGCGCGCCGCGACATCAAGCTCACGCTGGTCGAGGCCGCGCCGCGCATCCTGCCGCCGCTGTCCGAACATGTCGCGGTGGCCGCCACCGATCTCCTGCGACGGCTCGACGTGAACGTGCGCACCCACGAACGCGTGACGCAAGTGACTGGTGAGGGCGTCATCACGGCCGCCGGAGAATTTTTCCCGGCCGACCTGGTGGTATGGGCGGCAGGAATCAAGGCGCCCGATTGGCTGGCCTCACTCGACGGACTCGAGGTCAATCGCGGCAACCAGCTCCTCGTGGAGTCGACGCTGCAGACGACGCGCGACCCCGACATCTTCGCGTTCGGCGATTGTGCCGCCGCGCCGTGGCACGGCGCGCCGCAGGTCGGCGTGATGGTCCCGCCGCGCGCGCAGGCCGCGCATCAACAGGCAACACTGCTGTGCAAGACGATTCGCGCGCGCCTCGAAGGCAAGCCGCTGCCGGAATTCCACTTCAAGGACTTCGGCTCGCTGGTGTCGCTGGGTGAACTATCGGCCGTGGGCAACCTGATGGGTCGCCTGATCGGCGGCAACCTGCTGATCCAGGGCATGATCGCGCGCTGGATGTACGTGTCGCTCTACAAGATGCACCAGGTGTCGATCCACGGGCTGCTGCGCGTGGTGTTCGACACCCTGGGTCGCACGCTGCGCGGCGGCGTCGAGCCACGCATCAAGATGCACTTACAGCGATGCTCAGGGCTGGAAGCCCTTCACGCCCGCCTGCCAGAACAGGAACGCGAAGGTGTCCGCGCGTTCCTCGTACTGTGCCTTCTTGGTCGCGCCCATGCCGTGACCTTCGTCGAAGTCGATGCGCAGCAGGATCGGACGGCCACTGGTGGACGCCGCAATGAGGCGCGCCGCCAGCTTGCCCGCTTCCCATGAGTCGACACGCGGATCGTTGAAGCCCGTGGTCAGCAGCACGGCCGGATATTTCACGCCGTCCTTGACCCAATGGTAGGCGCTCATGGCGAACAGGCCCTTGAATCCTTCCTCGGTCTTGACCGTGCCGAAATCCGGGATGTTGGGCACGCCGTTGGCGGAGAATTCCGCGCGCATCAGGTCGGAAACCGGCACCTGGTCGACGGCCGCGCCGAAGAGTTCCGGGCGATCGGTGATGGCACGTCCGACGAAGATGCCCCCGGCGCTGCCGCCCATGATCGACATTTGCTGGGACGACGTGTACTTGTTGGCCACCAGCCACTCGCCGCATGCGATCGCATCGCGCCATGTGTTGGGCTTGGTCGTCTTGTAGCCGGCCTTGTACCAGTCCTCGCCGAACTCGCCGCCGCCGCGCACGTGCGCGACCGCAAGCACGCCGCCGCGATCGAACCATGGCAGCCACGTCGGCCGGAAGAACGGCGTTTGCGGAATGCCGTACGCGCCGTAGCCGTAGACGATGGTCGGGTTGCTGCCGTCGAGCTTCAGGCCCTTCCTGTGCACGATCGACAACGGAACCATCGTACCGTCGTGCGACTTGACGTGCACTTCGGTGGCGACCAGCGTACCCGGGTTGTCGAACTTGCCTTGCGGCTGCAATCCGGTATCGGCCACCTTGTTGGTCGCCGGCTGGAACGCGAAGTAGCCTCCGAAGCGTGTCCATCCGCCGAGGCTGAATACGGCGCCCGGCAGGCGTGGGTCCGTCACCAGGCCGTCGATATCGCCGATGAACGGCAGCGCGACCTGCTGTACCTTCCCGTTCGGTGCGTAGGCGACGCGGAACAACTCGCTGTTGCCGCCGTTCATCTTGCGCACGTACAACGCGTCCTTCGCCGCCGCAAGGGCATTGACCACCGATTCACCCTGGGCCACGACGACTTCGGCGCTGGCGAGATCCGGCTTCGACAGCGACGTCTTGAGCACCTTGTAGCGTGGCGCGCCCTTGTGCGACATCAGGAACAGCGCGTCGCCCTGCGCGGCCAGGTCGGTGACGTCATCCGCGGTGTCGACGACCTTGACCCACGGCGTCTTGTCGCCGTTCAGCGCGGCGACAGGCGCCACCCAGACGCGCATCTCGCGCTGCACGCCATTGATGGCCAGCGCCAGCACATGTGAAGTTCCCAGCGGATTGGCCGCGAATATGTTTTCCTCGGGCGTAAGAGTCACCAACGGCGAAACGCCGGCACCGAGCAGCAGCGTGTCGTTGTCCGCGTTGTCCCCCGGCTTGTGGATATAGACGCGCGAGAAACGATATTTTTCCGTGACCGGCGCGCCCTCGGCCATTTTCTGGAGGCGCGTGTACATCAGGCGCCCGTCCGGCAGCCAGGAAGGATTCGCGAAATTCGCGCGGTCGATACGGTCGGCGAGCTCCTTGCCCGTCGTCATGTCGATGATGTGGATCACGCTCTGCTCGGACCCACCTGTGGAAATTCCGTACGCGACGAACTTGTTGTCCGGCGACGGCAGGTAGTAATCGATGGCGGAATGCTCGCCGCCTGCCGACTGCACCGCATCGGGATCGACCAGCAGGCGTTCCTTGCCCTTGAAGCCTTCGCGTACATAGAGCTTGAAGATGTTGTCGGTGGCGAGGCGCTTCTCGTAGTAGACCTTGGGCCCCACGATCTGCACGCTGTTGATGCGGGCGGATACCGCATTGCCGCGTAATTCGATTTCCCTGAACAGTTCGTCGCGGCCCGGGATTTTTCCCAGGACGCCCCGGGCGTGCGCAGCCTCACCCTTCATCCACGCGGCGACTTCGGGATCCTTCAGGTTCTCGAAGTAGCGATACGGATCGTTCACCGTGACGCCGAAATAGGTATCGGTCACGTTGCGCACCGCCGGCGCGGCCGGGCGAGTCTGGGCAATGGCGGGGAGGGCGGTGAACGCGACCAGTGCGCATCCAACCGCACGCAGCGAAATCCGGGCAAAAGACATGGGAAACTCCGCAGGTATTTGCAAAGGGCAGCAGTATGCCACCGTAGAGGTGTTTTCGACCGGTTGGCGCGATATACTCCGCGCCGCGCCGACGAAATGCTGCCGGCGGCGACCGCCAGCCCCTGGGGTTTCCCATGAATGCCGAACTATTCTCCGCGACCATCCTGCTGGTCCTGGTCCTCGACCCCTTCGGCAATCTGCCGATCGTCGTGTCGCTGCTGGGCAAGGTGCCGGCACAACGGCGACCGCGCGTCGTCCTCCGCGAGTGCTTCTTTGCCTATGTGATCCTGGTCGCGTTCATGGCCGGCGGGCAAACGTTCATGCGCTGGCTGCAGCTTTCGGACGAATCGCTGGCCATCGCGGGCGGCATCATCCTTTTCCTCATCGCCTTGCGCATGGTGTTCCCGCATCCGGACGGCGTGTTCGGCGACGCGCTGGGCGGCGAGCCGTTCCTGGTGCCGCTTGCCGTCCCATCGATTGCCGGGCCGTCGGCGTTGGCGACAGTGATGCTGATGACCTCGCGCGACCCGGCGCACCTGTCGACATGGGCGGTCGCGCTCACTCTGGCCATGGTGCTGACCACGCTGGTGCTGCTGGCGGCGCAGCGGCTGCAGGCGGTGTTGGGCGAACGCGCGATCCAGGCCTTCGAGCGCCTGATGGGACTGGTGCTGACCGCGCTGGCCGTTGAAATGTTGCTCAACGGCGTTCGCGCATTCGTCGCTCACTTGGGAAAATAAGTGGAACGTGAGTGTGAAGTGGGTGCGAAGTGAGAACCAGGTGAATACCAGGTGAGCGGGGATCCGGACGCAGGCGTGGACACCGCCGTCCGCGACGGCGCAGTGCGCGCCGTCCACTGGTCGATCGTCGTCCTGGTCGCGGTGCTCGTCGCGACCGGCTTGGCGGGCGGCGACGCCGTCATGGAATGGCACATACGCGCGGGCGAGGCAATGCTCGCGCTCGTCCTCTTCCGGATCGCCTGGGGCTGCGCGGGAAGTCGTAACGCACGTTTTGCGTCGTTCGTGCGCGGGCCACGCGCCTGCTTGCGCTACCTGGGATCCGTGTTGCGGCCGCCGCATCTCAGGTACGCGACCTACAACCCGATATTCGGCTGGATGATCATCGCAATATTGCTGGCGCTGCTGGTCCAGTGCTGCCTTGGGCTGTTCACTCACGATGACGCGCTGACCGAGGGGCCGTTGGTCAAGTTGATTGGCGAGGGCCTGTCGGACACGCTCAGCCGGCTTCACCGCCGCAGCTGGTGGGTGGTGGTCGGATTGGCGTCGGTCCACATTGTCGCCGTCGTGGTGACATTGATAACGACGGACGAAAGGCTCATCCATTCGATGGTATCGGGCCGGAAAAAGCTTCCGCCGGGAATGGCCAATCCGGGCGATGCCGCTGCGTCTACTCCGCGCGCGCTGGCACTGCTCGCGATCTGCGCAGCTGCAGTCTGGTGGGTCGTGACGCGACTCTGAGGAAACCCCGGCAACGAAATTGGAGAAATTAGGGTCAGACTCGAATTTCGCCGTCAGTGGTCATTCATTCACGAACTTGTCGTGACAAGCGGCGCACGAATCGTTCACGGCGCTGAGCACAGGCTTGAGTCGCGCGACGTCACCCGTTTGCGCGGCGGCCAACAGCTTCGGCAACTCGGCCTGCATGGCCTCCGCCAATTTGTTGAACTGGGCCTTGTCCTTCCATATTTCCGGCTTGGCCTTGGTGCGCGGACCGTCCGCCGACACCGGCACGAAACCTTCCCAAGGCATCTCCGAGAGTTCCACCGCGAATTTCGCGCTGCGTACGGCGGCCTCCCTGTTGAAGGGGATTTCGCCCTTGGCCATCCTGCTCAGCACGCCAAGGTTCGCATTCAGTGCATACATGACGCCTTGCCGGTACTTGATGGCGCGATCGGGGCGCATCTCCTGTGCGAGCAGCGCCGTTGCCGCTACGCTCGACATGATCAGCCCGCAGGCCAGCAGTGTTGCCTTCCTCATTTCAATTCCTCCAGAAAGTCGAAAAATCATGCGCGACAATTATTTCATTGTCGGGACGAGATGGCCATCGACGACGGCCAGCGTGCCGCTCTTGACCAGCTCGCGCACCAACAGGTCGGCCAGGTCGGGGGGCGACAACTGCAGGCAGGCCGCATTGAAGTCGCGATAGATCGGGACGCGGTCCACATAGCCGGCGAGGTCCGCCACCGCCAGGCGACGCCGGTCGAGCAGGCAGAACGTCAGCAACGCCTTCAGCGCATGCCGCGCGACGCGCGCGTCGCTTTCTTCGAAGGCTGTTGCGCGCGCAAAGGCGCGTTCGAGCGCAGCGTCCACATCGGTGAAGACGTCGCCGTGGCCCGGAATGACCACGCGCACATCGAGTGCTGCGATCATCTCCAGCGTCGCGCGTGTCGCGGGCAACGCCGCCGGATCGAGCGCGCGCGGCATCACGAATCCATACCCGTTCTCCCACAGCGCGTCCCCGGAAATCAGGATGCGATGTTCCGGATTGTGGAACACCAGCGCACCCATGTCGTGGCCGGGTGCCGCGAGTGCGCGCCATTCCAGTCCGCCCCAGATGTGGGTCGAATTGGCAAGAATGACTTCGTCAACGGTGAATCGTTCCGCGGACTGGTCCGCGTAGTCGAGCAGCAAAGCCTTCTGGTCCCAGCGTTCGATCAGCGGCGCTTCGCCCTCCGGAAGCGCGATCGGGCAACCATACGCAGCCTTGATGCCCGCATTGCCGCCCATGTGGTCGGAATGGCAGTGCGTGTTGACGAGCTTGGCGAGTGGTTCGCTGCCCAAGCCACGCTCGGCGCGCAACAGCGCGAGCGTCAGCGGCGCATGCCGACCATAACCGGAGTCGATCAGGACGTGGCCGTCGGCACTCTTGAGCAGGATGTTGTTCGCGGAGAGCCAGTCGCGGACAAAGACATGCACCTGCGGCGGAAGTGGCGCGTTAATCACGCCAGTTTGCCGAGAAACTCCCGCACCAGCGCGACGCGGTCGACCAGCGTAGGCGCGCCCCGCTCGATGCGAATGCGATCCTGACCGTGGAAGCGGATGCGGCCGTCGCGCTGCACGAGCAGGATCAGGTTGCCCGGATCGAACGGCGGCTGCTTCACGAACTGCAGCGTCGTGCGCTCTGGTCCGGCATCGATCTTGGCTACACCCAATGCCTTGGCCGTGAGTCGCAGCCGATGACACGACAACAGCGCCTGCGCCGATTCCGGCGTCGGGCCGAAGCGGTCGACCAGTTCTTCCTGGATCGAATCGAGTTCCGCGGTGGTGTCCGCGGTGGCGAGGCGCTTGTACATGACCAGCCGCTCGTGCACGTCGGCGCAATACAGCGCGGGCAGCAACGCCGGCACGTGGAGATTGATTTCCGTCGTCACGCCGAGCGGCTGCGACAGGTCGGGCTCGCGTCCGGACTTGAGCGCGCGCACGGCGGCCTTGAGCATGTCCGAGTAGAGCTGGAAGCCGATCTGCTGCATTTCGCCGGACTGCGAATCGCCGAGCACTTCACCCGCGCCGCGGATCTCGAGGTCGTGCATCGCCAGATAGAAGCCCGAACCCAGGTCTTCCATCATCTGGATCGCCTCGAGCCGTTTCTTGGCCAGCGCGGACAGCGCGTCGCCGGGCGGCGTCAAAAGATACGCGTACGCCTGGTGATGCGAGCGCCCGACGCGGCCACGCAACTGGTGCAGCTGGGCCAGGCCGAAACGGTCGGCGCGGTCGATGATGATGGTGTTGGCGGTGGGCACGTCGATGCCCGTCTCGATGATCGTCGAGCACAGCAGCAGGTTCACGCGCTGCTGGTAGAAGTCGCGCATCACGTGCTCGAGATCGCGCTCCGCCATCTGGCCGTGGGCGATCGCGATGCGCGCCTCGGGCAGCAACCGCGCCAGGATCTCGGCCTTGGTGGCGATGGTGTCGATGTCGTTGTGCAGGAAATAAATCTGGCCGCCGCGCTTCAATTCGCGCAACGCTGCCTCGCGGATGATCCCGGACGAATAGTTGGCGACGAAGGTCTTGATCGCCAGCCGACGCTGCGGGGCGGTGGCGATGACGGAAAAATCGCGGATGCCTTCCAGCGACATCGCCAGTGTGCGCGGAATGGGCGTGGCCGTGAGCGTGAGCACATCCACCTCGGCGCGCAGGCGCTTCAACTGTTCCTTCTGCCGCACGCCGAAGCGATGCTCCTCGTCGATGATGACCAGGCCCAGGTTGCTGAACTTGACGTCGGCCTGCAGCAGCTTGTGCGTGCCGATGACGAGATCGAGTTGACCGGCGGCGAGCGCGGTGAGCGCAGTCTTCACTTCCTTGGCGCTGCGGAAGCGCGACAATTCCGCCAGACGCACCGGCGTGTCCGAGAAGCGGTCGGAGAACGTCTGGAAATGTTGTTCCGCGAGCAGCGTGGTGGGAACGAGGAGGGCGACCTGCTTGCCATCGGCAAGTGCCACCCACGCGGCGCGCAGCGCAACCTCCGTCTTGCCGAAGCCCACATCACCGCAAACGAGCCGGTCCATCGGCCGCCCGGACGTCATGTCCGCGATGACCGCTTCGATGGCCGCCGCCTGGTCGCCTGTTTCCTCGAAGCCGAAACCTTCCGCGAACGCCTCGTAGTCGTGCGGATTGAAGCCGAACGCGTAGCCCTTGCGCGCGGCGCGCTGCGCGTACAGGTTGAGCAATTCGGCTGCGGTGTCATGCGCCTGCTGCGCGGCCTTTTTCTTGGCCTTGTCCCATTGCCCGCTGCCCAGTTCGTGCAGTGGCGCGGCATCGGGTGACGCGCCGCTGTAGCGGCTGATCAGGTGCAGGCTGGCGACAGGAACGTAGAGCTTCGCGTCGTTGGCGTAGACCAGTTGCAGGAACTCGTTCGCGCCGTCGCCCAGGTCCAGCGTCACCAACCCCAGATACCGGCCGATGCCATGCTGCTCGTGGACGACCGGGTCGCCGATGCGCACCTCCGACAGATCGCGCACCATCGCGTCGACGTTCGAACGGCGCGCGGATTCGCGCACGCTGCGGCGGACGACATTGGCGTAGAGCTCGGCTTCGGTAACGAACGCCAGCTTGGCATCGGCCCACGCAAAGCCCGACGCAAGTGGCGCGGCGGCCAGCGCGACGCGGTCGGTGCCATTGGCGAACGCGGCGAAGTCGTCCACCAGCGCCGGGTGCAATCCGTATTCGGCGAAATACTGTTGCATGGTTTCGCGGCGGCCCGCGCTCTCGGCGACGATGGCCACGCGCGCGTCGGTGCTGCCCAGGTAGCGCTTCAGCGCGACGAGCGGATCGTCCGCGCGCCGATCGACCTGAACCGGAGGCAGCGCCGTGGTCGGTCCTGCGCCGTTGCGTGGAATTTCGATGCGTGCGAAGGACTTGAGCGTGCCGTTGAATTGATCCGCCGGCAGGAACAGTTCGGTAGGCGGCAACAGCGGTCGAGCCTTGTCGCCACGCAGCAGCATCCAGCGCGATTCCGTGTCCTGCCAGAAGCGGTCGACCGTGCCTGGCACGTCGCCATGGAGCACGACGGTCGCATGCGGCGGCAGGTAGTCTGGGAACGTTGCGGTCGCCTCGAAGAACAACGGCAGGTAGTACTCGATGCCGCCGGGCACGACGCCGTGCGAAATGTCCTTGTACAGGTCGGACTTCGATGGGTCGCCCTCGAACAGCTCGCGGTAACGGCTGCGAAAGCGCGTGCGGCCGGCGTCATCCAGCGGAAATTCGCGCGCGGGCAGCAGGCGAACGGTCGGCACCGGATACAGCGTGCGCTGCGTGTCGACGTCGAAGGTGCGGATGCTCTCGATCTCATTGTCGAAGAGGTCGATGCGATAGGGCAGCGCCGAACCCATCGGGAAGAGGTCGATCAGCCCGCCGCGCACGCTGAATTCGCCGGGTGAAACGACCTGCGTGACGTTGGCGTAGCCTGCCAGCGCCAACTGCGCGCGCAGACGTTCGACGTCGAGCTTCTCGCCCTGCTGCAGGAAAAATGTAAACGCCGCGAGATAGGACAGCGGCGCCAGCCGATACAGCGCCGTCGTTGCGGCGACCACCACCACGTCGCATTCGCCGCGCGCAACGCGGTATAGCGTGGCCAGCCGCTCGGAGACGAGATCCTGATGCGGCGAGAAATGATCGTAGGGCAGCGTTTCCCAATCGGGAAACAACGCGACGCGAAGACCCGGAGCAAACCACGGAATTTCCTCGGTCAGGCGTTGCGCGGACATGGGGTCGCCGGTCACGATGGCGACGATGCGCTTGGCCGCGACGCACTCGCGTGCCAGCTGCGCCAGGGCAAGCGCGTCGGACGAGCCAGCGTAGGGTCCGGCGGAAATCTTGCGTCCCGCGTCGGGCGTGGCGGGCAGCAGCGACGGCAGCGCAGCATCGATGGTGGTCGTCGGCGCGGCAGGGCCGGCAGGGATTGCGGGCAGAATGTCCGGAGCGTTCAAGGACGCGATTATACGGGGGAGGTCATGGTCGCTGAGGACCACTGAGCATGGCCACTGAGTATGGCCACTGGGTGGGCACTGAGTGGCCACTGAGCCGTATACTTGACCCATGCAGACAACGTCGCCGGCCGCGCACGGCGCAACCCCATACCTGTTGCTGACGCTGCCGCCCTTGTTCTGGGCGTCCAACTGGATCATCGGCCGCGCGCTCCACAACGAAGTCCCGCCGATGGCGATGACGTTCTTTCGTTGGCTGATCGCGATCATCCTGCTGACGCCGTTTGCGTGGAAGCACCTCCGCCGCGATTGGCCGACCATTCGCGCCCGCTGGAAGACGATGCTGGCGCTGGGCGTCATCGGCGTCGGCACGCACAACGGGCTGGCTTACCTCGGCCTCAATTTCACGACGGCCACCAACGGCGTAATCCTCAACTCGTTCATTCCGGTGATGATCATCACCATTTCATGGATTTTCCTGCGCGAGCGACTGACCCTGCCGCAGGGCGCGGGCCTGTTCGTTTCGCTGACAGGCGTACTGACGGTCGTGTGCCGGGGTGACATCAGCACGCTTCTCGCATTCCGCATGAACATCGGCGATTTCTTCATCCTGCTGTCGATGGCGATGTGGGCGTTCTACACGGTCGGGCTGCGCTGGCGTCCGCCCGGCATCAACTTGCTATCGTTCCTGCTGGTGATCGCGGTGATCGGCGATTTAAGCGTCGTGCCGCTGGTACTGGGTGAAATGGCACTCGGGCGGCATATCGTATGGTCGTGGACGGTGTTGGCCGCGCTGGTCGCCGTGGGCGCATGCTCATCGTTACTCGCCTATATTCTCTGGAATCGCGGCGTCGAGACCGTGGGCGCCAACGTGGCCGGACTCTTCGTCCACCTGATGCCCGTGTTCGGCGTGCTGCTCGCCTGGGCCTTCCTGGGCGAGCGCGTCGCGCCCTACCATATTGCGGGCATCGCGCTCATACTTGCCGGCATCTGGGCGACGAGCCGCTTCGGGGCCAGGCGCATCGAGACCGATGAAGTCGCGGCAGTGGGCACGGACTGAACACGGACTTGACACCGAATCAAGCACGGGACTAAGCACGGAACTAAGCACGGAACTAAGCACCGGTCAGGATTCGACATGGACGGCAACATCGGCAACCCGCAGCGCGTCGCGTTTCAGCAGCGCATCGTGGAACTGAAGTTGGAGCATCGCGACCTGGACACCGCGATTGAGCGACTGGCCGACGATCCGGTGCACGACGAGTTGCAGTTACGGCGACTCAAGCGGCGCAAGCTGCTGCTCAAGGACCAGATCACGCAGCTCGAAAGGGAGATCGATCCCGACGTGCTCGCGTAAGTCGCTACGCCAACACCCGCCCGTACTTGTCGTCGAAGCGGACGATGTCGTCTTCCTGGATGTAATCGCCGCACGCCACTTCGATGATCGCGAGCATGTCGGTGCCGCAATTCTCGAGTCGGTGCCGGGTCCCCACCGGAACGAATGTGGACTCTCCCTCCGGCACATCGTAGACGCGCTCGCCACAGGTGACGCGCGCTGTGCCACGCACTACCACCCAGTGTTCGCTGCGCCGCTTGTGCAGTTGCAGCGACAGCGACCCGCCCGGCTTCACCTCGATGCGCTTCATCTTGAAGCCCGGGCCTTCCTCCAGCACCGTGTAGCTGCCCCACGGCCGCACGATCGTCTTGTGCAGCTTGTACGAGTCGTGGCCGCGGGCCTTCAGTTCCGTCACGACGTCCTTCACGCGCTGCAGATGGTCCTTGTGCGCGACCAGCACCGCGTCACGCGTGTCGACGATGAACAGGTTATCGACGCCGATCGTCGCGACGATGCGATCCTCGGAATGGATGAACGTGCCGCGCGTGTCGATGGCGACGCGCTCGCCGCTGCCGCGATTGCCCTGGGCGTCGGCATCGGACAATTCCGCAATCGCCTGCCATGAACCGACGTCGCTCCAGTCGAAGTCGCCGCGCACGACAACGACGTTGCCATCTGCCGCCGCGCGTTCCATCACCGCGAAGTCGATGGAGATGTCCGGCGCCTCGGCAAAGAGTGCGGCGTCGATCTCCAACATGGCGTCAGCCGATTTTGCCGACAGCGCCTGCCACACCGGGTTCATGGCCTCCAGCACCGTGGGGGCGTAACGCGCGAACGCATCGAGAATGGCCCGGGCCGTGAACGCGAACATGCCGGAGTTCCACGCATAGTTGCCGGCGGTCAGATAAAGCCGCGCACGCTCGAGTGGAGGCTTCTCCACGAAGCGCGTTGCGGCGAACGCGCGATCGGCAATGGCAGTGCCGCACTCGATGTATCCGTAACCCGTTTCCGGATGGGTGGGCGTGATGCCGAAGGTCACCAGGCGGCCGGTGCGCGCCAGTCCTTCCGCAATGGACACCGCGGCGCCGAACGCAACCTCGTCGCGGATCAGATGATCGGCGGCCAACACAAGCATGACGGCATCGTCACCGTGGCGCGCCTGCACGAGCATCGCCGCCAATGCGACCGCGGGTGCCGTATTACGGCCGAAAGGTTCGAGCAGGTACGCCGCGCCGTGCGGTTCGCTGGCCCCAAGGCCCGCGTACACGTCCTTGGTGCGGAAATAGTAATCGCGATTGGTGACCGTCACGAGTCCGGTGACGCCGGCCAGCGATATGGCGCGATGCGCGGTCTTGGCGAGCAGCGTTTCGCCGTCCGGCAGCGGCATGAACGGCTTCGGCGCCGTTTCCCGGGACAACGGCCATAACCGCGTGCCGGCCCCACCGGAAAGAATGACGGGGACGACCGGAGGCTGGCTGGCAATGCTCATGCGCGGCGACGCTCGGGAGGGCTGCGAGACGCGAATTCTAGCGCTTTCGCCCACCGCATACGGAGAACGTCGCGGTCAGGGATTGCGAACCAGCCGCGCGGGGTCGTATCCGGCGGCAGGAAGCTTGGCGAGAATCCGCGCATAGACGCCATCGCTCATCTGCGGTGCCCGCGCGAGAATCCAAAGATAATCGCGTCCCGGCTCGCCCACGACGGCGTAGCTGTAGTCGTCGGCCAGGTCGATCACCCAGTAGTTGGCCCACACCAGGGGCAGCCAAGCCAGCCAGTCGGGCGCGAAGCGCACCTTCAGCTTGGCCGGCGGCGTTTCGATTCGCGCGACCGCTTCAGCTTCCGTCATCGTGCCGTCGTCCTTTCGGCACGCGTTCACCACGCGGATCGTGCCGTCGGCATTGACGGAATATTTGGCCGTGACGTCGCGCGCGCACATCCGCTCGAAGTAGTTGGGGTAACGCGCGATCTCGTGCCAGGTGCCGGCGTATCGGATCGGGTCAAGAGCGCCGACCACGGGCAGCGGCGCGTCGGAGGCGGCAGACGCCGTCATTGCACCGGCGGTCAACGTCAATGCACAGATCAAGTTTCGCAACATGAGGTCCTTGAATCGTGGTTGGGTGCGGCGGCGTATAATGGGGATGTTGGGCAATCTGCAGCAACCATCGATCACCGGGGGTGAACTGGTCTCGACGGGGGTAGTGAAGCAGCTTGGGGCATGCCGAGGCGTCAATCCTCGTAAATCTTTGGCAATCGCAAATATAACTGCGAACGACGAAAACTACGCTCTGGCGGCTTAACCCCGCTGGACCTTGCACCGGAGGGCGCTCACCCCGGGTGATGTAACTGTCACAGCAAGGACATTTTGAGCGATCGCGTGCGTCCGGGTCACTTGGACGATGCGCTAAAAATAGGTGACTGGTTTCCGCGCCGTCTGTCCGTCAACGGTTCGGGAGTGAGAGCACAATGACGTGACTAAGCATGTAGTCCTGACTGTGGAGCGCTTCCGGACGCGAGTTCGATTCTCGCCACCTCCACCAAACCATGCAAAGGGCCGCGCGAGCGGCCTTTTGCATTTTGGTTGGAGCTGCGCCAATCGCCGATCCGCGAGTTCGACGAAGGCATCGCGAAATCCGAGCAAGTATTCGCCACCTCCACCAAACCAAAGAATGACGGCCCCCACGAGGGGCCGTTTTCTTGAGAATGGCACTGGGCGGACGTGAGGCTGGCTTGAAGGTCTACCGGCGCGGGCTCAATCGGTCCGGCAAACAATTCGCGACACTCGCGGCGGTGGGGCCAGTCGGCCCGGACCAGTTTCGTCATGCGTGCCTGTTCATATTGCGGGGTATGGGGCGCTACCCGCTTACCTGTGCGGTATCAAACATGCACGCCCCACCATTGAATGTGATGCTCACATCAAACGCATTGACGGTGTTGTGCGCTTTCCTTAAGTAGGTTATGGGGGGACGCAATTTCCGACGCCTATCCCATTTCCTTCTGGCACCCAGAACTGGTTGATCATCTTTTGCCGTTCGCTCAAGCTTGTAACGAATCGATGATTCGGGGCGCCCCCTTGTCCCTGGTTGTAAAGGCGATACAAGGCAACGGTTCCCACCGGACAATTACCTGCGGCGTCGGGAAGCATCGTATTAAAGAGCGCACCGTCCTCCAGATACCAGTCAGGGAACAAAGACAGTGTTGCCTCACATCCGAAGCCACGTGGCGCGTAGAAATGAGAACTCTTTGGGGCAAAGTGATCGTTGAAGAAACGACAGTTGGCGACGGACGCGGCGGGCGCTCCCGCGTTGGCGTAGGCATCGAACGAGAAGCCCGTGCGTGACCAGTACTGGAACGGAGGCTGGCCCGCGTCCAGCAGCGCAATCTCGGCAGGAACGGGGGTTACGAAATAATGGTCGAACAACGAATGGTAGTACTCCACCAGCGTAATTACCGGGCCGTACGTCACAGGTGTCGGGAAGTTTCCGAAGTCTCGGGATGTATAACCCTCATTGCTACTTACGCCAGTGTATTCGGTAAGAAAGAGCGTGTAATACCAAGTGCCATCGGGAGGGGGTGTGAAGGGTACAGGTCCGGAGTCAACAGCGGTGTACTGGGTGCCACCAAGGAGCGGGCCAAGTTGGTACTGCGCGAGCTTATAGCCAGATTGGGATCCGGTGTAGGGGGAGGGAAACGCCCAAAGTTCCAGCCTTATCGTTCCCGACTGACCGGTTGCATCCAGATTTTGAACTGCGTCTGCGGTGATGCGCACCGTAGACCCGGACCCGGAAAAGCCTACATTTCCGGCGAAACCTAGATTTGCGGAATGCGCCAGTTCTGCACCCAGCGCGGCGATTGCAACGCCGCACACAACCGTTAGCGCTCGCACCCACCGACTTAACCTAATCATAGTTCCGCTCCCTGTCAAAAATGCGTTGTAATTCCATTCGTCTCTAAGGCGAATCCACCTGCCGACCCAATCGCCATGTTTTTTAGGCACGTGCCACGCCAACTCATGCAGTCACAGTACGCTTGAAAAATTAGTTCGACGTAGGCGTTTTTCGTACTTCTGCGTAGGAAAACATCGCAAGCTTGTGTACGTGACGCCGTGGGGCGGACGTGCTGCTTGTCACTTGGTGCTACGGATCGCCAGGCCTCAACCAGCGGGGCCCGCAGCCACGGGAACTGGCTTGGTTCGATTCTCGCCACCTCCACCAAAGCCAAACGGCTGCCCTAGGGTGGCCGGTTGCATTTCTGGTGGAGCGGCGCAGGTCGCTGAAGGGCCGCTTATTCGTCCGTCATTGGGTTTCGGGCGCTAGCGCACAGACTCACATCCGGCACATGGCCAGACTCCAATCACGCGATCAGGCGTGTGTAGCTGGGGGCAAGCGATGAACACTCGGATGCGGCTTCATGTTGACGGCGTTGGCAAAGGTTGGGCCATCGTCCGCTGCAACGCCTGCACCGATGTCGACAAATATCCCGCACTGGACGCATTCGATGCACCGGTGGTCTGCAAGTGCGGTGAGCATATGGACGTCCGCGATGCGTTGATGCGCGTCGTTCAGCAGTGGCCATCTCCCCCGTGCGTCATCTGGAACGTCCTGCTCTTCCTGCAGGGAGGCGAGGGTTGCAAGGTCAGCCGCTGACGACGGGTGCGGCGCGTCGAAACGGGTCAGAAATGACCTACAAAACTTTCCGCGCGGCGGCCGTTGATCAAGCTGTAAACCTTGTCGATCATGGCAATGGCAGATGCCGCATCAATCGTATTCACCGTCAAGGACTTCGATGAGCGCCAACCAGAGCAATTTGAACAAGGGCAATCAAAAAGGAGGCGCACCGGACCAGAGGCGCCAAGTGAACGAGAAGCGCGAGGCGAAACACAGCGAACAGTCGCGCAACGACAAGAAGCACCTGCAGCAGGGTCAGCGGCAGCCCCGAATCGTATTCGGGACGTCGAAATTCCCGCCGGGCGATCCGACCGGCAAATGATCGCCGAGTCCGCGCGCAAGGTGACTGCCTGCGCGACGCTACCGGTGTTCATTTCACTTCTCTGCAAACACACCTGAGGTACCAACATGCCAACCACCAAACCCAGTAATTCGGACGCGATTTCATTGCTCAAAGCCGACCATCGCAAGGTCGAAGGCTTGTTCCAGCGCTACGAAAAGTCGCGGAGCAACAGCGTAAGACTGAAGCTGGCCCATGAAATCTGCCTTGAACTCTCTGTGCACACGACCATTGAAGAAGAGCTGTTCTACCCGGCAGTCAAGGGCACCGTCGATGGCGACATCTACGAGGAGGCCTACGTTGAGCACGACGGCGCCAAGTCGCTCATCGCCGAAATCCTCGCGGGAACGCCGGACGACGACTTCTACGACGCCAAGGTCAAGGTTCTCTCCGAGCAGATCAAGCACCACGTGAAGGAGGAGGAGCAGAAGGGCGGCATGTTTGCCCAGGCCAAGGACGACGGCGATGTCGACCTGGTTGCCTTGGGCAAGGCCATGCTGGCGCGCAAGAAGGAACTGGTTGCCCAGATGAAAAGTGCGGGCGTGCCCAAGCCGGTTACGCGTTCGATGAAGGCCACGCCGCCCGCGCACTCGTCGCCGCTGGCGTAGCCCTTCGCCGTCAATTGCTCTCGTTCAAGGAAGTCTCATGGCACGTACCAAGCTCACGAAGAAAGCGGGCGCAGTCCTCAGGGACATGCCCGCAGGCGGCGGTGAAACGCACCAGCAGGTTGCCGGTGGACTGTCCGATACCAGGTACCTTACGACCAACCACGGTGCGCGGATTTCGGACAACCAGAACAGCCTCCGCCTTGGTGCCCGGGGTCCGTCGCTGTTGGAGGATTTCGTCCTTCGCGAAAAGATCTTCCACTTCGACCATGAGCGAATTCCCGAACGAATCGTGCATGCCCGTGGTTCGGGCGCGCACGGCTTCTTCGAATGCACGCGCGCCATTCCCGACCTGACGCGGGCGACTGTCTTTGCGAAAAAGGGCAAGCGCACGCCCGTGTTTTGCCGGTTTTCCACCGTGGCAGGGTCCAAGGGCTCAAAGGACACGCCGCGCGACGTTCGCGGGTTCGCCGTGAAGTTCTATTCTGACGAAGGCAATTGGGATTTGGTGGGCAACAACATTCCCGTGTTCTTCATCCAGGATGCGATGAAGTTTCCGGACCTGGTGCATGCCGTGAAACCGGAGGCGGACCGGGGCTTTCCGCAGGCGGCATCAGCGCATGACACCTTCTGGGACTTCGTGTCGTTGATGCCGGAAAGCATGCACATGATCATGTGGGCCATGTCGGATCGCACGTTGCCACGGTCGCTGCGCATGATGGAAGGATTCGGAGTGCACACCTTCCGCTTCGTCAATGCCGCGGGCGAAACGCGGTTCGTCAAATTTCACTGGCGTCCCCGGCTGGGCATGCAGTCGACGCTGTGGGACGAGGCCGTCAAGATCTCCGGGGCCGACTCCGACTATCATCGACGCGATCTGTGGGAGGCCATCACCTCCGGCAGTCCGCCCGAATGGGACCTCGGCGTGCAGGTGTTCGACGACGCATTCGCCGACGCGCAGGCCTACGATGTCCTCGATGCGACCAAACTCATTCCGGAAGAGGACGTGCCGCTGATGATCGTCGGACGACTCGTGCTCGATCGTTGGCCGGATAATTTCTTCGCGGAAACCGAGCAGGTAGCATTTCTGCCGTCGAATGTGATCCCCGGAATCGACTTCTCCGATGATCCGCTGCTGCAAGGACGTCTTTTTTCCTACCTTGATACGCAAAAATCGAGGCTCGGTACCGCCAACTTCCACCAGATCCCGGTGAATGCGCCGAAGTGTCCGTTCCAGAACTTCCAGCGCGACGGGATGATGCAAACGCAGATATTCAAGGGGCGCGCGAACTACGAACCCAACAGCCTGGGTGAAGCGGGCGAGGAGGGTGGCCCCCGGGAAAGTCCGCAGACAGGATTCGTCAGCGCGGGCCGGGTGACACTGGAAGGCGACCCCGCGTCCAAGCTGCGAATCCGTGCCGAACGCTTTGCCGATCACTACAGCCAGGCGCGACTCTTCTATCGCTCGCAAACGCTGATCGAGCAGGCGCACATCGCGTCAGCCCTGGTGTTCGAGCTGTCCAAGGTTGAGCTGGAACATGTGCGCACGCGCGTCCTGGCCAGCTTGCGCAATGTCGATGAGGACCTCGCACGGCGCGTGGCTGACGGCCTCGCAATGCCGCTTCCTCCCGCGGCGAAAGCCGCCGTAATCCCACTCGACATGCCGCCTTCACCGGCCCTGTCCATCGTGGGCAAGGCGAAGCCGACACTGATGGGGCGCAAGGTGGGCATTCTCTTCGACGCGGGATCGAACAAAGCCGACATCGACGGCATCAAGGCGGCCGTGGAAGCGGCGGGCGGAAAGGTCATGCTGGTCGCTCCGAAAGTCGGCGGTATCAAGGTCAAAGGCGGGACGCTCAAGGCGGACGGGCAGCTTGCCGGTACGCCGTCGGTACTCTTCGATGCGGTGGCACTCGTTCTTACCCGCGAGGCCGCGGCGAAGCTTGCCGAAGAAGGTGCCGCGGTGGATTTCGTGCGCGATGCGTTCGGCCACCTCAAGGCAATTGGATGCACGCCGGATGCCGATCCACTGCTGGACAAGGCGGGCATTGTTCGCGATGAGGGAGTCACGGCGCTCGACAAAAAGTTCATCGGCGCGGCGAGCAGGCGGTTCTTTGACCGCGAGCCCAAGGTGCGAACGTTGGCCTAGACCTCTCGCATGTGAGCATGTTGCGCGGCGCACTACGGCGTAAACTGACTCGGCAGCATTGCAACCCGCAAGGACAACGGCGGGCCGTACAGGACCTGATCGGGAAAATTGTGAAGTCGCCCGAATTCCGCACGCTCGTGCAGTAGCAGGGCGTAGTTCGTTTCTCGTCAACACCCAATGTGCAAATGGCCGCCTGAGGGCGGCCGTTGGCATTGATCCATGGACTTGGCGGTGCTAGAGTACCGTATATTCATGCGGTATTCCGATAATGCGCTTTGCCATCCGCCCCCTTCGCTTCCGTGGGCGCATCCTGCCTTGGCGGGAGGTGATCAATCGCTCCCCACTTGTCGGTGACTTGCGCATCGAGGAGTGTCGCGACGAGGAGCTGAAGCGTTCGCTTCGCATCGCGCTTCTATGGGACGAACGGAGCGTCGTGCCGTCCCGGGATCGCCCCCGACTGCTGGACGTGCACATCATAGGCATGAGCCCGCAGGTGTTCACGCTATCCGGTTTCGAGCGCATCGACGGCGCGGAATATATGCAGTCGTGGATTGTCGCGCGCTGCGACTAGCCGGTGATCGCGGCCAAGGAGCTTGCCTAGCGCAGGCCCAGGAAGCCCAGCAGGAAAACGATGATGACGATTGCGCCAACGATGTAGACGATGCGGTTCATGGGTTTTTTCCTTTCGTGCCGGTTGATTCAGGTGGCGAGCGCGCCGTGGCGACTCGTCTTCAAGCATCGTCCTCTCTGCACGCGCAACCATCTGTGCGGCATCGCACGGACAGCGGCCTTCGTCGCGTCGAAGATCATTCCAGGTCATTACCAAGCGCCACCACGGGTGTGTGGCCGAATGTCTTCAACCATTCGAGGAATCATTCCATGAACAAGACTCCGGGAAAATACATTGCCGCGATTGCGGTGCTCGCGCTGGCTGGCTGCGCAGTCGGACCGATACATGATGCGGCGCTCGACGATGCGCGCAATTACGTTTACAGCGTGCGGAGCGATCCGAACGTGGCTCTCTACGCTCCGATGGAAATCGATCAGGCCACGGCGACCATCAGGCGTGCCGATGATCTCGCCGCGCGGGGCGGCGACTTGAACCAGATTCACAATCTGGCCGCTCAAGCGCGCGAGCGCGCGGCGCTTGCGCAGCAGACTACGCGAATGCGGGTTGCCGAAGTCGCGGCACAGGCGGACCGTCAACGAATCGAGGTGGCCGCGCGTGCCCGTGAAGCAGATGCCGCGCAGCGCGTTGCAAGTGACGCGCAGATGCAAGCCGATGCCCGGCGCCAGCAGGCCGTCGTTGCGCAGCAGCAGGCGACTGCGGCGCAACGCCAGGCCGACAATGCGCAGCAGCAGGTGGCAGCGGTGCAGCAGCAACCGCAACCGCTGGTGGTTGAGCGCGGCTACGGACTGCGCGGCATGCGCGAACAGTTTCCCGATCTCAATCCGGCGATGATCGATCGCGGTCTGGTGGTCACACTGAACGATATCGACTTCGACGCGGGATCGGCGCGCCTGCAACCGGCCGGCCAGCAAGCGGTGTCGAGGCTCGCGCAGTATCTGACTGCACATCCCGAATTGGTCATTTCGGTGGAAGGGTTCACCGACAACGCCGGCAACGCCTACAGGAATGAGCAACTGTCGGAACGCCGCGCACTCGCGGTGCAGTCCGCTCTGGGCTCGTACGGAGTCGATGCACGGCGCATTGTCGTGCGCGGTTACGGTCCCGCCTACCCGATTGCCGGCAACGACACGCCCAGGGGGCGCCAGTTGAACTCGCGCGTCGAGATCGTGATTTCCGACCGTGGCTATGTGATTCCGCGCGCATGAATGGCGGCCGAACGTCAATTTGTTTCCTGAGGAAATCCTGATGGACACCAGCACCACGAATTTTGAAACGATCGCGGTACCTCTTAACGGTGGCGCGGCAATCCTGCCTGACGAGTCGCACCCATCGCGCGGTCCGGGACCTGAAGTGATGGATGCGGCGACGCTCCAGGGTGATAGCGTGGTCAATGCGGAAGGCGATGCCCTCGGAAAGATCGAAGCCATCATGCTAGACGTGAGGTCCGGGCGAATTGCCTATGCCGTGCTTTCTTTTGGCGGTGTGTTTGGCGTGGGCACCAAGTTGTTCGCCATTCCCTGGTCGGCATTGACTCTCGACGCCGTGGGAAAGCGGTTTGTGCTGAACGCCAGCAAGGAACAACTCGGCAAGGCGCCTGGCTTTGACAAGGATCAATGGCCGTCGATGGCCGACCAGGGTTGGGCAGCGGCGGTGCACACGTTCTACCAGGTCAAACCCTACTGGGATGATCCGGAGCATTCCGGAACGGACCTGCGAGCTGCCACCACGGGAATGCTGCCGCCAAAATATTGAAGGCGAATCATGAATACGATCATTGCCGGCAGGTTCGATGAACAAGCGCGGGCCGAACAGGCTGGAAGCGCGCTCGCGGCGGCGGGTTGCCAGCGCGAACAAATGGCGATCCTTTTTGTAAATCCGCCGGGTCAGCACGATCAGAGCGGCACTGCCCGCGACCCCGGCGCCTCCGCCGGCGCGCACCATGCCGGCACCGGCGCAGTCGCTGGCGCTGCCACGGGAACCGGTGTGGGTGCCGTTGCCGGATTGGTTGCGCTCCCGGTACTTGGCCCCGGTGGACCTATGCTTGGCGCCGCAATTGGCGCCTATGTGGGATCGTTCGCTGGCGCGCTGGGCAGCCTCGAAGAACCGGGGAGGGCGCCTGGTGAGTCTGTCGCTTCTGCGCGAAACCGGGACGAGGCGATCCCGCGAAAAGGCGGCATGCTTGTCGCCGTCCACGTGGCCACGCCGGCGGAGGAGGCGAGGGCCATTGCCATTCTTCGCGCGCAAGGCGCGTTGGACATCGAGCGCGCTGAAGGAACAATAATGGAACACCAGTGGCACGATTTCGATCCAGTGGAAGTGCCCGTCCTTGTTTCATCCCTCTAAAATGACATCCCGGGTGCTGTAGCTCTGCCCACGGTGTATGCGCCCGGCGTCCTTCGATAGGCGGCCGCGCAATGTTCGGAACAAAACCAGGGCTCCGTAGGCGATGTCCTGCGGTACGCCTCATAGGGCGCGTGCATCTTGCACACAGGATCGATCCAATTGGGATCGGAAGCTGGTGCCAGTTCAATAGAATAGAGTGGCACACGGTCGGCGATCGACCGCAGGGCGACGTCACCTAAGTCCTTGACGACAATCCCTGACGCTGCCGCTACGCCTGCAACCGACTGCGTCGCCAACAACTGTCCTGGTGAGGCCAACGCGGCGATCCGCGCGGCGATGTTGACCGTGGAGCCAAAGAGGTCGGTTCCCCTGCGAAGTACCGGCCCGTGATTAAGGCCGGCTCGCGTCAGCGGAATCCGTGGCTCGGATCGACACGCAGGAAGCAGGCGGCCGAGCACCTGGAGGGCAATTGCCGGGTCCGGGAAACCGAACATCGCCTCGTCACCTATCCACTTGATCGGCTGTGCGAGACTTCCAAGGGCCTCGCGCACCAACTGCTCGAAGTGTTCGAGTATTGCAATGGCGGAGACGTCTCCATAGACATCGGCAATCGCGCTGAAACCCGCCAAGTCGACGAACGCGACGGTCGAGACCGCGCTTTCAAAGTCCTGACCTGCGCTTACCTTCTCTTTCATGCCTGATTGTGGCGGGCATCGATGACGCGGGTCAAGCGTCGTACGTCAAACCCGGACAGTGAATCGTCGTCGACGCACGTGTCCTGTGTCGAGGAGTATCGTTGCGAGCTCAGCGCACTATTGGCACCCGCATAGCGAACTAAACGATGCCACTCAACCCGGTACTGCAGCAACTCATCACAACCAAGCTGGCGCACGCGCAAAAGCCGCAGTGGGCGATGCCGATTGCCGACGTTCGCCAGGGCTTTCGCAATCTCTGGACGTCCGCGATGACGGGTGACGCCAAACCGGTCAACCGCGTCGAGGACCTCATCATTCCCGACGCCAGCGGGCCCATCCCGGCACGTCTCTACGCGCCCGATGACACGCGCGCGCTTCCCTTGATGCTTTATTTCCATGGCGGGGGATACGTCAAGGGCGGCCTCAAGGAATGCGACGTGTTCTGCCGCAACTTGGCGCAAGTCACGCGGCATGCAGTGCTCTCGATCGATTATCGCCTTGCGCCGGAACACCGGTTCCCGGCGGCACTGGACGATGCCGTCGCGGCAACGATCTGGTCCGCGTCACACTCGACGGAACTCGGCTGCGCGCCGGGTCCTGTTGTCTTGTGCGGGGAAAGCGCCGGGGGCAATCTTGTCGCGGCGGCGTGTCTGGCGCTGCGCGCGGATGCGGGCGTGGCAATCCGCTATCAAGTATTGCTGCAGCCCGTGCTGGACTTCACGCTGTCGTTTCCGTCCATCGCGATGCCGGCCGCGCAATGCCTGGTGCCACGCGATGACCTGGCGTGGTACTACCGAAGCTATGCCGGCGGCCTATGCGATCCGCGCGATCCGCGCGTCTCGCCACTCTTCGCCACGGATCTCGCCGGTTTGCCGCCGGCGCTGATCATTGCCGCCGAATACGATACGCTGCGCGACGAAGCGCAAGCCTATGCCGCGCGCCTCAGTGCGGCGGGAGTTGCCACTCGTTACCTCTGCGCCGAGGGCATGGTGCACGGTTTCCTGCAGATGCGCGGTCTCGTTCCCGATGCGCAGGCGGCCATTGAGGAAATCGCGCGTATGTTGAACGGATGATTTCGCTGCACTCGTTGGCGGCGCCGAGGCGGCAGTATTGATTTCGCCGTGCGCTGACACACAATGCGCCAACGTCTGACACCGAATTGCGGCAACGCTCGACATTCCATCCGTAGCTGCGGCGGCACTATGGTGCCCAGCGATCCGGAAACGAATCGCCTTCCTCTTCTTTACGAATGGAGATTGCGATGAACTTCAAGACTGGAATGAAGTGCGCCACGGCGGTCTCGTTGGCCCTGTTGCTGTCCACTGCCCAGGCAGCAGACGATCCGAATGCCACCAACTCGGCCAACACGATGACGGGCAAGCAAAAGGCGACAGCCATTGGCGCGACGACTGGCGCGGTTGCCGGCGCGGTCGTCGGTGGGCCGGTTGGCGCCGTTGTCGGTGCCGGCATCGGCGGGTACATCGGGCACGAAGGAACCGACTCGAATGGCAAGACGAATGCTGGCCATGCGGCCGATTCCAAGGTTCGCAGCGCGCAGGCGGCACTGAGCGGACAAGGCTACGACGTCGGCAAGGTCGACGGACAGTTCGGGCCGAATACGCAGAGCGCCGTCCGTCGCTTCCAATCCGAGCGTGGCCTGACGCCGAGCGGCATGCTGGATGACGCGACGTTGGCAGCGTTGGGCGTCCGCAGCTAAATGCGCGCGCTGCACTTCAGGTGAAAGCGAGACGGCCGCCTGCGGGGCGGCCGTTTTTTGTGCCGCGTTGGACTTTACAGTGGAAGCGCATGTCGGAAAACTTCCTACGTTGAGAACAGAGAGGGACGACATCAATTCGTGACGCCTGCGGCGATGATTGCGACACGGAGGTCGACATGAAAACGATACTGGCGTTGTTTGCCGCGTCCGTCGCGGCCGTCGCAGTGGCGAAGCTGCCCCCGCCCTCCGTTGATGCGACGGCGAACGCGACGGAGGTGGCGGCTAGAGCGGCATGGGACGACAAGGTAAGTCTCTTCAAGCTATGCCTGGCGATGGACCGGACCGTGGATGCCTATCGCCAAAGCTTGAAGACGACAGGAGCGCCCATCCCGATGCCGCAGGCGAATGCGGCGTGCTCGGATCCCGGCCCCTTCAACTATCCGCTGGCTTTGACGCCGTCCACATCAAAACCTCTGGAAGCCGCCGGTGCCCACTCACCCCCAGGAACCGCGACGTCGCCGCCGAACACCAAGGTGCCTGAAGCCGAACTATCGAAATCAAAAACTCAGTGACGACGTTCGGCGCGTTCTACCCGTTGCGCGACAGGCTGTCTACGGCGCTCGCTCCAGCGCGCGTATCGCATTCGCAACTTCCTGGCTCATCTGCGCCAGCGCGCGGCTGTGCGCCGCCGCCAGCGCGTCGAAGCCGGCCGCGCCGGCCTGCTCGCGCAGCGTGGTACGTCCGGTCTGCGACTTGCCGTCTTTCGTGCGGCGCACGATCCACACGGCATTGAGCGTGGCCGCGTCACCCAGCGCGGAATCGAAACTCTGCACCTCGATGGCCACGCGGAAATCGGCATCCAGGTTGAGTGACTGCTGGAATTGCGCGACGCGCGGCGTACCGAGCATCGTCACGAGGTTCTCGGTCACCACTCGCGAAATGTTGTTCTGCAGCGGCGATGCCCAGCGATTGAATTCGTCGAGCCGCACCTGATTGGGGCCGGTGCTGACGACGATCTGCGGCAGGTCGACGATGGCGGGAATCGAAATGGGGCCGACGACGACGGAGATGTTCGACGACAGTGCGGCGGGCGCGCCCGCCGGCGCCGGGGCGCGACTCAGCGTGTAGAGATGCGATGGCTGCGTGGAACAGCCGGCCGCAAGAACTGCAATCGCGCACAGCGCGCCTATTGCCGAAAAACGACGGGACGCAATGCGGCGCATCAGGGTTTCTCCTCTGTCTTGCCCCGGATCAGGATTTCGGGATGGCGCTCGAGATAGTCGACCAGCACTCGCACCGACCGCGCGGCGCGCGTGACTTCCTGCAGCGTGTCGCGCAGGTCCTGCGGCGCGGGCGAATCCTTGCCGAACAGCGTCGAGTCGGTGTTCTTGAGCACGCGATCCGCGCTGCCGATGGCTGCGCGCATGTCCTCCAGCGTCTTCGCAAGATCCGGCACGAGCTTGGCGTCGAGGCGCTTCACCAGCACATCGGCGTCCTTCAGCGTCTGGTTCAGCGACGAGAGCACATCCTTGACCTCGCTGCCGATCGCATTGAGCGGCATGTTGTCGACCTTGGTGAGGATGCTGGAGAGCTTGGCCTCGATGTTGGCGAAGCCGCCAGGGACAACGGGCAGTTCCATCGGATCCATGGTCCAGTCGATCTTTACCTTCGGGGCGTTCGGGACATACTCGAAGGCGACATACAGTTCACCGGTGAGGTAGCTGCCCGTCTTCAACTGCGCCCGCAGTCCGCGCTCGTCCACCATCTGCCGCAGCAGTTTGATACGGGCCGCCGCGTCCAGCCCCTGCAGCGACTTGGCGTTGTCGACCTGCTGCCGCGCATTCATCCGCGCGATGAGCATGTCGGGGAAGAACGTGATCAGCACGCGCGGGCGGAACGTCTTGGTTGAAGGTTCATAGTGCAAACCGACCGCCGTGACTTCGCCGACACGCAGGCCATATAGCGTCACCGGCGCGCCGACTGACAAGCCGCGGACCGATTCGTTGAAGTAGAGCACGAAGCGCCGCTCGATCGGGTCCGGCTGCTTCATCGCGACCACGCGGTTGCGATAGATCGGGTATGCATGATTCTCGGCCGCCGGCCCGGTCAGCGTCAGGTAGTCGGGCGAGTCGAACGCCACGCCGCCGGCCAGCAGCGATGCCAGCGACTCGGTGCGCACGTTGACGCCGTCGGCGCCGACGGTGACGTCGACGCCGCTCGCGTTCCAGAAGCGCGTCTCCGCGGTGACGTACTTGTCGTAGGGCGCGTCGATGAACACGGTGATGTCGAGTGCGCGGCCGTCCGGTTGCAAATTCGTCGCCGCGACCTGGCCGACCTGCAGGCCCCGGTAATAGACCGGATCGCCGACACCGAGCGAACCCAACTCGCGGGCTTTGAGGATGAAACGTCGTCCCGGTTGATCCTTGATGGTGGGCGGCTCGTCCAGGCCCCTGAATGAAAGCTGCTCCTCGGCCGACTTGCCGGCCTGGAAGCCGATGTAGTTGCCCGACAGCAGCGTGCTCAATCCGGACACGCCGCTCAGTGAAATGCGCGGCTCGACGACCCAGAACTTGGCGTCCGCGACCATGAGTCCTGCGGAGTGCTTGGCGATCTTGGCCTTCACCAGCACCTTCGAATAATCCTCGGACAGTTCCACCGCCGACACGAGGCCGATGCGCACATCCTTGTACTTGATGAACGTCTTGCCGGCCTCGATGCCGCTGGCGGACTTGAATTCGATGGTAATGACGGGTCCCTGGCTCCGGATGCGCTGCACGGCAATCCCGACGGCGACCAAGGCGGCAAGGATCGGGATCAGCCAGATGACGGAGAAGCGCATGCGACGCTTGCGCACGACAACGGCCTGCGGGAGGGAATCGAGGAGGGGTTCGTCAGCCATGGCTTGGAGTAGGTGAGTCGGCGGAGTCCCAGATCAGGCGGGGATCGAAAGTTTCGGCAGCGAACATCGTCAGCACTACTACTGCGGCGAAGAACAGCACGCCCGTTCCCGGTGCCACCGACATCAGCGGCGACAGTTGCACGAGTGCGACGGTGAAGGTGTCGACGAACACATCGAGCATCGACCAGCGGCCGATGAACGCGACGAGGCGGTACAGGCGCGTGCGGTCATGGCTGTTCTTGACGGAACCACGCTGCACGGACAGCAGCAGCCACGCGAGCGCAGCCAGCTTCCCCAGCGGAATCATCACGCTTGCGACGAGCACGATGAGCGCCAGCGGCCATGATCCCGACGTGTAGAGGTACGCGACGCCGCTCAGGATGGTGTCGTCCTCGGACGTCCCGAGCGTCGTGCTGACCAGCACGGGCAGCAGCATCGCCGGGAAATAGCAGATGGTTGCCGCAATGACCAATGCCCAGGTCTTCTGGATGGATGCCGAACGCCGGAACTCGAGGTGTTCGCCGCAGCGCGGGCAGTAGGTTGCCTCGTCGCTGCTCGAGGGGCGCGACAACAGCTGGCACGCTTCGCAGGACATGAGGCCCATCTGCGCGGCGGTCATCGTGCCGTTGATGGACTTGCTCATCGCGGCGCTCATTGTGCTGCCTTCGCGGCGTTGGCTTCGGCGATGGCGAGTTCCGGCATTTCACCGTCATACCACTCCATCCGCTGCCAGACTTCGCGCTCGTCGAAAGTGACGATGATCGCCGGGAACAGTATGACCAGCGCGCCCACGGCGTACATCCCGATGCCCGCCTCGACGGTGGCCAGTTCGGCGATCTTTATCAACGCGACGAGGATGCCCAGCAGCATCACCTCCAGCATCGACCACATTTCGAAGTGGTGAACCGAACGCAGCATGCCGCCGACCCAGCGCGGCACGGGCGACAGGCGTGAGGCGACCAGCAGCGTCATCATGTACAGAAGGTACGCTCCGGGGGCGATCACGGCACAGATCGCCACCAGGATTCCGGTGAGCTGCTCGTTTTCGCGCCACATTTCCATCGCGCCGCCGGCAATCGTCGTGCTCGCGGCGCGCCCGACAACGGACAGGTCCATCAACGGCGACGTATTGGCCAGCAGGTACGCGATGAACGCTGCGACGGTCAGTGCGAGGCACAGGCCCTCGGGCCCGACCGGTCGCTTGGCAAGCAGGCAGCCGCAGCGCACGCAGCGCGACTTGGCTCCCGGCTCGAGCCGCGTCAAGTGCTGCAGCAAGTCGCAGTCGGGGCACGCCACCGTCGTGGCGAGGAAGCGCTCGTTCAACGCCGGATTCCGCTTGTGGGGTGCATGCAGCGCAGGATGGCTACGGGGAGCGGCGGGTCATTTCCCCGACGATCGCGGTGAATTGCTGGCTGACTTCGCTCTCGACGAATTTCTTCGACATACCGGCGGCGGCAAAGAGGCTGGGCACGATCTCGAGGTGGTACATGATCTTCGTGCCCTTGCCGTCGGGCTCGATGGTTATCGCTGATTCGACGCGGCGCATGTTGCCCTTGATCTGTGCGGTCTTGATGTTGGTGGGCCGCTTCAGTTCGATTTTCCGCTCGGTCGTGTACGGGAAACTCAGGGCACCGTATCGCGCCACGCCCTTCTGCTCGACGATGACCGTGTTGTCGTCGCGCTTGATTGCCTTGCTCTCCGAGACGCCGGGCACCCATTTCGCAAGGTTGTCGAAGTCGGTCAGCACGTCCCACGCAATGTTTTGGGGGGCGGTGGAAATGAACACGGCATTGACGATGTACGCTTCGCCTTCGAAGGTGACGTCGATGCTCTTTATCGGCGACTCTGCGGCCAGGGCGTGATTGCCGGCTGCCAGAAGCACTGCCGCCAGCGCGCAACGCCAGCCTCGCAGGAACACCGGTCGCAACAGTGATTGCCAGGGGCGCATGATTTGAGCTCTATGATCCTTGCAGGAGAGAAATATGCCCGCCAATGCGGACCGCGCTGGTCCCGACGGGCGCTTGCGCCACGATGGCGGTGACCGCCGGATTCTTACCCAAATGCCCGCCGCTGGCAAATTCGGCGGGATCGTATTGGCAGAGAGCGAGTGATTGGCGCAAAATGCGTGGTCGGGCCGCAGCAAAACGGATTGCGCCAGCATCGTCCACGCACGGGAACACAATGAACATGACGTCGAATCATTCGCCCATTCGGTCCATCCGGGCCATTGCCGTGACCTTGGCCTTCGGAGGCCTCGTTGCCGGGTGCGCGACGCCGCCACCTGCTGCGGACACGACACCCGCTGCCGGAGCGGCTCGGCCCACCGGCGCTCCCGTCGCACCGGCCCCGGCGCCGGCGCCCGTACCGGAACTGTCCCCGGCGCAGGCCAAGGCCCAGGCGCAGCGACTGTCGCTCGACGCCGTCGAGCAATTGCAGGGTGGCGACGAGGCGGCGGCACGGCTCACGCTCGACAAGGCCCTCGCCATGGATCCGACCAATGACCTGGCGAAGAAGCTGCTGGACCAGATCAAAGCGGATGCCCAGAAGGAACTGGGGGCGGTGTTTTTCCGCTATACCGTGCAGCGCGACGATTCGCTGTCCAAATTGGCGCAGCAGTACATGGGCGATCGTTTCCGCTTCTACATCCTCGCCAAGTACAACGACATGCCCAACCCCAGCAAACTGGCCGCGGGACAGGTGATCAAGATTCCGGGTCGCCAGCCGGCAACACCGCCCCCGGTCGCTGCTCCGGTCGCGCCCGCCGCGGAAGCCGCCGTCTCCGCCACCGCCGCAGCGCCCGAAGCGAAACCGGCCGGGGATGTCGCGGACCTGCTGCAAAAGGGCCGGGAATTGGAAACCAAGGGCAACCTGGAAGGCGCCTACGCTGCCTACAGCGAGGCCGCGAAAAAGATTCCGGTCAATGCCGAGGCCGTGCGCCGTCGTGATGCGTCAAAGACTGCGCTGCTGCGTAGCCTCGATCGCGAGGGCACGCAGGCATTCCAGCGGCAGAATCTCGACCTGGCCATCGCCAAGTGGGACCGCGTGCTCGAACTCGACCCCAACAACCAGAAGGCCAAGCTCGAGCGCGAGCGTTGTCTCGATCTGAAGAAGAAGATGGCCGACAAGTTCGGCGGAGCGGCGCCGCCCGCTGCGCCGAAGTAAAGGACTGCCGCAATCTGGCGGTGTCATTCCGGGCGGCGCACGCCCCGGGGAATCTTCTTACTTCGCCGGGGCGATGCTCTTGAGCTTGTCCTGCGCGGCGCGCGCATCGCGCAGTCGTGCCGACGCCTTCAAGTTCTGTGGGTCGTACTTGAGGCTCGTCTCCCACTGCTTTATCGCCAGCGCGACGTCGCTCCGATACGCGCGCTCGCCGTTGCTGTAGTACTCCTCGGACAGCGCCTTGCGCAGCACCTGGATTTGCGTTGTCCATTCGGGTATGGCTTCCCCGCGCAGCGCGCCGGCCTGTTCATAGAGTTGCAGCGCCTGTTCGCGCGAACCCTTCGCCTGCAATTCGCGCGCGCGATCGGCCACCGCCGTGCCGATCCGTTGTCGCGCGGCCTTGTTCCCGGGATTGGCGTCAACGTAGGCGCGCAAGTCGCGCATTCCACCGCTCACATCCCCGGCGCGCAGCATTTCCAGCGGCTGCTCGAGATCGTAAGTGGCCGCGGCATCGGACGCCCCGGCCTTCAGCGCATTGACGTCGACTGGACGCAGTTTCTGCGCGCGCTCACCCTGGATGCGGCTGATGCGCTGGCGATCGATTTCGCGCAGTGCACGTGCCGCCTCGTCATTGTCCGGGTCGAGTGCCAGCGCGCGCAGCATCGCCTGCGTGGCGCGGTCGTTGTCATTGGCCTTCATCGCGGCATTGCCGGTCTGCAATTGTTCGCGAACGCCCTGGCGGATTGCAGCGTTTACCGTTTCCTGTTCGCGCCGGTACGACGCCTCGCCCGGAGCCAGCAGCACGACGATGCGCCATTGGTTGGCCGCGGCAGCCAGGTCGCCGCTTTCCCGCGCCTTTTGCGCGAGTTGAACGTGTTGCGCGACGGCCCGCGAACGGGCTTCGTCGGCCGGATTGGAGCGCGCAACTACCGGTGCGAACGCGGTGACGACCGGCTCCTGGGCGCAGGCCGCAAGCAGCGCAACGCCCGCGAGCGCCATGGCGTTTCGCAAAGGAACCATTCGCTTCAACGCGCGGGCGCCTGCGAGAATGTCGTGAGCTTCGACTTGAATGCGTCGATGCTGTCGCCACCGAAAACCATGCTCCGTCGCAGCATGAACGGATAGGCGAAGAATCCGTTGCCGCCGGGTGTCACCGTGACGCCCACGCGCACGCCCTGTTTCTTCAGCAGGTCGACGACCGTTTCATTGACGTCGCCGTACGGAAACGCGTAGGTGAGACTTGGCACCGCGAGGCGATCCTGGATCTGGCGGATGGGCGTGTCGACTTCCGCGCGGATCCGTTCGCGGTATTTCGCATCCGTTTCGCCGGGGAGGCGCAGCGTGAGATTGGAGTGCGTCTTCGAGTGCGGCTGGATGTTGACGAGGCCCGATGTTTCCATTTCCTTCATCTGCGGCCAGGTCAGCGCGTCGGGCGCACCGACGAAGTCACTGTAGAGAAATATCGTTGCCGGGAAGCTGTATTTGCGCAGGATCGGAAACGCGACGTCGTATGTCGACCGGTAGCCGTCGTCGATGGTCACCACGACCGACTTGCGAGGGATGGGTTCGCCGCGCTCGAGGAAGGACATGACGCGCGACAGCGGGAGGACGTGGTATCCGTTGCGGGCCAGATAGTCCATCTGCGCCTCGAAAGCCGCGGGCGTCACCGCGAGCTGGCTGGGCCGCGCGCCGAAGCGGTGATAGCAGAGGATGGGGATGGTCAGGAAGCCGTTGGCGTAAACGCCGGAAGGATTGACTGCCTTGAGCGGAATGACGATCGTCTGGCCGGCGCGGATTTCTTCGACGTTGTTGAACTCGGTGATCCACCAGCGCCTGGATTGATCGCCCAGGTAGAGCTGAGCGAGGGTCGCCGGGGTTTCACCGGGGCCGACGACGACGACGGCAAAGGCATCGTCGCGCGCGAGCAGCATGCCGGTCTGCGGCGCGGCCACGGCCTCGGGCGCGGACGGCGCAGGCGGTGGCGCCGTAGCGCAACCGGTCAGGACGATCGCCGCCACGACCGCCGCCACGACTGCATACGCGCGCATGCGTCAGCCCTGCTTGGACACCGCGGCGTCGGCCGGTGGCGCGCCCACGGCAGTGGGCGGACCTGAAGCAGGCGCGGGCGCGTCGCTCACCTTGGGCGGATCGTGCCGCAATTCGAGCGCGGCCGCGGTGCGGTCGAAGTCGGCATAGAGTTCGCCGAGTTCGTCCGTGCGCTGGTCGGCAATCCGGTAGTCGTAGCGGCCATGCGCCAGTTCGTCGAGCGAATTGCGCAGCACGCGAATCGGCCCCGCGAGCCTTCGCGCCAGCAGATACGTGCCGCCGCCGACGGCCGCGATGGTCACCAGCGTCAGGATGGCCAGCATCGCGAGCATGAAGTTGGCCACCTTCGACAGCGGCGCCTCGTAAATGCCCAGGTGTACCTGGCCGATTTCCTTGCCCTGGAACAGGATCGGCGTGCCGAAGTCGAGCACGTCGCGCCCGTCGGCCAGCCGGTGGCTTGCCACCTTCACGTTGGCATCGGCCGGCGACAGCGTCTTGGCGACCAGCGCCGTGTATTTCTGGTTGAGCTGCGCGGGCTGATTGGTGCCGCGCACCAGGCCCTGGTGGTCGACGATCGTGATGTAGTTGAAATCCTGCCGGCCCAGAGTTTCCTGGATGAACACGTCGAGCGCAGTCCAGTCCTCGTCCAGCAGTGGCACCGCGCTTTGTGTCGAGATGAACTTGGCCAGCGAGCCACCGTAGTCCTGCACCTGGTCCATCATGGCCTGGTACTGGCGCTGGTAGAGGATGGTGGCGGTGACCGTCATGGTGACCGCGACGAGGGCGACCATCATCAGTGCCCAGCGGATGCCCAATGGAATGCGGCCCGTTCCCTTCTTGGTCTCCTCTTCATTCAACTCGCGCGCCACGCCGATCAGGGCCTGCGCGAATTCCTCGCCAGTCTGGAAGCGCTTTTCCGGTTGCTTCTTGAGCGAGCGCTCGATGATGCGACGCAAGGTGAGCGGAATGTCCGGACGCAGGCTCTGCACCGACGGCGCCTCGCTCTTGGCGATCTTGTAGGCGACGCTGATCACGGAATCGCCTTCGAAGGGCAGCGCGTTGGTCAGCAGCTTGTACAGGACCACGCCCACCGAAAAGAGATCGGAACGCGAATCGACCTTCTGCCCCATGACCTGCTCGGGCGACATGTAGTTGGGCGTGCCCAGCACGTCGCCCATCTGCGTTTGCCCGGCCTGCTCGGTGCCTTCCGGGTCGTCGATGCGGCAGATGCCGAAGTCCGCGACCTTGATGGTCTTGGTTTCCTCGATCAGCATGATGTTGCCGGGCTTGATGTCGCGGTGGATGATGCCCTTCCTGTGCGCGTAATCGAGCGCGCGCGACAACTGGATGCCGATCTCGACGATTTCCTTGACGGTGAGCTGGTTGTCGGAGCGCAGCACGTCGCCGAGGGTCATGCCGTCGATCAGCTCCATCGCGATGTACGGCTTGGTGCCGTCGACGCCGACGTCGAAGATCGTGACGATGTTCGGATGCGACAGCACGCCTGCCGCGCGGGCCTCGCGCAGAAAGCGCAGCCGGTACTGATCATCGTCCGCCAGTTGCGACTTCAGCAGCTTGATGGCGATCGTGCGATCGATTTCCGGATCGTAGGCCTTGTAGACGCGCGCCATGGCGCCTTCGCCGACGATCTCCCGGATTTCATACCGCCCCAGCTTGTCCATCGAGTCGAACTCCTCCGAAAATTCAGCGCCCCAAAAGCGTGCGGCACAACCGTCGAACATACTTCGCCGCCGCGCAGCGCGCAAGTCCGCGCCATGCTGTTGTACTATACTTTCCCATTTCGCGTCACTCTCGAGGCATGGAACCCGCTCCCCGCAAACTAGCCATTCTCTTTGCCGATGTCGCAGGCAGCACCAAGCTGTACGAGACCTTGGGCGACGCGGAGGCGCTGCTGACCATCGGCCGCTGTCTCGAAGTCATGAAGAACGTGTGCGAGGAGCACGGCGGCCGCTTGGTCAAGACGATCGGCGATGAGGCCATGGCGGTCTTTCCGCTTCCCGCCAACGCCGCGTATGCCGCCATCGCGATCCAGGTGCAGGTCTCGGCGCAGCGCACGACCCAGGGCGCGCCGCTGGCGATCCATGCGGGATTCCACTTCGGCCCGGTGCTCGACGAGAGCGGCGACGTCTACGGCGACGCCGTCAATGTCGCTGCGCGATTGTGCTCGCTCGCCAAGGCTGGACAGACACTGGTTTCATCCGAGACCGTCGACGTGTTGTCCCCCGCACTGCGTGCCCGCATGCGCGACCAGGACGCGCACACGGTCAAGGGCAAGCAGAACGACATCCACACGTTCGAGCTGATCTGGCAGGAGTCGGAAGAGGAGTTGACCGCGATGTCGACGCGGCCGCAAATCCGGCCGGTGGGCCTCAAGCTGATCCATGGCGCGCGCGAACTCGAGCTCAACCAGAACTCGGCACCCATCACGCTCGGCCGCGATGCGCAGAACGACGTGGTCATCATGGATCGCAAGGCGTCGCGGCTGCACGCGCGCATCGAACGCCGGCGCGACAAGTTCGTGCTGGTCGACGTGAGTTCGAACGGCACCTACTGCACGGTGAATGGCGAGCCGGAGATCATGCTGCGACGGGAGGAACTGATCCTGCGCGGCAACGGCCGCATCAGCTTCGGACATTCGGGGCTGGAAGACCTGACCGAGGGACTCGAGTTCAACTGCCTGTAACGCCGGCGTCAGGCCTTGGCCGGGGTCAATGCCCGCTGCAGCACGCGTACGACGTGCAGCGCTTCGCGCGGGGAATGGCCTCGCGTGCCATCGGCGATCTGATGGCGGCAGCTGGTGCCGTCGGCGACGATCAGCGTATCGGCGGGCGCCGAACGCACGGCGGGCAGCAACGACAACTCCGCCATCTGCATCGAAAGGTCGTAGTGCGCAGCCTCGTAGCCGAAACTGCCGGCCATGCCGCAGCAGCTCGACTCGATGGGCTCGACGGACAGTCCCGGAATCAGGCGCAGCACGGCGAGTGCCGGAGACACGGCGTCGAACGCCTTCTGGTGGCAATGGCCGTGCAGCAGGGCACGCGATTGCGACAGTGACGACAGCGGCAGCTTGAGCCGCCCGGCGTGGTGCTCGCGCGCCAGGAATTCCTCGATCAGCAGCGCGTTGCCTGCCAACTGTTGCGCGGCATCGCCCAATCCCATCACCAGGAATTCGTCGCGCAGCGTCAGCAGACACGACGGCTCCAGGCCGACCACGACCGCGCCGCGCGCAACATGGGGTGCCATGGCCTCGAGCACGCGCCGCGCCTCGCGCCTGGCATCGTCGACGAGCCCGGCGGCCAGGTACGTCCTGCCGCAGCACAGCGGCCGCGCGGGTTCCGCGTCGTCGGCGCGTGCGCGCGCAACGTGCACGCGATATCCGGCGGCACGCAGGACGGCCACGGCGGCACGCGCATCGTCCGGCTCGAAGTAGTTGGTGAAGGTGTCGGCAAAAAGAACCACGTCGGCGTGGTTCTCCTCGTCCTGGCCCGTCGATGGGGCACCGAGAAACGTGTCGCCGCGCCAGCGCGGCAGCGAGCGCCGCGCGGAAATCCCAAGCCATTTCTCGGCCAGCATGGCGGCACCTGGAATGGCATCGCGCAGATTCGCGAGCCAGGGCAGGCGCGCCGCATGCGGCGCCCAACGCGGCAGCTGCGCGACCAGGCGCTCGCGCAACGTGAGGCCGTGCGCGCGTTGCCAGTGGTGCATGAACTCGATTTTCATCTTCGCCATGTCCACGCCGGTAGGACAGTCGCGGCGGCAACCTTTGCAGCTTACGCACAGGTCAAGCGCCGCGCGCACCGGTTCGCTGGCGAAATCCGGTCCGAGCTGGCCCGAGAGTGCAAGACGCAGCGTGTTGGCGCGACCTCGCGTCAGGTGTTCCTCGTCGCGGGTGACGCGATAACTTGGGCACATCGTTCCCGCATCGAACTTGCGGCAGTGGCCATTGTTGTTGCACATCTCGACGGCCTTGGCGAAGCCGTGCGCGGGGTCGCCGCCCGTTCCGGCCGCCGCGACCGTCTGCGCGACCGGATCGTTTTGCACATCCCAGCTGGACCAGTCGAGCGCGGTGGCCACGGGCAGAACGCGATATCCGGGCGGGAAGCGGAACAACGTGGCGTCGTCCATGCGCGACGAGCGCACGATCTTGCCGGGGTTCATCAGTCCCGCGGGGTCGAACAGGTCCTTGATCTCCTCGAAGGCGCGCGTCAGGCGCGGGCCGAACTGCCACGCGACCCATTCGCTGCGCACGAGGCCGTCGCCATGCTCGCCGGAGAATGCGCCCTTGTATTCGCGAACCATGGCGCTGGCTTCCTCTGCGATCACACGCATCTTGGCCGCGCCGTCGCGACGCATGTCGAGGATGGGCCGCACGTGCAGCGTACCGACCGATGCATGCGCGTACCACGTACCGCGCGTGCCGTGCCGCGCAAACACTTCGCTCAGGCGCGCGACGTAGTCGGGCAGGTGCGCGAGCGGCACCGCGCAATCCTCGATGAACGACACCGGCTTGCCGTCGCCGCGCAGGCTCATCATGATATTGAGACCGGCCTTGCGCACATCCCACAGCGCTTTTTGCGGCGCCGCGTCGGTCATTTGCACGACGGAACCAGGCTGCCCCAGGTCGCCCATCAACGCGACGAGGTCAGCCAGACGTCGCGCCGCTTCGTCGCCGGTGAACTCGACCAGCAGGATGGCGTTGGGCTCGCCGATCAACGCAGCGTCGATCACCGGCCGGAATGCCGGATTGCCGCGCGCGAGATCGATCATCGTCCGGTCGACCAGTTCCACGGCTGATGGTGCCAGCGCGACGATGTTGCGCGTGCATTCCATCGCGCGGTACAGCGTCGGGAAGTTGACGACGCCGAGTGCGCGACGGGTCGGCAGCGGACATACCTTCAGCGTCAGTGAGCGCGTCCACGCCAGCGTGCCCTCGCTGCCGACGAGCAGATGCGCGAGATTGACGGTGCCATCGATGGTGTAAGGACGTTCGCTCTGCGGATTGAAGACGTCGATGTTGTAGCCGCCGACCCGGCGCAGCAACGTCGGCACCCGCTGCGCGATTTCGTCGCGTTCCCGTTCGCCGATCGCGCTCAAGTGCTCGACCAATGCGCGTGCCCTCGGCGATGCCGCGCCCATCTCGGCTTGCGGGCCGAAGCGGATCGGCGACCCGTCGGACAGCCACGCATCGATGGCATGGACGTTGTGCACCATGTTGCCGTAGGCGATCGACCGCGATCCGCAGGAGTTGTTGCCGGCCATGCCGCCCAGCGTGGCCTGCGCGGATGTGCTGACGTCCACCGGAAACCACAATCCGTGCGGCTTCAGGAATGCATTGAGCTGGTCGAGCACCACGCCGGGCTCGACGGCGACCGTCATCGCCTCCTTGTCCAATGCGCCGATGCGGTTCAGATATTTGCTGTGGTCGATGACCAGCGCCGCGCCGACCGTCTGGCCACACTGCGAACTTCCCGCGCCGCGCGGCAGCATGGGCACGCGCAGGTCGCGGCAGACGTCGATCGCGGCGCGGACATCGTCGTCGGTGCGTGGCACCAGTACGCCGACGGGGTCCACCTGATAGATGGAGGCGTCGGTGGCATAGCGGCCCCGCGATGCCGCATCGAAGTGGACGGTACCTTGCACCGCTTTGCGCAGGCGTGCAGCGAGATCGCTGTTCCCGCGCGTGGGGTGAAACAGCAGGGGCTTGGGTGTCGTTGCGTGCAAGGCCGTGCTATTTTGTCGGCCTGACAGGCGCGAGGCAAGCACTTTACCGCCCGTGGACTTCCCCGCTCGTCGACTTCACCGCTCGCCGCAATTCGAGGCACCTCATGCTTACGCTCGACAGTCATCCTTCCGGCCGCCACTTCCTGCAGATTCCGGGACCCACCAACGTTCCCGACCGCGTGTTGCGGGCGATCGACCATCCGACCATCGACCACCGCGGTCCGGAGTTCGCGGCGCTGGGCAAGAACGTGCTCGCCGGGATGAAGAGAGTGTTCCGCACGAACGCCGACGTGGTCATCTTCCCGTCATCGGGCACCGGCGCATGGGAAGCCGCGCTGGTCAATACGCTGTCGCCCGGCGATCACGTGCTGATGGCGGAAACCGGACATTTCGCCACGCTGTGGAAGCGCATCGCCGATCGCCTGGGATTAACCGTCGAATTCCTTCCCGGCGACTGGCGGCACGGTGCCTCTGCGCCGCAGGTCGAGTCGCGCCTCAAGGCCGACAGCGGGCACGCGATCAAGGCCGTGTGCATCGTCCATAACGAAACATCGACGGGTGTCACCAGCAACGTTGCCGCAGTGCGCGCAGCCATCGATCGCGCGTCGCATCCGGCGCTGCTGATGGTGGATACGATTTCCTCACTCGGCTCGACCGACTATCGCCACGATGAATGGGGTGTCGACGTGTCGGTTGCCGGCTCGCAGAAGGGCCTGATGCTGCCGGCGGGACTCTCATTCAACGCGATCAGCGCCAAGGCACTTGCCGCCGCGAAAACGGCCCGGCTGCCGCGGTCGTACTGGGACTGGGGCGATCAGCTGGCGATCAGCAGCACCGGTTATTTTCCGTATACGCCGGCGACCAACCTTCTCTATGGCCTGCACGAATCGCTGAACATGATCTTGTCCGAAGGCCTAGAAAACGTATTTGCCCGCCACGAGCGGTTGGCGGAGGCCACGCGCCGCGCGGTTCGCGCGTGGGACCTGGAGATACTCTGTGCCGATCCCGCCGAATACAGCGCCGCGCTGACCACGGTGATGATGCCGGAAGGGCACCATGCCGACACGTTCCGCAAGATCACGCTCGATCGCTTCAATCTTTCGCTGGGCCAGGGATTGGGCAAGCTTTCCGGGAAAGTGTTTCGCATCGGCCATCTCGGCTACTTCAATGAGCTTATGCTGTGCGGAACGCTGGCCGGCGTCGAAATGGGTCTCGAATTGGCTGCTGTTCCGCACCGCAAGGGCGGACTCCAGGCGGCGATGAATTTCCTAAGCACTGCAAACCCGTGAGGACTCGATGAAAAGGATCGCAAGAACAATGGCGGGGGAAAGCCGCCGCGCCGCGTTGTCGTCGCTGATTGCTGGCGCGCTCTGTGCAGCTCTGCCTGCAGTGGCGGTCGCCCAGGCATGGCCGACCAAGCCGATCAAGCTGCTCGTCGGATTTGCGCCGGGCGGCGGAACCGACATCGTCGCGCGCTCGCTGGCGCCGAGAATGTCGGAAATACTCGGCCAGCCCGTCATCGTCGAGAACAAGCCGGGCGCGTCCGGCACCATTGCTGCCGACGCCGTCGCCAAGGCGCAGCCTGATGGCTACACGTTGCTGATGGGCCACTCCAATTCCAACGCCATTGCACCGTTCGTGCTGCAGAACGTTCCGTATGACGCCGCGACCGACTTCACGCCGATCACCTACATCGGCTATGTGCCCAACGTGCTTGTCATCAACCCCGGCATCCCTGCCAACACGGTGGCCGAACTCGTCGTGCTGGCCAAGGCCAAGCCGGGCATCTACACCTATGCATCGTCGGGCATCGGCAGCACGCAACATCTGGCAGGTGCACTGTTCGCGAAGCTCACCGGCACGCAGTTGAGCCACATCCCCTACAAGGGCAGCGGCCAGGCAATCAGCGACCTGCTTTCCGGCCAGGTGAACATGAATTTCGACACGATGCCGCCGGTGCTCCAGCACATCAAGGCCGGCAAGCTGCGCGCGCTGGCGATCTCCACACCTCAGCGCTTGCCGCAGCTGCCGGATGTTCCCACGTTCGCCGAAGTCGGCATCCGCGGTTTCGACGTCACCAACTGGTATTCCGTCATGGGGCCCAGGAACCTGCCCAAGGACATGGTCGCGAAGATCAACAGCGCCGTGCAGAAGGCGATGACCGACGCCGCCATCCGGCCGAATCTCGAGGCGCAAGGCGTGCAGTTCGGCGGGCCGCAAACGCCGGAGGAATTCTCCGCGTTCCTCAAGACCGAACTCGCCAAATACCAGACGCTGGTTAAGGAATTGAATGTCAAGGCGGAGTGACCTGGGGTGACCGAACTCATCGCACTCGAACGTGCCGGTTTCATCGCCACGGTGATTCTCAATCGCCCGGAAAAGCTCAATGCGCTGACCAAGCCGATGTGGCGGTCGCTGGGCGGGATGATTGACGCGCTGTCAGCGGACGATTCCGTACGCTGCATCATCGTGCGCGGTGCAGGCGAGAAGGCCTTTTCGCCGGGCAACGACATCGCGGAGTTCGCGACCGAGCGTGCGAACGCGGCGCAAGCCCTCCAGTACGGC
Source organism: Betaproteobacteria bacterium (assembly GCA_031361045.1). Taxonomy (GTDB): domain Bacteria; phylum Pseudomonadota; class Gammaproteobacteria; order Burkholderiales; family Casimicrobiaceae; genus VBCG01. Next base: position 19,262 of record JANMCH010000014.1, on the reverse strand, counting down.
AAGGTCATGCACGAGACCGCGCGCGCATTGTCCGCCTGCCGCCATCCGCTGGTCGCGCAAATCCACGGCATCTGCGTCGGCGGCGGCCTCGAGATCGCCGCGCTGTGCGACCTGCGCATCTGTGGCGAATCGAGCCGCTTCGGCGCACCGATCAAGAATCTGGGCCTGGTGATGGCCTATCCGGAAATGGCGCCGCTGGTGCGCCTGGCGGGCGCCGATGTCGCACTCGAGATCCTGCTCGAGGGCCGGATCTTCGATGCCTACGAAGCCAGAGACAAGCGTCTCGTGACGCGCGTCGTCGCCGATGACCAGGTCGCGGCTGAAGCCTTGGCAACTGCCCATCGCATTGCCGACGGCGCGCCGCTGGTTGCGCGCTGGCACAAGCAATTTGCGCGGCGCCTGCGCGACGACCGGCCGATCACGGCGGACGAATACGCCGAATGCTTCGCCTGCTTCGACACCGAGGATTTTCGCGCGGGTTACACGGCGTTCATGGCCAAGCGCAAACCCGAGTTCGTCGGACGATGAGCGTGGCAAATGCTGCGCCTCGCAGCGGCCCGCTGGCCGGCATGCGCGTGCTCGAACTGGCGCAGATCATGGCGGGTCCCACCTGCGGGATGATGCTCGCGGACATGGGCGCATCCGTGATCAAGGTCGAGAAGCTGCCCGGTGGCGACGATTCGCGCGCCTATCGCGAGCCGCGCGTCAACGGCGTGTCGGCGCCGTTCCTGATCCTCAACCGCAACAAGCGCGGCATCGCCCTCAACCTGAAGCACGCGCAGGGCCGCGAGATCCTGCTGCGGATGGTGCGCGACACCGACGTACTGACGGAGAATTATCGGCGCGGCACGATGGAAAAGTTGGGCCTCGGCTACGACGTATTGGCGCGTGTGAATCCGGGCCTCATCTATTCGACGGTCTCCGGTTACGGCCGCGAAGGCCCGATGGCCGACAAAGGCGGCTTCGACCTCATCGCGCAGGGCTTCTCCGGCCTGATGTCGGTGACCGGCGAACCCGGTGGCCCGCCCGTCAAGACCGGCAACTCGGTGGCGGACATCAACGCCGGCCTTCTCGCGACCATCGGCATCATCGCAGCCTATTCCCACAAGCAGAAAACCGGCGAAGGTCAGGCCGTCGATACGTCGCTGCTCGAGGCGGCAGTGCAGCAGACGTACTGGCAAGCCGCCGCATTCTTCGCGACAGGCGTATCTCCCGGCCCCACCGGCTCCGCGCACATCCTGACCGCGCCGTACCAGGCGTTTCGCGCCAGCGACGGCTGGATCAACATCGGCGGCGCCAACCAGGCCAACTGGGAACGGATCGCCGAGGTGCTGGGCCATCCGGAGTGGCGCGAGGATCCTCGCTTCGTGAACAATTCGGCGCGCATGGACAATCGCGAAACGCTGGCGGCACTGGTCAACGGCGTTCTCGCAACGCGCACAAAGGCCGAGTGGATCGCCACCTTCGACGCGGCGGGCGTTCCTGTGGGGCCGGTGCATTCGATCGGCGAGGCGCTTACGCATCCGCAGACGCTGGCGCAGGGCATGGTGGTCGACCTGGTGCACCCGCAGGCGGGTTCAGTCAAGGCGCTCGGCTGTCCGGTGCATTTTTCCTTGACGCCGACGGCCATTACCCGTCCCGCGCCGTTGCTGGGAGAACACACGCGGGAAGTGCTGCGGGAGTACGACTACACCGACGCCGACATCGACGGTTTTGTCGCCGCGGGTGTCGTCGAGATTGCGGATAATTAGGGTCAGATAATTAGATAATTATCTGACCCTAAATGCCCTGCCCAACTTTTGCTACCCCAGCACAATCTCGCCGTCGAAGCGCACGTTCAGCTTGATGCCGCCGATGTCCAGTGTCACGCGCGCGGGCAACGTTTCCGTTCCCTTGACCGTGCCGTCGGCGATTGCCTTGGCGACCGCCTGCTCGATCTCGCGCTGCGAATTGACGCCGACCATTTTCAGGAACTTGCGGATGCTCAGGTTGAAGGTCTCGTCGTTCAATGTCATCTCCAATGTCGAACAGGAGTCAACGCGGCAATGACTTGCTGTCCGGCGTGACGAACACATCAGCGCCGAAGCGGCGCTGATATCAGGCGGGCGCGATCAGTTCCGGCGCCGCGCTGCGAGTGCACCGAGGCCAAGAATCATCGTGACCAGTAGCAGCAACCCGTACTCCGACAGCGTCGGAACCGGTGCCACCGCCGCGACCGCCCCGCTCTGGATGCTGACGACGTCGGCGCCCGTCGAAAGGTACAACTGATTGTCGACTTCGGCCAAACGCAGGCGAACCGTCTGGCCGGCGAAGGCGCTGACGTCGACCGTAATCAGGTTGTAGCCGGAGACCGGGGGGTCACCGACGCTGGTCTTGTAAAGGTTCTGCAGGATTCCCGCGCCCATGTCGGTCAACGCGGACCCGGTGGTCATGAGGTCGATCCGGTACTGCTGGTTGGGCGTCACCGTATAGTCGAGTGAGGCGGGAGTGGACCAGGCTGCGGCGGCGTTGTTTACATAAACACGCGCACTGAATATTGCCGGCGCTCCGGAAGGAATGGTGACGTTCTGCGACAGGATGTGCGAACCGCCTCCATCCTGCGTGGTCATTGCCGCGAAGGTTCCTTGCGGCGGCGCGGCTACGGTCAACCCGCTGCCGAAGCCTGCCGGCGGGCTGGTGCCGGACTGCGCAAACCAGCTTCCGCTACTCCCTGCCTGGTCGGTGACGGTCCAGCCGGTGAGGATGTTCGTGTTGACGCCGCCGTTGGACTCGAAGGTGCCGTTCACGACCAGCTCAACAGCGAGTGCGCTGCCACAGAACGAAATCAGCAGCGCTGCGACGACACTTCTGCACGACAAATTTGACGAGATCATGTTGGTCCCCGAACTTCAATACGCGCCAGGAAAGCGACGTTGGCGACAAGTGTAGCCTCGACGTCAATATAGAAACGTCCGGCGCGGGTCGCACCGGACGTGGGGGTGCGGGATTGTTGCAGTCGCGCAACAGAGCGTTGCGTTCCCGCGTTACGCCGCCGCGCCGAATTTACCTGCCTGATAGTCCTGCACGGCTTGCATCAGTTCGTCGCGCGTATTCATCACGAACGGACCGTGTTGCGCGATCGGCTCGCCGAGCGGCATGCCGGCTATCAGCAGCGCGCGCGTCGCCTGGCCGGCGCGCAATACCACGCCGTCGCTCTCGACGCTGTTCTCGAGCAGGGCCATCCTTTGCACCGGCACCAGCGTCTCGCCGAGGGACAGCGCGCCGCGATAGACATAGACGAACGCGTTGAATTGCGGCGGCAACGCCTGCGCAAAAGTGGCTCCCGCGGCGAAATGCAGGTCGAGATACAGCGGTTCCGTCGTTTCGCGCACCATGGCGCCAGCGACGCCATGACTGCTGCCCGCGATCACGCGCGCGGTAACGCCTTCCGGCGTCGTGAATTCCGGAATCTCCACAGCCTGGATGTCGCGATACCACGGCGCGCGCATCTTGGCCTTCGCCGGGAGGTTGAGCCAGAGCTGGAAGCCTTCCATGCGACCGTCGGCCTGTTCCGGCAACTCCGAGTGGATGATGCCGCTGCCGGCAGTCATCCACTGCACGCCGCCGTTCCTGAGCAGGCCTTCATGGCCGAAGCTGTCGCGATGCCGCATCTGACCGGCGATCATGTACGTCACGGTTTCAAAGCCGCGATGCGGATGATTCGGAAAGCCGCCGATGTAGTCGTCGGGATTGTCCGTGCCGAACGCGTCGAGCATCAGGAACGGATCGAGGCGGCGCTGGAACTGCTGCGTCAGCACGCGCGTCAGCTTGACGCCCGCGCCGTCGGAGGTGGGCATACCGGCCACCAGTTGTTCGACCGCGCGTGACGTCGTGACGATTTCATCGCGGCGGGTGGGGGTGATCGTCGATGTCATGTGCATCTCCTCAGTTGTCATGCAGCTTCCAGTTCCTCGATCTGCGCTTGTGCCGAACTCAACGCGCTCTGCAGCGCTTCCGGCCCCATCGCCAGTCCTTCCGCGTAGACAAACTGCACATCGGTCATGCCGAGGAACGCGAAGATCGTCTTCAGGTACGGCACCTGTGTGTCGGATGGCGTGTTGCGGTACTTGCCGCCCCGCGTCAGCGCGACGTAGACCTTCTTGCCCTTGAGCAACCCTTCGGGTCCGTTGGCGGTGTAGCGAAACGTGACCTGCGCGCGCGAGATGGCATCTATCCAGTTCTTCAATTGCGCCGGCACGCCGAAGTTGTACATCGGCACGCCCAGCACCACCACATCTGCGGCCAGGGTCTCGGCAATCAGGATGTCGTCCATCGCCACGCGCGCGGCATGCTCAGTCGTGCGCTTGTCGGCCGGCGTGAACAACGCCTGCAATGCCGCTTCGTCGAGTTGCGGGTGCGGCGTTCGCGACAAGTCGCGCACGGTCAGCGTCGCATCGGGATGGTCCGCTAGAACGCGCTCAACCAGGGAATTGGCAAGGTAGGTCGATTGCGAATTTTCGATGCGCGCGCTGGAGTTGATCTGCAGGATGTTCATGGTGGGTCCTTGAATTGACGTTGGCGACGTACTCACTATAATTGTCCCGATAACGATATATAAGCCGTTAAAATGGATTACATTGTTGCTGTGGAGAAACAATAGAATGACGCCAACACTGCAACCGAACGACTTGTTGCTCTTCGCCCGGGTGGCGGACGAGGGCAGCTTTACCCGCGCCGCCGCGCGACTCGGGCTGCCGAAATCGACGGTCTCGCGGCGCATCGCCGGCATGGAGGCAGTGCTCGGCGAGCGGCTGCTGCTGCGCACGACGCGCAAGCTCGTGCTGACGGACTTTGGCCATAGCGTGCTGGACCATGCGCACCAGGTCGTTGCCGAGGTTGAAGCCGCGACGGAGCTCGCCCAGAACCGCCAAATTCGGCCCAGCGGGCGGCTGAGGGTGTCGATGCCCAGCGATTTTGCTACCGTGGTCATGGGAACGGTTTTGGCAGAATTTATAGAAAAATACCAGACGATAGCGCTGGAAGTAGACCTTTCGCCGCGCCGAGTGGACTTGATCGGTGAGAATTTTGACGTCGCCATCCGTATGGGCGACCTGCCTGACGATGCCTCGCTGGCTGCGCGGCGGTTGGCCGTTTTCTCGTCAAGCCTGTACGCCGCACCGCACTATCTGACCCGTCGCGGCGTGCCGTCCGAACCTGAGGCACTGATGGAGCACGACGCGCTGCGCCTGCTGATGCGCAACGGAGAGCCGATGCCGTGGGTGCTGTCTCGGGGCGACCAGCGCTGGGAGGGCATCCCCCCTGGCCGCGCAACGGCCAATTCGCCCGAACTGCTGATCCGTCTGGCCAGGGCGGGCGCAGGCATTACAATAGTAAGTGACCACTTCGTGGAACCCTATGTCAGGACCGGGGAGCTGGTGCCCGTGCTGGTCGACTGGAGCCTGCCGCCGGTTCCCGCCTGGGCGGTCTTCCCCGGTCGGCGATTGATGCCCGCCCGCACGCGCGCATTCCTGGACATGCTGCAGGCGGAATTCTCCGGGCCGCGATGCCAGGCGGAAAAGGCAAAGGTCGAAGCGACCAAGCGCGTTGTGCGCGCGACGCATCCAGCGCTTCGCCATGTCGCAAGTGGCGCCACGACGGGGTCCCGGTGAGTTTCCTGCTGCAGGCTGCGATTTTCCTGGGCACGGCGGTGATCGTCGTGCCGCTGTTCCGCCGGCTGAAGCTGGGCGCGGTGCTGGGCTACCTGGCTGCCGGCGCAATTCTGGGTCCGTGGGCCCTGGGCGTCGTGCCGCATGCGGAATCCACGCTCGACTTCGCCGAACTCGGCGTCGTGTTGCTGCTATTCCTCGTCGGGCTCGAACTCGAACCTTCCCGTCTGTGGGCGCTGCGGCAGCCGGTGTTTGGCTTGGGCGGCGCGCAGGTGCTGGTCACCGGTACCGTGTTCACCGGCATCGCGCAATGGCAGGGCCTCAACTGGCAGGCGGCGACGGTGGTGGGCTTCGGCCTCGCGATGTCGTCCACGGCCATCGTGCTCGCGTGGCTGGCTGAGCGCGGCGAATTGAGCAGCCCGAGCGGACGCCGCGCATTCGCGATCCTGCTCTTCCAGGATCTGGCGGTTATTCCACTCATCGCGCTGCTGCCGCTTCTCGCGCCGGAGAAGGTGGGCGCAACGAATGCATGGGCGCTGGCCGGCAAGGGCATTGCGGCGATCGTCATGGTCATCGTCGTCAGCCGCGTCGTCGTGCGTCCGCTGCTGAAACTCGTTGCGCGCTTTGGCGGCCGCGAAATATTTACCGGCGCGGCGCTGCTGGTCGTCATCGGCGCCGCGCTGGCGATGGAAGAGATGGGCTTGTCGATGTCACTCGGCGCATTCCTGGCCGGCGTACTGCTGGCCGACTCGGAATTCCGTCACGAGCTCGAGGCCGATGTCGAGCCGTTCAAGGGACTGCTGCTTGGGCTTTTCTTCATGGCGGTGGGGATGAGCGCCGACCTGGCCTATCTCGCCGCGCATCCGTTCGCCGTGGTGGGTGCCGCGCTCGCACTGCTGGCAATCAAGGCGGCGTTGCTCTGGGCCATCACAGGTACGACGGGTATTGGCAACGAGGACTCGCAGCGCATTGCCGTGTTGCTTTCGCAAGGCGGCGAATTCGCGTTCGTGCTGTTCACGGCCGCGCAACTGAACGGCATCCTGTCGGGCGGTACGGCATCTTTTCTCGTGTTGGTGGTGACCGTTTCGATGCTGATGGCGCCCCTGTCGTTCGTGGTGCACGAGCGACTTCTCGCGCGCTGGCTCGAACGCCGCAAGCCGCCCGAGTTCGACGTCATCGACGGCCCGGGCAATCCGGTGATCATCGCCGGCTACGGCCGCTATGGCCAGATCGTGTCGCGGGTGCTGCGCATGGCAGGCATTCCGTTCACCGCGCTGGAGGTCAGCTACCAGCAGGTCGACTTCGTGCGCAAATTCGGAAACAAGGTTTACTACGGTGACGCGACCAGGCTCGAGCTGCTCGAATCCGCCCGCATCCGCGATGCGAAGCTGTTCGTGCTGGCGATTGACGATGTGGAAGCGTCGATAAAGACCGCGGCACTGGTGCGCAAGCACTTTCCTGACCTGCCCATACTCGCGCGGGCGCGCAATCGCGTGCACTACTATCGGCTGCGCGATCTCGATATCGAGGCGATCGAGCGCGAGACGCTGTTGTCCAGCCTGGAGACTGCGCGGCATGCGCTGGAGCAACTGGGACTCGAGCCCGCGCAGGCCAGGCGCGCCGTCGATTTGTTCCGGGAACACGACGCGCGGCAACTGGAGGCGCAGTACGCGGTGCGCCAGGACGAAGCGCAGTTGATCCAGACCGCCGCGCAGGCCGCCGCTCAGTTGCAGGAATTGTTCGAGTCGGACGTCAGGGAAGGCGTCGGCGCCGACCGGTCCGCCAATGCCGCGCGGCGCGGCTGATTCGCGACTTCTGCGACGATTCCCGCGGCGACGGCGACCAGGCTGATGATCGTGTGCACTACGCCAAGCTGAGTCAGGCCGTAGATGATGGGACGCTCCGGGTCAGGGTAATTCGCTGGCGACTTCCCGCAGCGAGGCGGTGAGGTGATCGACGACGATGCGCTCGCAGATCACGAAGATGACGAAGAACAGGATGCTCAGCACCGCGGTGCCGAGGATACCGGCGAGCTGCCACAGCGCGCCGTCCTCGATCACCTGCGCGCCATATTTCTGGAACAGGTCGATGTTGGCCTTGAGCACGACATACAGGTTGATGGAGGTGATTCCGGACAGCAGGAAGAATGCGCCCATGAGCACGAACGCCAGCAGCGGGTGGCGTCGCAGCAACGCGATCACCGAGGGCAGCGAATTCTTCATCGCGCGTTGCGGGCAGAGACGATCCAGCTCGAGCCGTTGAGGCTCACGTGGCCATTTGGCGCGGCCACCGCAGCCATTGCGCGTTCGACCGCATCGAGGATGATGGGGGCGCTCGCCTCGCCCAGATCGCGTATCAGACGCGACGTAGGTCCAATCCTGGTCGCGCGTTCTGCCGCCAGCCGCGGCGATGCGCCGATGTCGACCGGAGAGTCGAAGCGTTGCACGTCGATGTCACCGAAGCCGGCATCCTGCAGTATGCCGCGCACTCGCTCCGCGTCGGCGAAGGCAAACGGGCCGGGAGCAAACGGATCGGCGGGCGGTGGCGTGATGCCCATCGCCTCGCGCGCCGCGACGAGCGGGGCCATCGCCCACGGATTGTCCCGCGGAGTGCGCCAGCACACGAATACGCAGCGTCCATCCTTGCGCAGCGACTTGCGCAGATGGCTGAACGCTTGAGTCGGCTGGCTGAAGAACATCACGCCGAAGCGCGAGAACAGCATGTGAAAATCGGCCGGGAGGTCGGCCCCGGAGGCATCGGCCTCGCGGAATTCGAGATGAGCAAGATGCGCCTGCTGCCCTTGTGACCGCGCGACCTCGAGCATTGGCTGCGAGACGTCGACGCCGAGGACCCTGCCGGTGTCGCCGACCTTCTGCGCAATTGCGATCGACGTGTCTCCGCAGCCGCAACCGACATCGAGCACGCGCTCGCCGGGTTTCGGTACCGCCGCGAGCATTGCGGCGGTGCCAAAGGGGACGATGATGCGGTCGATTTCCCGCTGCCGCTCAGCCCAGATCCGGCCCATCGTGCCGTTCCACTCGGCGATCTGTTCGGCATTTTCGGCGGACATGCTTGGGCTCCGGTATCGATCGGGCAAAGACGCAGTCTACGGCAGGCGATCGGTTTGCGCGTGGAACCGGCTCAATGCAAATGCAGATAAGTCGATGCGGCTGGCGCCCTCGATGACGAGCTCCGACAACGCTTCGCCAATGGCGGCCGAATGCTTGAACCCGTGGCCGGAGCAGGGCGAGGCCACCAGCACGCGCGGCGAACCCGGCAACCTGTCGATGATGAAGCCGAAGTCCGGCGTGACGGTATACAGGCACGTCGCCGCCTTCACGCATCGGGCCGACAGCCCGGACAGGTACGGCGCAACGTAGTCGTCGTGGATTGCGCGAATTTCCGCGGCCGATACGGTCCGCTCGATGGTGTCGGCAGTGGTCTGCGCGTCGTATTGCTCGGTGGCGATCTTGAGTCCACCCCGCGCGCCGTCGATGGCCGGAAAGCCGTAGATGCCCTGGCGCTTCTTCTGCAATTCCCAGATGAACACCGGAAAGTGCTCCGGCAGGAACGACTCAAGCGGACCATCGAGGTCGAACCAGCACAGCACCTGCCGATGGATTGCGAGTTGCTTGCCGAACGCGGGCCCGACCCATTCCTTGATCCACGGTCCCACCGTGATGATCAGCTGGTCGGCGGCATAGGTATCGCGGTCGGTGGTGACGGTGACGCCGCGATCCGCGACTTCGAATGCAAGCGCGCGCTCATTGCGGTGCAGTTGCGCGCCGTGCTGCTCCGCCAGTTGCAGTTGCGCGCGCACGCACGCCTCGGGCCGCAGAAATCCTGCGCTGGGTTCGAAATAGCCGGACTCGTCGCGGGCGACCTTGAATTGCGGAAAGCGCTGGCGAATCTGCGCCGAATCGAGCAGCTCATGGGGAATGCCATATTCCTTGGCGGCAGAGACGGTGTTCGCGAAAAAATTGTCGCCGTGGCTCTGCGAAGACTTGGTCGCGCTGGACAGGACGAGGCCGCCGTGGGTCGTGAGCAACGTGGCTCCGGTCTCGCGCTCGAGTTCGCGCCAGAGCTTGTGCGAACGCATGGCCAATGGTGTGTATTGCTTGCCCTCGCCAATGCCCAGGCGGGTGATGCGCGTATCGCCGTGCGTCGAGCCATGGAGGTGGGGCGGAGAGAACCGGTCGATGCCGAGCACCCGGTTTCCCTTGCGCGCCAAGTGGCAGGCGGTGGCGCTGCCCATCGCGCCAAGCCCGAGCACGATGGTTTCGAATCGGCGCATTGCGGGTGTCGGCGTCAGACGTTGAGACTGGCCGGCGACAGGTAATTCTGGCGGAACGCCTCGAATGGCAGCGTGTCGGCGGCCTCGATTTCGCGCTGTCGTCCGAGCGACTCCGCGGCCATCTGTGCATGGCGCTCGACGATGGCGGGCGCTATCGGCAGGCCGAGTAGGGTCTCGCGATGCGCGATCGATTGCGCGAGGACGAAGCCGACGTAGGAATTTCCGTAGTCGCGCGCCATTGTCTCCAGTACGCGCGCCGATGGCGTCGTCGCCGGTTCGCGCAGACGGCCAACGGCCGTCGCGAGCGCGTCGCGGTGCGCGCCTGCGCCGTTTGCCGAGTCCAGCGCTTCGGCAATGGGCGCGCACTCCGCGAGAATTTCGCTGCCCCACTCGGCCAGCGTGACTTCCTGTTCTCCTCGGGTGAGGCGCAAACCGGGCTCGCGGCCGCGCTCGGCAACCGTTCGCTTGTTGCGCACGACGGCTTCCAGTTCCACAGGCGAATCCGCCGGGCTGTCGCGCAGCAGGCAGTTGAGCAGGAAGATGTCGAGGAAGCGCAGCGTCTGCGCGGCGATGCCGATCGGGCAGAACGGGTCGAGGTCCATCAGCCGCACTTCGACATACTCGACGCCGCGCTCGCGCAACGCGTGCAACGGACGCTCGCCGGGGCGGATCACGCGCTTCGGGCGAATGGTTCCGTAGAACTCGTTCTCGATCTGCAGCAGGCTGGTGGCAAGCTGGCGATAGTTTTCGCCATCGCGAATGCCGATGTCTTCGTAGGGACGGTAGGGCCGCGTCAGCGCATCCTGCAGCGATACGGCATAGCTTTCGAGGCTGTTGTAGCTGACCTTGAGCGACGATTGCGCGTCGCTCTGGTACCCCAGGCGCCCCATGCGCAGCGATGTCGCATGGGGCAGGTAGCGCGCGCCTTCGCCGAGGTTCTGCAGCTGGTGCGGGCGGCCGGCAACAAAACTCGAGCACACCGCGGGCGAGGCGCCGAACAGGTAGAGCAGCAGCCACGAATGCCGACGGAAATTGCGTATCAGCGCAAAGTACGACTCGTTCGATTGCGGATCGGGCAGTGAAAAATTGTAATGAATGCCGGAGATCGCCTGCATGCGCCGGCCATAGCGGTAGGAGAGTCCGGTGCGATATACAGTCTTGGCGCGACCCACGTTTGACGTGCCGTACTGGCCCAGCGGAATGGCGCCGTCCGCGGGCAGGCCGCAGGGCATGCTTGCGCACCAGAGCAATTCATCGCCGATCGCGCGATAGACGACCTGGTGAATGGCGGTCAGCTCACGGAGGCAGGCTTCCGCGGCCGCATGCACTCCGGTAATCAGTTCCAGCTGCGATTCGCTGAAGTCCGTGGTGATGTTTGGATGAGTCAGCGCCGAGCCGAGCGACACGGGATGCGGCGTCACCGCGAGTGCGCCATCGGGCCGCACACGCAGGCTTTCCTTCTCGATACCGCGGTTCAGGCCCTGCAATGTCGCCAGCGGCAATGCATTCAGCCGCTGTTCAAATCCGTTGGCAATCGAAGGCATCGAATTTCCAGTCTCGCGCGGGACGCGCATTGTATAACGAGGCGGCAAGACACCTCGTGTGACCCATTGTTGACGTCCAATCTCAATCGTTGCATTGTGCGTTGCCATGAATGCGCTCCCCAGCGGTACTGTCACATTCCTCTTCACCGACATCGAAGGGTCGACCCGGCTCTTCCAGCAGCATCCGGCGGCGATGAAAGAGGCTCTCGCGCGGCACAATGCCCGGTTGCAGGATGCGATCGGCGCGCATCGCGGCCACGTGTTCCAGGTGCAGGGCGACGGATTCTGCTCGGCCTTCGAGGATGCCGGTGACGCGCTGGCGGCCGCGTTGGCCGCGCAGCGCGCGTTGCATCAGGAGCGGTGGGGCGACGTCGGCACCTTGCGCGTGCGCATGGGACTGCACACGGGGACGGTGGAGGCGCGCGGCGGTGAGTACGAATCGTCGCTGACCCTGGCGCGCACGCAGCGCGTGATGGCCGCGGGTCACGGCGGGCAGACGTTGTTGTCGACCTCCGCCGCGGAACGCGTGCGCGACGCGCTGCCCGGCGGCACCACGCTGCGCGACCTGGGCCGCCACAAGCTGCGCGGATTGGCTGACGCCGAAACGATCTTCCAGTTCGTCGCCGCGGACTTGCCGTCCGCCTTTCCTCCACTGCGCGTGGAGGACGTCGCCGCCGCGGCCAATGCGCCGTTGCAGCAGTTGGTGCGTGGACAACTGGTCGGCCGCATCAGTGAAGCAGCGCAGCTCCGGCAGCACTGGGCCAATGCGCAGCAGGCGCGCGGTCAGCTGGTGCTGCTTTCCGGCGAGCCCGGCGTAGGCAAGACCCGGTTGGCGCAGGATCTGGTGACGCATGCGCAGAACAGTGGCGCGACGGTGCTGCGCGGTGGCTGCTATGAGTACGAGGCGACGACGCCGTACCTGCCGTTCGTCGAGGCCATCCGCGAATGGACGCGGCGGCAAAGTCCGGAGCAGCTGCGCACCGCACTTGGCACGACCGCGCCGGAAATTGCCAAATTTGCTCCCGAGATCGAAGCGAAACTGGGGACGCTGGTTCCCAATTCGCCGCTGTCGCCCAGCGAAGAGCGCATGCGCCTGTTCGACAACGCGGCGCGCTTCCTGCATGGACTGGCCGCGGATCGCGGCATGCTGGTCTTCATCGACGATGTGCACTGGGCCGACCAGGGCACGCTGTCGTTGCTCCACTATCTGTTGCGGCACTTGAAGCACGACCGCGTGCTGTTCCTGGTCGCGTATCGGGAAATCGAACTGGACCGCGCGCACCCACTTGCGTCGGCGCTCGTCGAATGGAATCGCGAACGCCTTGGGACGCGCATCGCGCTCGGCAGGTTGACCCGTGCGGACACCGGCACGCTGCTGGCCACGCTGTTCGGCGTGACCAATGTTTCCGATGACCTGGCGGCGGCGTTGTACCGGGAAACGGAGGGCAATCCGTTCTTTGTCGAGGAAGTCATCAAGTCGCTGATCGAGCAGGGCGAGATCTACCGCGACGGGGATGCCTGGGGCCGCAAGGAAACGCACGAGCTGGCCATTCCGCAGAGCGTCAAGGAGGCGATCGGTCGTCGCCTGACCCGCCTCGGCGAACCGACCATCGATGCCCTGCGCACCGCGGCGGCATTGGGCAAGATCTTTCCGTTCAAGGAACTGGCCGCCGTCTCCACCGCGAGCGAGGACGAACTGCTCGACGCGCTGGACGAGGCCACGGCGGCGCAGCTGATCCGCGCCAACCCCGGCGGCCCCGGCGCGTCATCGGCGGGCGGCGACGACAACTTCGCCTTCACGCACGACAAGATCCGCGAAGTGCTGTACGAGGAATTGAATCCGATTCGCCGTCGCCGACTGCACCAGCGCATCGGCGAGGCACTGGAAAAAACCTACGACGCGGTCGTCAATGACGGCATCGTGATCGGGCAGGGCGCGGACGAACACGCGCAGGACCTCGCGCACCACTTCATGCAGGCGGGAGACCTGCCGCGGTCACTCGCCTATGCGCGCCGTGCGGCGGCCAACGCCACGCGGGTGTTTGCGCTGGACGAGGCGCTCACGTTCCTGGAGCAGGCACGCGAGTCGGCCGAGGCGCTTCATCGCGACGACGACCTGGCCGCGATCGACGAGCTGATCGGCGATACGAACGATGCCCGCGGCATTGTTTCCGCGTCGATTGAAAGCTACCAGCGCGCACTGGCGCGGGCGGTGACCCCCGCTGCGCGTGCCGCGCTCACGGCCAAGATCGGCGCGGTCTACTGCAACATTGGTGACGCCCGCGGCGTGGCGTTTGTCGAGGCCGCGCTCGCCCAACTCGATCCGCAGACCCAGACCATCGAGCTCGCGATGGCCACGGCCTACATGGGCCGCTACCTTCACTATCGAACGGAGCACCGCAAGGCCATCGCGTTTCTCGAGCGGGCGCGGTTGCTTGCCGAGCCGCTCGACGACCCTGGCACGCTGGCGGCCATCTACTCGTTCCTGGCGGGCGCCAACCAGCATTTGCTCACGTACGCCGAAAGCGACGGCTGGGCACGCCAGAGCATCGCGCTCGGCGAGCGCAGGAACTTTCCGCACGCCATTGCCAACGGCTACGAGTTCCTGGCCGAAAATGCCGCGGGCCGCGGCCTCTGGGACGACACGCTCGCGTATGCGGAGCGCGACCGTGAATTTGGCAGCAAGAGCGGTTCGCTTGCCCGCGTCGCCTGGGCTGAATTCGCGGCCGTGCAGGCGTTGCATGGCAAGGGCGACCTGGTGGGAGCGCAGGCGACGGCGCGCAAGGCGCTGGCATTGTGCGACCAGATCGGCGAATTCCGGCTGGCCACGTGGCTCGATCCGGTGCTGGCCCTGATCACCGCGGATCTTGGTGACAATGCCGCGGCGCGGTCGCACGCGGAAAAAGGTTGGGCGCGCGCGAAGGAACTGAATCAGCTCGTGCTTACGGTGTGGGCGCTGCACGCGGCCGGCCGCGTGGCGATGCAGCGCGACGATTTCGGCGAGGCGTTCCGCTGGTACGAGCAGTATGTGCCGCTGGTGAAGGAGACGGAAAACGCCATCGTGCGCAATTTCATCCTTGGGTCCGCGGCGGAGACGTTCCTGAGTACAGGCCGGGTGGATGAAGCGGCGATCATGGTCACGCAGGCGATCGCGGTCGCCGAATTCGCAGACTCGCCGCACTTTCTGGCGCTCGACCTGCGCATCCAGGGGCAAGTTCTCTCGGCACAGGGAAACTACGGCGATGCGGCAGCGGCATTCGATCGCGCGCTTACACTGTTCGAAAAAACCGGCAGCCGGCTGGAACTCAATCGCGCGCTGCATCACCGTGCGGCGATGTTGCTGCAACAGGGAGACCCGGGTCGGAAGGACGCCGCGCGCGCCGATGCGCAGGCGGCGCTTGATGCCTTCGCGGCGATGGGCGCGATTCCGGATCGGGATCGGGCGGCGCGGCTGCTCGCCGGATAGCCAGGCCCGTCAAGGCAGCAGCTGCTAGGTCGCGCGGTTGCCGATCAGTCCCAGGAACTCCTCGCGCGTCGCGGTCGAATCGCGGAACTGCCCCACGACCGACGACGTCACCATCACCGAGTTCTGTTTTTCCACGCCGCGCATCATCATGCACAGGTGGCGCGCCTCGATCATCACGCCCACGCCGATGGCGTCGATCGACTCCATCACTGCCTGCGAGATCTGGTCGGTCAGGCGTTCCTGCAGTTGCAGCCGGCGCGCGTACATGTCGACCAGCCGCGCCAGCTTGCTGACGCCGAAAACGCGGCCGTTGGGAATGTAGCCGATGTGGCAGCGGCCGAAGAAAGGCAGCATGTGGTGTTCGCACAGGCTGTAGACCTCGATGTTCTTCACGATGACCATGTTGTTGGCCTTCTGCGTGAAGATGGCGCCGTTGATCAGCTCGTCGATGTCGGTGCGGTTGCCGGACGTCAGGAACTTCCACGCGGCGGCAACTCGATGCGGCGTGCGGACCAACCCTTCGCGGGACGGATCTTCGCCGATCTCGATCAAAAGCTGGCGGATCAGTTCTTCGATTCTTTCGGCATTCGGTTCCATGACCGGTGTCCTTTGGCGCGTTGCGCCGTCCTGAGTTGGTGGTGGTGGTAGTGAAGTCTGCGGTGATGTCGCGGAAGTCAGCCGTGATGCCGCGGGTCGACGCCAATCAGGCGGGAAACCCGGATCGGCACGTCCTGTTGCTGCAATTCCACGACGCGATCCTGCAACTTGCGATCGGCCATGGTCATGCGCGTGCGCAAACGGACGTATTCCGCCCACGACGTGATGATATAACGTTCGACGAAGCGGCCGTCCGCTTCCACGTCGCGGAAGACCCGCCAGTTGGACGCGCCATTGCGCCGGCGGGTTGCTTCCACCGCCTGGACGGCCGTGAAGAATTCCTCGCGGTGTTCCGGCGCGATCTGGTATTCGATCTGGATCAGCACCGGGCCATCGTCGGGCAACGGCTCGACCGCGATGGCCAGGTCGGGTAATTGCACCGCCGGCGTGACGTCGGCTTCGTTGCCCATCGCGACGTTCACGCGGCGATTCATCAGGTGGAGAATGAACATGACCGTTGCCGCCGCGGCAAGCGCCACCCGCGTGCCGAAGGCCGACGCAAGCGTTCCCCAGATCACGCTGCCAAGTGCCAGGCTGGCCTGCACGGCAACCAGGTTCATCGCCACTGCGCGTGCGCGAACCCACGCAGGCGCCGAGCTCTGCGTTCCGGCCGACAGACTCGCGAGGACGCAGACCCACGCCACGCCGGATCCGAACGCGCCGGCGAGCGCCACGGCGGTGATGTCGGTGGCGGCGATCAGCAGCGTGGCGGCCATCCACAGCAACACGCCCGAAGTCACCACGGCATTGAGCGTCCGGCTCTGCAATTGCCGCGGAATGGAAAGCGCGCCGACCACGGCGCCGATGCCGAAGCTTCCCGACAGCAGGCCGAAGCCGCCGGCGCCCAATTGCAGCTGGTCGCGCGCAATTACCGGCAACAGCGCCCACAGGCAGCTTGCGCACACGCAGAAGCTCAAATTGCGAATGATCAGCGAGCGCATCGGGCGTGAATGGCGGGCATAGCGCAAGCCGCTCATGACGCCGGAGAAGAGCGACTCCGGAATGCCGGGCAGCGCGAGGTCGCGCGTCTTCCACGAGCGCACCGCGACCATCATCAGGATGAAGAACAGCGCGCTCGCGATCAGCGCGCTGCCGGTGCCCAGCCACGCGGCCAGCGCGCCGGCAATGGCGGGCCCGATGGCGCGCGCGACGTTGAAGGCCACGGCGCCCAGCGCCACGGCCCGCGGCAACTCGGCCCGCGACACGAAGCCGTTGATGCTTGCCTGCTGCGCCGGCATGTAGAAAGTGAAGCAGGCGCCGATCAGGAACGTCAGCGCAAGCAGGATCGGCGGCGTGGTCAGGCCGGCGACCGTCGTGACGCCCAGCACCAGGGTTGCCGCAAACAGCACGACCTGCGAGACCATGATGATCTTCCGCCGATCGATGATATCCGCCAGCGCACCGCCCAGCAGTCCGAACAGCAGCGACGGCACCGTGCTTGCCGTCTGCACCAAAGCCACCATCAGTGCCGACGGGGTTAGGGTGGCCATCAGCCATGCGGCAACCGTCGCCTGCATCGTGTAGCCGAGCGCGGTACCGACGGAACCCATGTAGAACAGGCGAAACGGCGCGTGCCGCAACGGCGACGATTCGAACATCTGCGTGAGAAGTGAAGCCAACGGACGAGCCACGACCCAAGTTTAGCATCGGCAGCGTGCGGGCTCAGCGGCGCTGCCTCCTGGTTCCCTTCGCCGCGCTTGCCAGTGCCGGGCGCCCGCTTCATGATTCGATGACAGCCACATTCTTGCCAATCGGATGAACATGGAAGCGCACGAGAAACCGCATTTGCCTCCTCATTTGCCACCTGATGATGAAGTGGACTATGTCTCCGGCAAGACGCGCATTTTCGGCATCGTCGGGCATCCGATCGAGCAGGTGCGCTCGCCGGAAATGTTCACGGCGGAATTTCGCCGCCGCGGCCGGGATGCGATCCTCATCCCCATGCACGTGCTGCCCGACGACTTCGAGGCGACGTTGCCGCGCCTGCTGCGCCTCGCGAACCTCGATGGACTGGTCTTCACGGTCCCGTTCAAGGTGCGCGCGTGCGCATTCGCCGACAGCCTCGGCGCGCAGGCGCGCGTCGTCGGCGCGATCAACACGCTCGCCCGGGCGGCCGACGGACACTGGCACGCGGACATCTTCGACGGCCTGGGCTGCGTCGAGGCCTTTCGGCGACGCGGAATTTCCTTCGCCGGTAAACGGGTGATGCTGCTGGGTGCGGGCGGCGCGGGGTCGGCCATCGCAGTGGCGATCGGCTACGAACGGCCCGCGTCGCTGCGCATTTTCGACGTCGACGCCGAACGTGCGCGCGCGCTCGTCGCCAAGGTCGCGCAGGCCAACGCCGGTATCGACGTGCAGGCGACGGCTGCGTCGGTGGACGGCGTCGACATCCTGCTCAATGCGTCGCCGGTGGGCATGCTCGACGACGCCCGGTTGCCGCTGGCAATTACCGCGCTGCCGCGCGAACTGATCGTCTTCGATGCCATCGTCAAGCCGGAGCGCACCCCGCTGCTGACGCTCGCCTTCGCCTGCGGATGCGTATCTTTTGGCGGCCGCGAGATGATGCGCGGCCAGGTTTCGCGGATGGCCGACTTCTTCCTTGCGGACGCCTGAGTGGAAAACGACAGCGACTTCTACGCCGGCCTGCCGATCTTCGACGGCTTCGCCAGCATCATGGATCCGGCGCGCTATCAGCCGTTGCCCGACGACTGGCTGATCGGGCTCACCGACGTCGTGAGTTCGACGCAGGCCATCGCCGATGGTCGCTACAAATCCGTCAACACGGCGGGCGCATCGGTGATCGCGGCCGTGACCAACGCACTGGAAGGCCGCGCGTTTCCGTATGTGTTCGGCGGCGACGGCGCGAGCTTCGCGGTCGCGCAGCGCGACGGCGAAGTCGCGCGCAATGCGCTCGCGGCAACGGCCGCCTGGACGCGCGACGACCTGCAGCTCGACCTGCGCGTGGCCCTCGTTCCCGTTTCCGCCGTGAGGGCGCAGGCGCTGAACGTCAGCGTTGCGCGTTTCGGCCCGTCCAAGGACGTCTCCTTCGCGATGTTTTCCGGCGGCGGGCTCGCATGGGCCGAACGGGCGATGAAGGTGGGCGAGTTCGCCATACCGCCCGCGCCTGCGGGAACGCGTCCCGACCTCAGCGGACTGTCATGCCGGTGGAACGACATTCCGGCAACGCGCGGATTGATCCTGTCGCTGGTCGTGGCACCGGTCACGCATGGCGACCCCGCATTTCGCACCCTCGTCGAGGGCCTGCTGGACGAGCTCGAGAACAGTCCCGATGTCGCGCGTCCGGTACCCGACGGCGCGCCCGACGTTGGCTGGCCGCCCAAGGGCCTCGACCTCGAAGCCTACGCGTCACGCAAGCACGGAGAATCGTTCTCGGCGCGACGATTGAAATTGCTTTGGGAGACGATGATTGCCTACGTCGTGCTGAAGGTCGGCATTCGCTTCCCCGGCTTCGATCCTGCGCGCTACCGGCGGCAGGTCGTGGGCAATTCCGACTTTCGCAAGTTCGACGATAACCTGCGCATGACGCTCGATTGCACCGCCGCGCTCGCGGACCGCGTGGAGAAGCGCCTGCTCGACGCGCGCGCGGCGAACATCGCGCGCTTCGGCATGCACCGGCAGCCGGCGGCGATCATGAC
>JANMCH010000151.1:0-9102 GCA_031361045.1 Betaproteobacteria bacterium | reverse complement strand
GTCATGCAGATCCATCCGGGCAGCTTCCGCAATCACAATCCGCTCGTGTTCCGCGAGTACGGCCGCGACAAGGGTGCCGACATCCCGACCCGCACCGACTACGTCCGGGCGCTGAAGCCGTTGCTTGACAAATTCGGCAATGAACGCAACCTCACCATCATCCTGTTCACGCTCGACGAAACGTCCTATGCGCGCGAACTGGCGCCGCTGGCGGGACACTATCCGGCGCTCAAGGTGGGGCCGTCGTGGTGGTTCCACGACAGCCCCGAGGGCATGCAGCGCTTTCGCGAACAGGTCACCGAGACCGCCGGCTTCTACAACACGGTCGGCTTCAATGACGACACCCGCGCGTTCCTGTCCATTCCTGCGCGGCACGACGTCGCGCGGCGAATGGACAGCCGCTTCCTGGCCACACTGGTGGTCGAGCACCGGATTGGCGAGGACGAGGCTTTCGAACTGGCGCCGCTGCTCGCGCGCGGATTGGCAAAGTCCGCCTATCGGTTGTAGGGTGCCGCTGATGGCGGCCGGTGTTTGTTCCGCCGCTACGCCGAAAATAGATTGGATGCAGCGGACTTCGACTCCCTACACGCTCCTGCGCTGCCTGCTGCGCATCGTTTTGTTGCCGCTTCTGGCCGCCGCTTCGACCGCCGAAGCGGGCGCTCCTCTCGTGACGGACGATGCGGCCATCGTCGCGCCAAAGACCTGCCAGCTTGAGGTCTGGCTGCTCCCGAACGGCGCTGGCCGCGACTATTGGACGCAGCCCGCCTGCAACTTCGGCGGCGACGTCGAAGTGGGCATTGGCGCTGGCCGTTCACTGCCCGATGCCGGTGACGCCTCGACGATCATGCAGCTGCAGGCAAAATCCGTGATCCATGCCACCGATGACCGTGTCTGGTCCTTCGGCGTAGTCGGTGGGGCTTCGCGCGATACCGGCGCGTCCCGTGGGAGGTCGGCATATCAGCTGTACTACGCCAAAGTACTGACATCGTGGTACCCGCAAAGCGATCTGCAAGTCGACTTCAACCTGGGCGCGGCCAACGCGTACGGTTCGGGAACCTTGGCGCTGGCGGGGATCGCAGTCCAGTACGCGGTGGTGCCGACGCTGCAACTGCTGGCGGAGGCCTTCCACCATGGACCCGGGGCCGCGCGCTACCAGATCGGCGCCCGTTGGATCGTGATCCCCGATCGTTTCGAAGCCTACGTCAGCTATGGCAACCAGTTTCGCGCCACGTCGGACGGGTGGTCGTCGATCATTGGCATTCGCTTGCAGACACCGGCGTTCCTTCCGTGACCCGGCCGGCGCCGCTAGCGGGGTCGCTTTGGCTTCCTGGTGCCGCCGACCGGTGCGGACGACGGCGAGGGACCCAGCGCCAGGAATCGCCAGTCGGTTTTGGTCACGGCAGCGATCCACCACGCCAGCGCGCGCCCCGGCCGCACTTCGCGCCAGGCCGCGTTGATCGGCAACGGGTGTCGTGCCGGCTCGACCACCCTGACGACCAGGCGGCCTGCGGCAACTTCGGGTGCTGCCATGAACGCGGGCAGGAAGCCGCATCCCAGTCCGGCCACTTGTGCCGCGAGCTTGGTGTCGAGATCGGGAACCGTCAACGTGTCCTGGCCCGCGAGCAGGCCAACGCTGCGCGGCGCCAGGCGCCGCGACGAATCGGCGGCGACCACCGCGCGAAAAGCGGCGATCTGCGTTTCTTTCAGCGGCTCGGTGGCCTTGGCCAGGGGATGCGACGGCGCAACGACAAAGACCATCGTTGTCTCGGCCATCACGCGCAATTTGTAGCCCCCGCCGGACGGCGGATCGGCCGGCGCGCCCAGGACGAGATCGGCACGCCCCTCCGCCAGTGCATCCCATGCGCCCCCCAACACTTCACGCGAGAATCGAAGGCGCGTGTGCGCGGCGTCGCGGACCTGGCATTCGGCGTAGAACGCGGCGGCCAGCGGAACCACGCGCGCGAACGGCACCAGCGTGTCCACCGCAATGCGCAGTTCGCTTTCCCAGCCGGTGGCCACGCGCTGCACTCGGCGCTCCACGTCATCGGCTGCCGCGAGCAGCAGACGACCTTCGTCGAGCAGCAACCTGCCCGCCGGCGTCAATCGCGCGCGATGACCGCGGCGGTCGAACAGCAGCACGTCGAGTTCGTCCTCGAGCTTGCGCACGGAGTAGGTGATGGCCGAAGGCACGTGGTCCAACTCGATCGCGGCGCCGGCGAAGCTGCCGCGGCGGTCGATGGCGTCCAGGACGCTGAGAGCTTCGAGGGAGAGGGGCATCCTGGCAACGTTCAAATAATTTGAATGATTGTATCAGGATAGACCGCTTCTTCCGGCGTGACCAGGCGCCTAACATGGCTGCATCGGTAGGCCGCACTCCCTGGTGCCTGCCGGAACTGTCAAACAGGAGATTCGAATGATCACGCTTCGTCCTTCCGCCCAGCGCGGCCACAAGAACCACGGCTGGCTCGATTCCTTCCATAGTTTTTCGTTCGCCGATTACTACGACGCCGAGCACATGGGCTACGGGCCGCTGCGCGTGATCAACGAGGACCGCGTGCAGGCTGGCATGGGCTTCGGCACGCACGGTCACCGCGACATGGAGATCATTTCCTATGTGCTGGAAGGGCAGCTGTCGCACCAGGACAACATCGGCAACGGCTCGGTCATCACGCCGGGCGACGTGCAGCGGATGAGTGCCGGGCGCGGCGTGATGCACAGCGAGTTCAATCCGTCGCCTACTGACGGCGCGCACTTCCTGCAGATCTGGATCGAGCCGTCGGAGCGCGGCATTCCCGCATCCTACGAACAGAGTCGCGTCGAGGCGGAAGCTAAGCGCGGCAAGCTGGCGTTGATCGCCGGCCCGGCGGGATCCGGCGCGGCCGTGACCATTCACCAGGATGCGCGGATCTTCGCGGCGTTGCTCGACGGAGCGGAAAGCGCAACGATGCCATTGCTGTCGGGACGGCGCGCTTACGTTCACGTGGCGCGCGGCAATGTCACCGTCAACGGCAGGAAGCTGACGACGGGCGACGCGGTGCGCATCGAAGGCGAGGCGCAAGTCACGCTTGGTGATGGCGTGGGCGCGGAAGTGCTGGTGTTTGATTTGAATTGAACGGAATTGAACGCGACTGAACTGAACCGAATTTCAATTGAAGGAGTAGCGCGATGGACTCAAGAAAAGATGTAGCGGCGCTGGTGGGCCGTGTGTTGCTGGCCTGGATGTTCATTTGGGCAGGCTATGGCAAGGTCATGGGGTATGACGGTACGGCGGGATACATGGAAAGCGGCGGGTTGCCGCTGGTGAGCGTGCTGTTGCCGTTGACGATCCTGGTCGAACTGGGCGGCGGTATCGCGCTGATCATCGGCTGGAAGGCGCGCTGGGTCGCGTTGGCGCTGGCGTTGTTCACGCTGCTTGCCTCGTTTTTGTTCCACAACTTCTGGGCGATGCCGCCGGAAGCGGTGATGGCGAACAAGCTGTTGTTCAACAAGAACGTCGCCATCATGGGCGGCTTGCTGATGGTGTTCGCCTTCGGACCGGGCAGGTTCAGCGCCGATCGCGGCTGAGATTTGGTCGAGGTTTCGTAACTCGCGCGCGCCCGCAGGTCACTCGCGAGCGCGCGAGTCGAGCCAGAGGGTCACCGGGCCATCGTTGACGAGTGCTACGACCATGTGCGCGCCGAATTCGCCGGTGGGCACGGGCCGCCCGAGTTCCCGTGCGAGTGACGTGACAAACGCATCGAACGCAGGCTGCGCGAGCGGCGGTGGCGCCGCGCCCGACCACGACGGCCGGTTGCCTTTGCGCGTGGATGCATAGAGCGTGAACTGGCTGACGGCGAGCACACCGCCACCGGTGTCCGCGACGGACAGGTTCATCACGCCGGAAGGATCATCGAAAATGCGCATCTGGATGATCTTGCGCGCGAGCCAGTCGCGGTCGTCCCCAGTGTCGTTCTCTATGTCGTCGTTGCCGACACCCGCGAGCACCAGCAACCCGGGGCCGATGGCTCCGGTGACGCGTTCGCCGACGGATACGCGCGCTTCGCGTACGCGCTGGACCAGCGCCCTCAATTGACGATTTTCCGCTCGACCAGGATCACCTTGCCGTAGTCGAACACGACGGTGGTGATGGTCTTGGGGTCGGCCGGCACCGGCAGGTAACTCCAGCGATAGCTCTTGCTGCCCTTGCTGCCACCGGTCATGTCGGGCGTACCGATTCTCGCCACAACTTCGGCTTCGCTCATGCCCGGAGCGATGAACTTGCGCTGCGCAGGGTCCAATCCCGGGGCGACGTTGGTCTTTTTGTCGGGCTTGGCCACCGGCAACGGCTTGACCGCCTTGGGCGCGCTGGTGGAGGACGGCAACGGCGGCACCTCCCGGAACGGAATGACGGAGACTTCCGGCGGGTCGGTGTCGAAGTTGCGCAGTTCCTTGCCGGGCGGACACGGATGGTCCTGGTAGACCGGCACGTTGCCGTCGACGCACTTGAAGATGCCGGCCACGGCGCTGCCCGCGATGCCCACCGCCAGCGCCGCGACGATTGCGGTGCAGACTGACGAAAGTACGGTCAGCAGGAAGGGAGTTCGCATGGCATCGGTCAAACGGGGAGGGCAGGCGTTACGATAGCGCTTTCCCACTTGCAACGGACTACGACTTTCGATGGATGCCCGTGTTGAGACGGCCGCCCGCGTGGCCGACATTGCCCCTTTTCATGTCATGGAAGTGCAGACTGCCGCCCGCGCGCTCGAGGCCGCGGGGCGCACGGTCATTCACATGGAGATCGGCGAGCCGGACTTCCCGACCCCGGCGCCGGTGATTGCGGCAGCGCAGGCCGCCATTGCCGACGGCGGCATCTTCTACACATCGGCGCTGGGTCTGCCCGCGCTGCGCGAGGCGATCTCGCGCCACTATGCCGACCACTACGGTGTCGCGATCGCGCCCGAGCGGATCATCGTCACCGCCGGATCGTCGGCCGCGCTGCTGCTCGTGCTCGCGCTGATCGTCGACCGCGACGAACGCATCCTGCTGCCCGACCCCGCGTATCCGTGCAACCGTCACTTCGTCCGCGTGCTCGAAGGCAGCCCGGTGGCCATCCCCGTCGGGCCGGAATCGAACTACCAGCTGACCGCGGACCTGATCGAGCGGCATTGGACGTCGGGCACGCGCGGTGTGCTCATCGCTTCGCCCTCCAATCCCACCGGTACCGTCGTGCCGCGCGACGAAATGCAGCGGATCGCGGCTGTCGTGGCAGCCCTCGGCGGTCGCCTGATCGTCGACGAGATCTACCTGGGTTTGACCTATGACCTCGGTGCGGACGAACGGCCGCGCAGCGTGCTCGAATTCGCCGCCGACGCGTTCGTCATCTCCAGCTTCTCCAAGTATTTCAACATGACGGGCTGGCGGCTGGGTTGGGTGGTCGCGCCCGAACGCCATGTGCGCGATCTCGAGAAACTGGCGCAGAACCTCTACATTTCGCCGGCGGCGCCGTCGCAGCACGCAGCGTTGGCTTGTTTCGAACCCGAAACGCTGGCCATCCTTGAAGCACGGCGCCGTGCGTTCGAAGCGCGGCGCAACTACCTGGTGCCTGCGTTGCGCAAGCTGGGCTTCCGCATTCCCGTGATGCCGACCGGTGGCTTCTTCGTCTACGCCGATTGTTCGAAGTTTTCGCGCGACAGCGAGCAATTCTGCCGCGACGTGCTCGAAGGCGCTGGCGTGGCGATCACGCCGGGCGTCGACTTCGGCGGCCATCGCGCCGCGGAGCACGTGCGCTTCGCGTACACGATTGCGCAGGAGAAGTTGGAAGACGGCGTCGCCCGCCTCGCCCGTTTCCTGGGCGCCTGATGCGGGAAATGAGATGAGAAACGCGGCGCTGGCGCTGTTGGCGGGCGTGCTGCTGGCCGCCTGCGGCGCGTTCGAGGCGGTGGACTACTACTGGCAGGGCGCGTCGGGGCAGCTCGACATCATCAATCGCGCCAAGCCGATCGACGACGTCATCGCGCAGGGTGACAACGAGGCGCTCGCCAAGCGCCTGACGCGCGTGCAGGTCATCCGCGCGTACGCGAGCCGCGAACTCGGCTTGCCCGACAACCGCAGCTATACGCGCTACAGCGACCTCGAGCGTCCGTTCGTCGTGTGGAATGTCTTTGCCACGCCGCCCCTGTCGCTGACTGCGCGCAAGTGGTGCTTTCCGGTGGCCGGGTGCGTCAGCTACCGCGGCTATTTCAAGGAGAGCGAAGCGCGCGCGGAAGCCGAGCGCCTGGCGGCCACGGGGGAGGACGTCTACGTCAGTGGCGTTCCCGCGTACTCGACGCTCGGCTACTTCGACGATCCGATCCTGTCCACGTTCGTGCGCTGGCCGGAAACGGAGCTTGCGCGCCTCGTCTTCCATGAACTCGCGCACCAGATCGTGTATGTCAAGGACGATTCGGTGTTCAACGAATCGTTCGCCACCGCCGTCGAGGAAGCCGGCATCGAACGCTGGCTGAAAGCGGAAGGCAATCCGCAGCTCGACGCGCAGTTTGCGGTTTCGCAACGGCAGCGCGAGTTGTTCCGGGTGATCGTGCGTGATGCGCGGACCCGGCTCAAGGAAGTCTATGCCGGCAACCTTGCCGACGACGCCAAGCGGGTGGCGAAGGTCGCCGTCTTCGAGGAAATGAAGCAGTCCTTCCTCGGCGCAAAGGCGGCGGAGCCGGGCATGGCGGGCTACGAACGCTGGTTCGCGGGCTTTGCCAACAAGGGTGCCAACAACGCCAACCTGGCGTCGGTTGCCATCTACACCGCGCAGGTCCCGGCTTTCCGGGCGCTGCTGGCTCAGGAAGGCGATGACCTGCCCGGTTTCTATGCGCGTGTAAAGGAGCTTGCGCTGTTGCCGAGGCTTGAGCGGGACGCGTGGCTGGCCGGGCTGCAGGGCGGTGGGCAGGGCGCCGCGGCGCTTGACCCGGTAAACGGAAAGCCTTGATCGGTAACGCGAAATACCCTATACTCGATGGTTCCCTTGCCTCACCCGCCGCAGACGGGGAGGCCGCCGGCAGCTCGCAGACATCCCAGTGCTGAAAAGTCAACTGGGTTGTCAACCAAGCAGTCAACAACAGCGAGCCGCCAACTAACCGACCGAAAGGAGTGCTCTGCCTATGCGTCATTACGAAATCGTATTCATCGTGCACCCGGATCAAAGCGAGCAAGTTCCCGCGATGATCGAGCGGTACCGCACGATGGTCACCGGCCCCAAAGGTGCAGCACCGGGGGGGCTGATTCACCGTCTCGAGGATTGGGGCCGTCGCCAGTTGGCCTATCCGATCCAGAAGGTGCACAAGGCGCACTACGTCCTGATGAACATCGAGTGCGACCAGGAAACGCTGGGCGAGCTCGAGCACGCATTCAAGTTCAACGATGCGGTGCTGCGCCACCTGATCGTCGCCACGACGGAAGCGAAAGTTGCCCCGTCGCCGATGATGAAGGAAGAAAAGGCGCGTTCGTTGTCGAGGGACGGTGAGCCGCGTTCGGAGCGGACGGAGCGTACTGAGTCTCGCGCTGAACCGGTGGCTGAAGCCGCCCCGGTCGCCGACGCCACGCCCGCCGCCGCAGCCGCGAACTGAGCACGCAGGAAGTAGCCATCGAGCCGGCCGCAAACCGGCTGACGTTCGATGCCCTGCTGACCGAACGCGGCGACCTTCGCTACACGCCGGCCGGCATCCCGGCGATCGACTGCAGCCTGCTCCACCAATCGGTGCAGGCCGAAGCCGGCGGCGAACGCAAGGTCGAGTGCGAACTGTTCGCGGTGGCATTCGGCGATGTGGCCCGGAAACTGGTCGCAATGCCGGTCGGAAGTGCCATAAGTTGCGAGGGATTCCTCGCCAGGCGTTACCGGACCGGCATCACGATGGCGCTGCACATAACGCATCTGGGTTGAAGAGCCCGAAAGTAAACTGAGGAAACGACATGCCCCGTCCCATTGGCAGAGGTAAAGGCAAGAACAAGAAGGACCTGAAGAAGCGTGACCGCGGCAATGCGCTGTTCAAGCGCCGCAAATTCTGCCGCTTCACGGCCGAGAAGGTCGTCGAGATCGACTACAAGGACATCGACGTCCTGAAGGACTTCGTGCAGGAAAACGGCAAGATCATGCCGGCGCGCGTGACGGGCACCAAGGCCCGCTACCAGCGCCAGCTCGGCACGGCGATCAAGCGCGCGCAATTCCTGGCGCTGCTTCCGTTCACCGACCGCCACTAAGGCAGGAGACAGAACATGCAAATCATCCTGCTCGAGAAGATCGTCAACGTCGGCAACCTGGGCGACGTCGTCAAGGTCAAGGACGGCTATGCCCGCAATTTCCTGATTCCGCAAGGCAAGGCCAAGCGGGCGACGGAAGCCAACATCAAGATGCTGGAAGGCAAGCGTGCGGAGCTGGAAGCCGCCGCCAACGCCAAGCTCGACGCCGCGAAGGCGATCGGTGCCAAGCTCGACGGGCTGGCCGTCAAGATCACGCAGAAGGCCGGCGTCGATGGCCGCCTGTTCGGCTCGGTGACCAACAGCGACATCGTCGAGGCGCTGCAGGCGCAGGGCATTGCGATTGAAAAAGCGATGATCCGCATGCCGGCGGGTCCGCTGAAGCTGGTGGGTGAGTATCCGCTGGTGGTTGCGCCGCACCATGACGTCGTGGCCACCATCAACGTGGCCGTGATCGGAGATACGGCGCAGGGCTGATCCTCTCGCTCGGAAGCAGTTGGCTGCAAGAGGCCGCGCCCTGTCCCTGGCGCGGCCTTTTGCTTTCGGATGGCGCATCGGCGCTCGTCAACCGAAGGATCTGTTGGCATCGCAGCGGTTAGAGCCGCCGGCGCGCCCGGAGGACGCAATCACCGGCCTGCGGGTACCCGGCGCGCCTCACGTGCGCCCCGGCGGCCCCAACCGCTGCGATGCGCGGCGACGGTGCGCGGACGGAGTGTGGCGAGCGCGGAACAGGCTATCCGATCGCGGGCGAATCTGTCGCCGTCGGCGCAGTGCGTGCGGCGCGCGGCGCCGGTAGTCGTGGGTTGACTGCCCGCCGCGCGCCATACCACGCACGCAACCCACTGCCTGGCGACGGCTGAGCACGGAGCGGATGGCCTGTTC
>JANMCH010000143.1:0-81376 GCA_031361045.1 Betaproteobacteria bacterium | reverse complement strand
CCTGGGCCTGCTGTTTGCGCTGATTGCGCTGGGCTTCATGCTGATCGTCGGCGTCATGGAGACGATCAACCTCGCGCACGGTTCGCTGTTCGCGCTGGGGATGTACGTGGCGCTGTTCGTCGTCACGCCGAAGCTGGGCTGGTTCCCCGCGCTGCAGGATGCGTGGACAGCTCTGCCGCTGGGCACGCGCTACCTGCTCGCGTTGTTCCTGGCGCCGGTGTTCGTCGGATTGTTCGGCATGCTGATTGAAATCTGTCTGCGCCGAACGTACGGCAAGGACCCGCTGTATGGACTGCTGTTCACCTTCGGCGCGGCGCTGGTGATCGAGGAACTGATCCGGTTGATCTGGGGCTCCGCCGAAAAGCAGCTGCCGCTGCCCGACGTGATCACGGGCGCCGTGCGCATCGGCGACCTGCTGTACGCCAACTACCGGTTCTTCGCGAGCGGGTTCGCGGTGCTGATGATCGGCCTGCTGTGGGCCTTCCTGGAGAAGACGCCGTACGGCGCGATCATCAAGGCCGGCGCGCACGACAGCGAGATGGTGCGCGCGCTGGGCATCAATCTTTCGCGCCTGCGCCTCTTCGTGTTCGCGCTCGGCGTCGCGCTGGCGGCGATTGCCGGCGTCATCATGGCGCCGATCTGGGGCATCCGCCCGCACGTCGGCGTCGACGCTGTCGTGCCGGCGTTCCTCATCATCGTGCTGGGCGGCGTCGGCAGCTTGTGGGGCGCCGTAATCGCCGGACTGATGGTCGGCATGGTCGTTGGCCTGACCGGCGCTTATGCGTCCGAATGGTCGCTGCTGTCGATGTACCTGCTGTTCATCGCTGTCGTTACATTCCGCGCGCGTGGACTGTTCGGCAGGAAGAGCATTCTCGACACATGACGTTCGCCAACGGAGAAAATACGTGACGGACGCTTCGGCAATCGCCGGCTTGTTTCGCCTCGACGGCAAAGTCGCGTTCGTCCCCGGCGGCTACGGCGGCATCGGCGAGGCCGTCGCCTGGGGACTGGCGCGGCATGGCGCGACTGTGGCGATTGCCGGCCGCGATATTGAAAAGGCGAATGCGCTTGCCGCGAAGATGCGCGGGCAGGGGCTGGCCGCGTCCGGCTTCGCCATCGACATGCACTCGGTGTCATCCCTACGCGCCGCTGTGGACGGCGTAGTCACCGCATTCGGCGCGATCGACATCCTGATGAATTGCGTCGGCATCCAGCGCGAGCAACCACTGGTGGATGTGACCGAAGAGGCATGGGACGAGGTCGTCGCCGTCAACCTCAAGGCGGCGATGTTCACCGCGCAGGCCGTCGCGCGACACCAGATTTCTGCGGGACGCGGCGGCAGGCAGGTGCACCTGTTGTCGGTGCGCGCGCTGCTGGGCTTGCGCGATCGCGGCTATTCCGCCTACTGCAGCACCAAGGGCGGACTGGCGATGCTGGTCAAGCAGCATGCGATGGAACTGGCGCGGCACCAGATCACGGTCAACGGCATCGCCCCCACCGTCGTGCGTACGGAAATGGCGAGTCACTGGTTTGCCAATCCGGTGACCGCGGCGGCAATCCTCGACCGCGTTCCGCTGGGCCGGGTGGCGGAACCGATCGACATCGTCGGCGCCGCCATCTACTTCTGCGCGCCGGCGTCGGCATTCGTCACCGGGCAGCTGCTCACTATCGACGGCGGCATCACCGCCAGCCAGTAGTCGCCGGGCGCCTGTTTCGCTGCCGGCCAAACGCCACAGAGGAGGATGCCGGCACGCCTTGTGCTTGATTTTCCTGGATGAAGGTGTCTGGTCGCCCAGCCCAATTTGAAGCACATTCGCTGAACCGGGTCGTTTCCCGGATTGTTGCCGTGCTTTTGGTGGGAATTGCCGCGGCGCATGCCGTTCCGGCGGCGGCGCAGGCAACCCCGTCGCTATTGGGGGCCGTGTCGCGCAAACTGCATGGCGGAGCAGGCAATTTCGACGTGCCGCTGACCGGATCGCTGGCGAATCCGAGCACCGAGCCGCGCCTTGGTCCGTCGCATTCCCTCCTATTGACTTTCAGCGACACCGTGACGGCGGCGAACGCCGCGTTGACGGAAGGCGTTGCGACGCTGGGGGCACTTACTTTCAGTGGCCCCGATTTGACGGTGCCGTTGAACGGCGTGACCAATGCCCAGTACGTCACCATTGCGGTCACGGGCGTCAGTGGCGCGGGGGGCGGCACCGGCGGAAGCGCGACGATCCGCATCGGATTCCTGGCCGGCGACGTCAACCAGAATCGCGTGGTGAGCGTCTCGGATGTCGGCCTGGTCAACGCCCAACTGGCGCAAGGGGTCACGTCCGCCAATTTCATGAAAGACGTCAACGCGAGCGGCACGCTGACGCTGGCCGACAAGGGCATCACCAATGGCTACCTAACGCAGGCGTTGCCGCCGCCCGTGGAACTGCCCCCCAGCGTCGCGTCCACCGTTCCCGCGAATGCCGCGGCCAACGTCAGCACCAATGGCAACGTCAGCATCGTGTTCAGCGAACCGGTAACCGTGTCCGGAACGTGGTTTCAGATGGCGTGCACGAGCGGCACGCGCACGCCGGCCAACACGGCGGTCAGCGGCAACCTGGGGGCCAATTCCGGCACCACGTTCACGCTGAATCCAAACCTGGACTTCGCGCCGAACGACGTGTGCGCAGTGACGATCTTCGCAAACGGCGTGAGCGACAACGACGTGCTCGACCCGCCCGACCAGATGCTGGCCGACTACACGTTCTCGTTCACCGTCCAGGCCATCGCCGGCTTGTTCGAGAAGCCGCATCCGTGGAACACGGACGTGTCGGCTGCCGCGGTGTCGGCACGCTCGGCGGCGATCATCACGGCACTGCAGGGCATGGGTGGATGGGGCAACGGCAACACACTGCAAACCGACTTCGCGATTGCGCTGCTGGAAGCCAACAGCGCGACACCGCGACGCACGATCACCGGCACCACGCCCTACTGCTACAACGGTCCGGACTGCGATCCGGTCCCGCTGCAGATGCCGATTCCGCTCAACGGCAATGCCGAGGGCAGCGCGGACTATACGTGTCCCGTCGCCGGCGAAGACTGCCACGTGCTCGTGGTCGAGCGTACCGAGAAAAAGCTCTACGAGCTCTACAACGCGACCGCGGCAGGTGCGGGCACCTTCATCGCGCGCGGTGCGTTCGTCTGGGACCTGACCAAGCAGTATCCGGCGGAACTTCGGGGCGAGCAGTGCACGTCGGCCGACGCGGCGGGGCTGCCCATCGCCGCTTTGCTGCCCACGGCCGATGAGGTTGCAACAGGTGATGTACCGCACGCGCTGCGCTTCATCCTGCCCAACGCGCGAATGAAAGCCGATGTCTACGTGCGTCCCGCCACGCATGCGGGGGCGCCGGCTAGCGGCAACGCCAACGCGCCACCGTATGGAGTGCGGTTCCGCTTGAAGGCGAGCTTCGACGAGACGCCCTACAACGCCAACGCGCGCGTCGTCCTGCACGCGATGAAGAAGTACGGGATGATTCTCTCGGATGGCGGCAACATCGCGCTCACGTTCGCGGACGACAGGCTGTCGATGGCGAAGTGGGCGGCGCTGGGAATCGACTCGCACACCTTCAACTCGATCGGCGTCGGCAATTTCGACGTCGTGGACTTGGGTATCGAAATTCCCCTGACCTACGATTGCGTGCGCACGCCCTAGATAATGGGGTCTAGAACAGGATGTTCGCCCACGGACTGGTGGACGTCGCTGCCGTGCCGATGGGCCCAACGTCATTGGTGCCGCCAATTCCGCCATACGGATTGGTGCCCCCGTGGCACGAGTTGCGGACGATGAGGTTGTTGATGCCGCCTCCCGCGGTGGCGATACCCCGATCGCCTCCGGTGACGGCATTGCCGTCGACCCGGCAGAAACTTCCGTTGATGTAGATGTTGGACTGCGTGCCGGCCGCGAGGCCGTTGGCATCGCAGAGATTGTCGGCGACCAGCCCGTTGCTGCCGATCGCAATGCCGTTCTGTGCATTGGAGCGTACCTGGCAGCCGCGGACGGTACAGCCCTGCAACGTGATGATGCCGTTGAGCGTGTTGCCTGACGATTGGCAACCCTGCACGCTGCAGCCATTCTTCACGGAAATGCCGTCACCCGTATTGCTGTTGGCCGAACAATGGGTTATCACGCACGCGTCATCGCTCGATATCCCGGCAAGACTGCCCCCAACCGCCGTGCAATGGGTTACGGTACTGTTGGATCCGACAGAGATTCCGTAAAGCGAATTCGAATAGGCCGAACAGTGGGTGAGGGTACCGGCGGTCAACGATTGGACACCCACGCCCGAGTTGCCGTTCGCGGCGCAGTTGGAAACCGTACTGCCGTCGCCGGCGAATATGCCGCTGCCACTATTGAAGTACGCGGCGCAATCGGTGACCGTGCAGCCGACGTTGGTGCCGATGCCCTCGGCCAGGTTCAATTGTGCAACGCATTGGGTTACCACGCATCCAACGCCGGCCAGAATGCCGTTGCCACCGTTGGCGCTGGCCATCACGCCGCTCACACGGCAATTTGTCGCAAATCCGTCATTGAGGTTGACGCCGTTGGCACCCCAGTTGCGGACTGTACCGTTGTGCACCGCCACGCTGGCTGAAGTGTTGGCGGACACGTTGACGCCGTGAATGGAACCGGCAACGCCCGCCAGTTCAAATCCGTTGAGATCGAGGGTGACGCCGCTCACCGCGATTTCGACACCGCTCTTGCCGGAGACGCCCGTCACGTTGCCGGTCAGGTAATACGAACCGGGCAGCGTGATCCTGAACACGCTCGCGGCGGAACCCGGCGTATTGGCTGCATTGACCGCGGTGCGTGGCTCGATTTCCGTGGTGGTCTTGCCCGTTGGCAGCACCGGTCCGGCCGGCGGCGCGAGTGTTCCTGCGCCGGCCGATGCAGCCGCAGCCGCGCCCACCAGTCCCAGTCCAGCCAACAGCATCCTGCGATCGAGATTTTCCATGGAGTTCCTTGCGCGATCAGGGTGGCGGCAGCGCGGTCGTCAGCGCAGCATTCGCAATGCTTTTGTCGGCGACCGTCAGCGTGCCCGACGCGTTGACGTCCCTCAGGTAGTTGGACACGGAGACTGCCTGCGCCAATTGCGCGTTGACGAGCCCGAGATCGGAAACGGCCACCACGCGGTTCTGGTTCACGTCAGCGCGCAGGAATCCAACGCGTATCGATCCCGCGCCGCCGGTACTGCCGTCCATGGCCACGACGTTGCTGACCGCGATCGTGACGTACTGCGCGTTGCCGACACCGGTCAGGGGCACGATCATCTCGGCGCCGTTGAATGTCGGCGTTCCCACCGATGCGACGCCTTCGGTGACGGCCGCGTTGCCGGAAACGACGGGTTTGTCGAAGGTGAATACGATCGTGTGCGTCGGACCTTGCCGCGGTTCGGTTGTCGGATTGAGCGGCGTCAGCACCAGCGGAAGATCGAAGGTCCCGGCGCCGCCATGCACCTTGCGCGAGGCAACGCCTGTGGTCCCAGGCACGACATTGGGCCGCCACGTCGTCGCCACCCCCCCTGTTGCCATCGGGCCGAAGTTGATCCAGCCGACGTTCTCACCCCACGCAAAGCCGCTGAACACGCCGGTGGATGTATTGATGGTGACTCCGCCCGCGGACATCGGGCCGAAGTTGATCCAGCCGCCGTTCTCGGCCCAGGCAAACCCGGACAGCACACCGGACGTGGTATTGGCCACGCCGCCGGATGCCATGGGACCGAAATTGATCCAGCCGAAATTCTCCGACCACGCGAAGCCGGTGACTGTCGTGTCACTTACCGTGATGCCACCGCTGCCGGCGGGCGGTGCGAAATTGACCCAGCCGATGTTCTCGCCCCAGGCATAGGAACTGGCGACGATGTTCTGGGCGCCTGCCGGCAGGGCGAATGCCAGCATGGCGACAGTGAACAGCCGACCGAACATCGAGGACTCCCTTCCCTGATGCGTACCGTCATGGCCGGCGCTGCGAACTGGAACGTGATCGTCAGGTGCCGGAGGCGAGACGTTGCCCGAAAACCGACGCGCCTGCAACGTGAAAGCAAAACGGGGACCGTATTGGGTCCCCGTCCGGGTGGAACATCTACGCGGATTGCGTCAGGCCGAGAAGCTCGATCCGCAGCCGCAGGTCGTCGTGGCGTTGGGATTCTTGATCACGAATTGCGCGCCCTCGAGGCCATCCTGGTAATCGATCTCCGCGCCGACCAGGTACTGGTAGCTCATCGGGTCGATCAGCAGCGTGACGCCGTCCTTGACCAGCGACGTGTCGTCCTCATTCGTGACTTCGTCGAAAGTGAAGCCATACTGGAAGCCGGAGCAGCCGCCGCCGGAAACGAACACGCGCAACTTCAGATCGGGGTTGCCTTCTTCCTCGATCAGCGACTTCACCTTGGAGGCCGCCGAGTCGGTGAAGATCAGCGGTGCCGGCATGTCGGTCATTGCATTCATCGTTTACTCCTGTGGTGCGGTTTCCCGCACGATACTGTCGTTCCTGATTTGTCGTTCAATATTACGCTACTCGGCAGACGCCCGCTTCAACTCGACCACGCTCGCACTCACGGTGCCGGGTTCGACGTGATTCAACCGGCCTTGGATTACCGCGCCCAGGTGCATCTCGAGTGTCCGGTACTCGACGTCGCCGACGATCTTTGCCTTGGACTGCAATTCCAGGAAATCGTTGGCCGTCACCGGACCGTTCACCGCGCCGTTGACCACCACGTGCGACACGGTGACTTCGCCGTCCACGCGGGCTTGTTCACTGACCACCAGCGTACCCGGCTCGCCGTTGTGCGTGGTCACGTTGCCTACAACCTGGCCGTCGATGCGCAAGCCGCCGGTGAAGATGACGTCCCCGCGAACCACGGTACCGGCGCCGATCAGGCAATCGATGCGCTTTTGCGGCGGTGCGTGCTTCTTGCGTTCGAACATGGGGGCTCCTTAGGCGTTTCTAAAGCTGCAGCGTACGCGTGGCCCGGGCGCTGGGCTGGCCGCTTTCGAAGGCGCGGGCCGTCACGGCCGTCACGCGCATCCCCGAAGGCACGCGAAACCTGCCTTCAACCCTCTGATAATACTTGAATTTGAGCGAAAGCGCCGATTTGACCTCGAGCTGGTCATCGGGCAGCGTCAGGACCATTCCATGGATGGAGGCGGGGGCGCCCGGCACCGGCGCCAGCGTGGCCTGCAGCACGATGCTGCCTTCGAACTCGTCCTTGGGGCTGCCGCCGCGCACGACCAGCAAGCTGTAGCGCCACATCTCGTCGCTGTCGCGTTCGACCGCCAATCGCTGCAGCTGGAGGCCGGTCTGCTTGCTTGAATCGGAGACGAGTTTTTGCAGGAAGGCCAGCTCCTCCTTCAGTTGCGCGTTTTCGGCGGAGAGTTCGATCGCCTGCTTCTGCTGCGCGTCCTGCGAACCGCGCGTCATCGCGATCTCGCTTTCCAGTGTCGAGTTCCTGGCGCGCAGGTCGAAACCCTCAGTGCGCAGCTTCTTCGCTTCGGTCTCCAGCGACGAAATCTTGGTCTCGATTTCCTTGCGGTTGAAGCCGCCGAAGATCTGGCCAAAGTCGAAGCCCCACCACCACATGCCTCCGATGATGCCGACGAGCGTGACGATGATCGTGCCACGTCCCCACCAGGGCAGATGCGTACGCACCGCCATGCGGGGCGCCGAAATTCCGAAGCTCCGGCGCACGCGGCGCCACCAGAGGGGCGTTGCCACCGACCCGGATTCCTAGGGAACGACCGGCGCCGCGGTCAGTCCGGTGATCTCGGGCAGGCCGAACATGAGGTTCATGTTCTGCACCGCCTGGCCTCGGCGCCCTTGACCAGGTTGTCCTCGACGACGAGCACGGTAACCATGTCGCCGTTGCCGGGACGATGGACCGCGATGCGCGCGATGTTCGATGCGCGCACGCTGCGCGTATCCGGGGCTGAGCCGGGCGGCATCACATCGACGAAGGGCTCACCCGCGTAGCGCTTTTCGAACAACGCCTGCAGGTCGACGTCGGTGCGGGTCAGCCGCGCGTACAGCGTCGAATGAATGCCGCGGATGATCGGCAGCAGGTGCGGCGTGAATACGAGCTTGACGGGCGTTTTGCTGCGCGACGACAGCTCCTGCACCGTCTCCGGATGATGGCGGTGGCCGCTCACGTTGTACGCGCGGAAATTGTCGGAGGCTTCGGCCAGCAACAGGCCGATCTCGGCCTTGCGGCCGGCGCCCGACGCGCCCGACTTGCAATCGGCAATGAGGTGCTCGGTGTCGACGATGCCGGCTTCGATGAGTGGCATGAAGCCCAGTTGCATCGACGTCGGGTAGCAACCGGGATTGCCGATGATGCGCGCCTTGCGGATCGCGTCGCGATGGAATTCCGGCAGTCCGTACACCGACTCGGCGAGCAGGTCCGGGCAAGTATGGGGCATCTTGTACCACTTCTCGAACATCGCGACGTCGCGGATACGGAAGTCCGCGGCGAGATCGATGATCTTGACGCCCGCATCGACCAAGCCGCGCGCCTGCGCCATGGCGACGCCGTGCGGCGTGGCGAAGAAAACGATGTCGCAGGACTTGAGGTCGGTGGCGTCGGGTGCCGTGAACAGCAATTTATCGTAGTGCCCGCGCAGGCTCGGGAACATGTCGACGACGCGCGTGCCGGCGTCGCCGCGGGAGGTGATCGCGCGCACGTCGGCGTGCCGGTGCGATGCCAGCAACCGCAGTAGCTCGACGCCGGTGTAACCGGTGCCGCCGACAATGCCGATCTTGACCATTGTTTCCCTCTACGACTGGATATTCATTTTGACGACGATTCTAGCACCGGGTTCCCATGGGCCATGACGATGACATGGGTCGCTGCCGGCCCCTACAAGCACAAAGGCCACCTTGTCGGCGGCCTTTGCACGGGAAGCGGGTGACTTCTTAACGCTTCGAGAACTGCTTGCGCTTGCGCGCCTTGTGCAGGCCGACCTTCTTGCGTTCCACTTCTCGCGCGTCGCGCGTGACAAGGCCCGCCTTGGACAGCGTGGGCTTCAGCAGCGCGTCGTAGTCGATCAGCGCACGCGTGATGCCGTGGCGCACCGCACCGGCCTGGCCTGATTCACCGCCGCCGATCACGTTCACCATGATGTCGAACGTCGCAGCGTGATTGGTCAGCGCGAGCGGCTGGCGAACCACCATGCGGCCCGTTTCGCGCGTGAAGAATTCGTCCACCGGCTTGTCGTTGACGACGAACTTGCCGGTGCCGGTCTTGATGAATACGCGCGCCACCGACGTCTTGCGGCGGCCCGTGCCGTAGTAATAGTTGCCGATCATGATTTGGCTTCTTCTTTCCCGATTTTCTTCACCGGATCGAATGTCTTGGGTTGCTGGGCCGAATGCGGATGCGTCGGACCCGAGTAGCACTTGAGCTTCTTCAACATGGCGTAGCCGAGCGGGCCCTTGGGCAGCATGCCCTTAACGGCCTTCTCGAGGGCGCGGCCCGGGAAGCGCGTCTGCATTTCGCCGAAAGTCACCGTGCGGATGCCGCCGGGGTAACCGGTGTGCCGGTGATAGAGCTTGTCGTCAACCTTGTTGCCGGTGACGCGCAGCTTGTCGACGTTGGTGACGACGATGAAGTCGCCGGTGTCCATGTGCGGCGTATAGATCGGCTTGTGCTTGCCACGCAGGCGCAGGGCGATCTGGCTGGCCAGGCGACCGAGCACCTGGTCGGTGCCGTCGACATGGAACCATTCCCGGGAAATGTCGGTGGGTTTGGCAGAGAAAGTCTTCATCTTTGAGTCCGTAGGTGCGCGCAGGTGCACTCAGGTGCATTCAACGGGCGCGATTGAGCAAAGTCTTCTAGTTTACTATTCAAGGGGTTCCGACGTCAAGGAGGCCACGCAGCCGTACTGAAAGCGCGTTGCCGGCCGGTCTGCCGTTCCGGCCTGGACATCCGCGATGCGGCAGTGCGGCGTTGCTGTAGACACCAGAAACTGCGGACAAAAAGAGGCGCGGTGGTTTAGACCGCGCCTTTAGGATTCCACCATAGGAGGAGAATGGAGGAATTGCGTCCACGGTGCCTAAGGAGGAGTAAGGCGGAGCCGCGGACAACTTCATCGTCCCATATTGCAGCGCACAACGCAACATTTGGGTTGCGCTGCAGCATGGACAAATGCGGGGTTTTTGCGTCGAAGTGGCGAAATCGGGGGCAAATATCCGCGAGCCCTGAACCTTTTGCGCCATTGTGGGGCAAAACGACGGCAGATCAGTGAGGAAGCGATGAAAACCAGGATCAAGTGGGTCGAGGGCGTCAGCTTCGTTGGCGAGACCGGCAGCGGCCACGCGATGGTCATCGACGGCGCGCCGGAGAATGGCGGGCGCAATCTCGGCATGCGCCCGATGGAGATGGTGTTGATGGGTGCGGCGGCCTGCACGGCCTTCGACGTGGTGCTGATCCTGAAGAAGGGACGGCAGCCGGTATCCGATTGCGTGGTGACCGCCGAGGCGGAACGCGCGCCCGAGGAGCCGAAGGTGTTCACGCGGATCCACCTGGTCTACGCGGTGGCCGGCCGCGGATTGAATCCGGCACAGGTCGAGCGGGCCGTGACGCTTTCAAAGGAGAAATATTGCTCGGCGACGATCATGCTCGCGAAAACCGCGGAGATCACCTACGAGATCGTGATCGCGGAAGGGGACCGCGTCCCCACCCAGCACTGATTTCGTCCAGACTATTTCACCGGCGCCGTTGTGGCTTCCGTGGCGGCCGGCGCGGGTTCCTTTGCTGCAGGCAGGGCGTCCTTTCCGGCAGGCGCGGCTTCCCGGGCTCCCAACGCGGGCATCTGCTGCGGTGACAACAGCCCGCGCACCTGCACGTTGATCGATGCGGTCACGTCCTTGCCCTCCGCGGACTTGAATGCAAGCGTCAGCGGCACGACACTGCCGTTGCCTGCGTCCCTGGTGATCTCCAACAGTCGCAGGTGGTTGCCCCTGTACGCCAGGCGAGTCGTCTTGCCACCGGGTACGGGCATGGTTGCGACGACCTTCTGTTCCAGCGTGTCGCTTTTCAACGTGACCTGAACCAGTTCGATTTTTTTCGCGATCGACGACGAGGCGCCGACCAGTTCCAGGTCGCTGCCACTGTCATTGACGATGTCGACATAGGCCTGCGCGTCGGACATGCCCGCGGCGGCTGGACGCATCCACGCGATCTTCAGCGTGACACCGGGCGCCACGGCATCGGCGGACCAGGCGTCAAGCGCACAACCCGCCATCGTGGCGATCACGAGTCCGACCACAAATGGGCGCCGCTTCACTTGACCTCCTGCAGCAGGCGGATCAGCGACGATGTATCCCAGCGCCCGCCGCCGCGCGCCTGCACGCGGGCATAGAACTGGTCGACCAGCGCGGTGCCGGGAAGGGCTGCGCCATTCGCGCGCGCCTCCGCGAGGCAGATCGAGAGGTCCTTGCGCATCCAGTCCACGGCGAATCCGAAGTCGAACTTGTCGGCGATCATCGTCTTGCCGCGGTTTTCCATTTGCCAGGACTGCGCTGCGCCCTTGCTAATCACCTCGAGCACCAGCGACGGGTCGAGTCCCGCCTTGCCGGCGAAGTTGATGCCTTCGGACAACGCCTGCACCAGGCCGGCGATGCAGATCTGGTTGACCATCTTGGTCAGTTGTCCGCTGCCGGAGGCGCCCATCAGCGTCACCGCGCGCGCATAGGTGGCCAGCACGGATTCCGCTTTGGCGAAGATCGCGGCGTCGCCGCCGACCATGATCGTCAGCTTGCCGTTTTCCGCGCCCGCCTGGCCGCCGGAGACCGGCGCGTCGAGAAACGCGACGCCCTTGGCATGCGCCGCGGCATGCATTTCCCGCGCGACCTGTGCCGATGCAGTGGTGTGGTCGACCAGGATCGCGCCGCGTGTCATGCCTGCCAGCGCGCCGCCGGGGCCGGTGATAACCGCGCGCACGTCGTCGTCATTGCCGACGCACATCAGCGCGATGTCGACTCCTGCGACTGCGTTGGCGGGCGTTGCTGCGCTCTTGCCGCCGAACGTCTCTACCCATGTGGCCGCCTTGGGCGCGGAACGATTGAACACAGTGACGTCATGGCCGGCGCGCGCCAGGTGGCCGGCCATCGGGTAGCCCATCACGCCCAATCCGAGAAATGCGAGTTTCATTGCCGCTCCTTCGTTTTACTTTCGCCGCTCCGATGCCGTGGGGAACGGCGCGAACTGTAGCGCAGCTTGAGGATGAACATCGTCAACACCAGCGCCAGCGTGACGCCATTGGCGGCGATCAGCGGCAGCGACGACAGCCGTATGCCGTACCAGAGCCACAGCGTCACGCCCACGCAGAACATCGAGATCATGCCCCACGAGACATCGGCCGCCGAGCGCGTGCGTACGATGCGCAACACCTGCGGCAGGAACGCGAACGTGGTCAGCGCACCGGCGATATAGCCGAGCACATCGTTGTCGAACGCCGCGACATAAGTCATCCGCCGGCCAGCGTCGCGCGCGCCGATGCGATGGCCGCGCGCACTTGCGCAGGTGCCGTGCCACCGGTGTGATTGCGGCTGGCGACGGAACCGTCGAGCGTGAGCACCGCGAATACATCGTCGTCGACCAAAGCCGAGAACGTGCGCAGGTCGGCCAGCGAAAGGTCCGCGAGATCGCAGCCTTGCCCCTCCGCGTGGCGCACGGCGCGCGCGACCGCTTCGTGCGCATCGCGAAACGGCAGGCCGCGGCGCACCAGGTAGTCGGCCAGATCGGTGGCGGTCGCGAAGCCTTCGCTCGCCGCGGCGCGCATGCGCTGCGCGTTCACTCCGATGCCGCTCGCCACCAGGTCGGCCATGATCGCCAGCGAATCGGCGAGTGTGTCGACGGTGTCGAACAGCGGCTCCTTGTCCTCCTGGTTGTCCTTGTTGTAGGTCAATGGCTGGCCCTTCATCAGCACCAGCAGCGACACCAGGTGGCCGACGACCCGGCCGGTTTTTCCGCGCACGAGTTCGGGCACGTCGGGATTCTTCTTCTGCGGCATGATCGAGCTGCCGGTGCAGAAGCGGTCGGCCAGTTGCACAAAGGCGTAGCGCGGGCTCGACCAGAGCACGAGTTCTTCGCACAGGCGCGACAGGTGGATCATCACGAGCGCCGCGGCCGCTTCGAATTCGATGGCGAAGTCGCGATCGGAAACGGCGTCGAGCGAATTGGGGCACAGGCCGTCGAAGCCCAGCTCCTTGGCGACTTGCGCGCGGTCGATCGGGAACGACGTGCCCGCCAGCGCCGCGGCACCCAAAGGGAGTCGATTCACGCGGCGACGGCAATCGCCAAGCCTTTCACCATCCCGCGCAAACATCGCGTCGTAGGCCATCAGGTGGTGGCCGAAGGTTACCGGCTGCGCGACCTGCATGTGCGTGAAGCCGGGCATGATCGTCGCGTCGTGCTGTTCTGCCACATCGAGCAGCGCGCGCCGAAGTGCTATCAGCTGCACCGCCAGCGCATCGATCGCGCCCCGCAGCCACAGGCGCATGTCGGTGGCGACCTGGTCGTTGCGCGAGCGCCCGGTGTGCAGCCTCTTGCCGGCGTCGCCGACCAGGTCGGTCAGACGCCGTTCTATGTTGAGGTGGACATCCTCCAGGTCGCGCGACCACACGAACTCGCCACGCGCGATTTCGGCGCGAATCAGCGCCATGCCGCGTTCGATGTCGGCCAGGTCGCCTGCCGAGATGATGGCGGTGGCCGCCAGCATCCGGGCATGGGCCAGCGAGCCGGCGATGTCGACTTCTGCCAGACGCCGGTCGAAAGCTACCGACGCCGTATAGCGCTTGACGAGTTCGCTGACCGGCTCGCTGAACCTTCCGGACCAG
The DNA here is from genome assembly GCA_031361045.1 of Betaproteobacteria bacterium. Lineage (GTDB taxonomy): Bacteria > Pseudomonadota > Gammaproteobacteria > Burkholderiales > Casimicrobiaceae > VBCG01. The sequence continues at coordinate 67,509 of JANMCH010000143.1, read as the reverse complement.
CCGCCGGCAATATCCGACGCGGCGGGTGAGCCGACGGGGGCGGCGGTTTGGGACTTGGGCCTGGAAGGGGGCGGCACGTTCGCGGCAGACATGGGAGGTCGATTAATGCCTTGCGTCGGCCGCGCGGCTTGCCGACAATGATCGCCGGGGAGCGTTTGTCGTAATCGTCCCGGTGCCGCGATCGGTACCGGAACACGGAGAAAACCGTTGCATCCGGGGGCGCGGCCAGGGATTACCCAGGCGGTCCCCCAGGCGGCGGGCACAATGCTTGCATGTCGCCCCCGTTATGGCAGCGATTATAAGACAAAACTCCAACCGACCCGCGTTGCCCGACTTCCGCAACCTGGGAACGGTACTGCGCATCCTGGTCGCCGTGAACCTCGGGGCGGCCGTGGTTGCGCTGGCGCGCGCGCCCCAGGCGTCGGCGGCGTTCGGCGAATGGGTCGAGGCCACTGGCGTCGTGGAGCCCTACCTGCTGCTCGTGCTGGCGGTGCTGTGGGCGGCTTCCCCCTGGCTGATACGGATGCGCTTCGGCATGGGCGCCGCGGTCATCGCCCTGGTCACCGTGATTGCCGGACGGGTCATTTTCGGCGCGATGGACGCGTTGGCACCATTGCCGCCGGGCACGCTGCTGCGCTGGCTGCTGTTCGGCCTGATCGCCGTGGCGTTCCTGCTGTTCTACTTCCATTTGCGTGCGCGTGCGTTGTCGCCGGCGATCACGGAGGCGCGGTTGCAGGCGCTGCAGGCGCGCATCCGGCCCCATTTCCTGTTCAACAGCATCAACGCGGTGCTGTCGCTGATACGCAGCAACCCGAAGCGGGCGGAAACGGCGCTGGAAGACATGGCGGACCTGTTCCGCGTGTTGATGCGCGACAACCGTGACCTGACGCCGCTCGAGGACGAGGTGTTGCTCTGCCGCCAGTACCTGGAGCTGGAGCAGTTGCGCCTGGGCGACCGGCTGACGGTCGACTGGAACGTGAAGAGCATGCCGGGCGATGCGCTGGTTCCGCCGCTGATGCTGCAACCGCTGCTCGAGAACGCGGTGTACCACGGCATCGAGCCGTCGAGCACGCCGGGAACGGTGTCGATCAACCTTTTCCTGTCGCGCGGCGAGGTCCACGCAATCCTCAAGAATCCGTACCGCGCAACCGGCGGCAGTCATCACTCGGGCAACAAGATGGCGCTGGCCAACGTGCGCGAACGCCTGGCGTTGCATTTCGACGCCGAGGCGAGCCTCGAGTCGCGCGTCACCAAGGACTCATACGAAGTGCACATCCGCATTCCCTACCGCACCGAAGTCACCAGCTCGGCGACGGGTGCCCCCACCGTGACCGGGCCGATGCCCGATCCGGAAGATGATCGTTCCGGGGAAGCAAACGTGCGCCTCGCCATGCCGGGAGTTGCCGGTGGCTGATTCTCCGCTGCGCGTCCTGGTCGTCGACGACGAGGCTCCGGCACGGCGCCGGTTGCGCGAACTGCTGGACGATTGCGCCGCGGCGCTGCCGCTCGCGATCATCGGCGAAGCGCAGCACGGCCGCGAGGCACTGGACCTCCTGCAGAACGCGCCGGCCGACCTGGTGCTGACGGACATCCACATGCCGGACATGGACGGCGTCGAACTCGCGCGGCACCTGCTCAAGTTGCCGCATCCGCCGGTGGTCATCTTCACCACGGCGTTCCACGAGCACGCCGTGCAGGCGTTCGAAGTCAACGCGATCGACTACCTGATGAAGCCGATCCGCATGCAGCGGCTGTTGAGCGCGCTGCACAAGGTGCCGCGGTTGAAGCCGGTCAGCGTCGAGAAACTCGCGCAATTGCCGGCCACGGCACGGCGCTTCCTGTCGGTGACCGAACGCTCGCGCGTGGTGCTGGTCCCGCTCGAGGACGTGGTCTATCTCAAGGCGGAATTGAAGTACATCACGATCCGCACGTCGCAACGCGAATACCTGCTCGAGGAATCGCTGACCAAGCTGGAGACGGAGTTCGGCGCGCGTTTCGTGCGCGTCCATCGCAACTGCCTGGCCGCGCGCGACCACATCCGCGGCTTCGAACGGCGCGTCAACGACGACGGCGACGCGCACTGGGAAGTGCTGCTGGCCGGCGTGACGGAAACGCTCCCGGTTTCGCGGCGGCAGCAGTTCGTGGTGCGCGACATGGGACGCGAGACGGCGGCCTGAACGCGGTGTGCGTCAGGGCGCGCGGAGATGCGGCCCGGCCAATGTACGCCGGATCGCCGCCCGCCCAAGGAAGGCGAACCGCTCGCAGGGCCGAGCGGCTACACTTGCCCATCTTTCCACTTCCTTGCTCTCGACTATGCGCACGTTAGTCTGCGGTTCGCTGGCCTACGACACCATCATGGTGTTTCCCGACCGCTTCGTGCGGCACATCCTGCCCGAGCAATTGCGTGTGCTGTCGGTGTCCTTCCTCATTGGCGAGATGCGCCGCGAATGGGGCGGCTGCGCCGGCAACATCGCCTACAACCTGCGTGGCATCGGCGGCGAACCCGTGGTCATGGCGACCATCGGCGACGACGGCGACGACTATCGGGAGCGGCTGGACGCGCTGGGCATCGCGATCGATGCGGTGCGGCACGTTCCGGGCGCGTACACGGCGCAGGCCTTCATCATCACCGACCAGGACGACAACCAGATCACCGCGTTCCATCCGGGTGCGATGAATTTCTCGCACCAGAATCGCGTCGGCGATGTCGCGGATATCGCGCTGGGCATTGTCTCGCCCGATGGCAAGGAAGGGATGAGCGCGCACGTCGAACAATTCGCGCAGGCAGGCATTCCATTCCTGTTCGATCCCGGGCAGGGCATGCCTTTGTTCAGCGGGCCCGAATTGCTCGCGATGGTCGACCAGGCCACCTGCGTCGCGGTCAACGACTATGAGGGCCAGATGCTGGCGGAGAAGACGGAAATGTCGCTCGCAGCGCTCGCCGAGCGCGTGGAGACGCTGATCGTGACGTTGGGCGGCGACGGCTCGGTGATCCATGCCCGCGGCGATACGTATGCTATTCCTGCGGCAAAAGCGGCTGCGGTGGTCGACCCGACCGGCTGCGGGGACGCCTACCGCGCCGGCATCCTTCACGGCATGAGCCAGGGCTGGGATTGGCAAAAGACCGGCGGCCTTGCCTCGGTCATGGGGTCGCTCAAGATTTCCTCGCGCGGCGGGCAGAACCACCAGGTCAACCACGAGACGGTGGACGCGCTTTATCACAAGACCTTCGGCAGCCACGTGTGGTGAAAAACGCAATGTCCGCCGCGCAACAGCGCACGGCCGCATGACGTTGAGTTCGTCCCGCAAGCCCCGGCATCAATCGCCCAACGGCTTGCCGATCCGCCTGTATCGCTATGTGCGCACCTGCGTGCACGTCGGCGTGGGCGTGGCGACCACACTGCTGGTCTTCCCGCTGGTCTCGCCGGCGCGCAAACGCGCGCTGGTCAAGCGCTGGAGCGGGCGGTTGCTGCGCATCCTCGCGGTCGACGCGCAGGTACAAGGCGACATCGGCGCGCGCGGCGGCAACGTGCTGGTCGTCGCCAACCACATTTCCTGGCTCGACATCTTCGTGCTCAATTCGGTGCATCCGGTGCGCTTCGTCGCCAAGTCGGAGCTCGCGCGTTGGCCGATCATAGGTGCCATGATCACCGGCGCGGGAACGCTCTTCATCGAGCGCACCAAGCGCCGAGACACCCGCCGCGTCAATCATCACGTGGCCCACGTGCTCGCCGCCGGCGACGTCGTCGCAATCTTTCCGGAGGGCACGACCACCGACGGTCTCGACATGCTGCCGTTCAAGAGTTCGCTGCTGCAGCCGATCGTCGAGGCCGAAGGCCACGTGCAGCCGGTGGCCATCCGCTATCGCGCGCCGGATGGTTCGCAGTCGGTTGCGCCTGCCTACGTTGGCGACACGTCGTTCGCGCAATCGTTCTGGGAAGTCTGCGGCGCGCGCGCACTGACGGTGGAGTTGATCGCCACCGCGGCGCTGCCGGCGCGCGGGGGGCATCGGCGGGCGCTTGCGCGCGACGCCGAAAACGCTATCCGAACGGTTTTGTCTGCACCGGATGCCGCGACGGCACCTGGAACACACGCCGATCATCGAGGCGAACGCCCGTAAGCGTTCCTCCCCACAGGCAACCCGAGTCCAGCATCAGCACCTTGGGCGCCAGCATGAGATCGAGCGTGGACCAGTGGCCGCAAACGATGGTCATGCGTGCGCTTTGCCGATCGGGTTGCGCAAACCACGGCAGGAAGCCGTCGGGTGCGTTGGCCGCACCGCGCTTTTCGCGGAAGTCCATCGTGCCGTCGCGCGCACAGAAGCGAAGCCGCGTGCAGGCGTTGACGGCGAGGCGGAGCCGGTCGAATCCGGCCAGGTCATCGGACCAGGTGCGTGGCTCGTCGCCGTAGAGCACGCCGAGGAATTCGTCGGCGCGCTCCCCCGCCAGCATCGCCTGCACTTCGCGCGACAACATCAATGCCGTGGCGGGCGTCCATTGCGGCAGCAGGCCGGCATGCACGAGCAAGCGTTCGCCGTCGATTGCCACCAGCGGCCGCGCGGCTAGCCACGCGATCAACTCATCGCGGTCGGGTGCGGCGAGAATGGCGTCGAGCGTGTCGTCGCGATGCGGGCGACGATGGCCGGCGGCCACCGTGAGCAGGTGAAAGTCGTGATTGCCGAGAACGGTGGTTGCCGCATCGCCCAACTTGCGCACTTCGCGCAGTACCGCGAGGGAATCCGGACCGCGATTGACGAGATCGCCGACAAGCCACAGTCGATCCGATGCCGGCGCGAAGCCGATCAGGTCGAGCAGCTGGCAGAACTCGGCGTGGCAGCCCTGGATGTCGCCGATTGCGTAGTGCGCCATTGATTTTCGGATTGCGTTCTGAGAACTGGGCTGGGAATTGCGCGGGAAACTGCGCGAAAAAAACCGCGCGCGTCAAGCCTTACGAATGCACGACGTCCACTGTTAGAATCAACGCGCAATCATTCTAACAAGCTTCGTGCACTTTCCTCTCAATCCTCCCCAGCGCGAAGCAGTCCGCCATATCGACGGCCCGCTGCTCGTGCTGGCCGGTGCGGGCAGCGGCAAGACGCGAGTCATCACCGCCAAGATCGCCCACCTGATCGAACAGGGCGTCGAGCCTTCGCGAATCGTCGCGATCACCTTCACCAACAAGGCCGCGCGCGAAATGCGCGAACGCGCGCAAGCGCTGCTGAAAGCCCAGGGCAAGGGTGACCAGGCAGGCAAGGTCGTCATCGCGACGTTTCACGCGCTGGGACTGCGGATCCTGCGCATCGAAGCGAAGGCGGCGGGGCTCTCGCCCGGATTCTCGATCTTCGACCCGGCCGACCTCGAGGCCGTGGTGGCCGAACTGATCGCAACCTCCGATCGCGGCCGCGCGCGCGCGGCGCAGTGGAAGATCAGCGCGTGGAAGAACGCGCTGGTTTCGCCGGCAGCGGCACTGAAGGAGGCGAAAGCCGACGACGAGATCATTGCGGCGCGCGCCTACGCCAACTATGGCGAGGCGCTGGCGGCGTATCAGGCGGTGGATTTCGACGACCTGATCGTGCGCGTGGTGGCGCTGCTCGAACGCGATGGCGACGTCCGCTTGCGCTGGCAGGCGAAATGCGCGCACGTCCTCGTCGACGAATATCAGGATACCAATCCCGCGCAATACCGCCTGCTGCGCGCGCTGGTGGGCGACGCCACGCCGTTCACCGCGGTAGGCGACGACGACCAGGCGATCTACGGCTGGCGCGGCGCCACCATCGACAATCTCGCTAGCCTTCCGCGCGACTATCCGAACCTCAAGGTCGTCAAGCTGGAGCAGAACTACCGGTCGACCGTGCGCATCCTGCGCTCGGCCAATGCGCTGATCGCGAACAACCCGAAGCTGTTCGACAAGCGCTTGTGGAGCGACCTGGGCAACGGCGATCTCATCCGCGTGACACCGGCCGCCGATGACGAAGCGGAGGCGGAAATGGTGGTGGCCCGCATATCCGCCCTCAAGTTCGAGCGGCGCGGAAAATTTTCCGACTTTGCGATTCTCTACCGCGGCAACCACCAGGCCCGCGTGTTCGAGACGGCACTGCGCGGACAGAACATGCCGTATGAGGTTTCCGGTGGCCAGTCGCTGTTCGACAAGACCGAGGTCAAGGACATCGTCGCCTACCTGCGGCTGATCGCGAACGACGACGATGACCCAGCCTTCGTGCGCGCAGTCACTACGCCCAAGCGCGGCATCGGGCAGACCACGCTGGGACGGCTGGGCGAAATCGCCGCGGCAGGCAAGATGAGTCTCTTCGCCGCCGTATTTGCGCCGGAACTCGTGGACGCCATTCCGGCCCGGCAATTTGAAACGCTTACCCGGTTCTGCGCGCTGATCAACAACCTGCGTTCGCGCGCGGAACGCGAGCCCGCAGGGCGTCTCCTCAACGAACTGTATGCGGCGACGGGCTACGCGGACTGGCTCGAGGTGACCTACGACAAGCGCGATGCGAAAGCGCGTACGCAGAGCGTGCGCGACCTGATCGACTGGCTGTCACGCAAAGGCGAAAACGACGACCGCAACCTGCTCGAACTGACGCAGATGGTGGCGCTGATCACGATGCTCGAGGGCCGCGACGGCGACAGTGTCGATGCCGTTCGCCTGTCGACGCTGCATGCGGCAAAGGGCCTCGAATTCCCGCACGTGTTCCTGGTCGGACTCGAGGAGGGACTGCTGCCGCACCGCGAATCGGTCGATGCCGGCACCGTCGACGAGGAACGGCGGCTGATGTACGTCGGTATCACGCGCGCCCAGCAATCGCTGCACCTGTCGTATTGCAAGAGGCGCAAACGAGCCGGGGAAATGATGGCCTGCGTGCCGTCACGATTCCTGGCCGAACTGGCGCAGCAGGATTTGCGCTATGCCGACGCGACGCTGACCCCGGACGAGGCGGCTCAGGAAAAGACGGCGGGAAGCGCGCGACTGAAGTCGCTGAAGGCGATGCTGGCGCGGTGACCGACCGGTGCGCGGCAACGCCGCGGTGCGCCGATTGTCGGGTCGTTGCGCGCCCGTTATCCGACCGTTATTTTGCGGCCGCCACCATGAATTCGACCGCAGCCTTCACGTCCGCGTCCGACAGCGACGTGTTGCCGCCCTTGGGGGGCATCATGCCGCCCTTGCCGGTGAAGCCGGCGATGGCGTGCGTGAACAGCACCGGCAGGCCTTGCGCGATGCGCGGCGCCCATTGCGCCTTGTCACCGAACTTCGGTGCGCCCGCTATGCCTGCGCCGTGGCACACGGTGCAGGTGCTGTCGTAGATTTTCTTGCCGTCCGATTTGCCTGCGGCAGCGGGTGCGGCGGAAGCAGCGGCGGCGGCCGCGACTGCAACGGGTGCCGCTGCGACTGCCGCAACCGGTGCCGCAGCGGGCGCCGCACCAGGCGCCGCTGCTACCGCTGGTGCCGGCGGGGTCGCGGCAACTGCCGCCATCGGCGGTTCTTTCCAGGTCGCACCCGCGGCGTTGGCCATCCAGACCACGGCGCGCCGGACTTCATCGTCGGTCAGGTCGGCATTGCCGCCCTTGGCCGGCATGGCGCCGGCTTTGCCTTGGAAGCCGGCAATGGCGTGCTTGTCGAGTGCGGCCTCTCCGGTGGCGATGCGAGCGGCCCACGCGGCCTTGTCGCCAAACTTGGGCGCACCTGCCAGCCCGGCATCGTGGCAGACCTTGCACACCTGCTCGTAGACCTGCTGGCCACCGAGCATGCCTTTGGGTCCGCTGGCTTCGGCCATCATTACCGTGCCTACGGGCTGGATGCGCGCCAGGACTTTGCTGTTGTCCTCACTGATGCCCTTTTCGCCGCTCGTCACCAGTTGCGACACCAGCGCGGCGAGGGCGATCGGCACTGCAAATGCAAGCAGCACCACGATGATGAGCTGCCTAGGGGTTTTGATCGGGGAGGAATGCTCTTCGGTCATGGGCGCGTTGTTCGTCAATTTGGCGCAATCCGCACTCGTTTGTGCACATTGCGGCCCCCGGCAAGGTGGCCGGAGTCAGCGGATTATTATACCGGTGTGAAGCTTTGGTCGCGGCACGGCGGTGGACGCTTCACCTGCCGCGGCCGTAAAATGAGCACCGCATGCGTAACACACATGCGTCACGCGCCCGTAGCTCAGTTGGATAGAGTATTGGTTTCCGAAGCCAAGGGTCACAGGTTCGAATCCTGTCGGGCGCGCCACTGCTTCGCACGTCCTGGCCGGCTCACATTGAGGTCGGACCGCGACAGGTCACTCGCGCAATCGCGTCGATCCTTCGGTCAGCGCGAGGGAGCGACGCCTGCGCGATCAGCCGGCGTCCCTCAGTCCGTGGTCTTCGTCCAAGTCTTGTCCGGGTTGTATTCCGTCATCGCCCCGGCTATCGCGGCCGTGCCCGCACCGAGGTCTTTCTCGTAGACGTCGCCGTAGTGGTTGACGATGAAGGTCTTCACGCCGGAGGAGGCGTAGTCGGCGGGCCAGGCCAGCAATGCGAAGCCGGCGACCATTCGGCCGTTGATCACGTAGCTGAACCTTCCGCCGGGCGCGCTCGGGCCCTGGCCTGTGAGGATCTTGAAATAATAGCCATGATACGGATCGCCCCGGCTGCGCGAGGACGCGCCGTCGGCGACCAGCGGGCCGAACGGGCTCGCCTCTTGGCCTTTGGCGGGATCGGATGTCCAGTACAGTCCGTCCTGCTTGCCGTCGGTGCTGAGAATGCGGCGGGCGAAGCTGCGCACGTTTGAGCCGTCGCGGGGCTTCGCAGCGAACTGCCGCTGGGCCGCCGGATAGGCGCGCATCACCTCGATCGCATCGAGTTCGTTCTCGCCGATACGGCGGTTGATGATCTCGTCGGCGCCCTTGTCGGTGTCGAAACGCCAGCCGGCGCTGTCCTTCACCAGCGGGATCGGCATGGGCCAGCCATTGCTGCCGATCACGAGCGTGATGCTGCCGTCGGCATTCCTGTTCTGGAGCAGGTATTGCTCCATGGCCTTTATCATCTTCTGCCGATTTTCCGTGGACTCCGCCTTGTCGGTAGTGATGACGAGGTTCTTGTTGCGCTGACCGAAGATCTCGACCAGCGCCTTGTCGTCGTTGGCCTTGAACGCTTCCATGAGTGCTTTTACGGCATCGTCGGGCGTGGCAAATGCGCGACCGTCGGGCGTGGCGGCGAATGCCGCCGCACTTGCGAACAGCGTCGCGGCAAACAAGGAAACTATGCGTGTGGTCATGACGGTTCTCGCGGTTTTCATGGGGATCTCCTAGCGCCGGCCGCCGCCACCGCGACCGCCGCCGCCACCACCACGACCGCCTCCGCCACCGCTCGGGGACCGGCTCGACGACATGCTCGAGGCGCCACGCGAAGAAGCGCGATTCGCGCTGGCGCCCGAGGAACCGGCGCCGCTGAACGCACTGCCGCCCGACGCAGAAGACCGACTTTGCATCGAGCCGGCGCTTCCGGATGGGCGCGCGCCGCCGGCGTTACCCGCCGAAGCCGAACCCCCACCGCCGAAGCTCCCTCCCGAAGCTGACCCCCGTGAAGCCCCTGCACCCGCGCCCGCGCTGGTCGGGCGTGTCGACGCACTGGCCCCGCCGCGCGGATCACCCGGACGCGAGCCCACGCTTCCCTGGCGAGCCTGCGCTCCCGACTTGGTCTGCGTCGGCGCGCGATCGTTGCGCCAGTTCTGGCCCCCACCACCTTGCGAAGGCCGGTTGCCGGTATTGACGTTGTTCCGGTTGCCGGTATTGATATTGGTGTTGCGATTGATGTTGATGTTGTTCTCGATGTGGCCGTTATTCCAGCCCATGCCCCAGGCTCCGCCGATCGCAGCGCCAACGATCAAGCCCGTGGCAAGGGCAGCGCCCGGTGCGTACGGATAGTAGTAGGACGGGTAGGGCGTCGGATAGTAGCCCCAGGCGTAGGGCGTCGATGAATAGACAACCACGGAAGAGGGCTGGTACTGCGGCACGTAGATCACTTCGGGGTTGGCCGGTTGGATCACGATGGCTTCCTGGTCGACGGTGACCACCTGCTTGTCGTTGCTCTTCAGGTTGCCCGCGCCCTGGACCTTGCGGCGGAAGGCCTGTATCGCGTCCATGACGGCAGCCTCGCTGGTATCGACCGCCTCACCGAGCGCTTCGGTCCAGTCGAGGTCGTCGTTCATCATCTTCACGACGTCAGGATAATTGAGGAGCTTCAGCACCGAATCCGGCAACGACTTGTCCGGTTCGAGCTTGGGGTCCTTCTTGCGCGCATCGAGGAAGCGCTGTCCCTTGACCAGGTCCAGCGGATAGGTCGCGGAGGGCAACGTGATGGCGAGCAACGCATCCGGGTAGAGCGCAATGGGCCCGACCAGTTTTTCGAGTTGTTCCGGCGTGTATGCCGGAGCAGCGTCGGGCATCCCCTGCGCAAGTGCGGGCAATGCACCGAAACTCGCAAGCGCGAAGGAAATTGCGGCTGCGCGCAGCAGGTGAAGGCTAAATGTGTTCATCGTCCGGAAGCTCCGATGCGGGAAGGGATGAGACGGACTGCCAATGCGCTAGTGTACCAGTGGAGGTAACTCCCGGTTTCACCGATGAGACCCGGCTGCTGACGGCAGTCATGCGCTAGTCGTAGCTGCGCCTGAAGTACAGCCCGAGGCTGGAGATCACCCCGGCTTCGGCGCGCAGCGTCAGCGTGCGTGTCAGCGCGTATTCGATGCGCAGCGCATTGTTGGCCACCGTCAGACCCTGTTCGTAGACGAGCGTCAGGCGGTCGTTGATGCGCTTGCCAAACGCCACGACCTGGCTCGTTGTACCCGACGTGACCGCGCTCGCTCGCTCGCGCAACGAGATGTCGTCCAGTCCGATCGAATTGGCGAAGGTCGTCGTGATCGGCCGCTGCCCTCGTCCCAACAACGATGCGGAGGCCGCGCCCAAGGCCGCCAGGTCCGATCGCGATGCGCGGTCGAGCCCTTGCCCTGTCATCAGCCATGACAATTTTTCGCCGTCGGGTACCGGCGGATTGGAGACGAGGCGCACTCGCGGCAGACGCACCGTGCCGCTGACTTCCACGCCGGCCTCGACGCCTGTGTTCCTGCGCAGCGCGACGACGTCGATGGCGGGGTTGTCGGCGGGGCCGTCGAAGATCAGCTGGCCGCGGTCGATCTCCAGCCGCTGCCCGAAAATGAAATAGGTACCGTTGACCGCGCGGATCGTGCCGCGCGCCGTCAGTGAACCGTTGGACGCCGCGCCCAGCCGCAGCTTGCCGGCGAGTTGGGTATCGAGTCCTTCGCCGTTGAAGCGCAGGTCGTCGCCCAGACCGATGTCGAGTTCGACGATGAGCGGGACGTCGCGCGCGGGCGCGGGGTTGGCCGCGCTGCGCGGCCGGCCGACGATCACGACGTCATCGCTCAGGGTGCCCACGCTCGATGGCTCGTAGTCGATGCGGCCGTGCAGGATGTCCACGCCGCCGCGCAATGCGAGCTTGCCGTTCTCGATCGCCAGCACGCCCTTGCCGTCGACGGTGAGCTGGAAGTCCGGACGATTGACCGCGCGGAATTTTTCCGCGGTCCAGTTGATCGACGCCTGCGGCAACGCCGCTGAACCATCACGCGGCGCGCGCGCCAGCGTTCCGTGCGCCGTGAAGCGCCCGTCGCCGCCGGCGAACGACAGGTCCTCGACGATGAGCGCGTTATGGGCGACCTGCGCGCGCAGTCGCCCGTCCTGCCAGCGCACGCCGTATTGCGGCACATCCAGACGTACCCCATCGGCGTTGAGCGTGCCCGCAAGCACGACGTTGGCGAGGCTGCCGGTGGCGGCCAGGTCGACATGCGCGCGACCATCGATGACGGCCAGCGTACCCAGCCAGGGCTGCAACGGACGCAGCGAAGGCAGGTCCGCCACCAGTGACGCCGTGAGCGGCGAGTCGAAAGGGACGCGCCCGGTGGCGCCCGCCGGCAGGGTGCCGATGTGCAGGCGCGCGTCCGCATTGCCCGCGCGCAGCGATCGCAACGTCCCGGTGCCGACCACGCTGTCGTCGACGAACTTCGCTTCCAGGTCGAGTGTCGATATCCCGAGCGCAATACCCGCGGGCAGTTCCGAACCGCCCTCGGTCGCGTAGAGGTCGCCGCGCTCGCGCCGCACATGGATCATGCCGTTCAGCTGCGGCGTTGCCGCGATGGACCAGTCGCCGTTGATGATCAGTGTCGAGCGCAGCGGCAGGCGCACGCCGGCCAGGCGCGCCACCGCGGCGAACGGAACGCTGTCGAAGGCGCCCCGGGTCGACAGCTTGCCATCCTCCCAGCGCAGGTCCTCGAGCTTGGCGTGGCCGTCGGCGAACTGCAGTTGCGCGGTGCCGATGTGCATGCGGTCGCGCGACCACTCGATCGGCGCCGGCGCGTCGAGCTTGATCGCGTAGGTGCCGCGGTTCTCCAGTGCCTCGAGAGTGCCGGCCCACGCCGGCGTCGTTGCGGCAGCGGTGCCGGGCTCGCGCAATCCGCCGGCAAAGCGCAGCTTCGCATCGATGTTCTCCGCCGACAGCGCAAGGACCACCGTGTGTTGCGCCAGCGTGCCATTGGCGTCTGCCGTGAACGTCGCCAGTTCCCCCTGCGGCACGACGACTTTCGTGGCGGCCAGGGCGACCTTCATGGCCCGCGACGCGTTGGCCGCGGGCGCCAGCGACAACCCGCCGGCGCCGATCTTCGCCTTGAGGTCGACCGTCGCGGCGCGCAGCAACGAACCCCATTGCACGCCGGTGCCCTGCGCGTCGAGGTCGAGGCCGTTGCCGCCCGGTTCGCTGGTGAACTGGCCGCGCAGGTGAAGCGCGCCGGTCAGTGTTTCCGGCACCGCGAAAGGCACATGCTTGGCCAGCAGCGCGCGCAGGTCCGACAACTTTGCGACGTCGGCGGCGAATGCGAGCTTGTCGCCGGGCGTGCCCACACCTCCGCTGACCGTTGCCGTGGCCGACGCCACGGTGAATTTCGCCACGACGTTGCGCACTGTCTTCGCTGAGGCCTCCGCGCTCAGCGTGCCGTAGACCGGCACGCCATCGATGCGGCTGCCCTGCGCCAGTTTCAGGTCCGCGTCGACATTCCATGCCGGCGACAATTGCCCGCGCGCCGTGAGCGTGCCGTCCAGGCTGCCGGCAGGAAAGCCGGTGAGACGCGCCGGGTCGAGCTGGTGCGCTTCCGCCGTGAACGCAAACGCACGCGTGCCGTCCAGTGCCAGGTTGCCGCGGCCGGTGAGTTCGCCCGTGCCTGCGCGAGCGCGAAACCGTTCGACATCGACCCGGCGTCCGGCGACGGTGGCCGCGAAGTCGAAGGCAAGATCGGATTGCGCGAGATTTCCCCGCACGACCTGTCGCGCGCTGGCCACTTCAGCGGCCAGGGTCCCCGACAACCGCGTCGCGATCAGCGTGGAATGCACGCGTGAAAGGTCGAGGTTGCGCACCGCGAGTTGCCAGCGGCTGGGCGCGCCGTCGCGACTGAGGTCGGCGCGGCCGGTGACCCGGGCATCGCCGGCGAGCTGCGCGTCGATGTCGTCGACGGTCAGTTCGCCTTTGTTCCACTGCAGGCGTGCCGTCATCGCCGTGAGGGGCACGCGTCCCGCGTCGATCACGCCGGGATTGTCGTTGCGCGCGACGATGGCACCGGCCAGTCCAGTGGCGTCGGGCTTGGCATCGACGGTCGCGGTCAGGTGTGTCGTCGGCAGCGAATCGTCGAAGCGCGCAATGTTCAGATCGCGCGCCTCGATGTGCACGCCGATCAGCGGCGCCGCTGCCAGCGGGGAGACGTTGGCTGTACCCGTGACCTTCGCGTCGCGCGCGGCGCCGCGGGCCACCAGTTGCAGCGCCGAAAGCGTTCCCTTGGCCGTGATGTCGGCGCGGGTGTCGCGGAAGCTGCCGTCGCCGACGAAGTCCAGGGCGGCCTGCACATCGAATGGCGCCGTGGCCGCGAGTTCGGCCTGCCCCGAAATCGTTCCGGCATCGGTGACCAGACGCATCCGCCGTATGGCGTGCGTACGCGCGCCGCCTTCGTAGTCGAATGCCACGCCCGTGATCGTGCCCGCGCGCGGCCCGACTTTCCATTCGAGACGCTCGACGCCGACATTGCTCACCTCGACTTCGAGGGGCAGCGTGAGGTTGTCCGGCATCGCGATGGCGCCTTCCGATTCGCGGAACGTCAACGCGATTCGGTGCGCGCCCAGGCCCGTGATGCGCACCTTGCGCGAAACGAGGCCCGCCAGGCTCCAGGTCAGCGCCATGTTGTCAGCCTCGACGTCGACGCCGTCGCCGCGCCACGCGATGCGCGCGACGCGCACAGTGGAAAGCAGCGAGCCTTCGGCCCCCTGGATCGTCAGCCGGCCCTCGCTTGCGCCCACCGCGCGCGCGATCGCCAACTCCAGCGCCAGCTCGCTGCGCAGGAATGCGACGGTGGCCGCGACCAGCAACAGCAGCGCGACCGTGGACCAGACCACGGTTCGCAGCAGGTGTCCCCAGAGGCTGCGCGAGGCTCGCGCCTTGTCCCTGGCGGGGTCGGTGGCGGGGTCGTTGGCAGATTCGGTCATGACATCTAGAAGGAAAGTCCGACGGAGAAGTGCACGCGCACGCTCTTCGATTCCTGGCCGTAGGCGACGTCGATGCGAAACGGACCGATCGGCGTGCGCAGCCGCGCGCCAATGCCATAACCGAGATCGAGATGAACGTCGTGCAGCGAGTCGGTGGCATTGCCGGCATCGACGAACGTTGCGATACCCCAGTTCTCGCCGATCCAGCGCGTCACCTCGGCGCTGCCAGCCGCATAGTAGCGACCCCCCACCACGGCGTCTCCGAGGGGCACCCCAAGGCTGTCGAACGCGTAGCCACGGACCGTGGTGTCGCCGCCGGTGCGGAACAGGAATGTTGACGGAATGCCGTCGCGCGAATCGGCGAGCACGGCGCCCGCTTCGGCGCGGGCGAAGAATTCGTAGTCGCGCGCGAGCGGCCACCAGTAGCTGAAGTGCCCGACCACGCGGCCGAAGCCCTTGGTCGACGCGCCTGGCACGCCACCACCGACCTGCACGTTCGCCATGTAGCCCTTCGTGGGCGACAACAGGTTGTCGACGCGGCGCCATGTGTATTCGCCGTCGATGTACAGGGCGTGCGAATTCTGCGTCGGGATATCGGTCACCGATTGCGCGTCGACGTAATAACCGGCGCCGAACGCCGGCGTGCTCGACTCGTCGATCGAACGGCGGCGCGCGGTCACGAACGACGTGCGCGTGATCAGGTTCTCGATGTTGGTGCGGACCAGGCCGCCGCCATAGGCATCCAGCCATCCGCCGGGGGCGGGCGGCAGCACGAAGCGCACGGTGCCGGAGGAGAGCTTGGTCTCAATGCGCGCGTCGGCAAAGAATTGCAGCCCGTGGCCGTCGATGTTGACGTCGCTGTAGTTGCCGCTCGCCTTGAACTCTGTGTCGGTCGAGTAGCCGACGCCAAGTTCAAGGCGCTTCGCAGGCGCTTCGATCATCGCCAGCGTGACCGGGGCATTGTCGGCGTGTTCCGGGTCGGGAACGATGGACGCCTGCGCGCTCGCGAAGTAGCCCGATGCCAGCAGGCGCCGGATGAAGTCGTCGAGTGCGCGCTGGCTGTAGAGATCGCCGGGCTGGATCGTTGAAAAGGACTTCACCAGTTCCGGCGTGTAGCGATCGAGTCCGCGCACGTCGAGTTGGCCGAAGCGGAATGCCGGCCCGCTCGAAATCTCGACGGACAGCGCCGCATTGGCCGCCTCGGGATCGATCCTGGCTTCGCTGGCGACGAGTTTCGCAGCGGCGTAGGGACTCGCGGCCATTGTCGCCACGGACCGCTCCTTGGCGGCCGACCACGATGACTGGCGAAAGACGTTGCCGACGGGGAGCGTCCATCCGCTGCGTACCTGCGCGATGGCGTCGGTACCCACCGGCACGTCCTGCTGGGCGGGGCCGATGACGACCACGCTGACGTCGGCGATCAGCGTGGGCGCGCCCGCGATCACGGTCAGCGTGATGAGGGCGGGCTTGACGGTGCGGTCGGTGGCGAGCGAAACCTGCGCCGAGAAATAGCCCTGCGTGGCGGCCGCTTCGCGTGCCTGCGGCAATGCCTCGCGCGCGAGCCGCTCCAGCAGTTCCTCGGTCATGTCCGCGAAGTCCTGCCAGCGGACCAGGTCGACGGCGGCGGCGATCGTGCTTGCCACCGCATCGGGCGCGACGACTTTGACGCGATACTGGATCGCGTCGTCGGCGTGGGGCGTTACTGCGCTGGCCGGAGTTTCCGGCGCAACGGCAGTCGACTGCGCGTCAGCGGGGTGTGAAACGCACGCTGTCGCCAGCGTCAGCGCGCAAAGCCACAGACAGGCCAGGTTCCGGTGATTCGCAGCGATTCGCACAATCGCCATTATCGCTGACGGACGCCAGGCGGGACTGCGGGTCTGCCGGCGCTTGCGAATACGGCGACGTGACCCGCGGGTCCACCGGCGGGTTGGGGGAAATCCAGTCGAGCGGGCTGGGGTCGTTGTTGAGCTGCAGCCGCTTCGGGTCCATGACCGGATAGTTGAGCTGCAGATCAGGATTGCGCGAACCGATGAAGGGCCACACGGAGTAATAGGTGCCCCCCGCGCTGTCGTAGGACGTGGCGCAGGCGGACAACAGCGTCGATGCCGCAAGTGCGGCCAGGGACAGCGTACGACGAGTGTTTGGGGCCATGAAAGCCTCCTTCTTCGTGTCGAGCGCGTCAGAATCGGGTCTGCAACGTCATGCCCAACGCCGGCGCGGTCTTGTACGAGTCGTTCGAAAGGTCGTTTCCTGACGCATTCTTGACCGTAAGCTTGCCGCCCGTCAATGCTGCGGCATAGAAGTCGAGCCGGGTCTCCTTCCCGGCGTTGTACGAAACGCGCAGGAAAACAGGGACGAAGTTGTTCTCCCCGATGCCGTTGCCCACCGGGCCGTCCTTGCTCAGGCGGAAGACGTAGTTCCGGTAGGACCCCCCGGCGCCCATTTCCCAGCGCTCATTGAAGGCGTAGGTCAACTCCAGACCGGCACCCCCGGCAGGTCCCCCTTCGAACGGATTCGTGATCTTCCAGTGGTCGTCGATCTGCCAGTCGATCACGGGAAACGGAAAGACCTTGGTCTCGTAGATCTGGTGGAAAACGGCGGCGCCCAATCCCAGTGTCAGTCGCGGCGAGAATATCCTGGCCGCGGTGACCACGGCGCCGTATTCGAGGGCGTCTCCGGTCGATGCGCCACTTTCGAAGGACCAGCCCACGGAGGGAATGAAGCCCAGGACCCAGTCGTCGGCGGGTTGATAGAACATCGGCGCCGCAATGCGCGGCGTGTTGATGTTCGACCATGGTGCCGTGCCGCCGAAGGCCGCCGGATTGGTGAACGTCCAGTCCTGGTATTCGTAGCTGAGCGACAGGCCCGCCGCAAACTGCGGCGTGAACTGCTTCATCAGGTTACCGGCGGCGCGTGCGCTGCCCCAGCTGAACTTGCCGCCGCTGTCCAGGTCCGTATCGAACAGGAAAATGGCGGACAACTGCGCGTTGCTCGTGATCGTTCCGGGAGGCTGGCCCTGCGCTGCGGCTTGTGTAGTGACCAGCATGCAAACCGGGATGCAAAATGAGATGCACAGTGAGGCGCACTGCGAACGAAGGTCAGCGAATTGGCGAAGGGGGAGGGGCATGGGCGAGGACGGCAATCGAAAATGGCAACGCCCCATCCTCTCATGCCGTACCAAAGCCTGTCGACGGTACGGCCCGCCGTCACATGAGGAACCCCATGTCGCTCGTTGCGAATTTGCTCAGGTTTGGAAACACCGCCGCCATCTGCGCCGGCGCCACCCCGAACCACTTCGCGAGCGTGGCCCCGTACTGGTCGACCGCGGTGGTCGGAATCCAGCGACCTTCCTTTTCCGCGTCGCTCGGGCCGGCGAGAACGAGTTGCGGGTAATCGCCATAGAGCGTGCCGCCCTTGACCGCATCGCCGACGATGAAGTGGTGATTGCCCCACGCATGATCGGTGCCGCCGCCGGAGGCCGGCTGCAGCGTGCGGCCGAAGTCGGACAACGTGAACGTCGTGACCTGGCTGCCGACGCCCAGTGCCACGGTTGCGTCGTAGAACGCCTTCAGCGCCGGGTCCAGTTCTGCCAACAGCGTCTGCTGGCGATTGATCTGGTCGTTGTGCGTGTCGAAGCTGCCCAGCTGCACGAAGAAGATCTGGCGCTTGGCCCCGGTGGTTGCGCGCGCCTCGATCAGCTTCGCGACCTGGTAGAGCTGTTTCGCGGTGTTGGTCGTCAGGTTGGCGAACAGCGGAGCGATGGACGAATTGGTGTTGGCAAGGATCGGATTGACCGTCGCGGACAGTTGCAGTGCCTGCGTGCCGATGGCATTGGCGCCGGCTGCGAAAGTGTTGCCGGTATCCGACGCCAACAGCTGTTTGAGCGCCGCCATGCGCGCGTTGGCGGCACTGGTTCCGTTGAATCCCGCGAGCGCGAAGGAGCCGCTGACGGGAATGCTCAGTGGAACGCTGGTAGCCCCCGTGGTGAACAACACCGTACCGTCGAGCGAGGTGATCACCGGAAACGCGGTAGCCGCGTTGAATGACACCATCGAATCGGCCAGCCGTCCGCCCCAGCCGGTGCCGGCGGCGTTGTTCGAGATCGAACTCTGCCATTGCGCCTGCTGGTCCGAATGCGAATACAGCGACAGCGGCCGCTGCCCGGCCTTGTACTGCGCCTGCGACGTCGGCGCCAGCAGCGTGCCGACGTTGGCCAGGATCGCCGCCTTCTTCTGGCTGAACAGCCCCTGCATCTGCACCAGCGCCGGATGCAGGCCGAACGGCGTGCCCATGTTCACCGGCTGCACCGGCAGCAACGAACTCTGCGCGAGCTGGATGCCGGACGACGCAGGGCGTGCCGTCGCATACTTCAGGTAGCCGGCGCTGTCTGCCGGGATCACGGTGTTGTTACCGTCGTTGCCGCCGAACATGAACACGCACACCAGCGCCTTGTAGTCGCCCGCCGTCTGTGCATTGGCGGCACTGATTGCGCTCAGCAGGTCGAACCGCGACGCCAGCCCGACCGACGATACGGCGGCCGCGTGGCGAAGGAAGGTGCGGCGGGAAACGTTTTGATTGTGCATGTCAGCGCTCCACCTGGAATTGCGATGAGGTTGCGACGAGATAGAACGCGGTGCGCGCGCGGGTTACCGGATCCGTCGCCGCGTTGATCGCGGGCAGGACGGCGGCGCGCGTGGCCGCGCTCATCGTGCCGTGCAGCAGCAGCGACGACAGCTTGTCGAGCAGCGCATTCGCATCGCCCGCCACCGACGACAGCGACGACCAGTCCGGCTGCGTGCCGATGGCGCCGGGAAGGGTCGCGATCGGCGCGATGGTCCCGAACGACAGCGTGTTGGCGAAGTTGTAGCGATTGATCGCGGTGCTCGAATTCTGGATGGCGAATTCCGGGCCGATCGCGGCGGTCCCTGGCACGACATAGGTCGGCGGGTAGTAGTTGAAGACGGACGCCGGATAGAAGAGCGACTGTCCGAGCGCGCCACCTTGCTGCCCGAAGTAGACACCATCGGATTTCGTATTCACCGCGCGCGCCATGCCGGTCATGAACAGCACCGGCTCGCGCAACTTGCCGTACCCTGGATCGAGCTTCAGGGGACCGCGCGCTTCCGGGTCGGTCAGTACCGCGGACACCACCGCCTTCATGTCGCCGCGCACGCCCTGGCCGTTGTTGTTGAACACCGCGGCCACGCGCGCCACGTACTGCGGCGTCGGATCGCCGGTGACCAGCTTCTGGATCAGCTGCCGGCCGATGAACGGGCCGACGTTCGGGTGATAGAAGACGTTGCGAATGGCCTGCGTCAGGTCGAGGCCCATGGCCTGTCCCGCCGGGAGCGACGTGCCGTTCAGCAGCGGCGTCTTGGGCGCCGTGTCGTGATTGGTTTGCACGCCGGCCATGTCCCCCTGGAAATTCTTCGGGTTGTGCGTCTTCTGCGTGCCGCCCGGCAGCAGCGGATACGTCCAGCCGGTGAACACGTGCGCGAAGGCTTCGATCACGTCCTGGTCGTAGGAAGGAATGGCGTTTCCCGTGGCGTCTTTCAGTGGCGAACCGTCGAGGTTCAGTTCGGTGGTGCCGAGCGAGAACAGCTGCATCAGCTCGCGCGCGTAGTTTTCGTTGGGGTTGATCTCGCCGACGGGCTTGTCGTTGTTGACCATGTTGAGGTAGTCGCCCATCACCGAGGACAGCGTCACGCGGGTCAGGATGTCCTCGAAATTGCCGAATGCCTGGTCGAGGAAGATCTGCTGGTACGCGGCCATGCCGTAGGCCTCGTTGATGTCGAGACCGGACGTCACCATGATCTGCGACAGCGCGAACGCCACGCGCTGGCGCAACTGGTCCTGACCGGCGAGCGCGCTCTTGAAGAATGCGTTCTGCACGAGGAACAGCGAGTAGTAGTCGCGGCCGCAATACGGATTGGGATCGGTCGGGCAGAACGTCCCCGCCTGACCCGCGGGCACGTACTGGATGGCCGGATATTGCGTTGCCGGAAGCGTGAATTGCTCGTTCAGGTAGCCGCTGATGCCAACGGCCTTCACATGCGCTGCGGTGGCATCGTTCGGGCCGAACGTGGCCTGGTCGACCAGGCGTGCGACGTCGGCGTCGACCTGCGCCGGCGACAGCGGCGAGCACATCACCGCGCCCTCGAGCAGCGAATTGCCGGCCATCTTCTCGTGCATCGTCAGGTCGGGCAGGAAGCGGTGATTCGATTCGGGTTTTGCGGCGCCCGGATAAAAACTGCGGTACACCGTCTGCGCGTCGCTGGCGCATGCGCCGGTGAAGGTGCCGGGCACCGCAGGCAGCGGGATGTAGAAGGCAATCGTCTCGTAGATCCAGTCTGGATTCTGCTTGGTGAGCGCGCATTCGTTCGCGTCGGCCGTATAGAAATGCGAATTGGGACCGATGCCGGGCGTGCCGAAGAAGCGGCACACCGGAAGCGCACTGGCGTTGTCCGCGGCAGAGGCATAGGCCGCGAACTCGATGCCCGTGCGCGACCATCCTGGTATGGCGACGTTGGCGTCGAGGATCGCGGTCTCGACCGGACTCGCGGTCATGAAGTAGTGATTGAGCGACGCGTTGTAGTACTCGACCGCGTTGGCGGTGGGCGAAGCTGCGTGAGCAGCTTGCGACGGCACGAGGGTTGCGCCGAGCAGCAGAAGCACCGCCAGCGCCACTCGATTCGCAGGGAGACGCGGATGCATGGCGCAGGACGTGCGCCGGCCCGCGCGATGATTGCGGTGGGGATGTGCCATCGATTCCTCCTTGTTCGCGGGCGCCCATTCGCATGAGTGCGTGACGCTCTCCCCGAACAACGCGAGGCGGCGACGCGCGTTGACCGTCGCGCTGTAACGGTTTGTAAGGCGGGACGGGCTTTTTGGGCCGAAAGTGAATTTCCGCGGCGGCCGCAGCGGAGCCATGCCGGCGGCATCAAGTTGCACCGAATCGGTGGGCAACCGGATCCGTGCCGAAACGACGATTTTTGGGCGGCAAAACCGCTGTCGTGCACAACCAATAGAACGATCGTTCAAAAGTGGGAGAACGTGCGGGGCGATGTTAGCAACTTACTTGCGAAAACAACGCTAAGTGTCTATTTATTTGAAGAAAAGAGTTTTGTTGCAATTCCAGCGCTAAGTCATTGTTCGGAAACCGGAAAACCGTTGACCCTTGCCAAACTTCGCGCGTATAGTGGCGTCTGGTGGTAAAAAGTGGGTCAGGGTGGGAATTAAGTGGGTAGAACGCGGGTTCCAGCAGATCTCGCCAGCGCCAGGTCAATGAGCGCTTACCCACGGCCCGACAACGAGGAGAGCGACGGTGGCGGGCGAGGCAAGCGAAGCAGCGGGCGGACCGGGACCCGGGGGCGTGAGGCTTCCCGTGTTTCGTGGCGTCACACAGCAGGCACTCGACGCCAAGGGGCGGCTCGCCATCCCGGCCAAGCATCGCGATGCGCTGGCGATGAACGGGCCCGGGAACCTCGTGCTGACCGCCGATCCATCGCGCTGTCTGCTGCTTTATCCGCTGGCCGCGTGGGAACCGATCCAGGCGCGGCTCATGGCGCTCTCGTCGTTCAACGACAAGATCCGCAGCCTGCAACGGCTGCTGGTCGGCTATGCCGATGACGTCGACATCGACACCGCGGGCCGCATCCTCGTGCCTCCCTCGCTGCGCCGCTACGCGAATCTCGACAAGCATGTCGTGCTGGTCGGGCAGGGCCACAAGTTCGAACTGTGGGACGAGGCGCAATGGCAGGCACAGACCACGCAGGCCATCGCATTCCCCGCCGACGGCCTGCCGTCGGAACTCGACGGCTTCACGCTCTAGCGATCTCGTGTCCGATGGCCTTCACGTCCCCGTCCTGCTCGATGAAGCCGTGGCGGCGCTGGCGGTCAAGCCCGCGGGCGTCTACATCGACGCCACGTTCGGCCGTGGCGGGCATTCGCGCGCGATCCTCGCATTGCTTGGCCCCGCAGGACGCCTCGTCGGCATCGATCGCGATCCCGCTGCCGAATCTGCCGCGGCGGATCTCGCCCGCGCCGACTCCCGTTTCGTTTTCCGCCGCGCCTGGTTCTCGGAACTGCCAGACGTCCTCGACGGCCTTGCACTTGGGGCGGTCGACGGCGTGCTGCTCGACCTCGGCATCTCCTCGCCGCAGATCGATGACGCAACGCGCGGCTTTTCCTTCCGCCACGACGGTCCGCTCGACATGCGGATGGACCCGTCGCGCGGCGAATCCGCTGCCGAATTCCTTGCCCGCGCCTCGGTGCGCGAACTGACGGAGGTTTTGCGCGACTATGGTGAAGAACGGTCTGCTCAATCGATTGCAAGAGCAGTTGCGGCGGCTCGCGCGCACGAACCCCTCCACGGCACCCGGCAACTGGCGGCACTCGTGGCGCAAGCCATCGGCACGCGCACGCGGGGTGATTGGCGTCAGGATCCGGCAACGCGGACGTTCCAGGCCCTGCGGATTTTCGTGAACCGGGAACTGTCTGAGGTGACGAAGGCACTGCCGTCCATCGTGGCGGCGCTGGCGCCCGGCGGCCGCATGGCCGTCATCAGCTTTCATTCGCTCGAGGACCGCATCGTCAAGCAGTTCCTGGCCCGCGCATCCCAGCCCTACGCCGGCGATCCGGCGCTGTCGCGCCTGGCGATTCGCACGGCGGCGCTCCCGGGCGCGCCGCTGGCACTCGTTGGTCGTGCCGTGAAGCCCTCGGATGGGGAAGTTGCGCGCAATCCGCGCTCGCGCAGCGCGGTGCTGCGCATCGCCGAGCGTTCCGGCCATGGGCTGCCCTCCGACTGGCCGCGCGGCTATGTACAGGAGGAAGCGTGATCCGCGTGAACATCGCGCTGCTGGGCATTCTGGTCGTCTGCGCGTTGTCGCTGGTGACGTCCGTCCACCAGTCGCGCAACAAGTTCGTCGCGCTGCAGCACGAGCAGATGACCGGCCGCGCGCTGGAAACGGAGTATGGCCAGTTGCAGCTCGAACAGTCGACGTGGGGTATGCCATCGCGCGTCGAGAAAATCGCGCGCGAACAATTGCGGATGCAACTGCCGACGGCGGCGCGCACCGATGTCGTCGCGCTGCCGCAGTTGAAGGCGGGTGCCCAGTGAACATGGCCAGCGCTGCGCTCGGCCGCAAGACCACGCGCCAACGCGACGTGGCGCCGATGACCCTGCCGCGCTTCCGCGCGCCGCTCGTGTTCGGCGTGCTCGCGGTGCTGTTCATGGTCCTGCTCGCGCGTTCGCTCTACCTGCAATGGTTCGACAACGAATTCCTGCAGGGGCAAGGCTCCGCGCGGCACTCGCGCGAGCTCGAAGTGCCTGCGCACCGCGGCCGCATCGTCGACCGCACCGGCGAAGCACTGGCATTGTCCACGCCGGTGAAGTCGCTGTGGGCGTTTCCCGACAAGTTCGATGCCACGGCGGAACAACTCGCGGCCCTCGCCGGCATCCTCGAGACGACACCGGCGAAGATCTCGGCCCGGCTCGCGGCCAACGAGGACTTCGCGTTCATCGTGCGGCAGGTCGCCCCCGAGGTCGCCGAGCGCGCGATGGCGCTGCGCATTCCCGGGCTGCACGACCAGAACGAATACCGCCGCTTCTATCCCGGAGGCGAAGTCACTGCCCAGATCGTCGGCTTCACCGGCGATCGCGACGTCGGACAGGAAGGAATCGAACTCGCGCAGCAAGGATGGCTCGCGGGCATTCCCGGCAGCCGCCGCGTGATCATCAATCGCCGCAACGAAGCGGTGGAGGACGTCGCCGCCATCCGCGCGCCGCAGGCCGGCCACGACCTGGCTCTCGCGATCGACACGCGGCTGCAATACCTGGCGTTCCGCGAATTGAAGGCGGCCGTCGAATTGAACAAGGCCAAGGCCGGCGGTCTCGTCATTCTCGATGTGAAGACCGGCGAAATCCTGGCGCTCGCGAACTGGCCCACTTACAACCCCAACAGCCGCAACAAGGTCACGCCATCGATGATGCGCAACCGCGCGCTGACCGACGTGTTCGAGCCGGGCTCGACGATGAAGCCCTTCACGATCGCTGCCGCGCTCGACGCCGGGCGCATACGGCCGGATACCGTGATCGAGACATCGCCGGGAACGTTCAACGTCGGCTCCGCCACGATC
The DNA here is from genome assembly GCA_031361045.1 of Betaproteobacteria bacterium. GTDB lineage: Bacteria > Pseudomonadota > Gammaproteobacteria > Burkholderiales > Casimicrobiaceae > VBCG01. The sequence goes on along the minus strand of JANMCH010000143.1, from coordinate 42,806 downwards.
CACGATGCGCATCCGGAAGGCACGCTCACTGTCGAGCAGGTGATCCAGAAGTCGTCGAACGTGGGTGCGGCGAAGATCGCGCTGGGCCTGCCGCCCGAAGTGATGTGGGAAATGTTTTCCAATGCCGGATTCGGAACGCCGCCCAAGACCGGCTTTCCCGGCGAAGTGTCCGGCCGGCTGCGCCCGGCCAAGACATGGAAGCCGATCGAGCAGGCGACGATGTCGTATGGTCACGGCATCTCGGTGAACCTGGTGCAGCTGGCGCGCGCGTACACGATGTTCGCCACCGACGGCGAAGTGAAGGCCGCAACGCTGCTCAAGACCGATGGCCTGGTCGCCGGGCGTCCGGTGCTCACTCCCGAGACCGCGCGCGCCGTGCGGCACATGCTGGAACTGGTGACATCACCGGGCGGCACTGCGCCGCGCGCGCAGGTGCCCGGCTATCGCGTCGCCGGCAAGACCGGAACGGCGCACAAGATCGAGGGCCACGCGTATGTCGCGAAATATGTCGCGTCGTTCGTCGGCTTCGCACCGGTGTCGAATCCGCGGCTGGTGGTCGCCGTGATGCTGGACGAGCCGTCGGCCGGACAGCACTTCGGCGGCGCGGTGGCGGCGCCCGTGTTCTCGAGCGTCACCGGATCGGCACTGCGGATGCTGGGCGTGCCCACCGATGCGCCGCAGAACAACGTGATCCTGCCGCCCGACGGCAGCGAGATCGGCGAGGAAACCTGATGGCCACCGCCATGCACCAGCCTTCCGCCGCTCATCCTGCCGAAGTTCCCGCGCTGCTCGCCAAGCTGCGCGCGTTTCCGCGCCGCATCACGGCCGACAGCCGCCGCATCGAACCCGGCGTCGCGTTCGCCGCCTATCCGGGCACCCATTCCGATGGACGCAAGTTCGTGCCGGATGCGATTGCGCGCGGCGCCTCCGCTGTCCTGTGGGAGTCGACCGGCTTCGCGTGGGACCACGGCTGGCAGGTCCCGCATCTCCCCGTCGAAGGATTGCAGCAGCGTTTGGGCGCGATCGCCGAATTCATCTACGGCAGCCCGTCGCAGGCGCTGTGGATGGTCGGCGTCACGGGAACGAACGGCAAGACGTCGTGCGCGCACTGGATCGGCCATGCGTTCGACGCGTGCGGCCGCCGCGCCGGCATCCTGGGCACGCTGGGCAACGGACTGGTCGGCGCACTGGCGCCCGCGACGCACACCACGCCCGATGCGCCGTCGCTGCACGAACTGCTGAAGCAATTCCGCACCGCGGGCGCGACAACGGTGGCGATGGAAGTGTCGTCGCACGGACTCGAGCAGGGGCGCGTCAGCGGCATCAAGTTCGACGTGGCGCTCTTCACCAACCTGACGCGGGACCATCTCGACTATCACCACACCATGGCGGCGTATGGCCAGGCGAAGGCCAGGCTCTTCACGTGGCCGGGATTGCGCACCGCGGTGATCAACGCCGATGACCCGTTCGGCCAAAGCCTGATCGACGGCGCGCGCGCGCGTGGCGCGCGGTTGCTCACCTACGGATTAGCGGCGGCGGATGTCGCGGCCACTCGCATCGCCATGACGGCGGACGGCATTGCCCTGGCGGTGGCCACGCCGTGGGGCAGGGCCGAATTCACGTCGGCGATGGTCGGAACCTTCAACGCGCAGAACCTGCTCGGCGTACTTGCGGTCATGCTGGCAAGCGATATTCCGCTCGATGTCGCCGTCGCGGCACTGTCGCGGCTGCAGCCCCCGGCGGGGCGCATGCAGCGCCTGGGTGGGGTGGATCGCCCGCTTGTCGTCGTCGACTATGCGCATACGCCCGACGCGCTCGAAAAGGCGCTGTCCGCGCTGCGGCCCGCGGTCACCGCTCCCGGCGAATTGATCTGCGTGTTCGGCTGCGGCGGCGATCGCGATGCCGGCAAGCGTCCGGAGATGGGACACATTGCCGCGCGCGTGGCCGACCGCGTCGTGGTGACCAGCGACAACCCGCGCAGCGAAGACCCGGCAGCCATCGCCAACGCGGTGGCGCGCGGTGTGCGCGACGAAGGCAACCGCCGCTGGTCGATCGACGGCGATCGTGCCGATGCGATACGCCACGCAATCGCCGCGGCCAAGGTGGGCGATGTCGTGCTGATCGCCGGCAAGGGTCACGAAACCTACCAGGAAGCGCAGGGCGTACGTCGGCCGTTCTCGGATGTGGCTGAAGCAACGGCTGCGCTGGCCGCATGGAACCCGAAATGATGGATACAAAGACGGCCGCGCGGGCTGTGGATGGACAGCTGATCGGCGACAACGTCGACTTCCGGCGCGTCGTCACCGACAGCCGGACGCTGCAGGCGGGCGATCTCTTCGTCGCGCTGAAAGGCGAGCGCTTCGATGGCCACGAATTCGTCGCGACCGCGCTGGCGCAGGGCGCCACCGCCGCACTGGTCGCGGTCGACCGCGCCCAGGCATTGCCCGGCGACCTGATCGCGGTCTCCGATCCGCTGGCCGCCTTGGGGCAGCTCGCGGCGTTCTGGCGCGCGAAGTTCGAGATGCCGGTGGCCGTCATCGTCGGCAGCAATGGCAAGACCACGGTCAAGGAAATGACCGCCTCCATTTTTCGCGCGCACTTCGGCGACGCCGGGGTATTGAGCACGCAAGGCAACCTCAACAATGCCATCGGACTGCCGCTGACGCTGCTGCGCATGCGCGACACGCACCGCGCCGCCGTCGTCGAACTCGGCATGAACCATCGCGGCGAGACGAAAGAGCTGGGCGCCATCGCGCGGCCGACGATCGCGGTGGTCAACAACGCGCAACGCGAGCACCAGGAGTTCATGCACAGCGTGGAAGAGGTGGCGGCCGAGCACGCCGACGCCATCCTGGCGCTGCGTCCGCGCGGAACCGCCGTGATCAATGCCGACAACCTGCACGCCGACAAGTGGCGCGCCGCGGCGCGTGCCGCCGGCGCGGCAGTGGTCGACTTCGGCTTCCATGACTGGGCGGATGTCTCGGCGCGCTGCACGCTGCGCGCGGACGGCAGCGACATCGAGCTGCGCACCTATGCAGGCAATGCGCGGGTCGAATTGCATGTGCCGGGCCGGCACATGGCGAGCAATGCGCTCGCGGCCACCGCGGCGGCACTCGCGGCGCGGCTGCCGCTCGATGCGGTGGTGCGTGGACTGGCCGCGTTTCGTCCGGTCGCGGGGCGGCTGGCGGCGGTGCACGCAGTGTCCGGCGCGCTTGTCATCTACGACACCTACAACGCCATTCCAGACTCGGTGCGCGCAGCGATCGACGTGCTCGCGCAGGCGCCGGGCGCCAAGTGGCTGGTGCTGGGCGACATGGGCGAAGTCGGTGTACAGGGTCCGGCGTTCCACCAGGAAATCGGCGCGTACGCGAAGGCATGCGGCATCGAGCGGCTGTTCGCGGCCGGTGAAGCGACGCGCGAGAGCGTGACGGCGTTCGGCGCCGGTGCGGAGCACGTGCCGTCCGTCGAAGAACTTTCGCTGCGCGTGCAGCAGGCGGCCACGGCCGGCGTCACGGTGCTGGTGAAGGGTTCGCGTTCGATGCGCATGGAGCGCGTCGTGGCCGCGCTCACCGGCGAGACGAGGGGGGCGCACTGATGCTCGTGCTGCTCGCCGAACGGCTGGAACAATATGCGCGCGCGTTCAACGTATTCGGGTACATCACGCTGCGCGCGGTGCTGGCGACGATGACGGCGCTGGTCATCTCCTTCGTGGTGGGGCCGCGGATGATCGCGTGGCTCGCGCACATGAAGATCGGCCAGTCGGTGCGTGACGATGGCCCGCAGACGCACCTGGCCAAGGCGGGTACACCGACGATGGGCGGCGCGCTGATCCTGGTGTCGATCGTGGTGACCACGCTGCTCTGGGGCAACCTCACCAACCGCTTCGTGTGGGTCGTGCTGCTGGTGACCGTGGGCTTCGGCGCCATCGGGTGGGTGGACGACTGGCGCAAGGTCGTGCATCGCAATCCGAAAGGCCTGCCGGCACGCACCAAGTTCCTGCTGCAATCGGTGGTCGGACTCATCGCAGCGGTGTATCTCGCATTCTCGGTGTCGGCGCCGGACAACGCGCAATTCCTGAAGCTGCTCTCGGCCTGGGTGGGCAGCGGCTTCAACATCGACCTGAGCCCCAAGGCCAACCTGATCGTGCCGTTCTTCAAGACGATCTCGTATCCGCTCGGCGTGTGGGGGTTCATCGCGCTGACGTTCTGCGTGATCGTCGGCACCAGCAATGCGGTCAATCTGACCGACGGACTCGATGGCCTCGCGATCATGCCCACGGTGATGGTCGGCGCCGCACTGGGCATCTTCGCGTACGTGACCAGCCGCGCGGACTTCGCGAACTATCTGTTCCTGCCGCACATCCCCGGCGCCGGCGAACTTACCGTCATCTGCGGCGCGATTGCCGGCGCCGGACTGGGCTTCCTGTGGTTCAACGCCTATCCGGCGGACGTGTTCATGGGCGATGTCGGCGCGCTGGCGCTCGGCGCGGCACTGGGCACCATCGCCGTCATTGTCCGCCAGGAAATCGTGCTGTTCATCATGGGCGGCGTGTTCGTCGTCGAGACACTGTCGGTGATCGTGCAGGTCGCGTCGTTCAAGTTGACCGGCAAGCGCGTGTTCCGGATGGCGCCACTGCACCACCACTACGAATTGAAGGGCTGGAAGGAAAACCAGGTCGTGGTCCGCTTCTGGATCATCACCATGCTGCTCGTGCTGTTCGGGCTCTCCACGTTGAAATTACGTTGATGGATTATTCCGACCGCAATGTCATCGTGCTGGGCGCCGGGATCACCGGGCTGTCGCTCGCGCGCTATCTGTCGGGCCACGGCGCCATCGTGCGCGTCGCTGACACGCGCACGTCCCCGCCGCATGTGGCGGAATTCGCGGCGTTGCGTCCATCCGTCGCGCTGACTACGGGTCCCATCGCCGAACAGACCCTGGCGGGCGCGGACCTGATCGCCATAAGTCCTGGCGTGGCGCAAGCGCAACCCGCGATCGCCGCGGCCGTGGCGCGCGGCGTCGAGCTCGTCGGCGACATCGAATTGTTCGCGCGCGCGTTGCCGCCGGCGCAGAAGGTGCTGGCGATCACCGGTTCGAATGGCAAGTCGACGGTCACTTCACTGGTCGGCGCGCTGTGCCGCGCGGCAGGCCTGTCGACCGTCGTCGCCGGCAATATCGGCGAGGCAGCGCTCGACGTCATCGCGCCGTTCGTGGCCGGCGAGCCGTGGCCCGATGTCTTCGTGCTGGAGCTGTCCAGTTTCCAACTCGAGACGACATCCTCACTGGCGCCCGTCGCAGCCGCCGTGCTCAACGTCACCGACAATCATCTGGACCGCTATGTGGGCATGGACGGCTATGCGGCGGCCAAGGCGCGCATCTTCGCGGGCGGCGGCGTGCAGGTGGTCAATCGCGACGACCCGCGCTCGCTCGCCATGCGCATCGACGGCCGCACGGTGGAAAGCTTCGGCGCCACGGTTCCTGCCGCGGAAGGCGAGTGGGGCCTGGTCGACTTTCACGGCTCGACCTGGCTGGCGCGCGGCGGTGAATTGCTGGTGCCGGCGGAATCACTCTCGCTCATCGGCCGCCACAACGCGTTGAATGCGCTGGCGGCGCTCGCTCTGGTGTCCACCATCGCGCGCATCGACCGCCGGGTGCTCGACGCGCTGCGCTCGTTCCAGGGATTGCCGCACCGGATGGAGCGGGTCGCGGAGTCGCGCGGCATCCTCTTCATCAACGACTCCAAGTCGACGACGGTCGTCGCCACGCAGGCGGCGCTCGATGGCATCGGACGGCCGGCAGTGCTCATTTGCGGCGGCGATGGCAAGGGCCAGGACTTTCGCCCGCTGCGCTCGGCAGTCGACGCCGATTGCCGCGCCGTGCTGCTGATCGGTCGGGACGCGCCGATGCTGGCGCAGGCGCTGTCGGGCTCGCGCGCTCCCGTGGAAAACGTGGGTACGCTCGATGCCGCGGTCGAACGCGCCATCGCACTCGCGAAGCCGGGCGACGCGGTGCTGCTGTCACCGGCATGCGCGAGCCTGGACCAGTTCCGCAACTACGTCGAGCGCGGCGAACGATTTGCGTCGCTGGTCACCGCAAAGGAGCCGGCCCATGCGTAGGCTGCTGAGCGTTGCCGCGTTGCCGCTTTCTCTTGCGCGACCCGTCGCGGCCAGGCAGTCCCGCGATGCGCGCGTGATGCTCGCCTACGATGCATCGCTGGCCTGGACCGCGTTGATACTGCTCGCGTTCGGCCTCGTGATGGTTTATTCGGCATCGATCGCGATGTCCGAGGCGTCGACGCATACCGGAAACCGCGCGTGGTATTTCCTGATGCGGCACGGCCTGTTCGTCATGGTCGGCATGGCCGCGGCAGCCGTAGCATTCCAGGTACCGATGAAGGCGTGGGAGCGCCTGGCGCCGTGGCTCTTCATCGCCGGCGCCGTGCTGCTCGTGCTCGTGCTGATCCCCGGCATCGGCAAGTCCGTCAACGGTTCGCGGCGTTGGTTGTCGCTCTTCGTCATCAACGTCCAGCCGTCGGAGTTCATGAAGCTCGCCGTCGTCCTGTACGCGGCCAGCTACGCGGTGCGCCGCGCCGCCTTCCTCACCAACGAGCAGCCATTGAAGTTGACGCTGATCCGCGGCTTCCTGCCGCTGTTCGCGGTCATGGTCTGCGTCGGCGGATTGCTGCTGTTGGAGCCGGACTTCGGCGCGTTCGTCGTGATCGTTGCCATCGCGTTCGGCATCCTGTTCCTGGGCGGCCTCGACTGGCGGCTGTTCATGGGGCTCGCACTGCTGCTTCCCATTGCCTTGGGCGCGATCCTCGTGGCAGCACCGTATCGACTGCAGCGCCTGACCGCCTTTCTCGACCCGTGGTCCGATCCGCTCGGAAAAGGCTATCAGTTATCACACTCGCTGATCGCGTTCGGCCGCGGCGAATGGTTCGGCGTTGGATTGGGTTCGTCCGTCGAGAAACTGCTGTTCCTGCCGGAGGCCCACACCGACTTCCTGCTGGCCGTGGTGGCGGAGGAGCTGGGATTCGCCGGCGTGGCGCTCGTCATCACGTTGTTCACGTGGCTGCTCTTCCGCGCGTATGCCATTGGACGGCAGGCGGCGCGGTTGGAGCGGACGTTCGCGGCGCTGGTCGCGCAAGGCATCGGCGTGTGGATCGGCGTCCAGGCCTTCATCAATATCGGCGTCAACGTCGGCGTGCTGCCGACCAAGGGCCTGACGTTGCCGCTGCTGTCGTTTGGCGGCAGCGGCATCGTCGCCAACTGCGTCGCGCTCGCGATCCTGCTGCGCATCGACTTCGAAAACCGCCGCCTGCTGCGCGGTTTCACTTTGTAGCGATGATGGTCATGATCACCACTGGCGGATCGGGCGGGCACGTCTTTCCCGGGCTTGCGGTCGCGGACAAGCTCGCGACGCGCGGCGCGGGAGTGTTCTGGCTTGGCACGCGCGACGGCATCGAGTCCAGGCTGGTCCCGCAGCACGGCGTGCAGTTCGAGGGCATCTCGTTCCGCGGCGTGCGCGGCAAGGGACTGCGCACGCTGGCGCTGGGTCCTTTTGCATTGCTCGGCGCGTGTGTCGACGCGCGCGCGATCATTCGCCGCCGCAAGCCCGATGTGGTTCTGGGCTTCGGTGGCTTCGCCTCGTTTCCCGGGGGACTGATGGGCACGGCGGCGGGCAAGCCGCTGGTGTTGCACGACGCCAATGCGGTGGCAGGACTGGCCACGCGCGTGCTTGCCTACGGCGCCGACCGGATCCTGCTCGGGTTTCCGCAGGCGCTGAAAGGCGCGCACGCCAAGCGCGTGGAATGGGTCGGCAATCCGTTGCGTGACTCCGTTTGCACGTTGCCGGCGCCCGCGGAACGCTTTGCCGGTCGCAGCGGTCCGCTGCGCATTCTGGTTGTCGGCGGCAGCCTGGGCGCGCGCGGATTGAACGAACTGGTGCCCGCGGCCATGGCGCGACTCACGCCGCAAGGACGGCCGCAGATCGTCCACCAGGCCGGCGAAAAGCTGATCGCGCAATTGCGCGAGGCCTATGCGCGGCATCAAGTCGATGGCGAATGCGTCGCGTTCATCGACGACATGGCGGCGCGTTATGCGTGGGCGGACTTTGTGATCTGCCGCGGCGGCGGATTGACCGTCGCCGAACTGGCGGCGGTGGGGCTGGGCGCGATCGTGGTGCCGTTGCCCGGCGCGATAGCCGACGAGCAAAGCGCCAACGCGCAGTTTCTGGTTGATGCGGGCGCCGCATGGAAGGAGCCGCAGGACCAGCTGACCGCGGAACGCCTGGCCGGCATCGTGAACCTGCTCGACCGGCCGCGCGCGCTCGCGATGGCGCAGGCGGCGCACGCACTCGGCAAGCGCGACGCCGCGGAACGCGTCGCCGCCGTGTGCGCGGAATTGGCGGCGCGATGAGGCACAAGGGCACATCCGAATGAAACACAAGGTCAAGCGCGTGCACTTCGTCGGCATCGGCGGCTCGGGCATGAGCGGCATCGCCGAGGTTCTGGTCACGCAGGGCTACCAGGTGACGGGCTCGGACCTGAACGAAAGTGTGGTCACGCGGCGGCTGGCGCGGCTCGGTGCGTCGATCGCGATCGGTCACACGGCCGCCAACGTGGCCAGTGCCGACGTCGTGGTCGTGTCGACCGCCGTGGCGCCCGACAATCCGGAAGTCGTCGCGGCGCGCGAGCGCGGCGTGCCGGTGGTGCCGCGCGCGCTGATGCTGGCCGAACTGATGCGCCTGAAGCAGGGCATTGCGGTGGCGGGTACGCACGGCAAGACCACGACGACGAGCCTCATCGCGTCGGTGCTGGCCGAAGGCGGGCTCGACCCGACGTTCGTCATCGGCGGCAGGTTGCTGTCCGCGGATGCCAACGCGCGCCTCGGCAAAGGCGAGTTCCTGGTGGCCGAAGCCGACGAGTCCGACGCGTCGTTCCTCTACCTGTCGCCGGTGCTGGCCGTGGTCACCAACATCGATGCCGACCATATGGAGACCTACGAGCACGACTTCACGAAATTGAAGCGTGCGTTCGTCGACTTCCTGCAGCGGCTGCCGTTCTACGGTGTCGCGGTCGTCTGCATCGACGATGCCAACGTCCGCGAGATCCTGCCGGACGTGACCAAGCCGCGCGTCACGTATGGCCTCGCCGACGATGCCGACCTGCAGGCGACGGCGGTCGTGAACTTCGGTGGCCGCATGCGCTTCGTCGCGCGCTCCAAAGGCCACGCGGACCTCCCTGTCGAACTTGCGCTGGCCGGCGTGCACAACGTGCAGAACGCGCTGGCTGCGATTGCGGTCGGCCGCGAAACCGGCGTGGCGGACGCGGCGATTGCGACTGCACTGGCCGACTTCAAGGGCGTGGGCCGCCGCTTCCAGCGCTTTGGCGAAGTGCGTCTGGAAGGCGGTGGTACTTACACGCTGATCGACGACTATGGTCACCATCCGGTCGAGATGGAAGCAACCCTTGCAGCGGTGCGCGCGAGCTTTCCCGGTCGCCGCCTGGTGCTCGCATTCCAGCCGCATCGCTACACCCGAACGCGCGACCTGTTCGAGGATTTCGTGCGCGTGCTCTCGACCGCCGACGCCGTCGTGCTGGCCGAGGTCTATCCGGCCGGCGAGGCGCCGATCGTCGCTGCCGATGGTCGCGCGCTCGCCCGCGCGGTACGCGTGGCGGGCAGGGTCGAGCCGGTGTTCGTCGAGGACATCGCCGACCTGCCGTCATCGCTGCGAGACATTGCCCGCGACGGCGATGTCGTGCTGACGATGGGCGCGGGTTCGATCGGCGGCACGCCGCAACAGTTGGTGACGGCATGATGATGAACGAGCCACGCCACTTCACGGACCTGCGCGGCAAACTCGCGCATGACGCGCCGCTGGCGAGGCACACCAGCTGGCGCGCCGGCGGCGCCGCGGACAGGCTCTACATTCCCGCCGATCGCGACGACCTCGCGCGCTTCGTGGCGCAGTTGCCTGCGGGCGAACCGATGCTGGTCATCGGCCTCGGCAGCAACACGCTGGTGCGCGATGGCGGCGTCCGCGGCACGGTGATCGTCATGCACAATCCGGGTGCCGCGCTGGCCGTCGCCGATGCATTGATCTACGCGGATGCCGGACTCGCGTGCCCGAAGCTCGCCCGCTTCGCCGCCAATCACGGCTGCGCCGAAGCCGAGTTCCTGGCCGGCATACCGGGCACCGTCGGCGGCGCGCTCGCGATGAATGCCGGATGCTATGGCGGCGAGACCTGGCGCAATGTCGTGCGCGTCGAAGTGCTGCGCCGCGACGGGACGTTCGATGTGCGCACGCCCGGTGACTATGCAGTTGGATACCGGAGTGTGCGGCGTGCAAATGGCGTTGCCGTGGATGAGATATTCACGGCGGGCTGGTTCCGCTTTCCGGAAGGCGATGTCGACACGGCGCGCCACCGCATACGCGAGCTGCTGGCCAAGCGGATCCTCTCGCAGCCGCTGGGCCAGCCCAACGCCGGCAGCGTGTTCCGCAATCCGCCGCACGACCACGCCGCGCGCTTGATCGAGTCCTGCGGTCTCAAGGGCCATGCGATCGGCGGCGCGAGCGTGTCGGACAAGCACGCCAACTTCATCGTCAATCCGCGCGGGCAGGCGCGCGCGGCGGACATCGAGGCGCTGATCGCGTTCGTGCGCGATACCGTGCGCGCACGGACGGGTTTCGATCTCGAACCCGAAGTGCGCATCGTGGGTGAGCCATGAGCATGCGCGCCGCCGGGCCGTCCCAAGGCGCGAATTGCGCCCCCCTTGGGGGCAGCGCCGCGGCCTCGGTTTTCATGGCCGCAAGCGTGGGGGTCCATTGACCGGCTTTGGAAAAGTCGCCGTGCTGCTGGGCGGTCCATCGGCCGAGCGTGAAGTGTCGCTGATGTCCGGCAATGGCGTGCTGGCGGCACTGCGCGAGAAGGGCGTCGACGCGCATCCCTTCGATCCGGCCGAGCGCAGCGTCTTCGAATTGCGCCGTGACGGTTTTGCGCGCGCATTCATCGCGTTGCATGGTCGCTTCGGTGAGGACGGCACCGTGCAGGGCGCGCTCGAAACGCTGGGCATTCCCTATACCGGCAGCGGCGTCATGGCGTCCGCGCTGGCGATGGACAAGTGGCGCACCAAGCTGGTCTGGCTGGCGAGCGATATCCCCACGCCGAAATATCGCGTGGTCGACGCGCGTACCGACTGGATGCGCGTCGTTGCCGAACTCGGATTGCCGCTGATCGTGAAGCCGGCGCGCGAAGGTTCGACACTGGGCATCACCAAGGTCACGAAGATCGACCACGACGAGATGTCGCTCGCCTATGCCGAAGCGGCGAAACACGACAGCCTGGTGCTGGTCGAGGAATTCGTCGCGGGCGAGGAACTGACCGCGTCGATCGTCAACGGGCGCGCGCTGCCGCTGATCCGCATCGTGGCGCCACAGGGCAACTACGACTTCCACGCCAAGTACTACTCCGACGACACGAAGTATTTCTGCCCGGCGGGACTCCCCGACGCGGTGGAGCAGACCATTCGCGGCGTGGCGATGACGGCCTTCGACATCGTCGGCTGCAGCGGCTGGGGCCGGCTGGACTTGATCCTGCGTGCCGACGGCAGCTTCAGCTTTCTCGAAGTGAACACGTCTCCCGGCATGACGCCGCACAGCCTGGTGCCGATGGCGGCGAAGCAGGCCGGCATGTCGTTCCCCGACCTGTGCGTGGAAATCTTGAGGACCGCCCATGTGGGATGACGCGAAGCAGATGAACGCCCTCGCCGCCACGCTGTGCGTGGTCGTCGCGCTCGGATTCCTCTGGGCCGGCACGGCGTGGACCGTGCGCCAGCCGTACTTCGCCTTCCATGAGGTCGTCGTCACCAACCAGCTCGAACGCGCGAGCAACGCCCATCTCGAATCGGTCGTGCGCGAGGCGCTGTCCGGAACATTCTTCACGATGGACTTGAACCGTGCGCAGCGCGCCTTGGCGCAAGTACCGTGGGTCCGCAACGTTTCGCTTCGCCGGCAATGGCCGCATCGCCTTGAAATCGAGGTGGAGGAACACGTCCCCTTCGCGCGCTGGAACGACGCAGCACTGGTGAACACGCTCGGCGAAGTCTTTGTCGCCTCGTCGAAGGACGCACTGCCGCAGTTCGACGGGCAGGACGGACGGGCGGCGGAAATGACCCATCAATTCCGCGCGTGGTCCGCGCGCCTGGAACCGCTCGCCCTGGCCATCCGCACGCTGCGGCTGTCGCCGCGCGGCAGCTGGCAGATACAGGCCACCGGCACGCCGGGTCCGCTGACCGTCGAATTGGGGCGCGACGAACCGGATGCGCGGCTGGCGCGCTTCGTGGCGGCGCAACCGCGCACGCTGGGCTCGCTGGCGCGCGCGGGCACGCGCGTGGACTACGTTGATTTGCGTTACCGGAACGGCTTCGCCGCGCGCGTGCCGCAGTTCCGGGAAAAACAAAGCAAGCCCGCCGCATAAGTGAGACCAAGGGACATCGTATGGTGAAGGACAGCAAGAATCTGGTGGTGGGTCTCGACATCGGGACGTCGAAGATCGTCGCGATCGTCGCGGTGGTCACCGCGGAAGGCGAGCTCAACGTGATCGGCATGGGCACGCAGCCATCGCGCGGCCTCAAGAAAGGCGTGGTGGTCAACATCGAGGCCACGATGGCGTCGATCCAGCGCGTGCTCGAGGACGCCGAGCTGATGGCGGACTGCCAGATCAAGTCGGTCTACACCGGCATCGCCGGCAGCCATATCAAGTGCTACACGTCGCACGGCATGGTCGCCATCAAGGAGAAGGAAGTCACGCAGGCGGACATCGACCGCGTGGTGGAAACGGCCAAGGCCATCCCGATTCCCAACGACCAGCAGATCCTGCACATCGTGCCGCAGAGCTTCACGATCGACGGCCAGGAAGACGTGCGCGAACCGCTGGGAATGAGCGGCGTGCGCCTCGAAGTGGATGTGCACATCGTCACCGGAGCGGTCTCCGCGGTCGAGAACGTCACCAAGTGCATCCGCCGCTGCGGACTGGAAGTGCTGGATGTCGTGCTGCAGCCGCTCGCCTCGGCGCGCGCCGTGCTGTCCGAGGACGAGCGGGAGCTGGGCGTGTGCCTGATCGACATCGGCGGCGGCACGTCGGACATCGCGGTCTATGCCGGCGGCGCGATACGCCACACGGCGGTGATCCCGATTGCCGGCGACCAGGTGACCAACGACATCGCGATGACGCTGCGCACGCCGACCAAGGAAGCCGACGAGCTGAAGATCCGCTACGGCTGCGCGCTGCGCCAGCTGGCCGACGCCAACGACATCATCGAGGTGCCGGGTGTCGGCGAGCGCGGCCCGCGCAAGTTGTCGCGCCCGATGCTGGCCGAGGTCATCGAACCGCGCATCGAGGAATTGTTCCAGTTCGTGCAATCGGAAGTGCGGCGCAGCGGCTTCGAGGAAATGATCTCGTCCGGCGTCGTGATCACCGGAGGCACGGCGCAATTGCAGGGCATCACCGAATTGGGCGAGGAAGTGTTCCACATGCCCGTGCGCATCGGGACGCCGCTGTACATGGGCGGTCTCGCCGACGTCGTGCGCAGCCCGCGCTACGCGACCGCGGTCGGCCTGTTGCTGGAAGGACGCGACCAATTCCTGCGCGGCGAGATGGCGCGCGCCCAGGTGGCCGGCATCGGCGGCGTCGCCGAACGGATGAAGCTCTGGTTCAAGGCCAATTTTTGAGAATGATCGAAAGTAAAAAGCGAAAACGAGCGGAAATGAGCGGCATCGGAAAAACAGTTCGCATCTTGGTTAACTTTTGCAGCATTGACAGGAAAAAAGGAGCACACCATGTTTGAAATCATCGACCAGGCACCGCAGGACGGCGCGATCATCAAGGTCATCGGCGTGGGCGGCTGCGGCGGCAATGCGGTCGAGCATATGATCGAGCGCGGCATCGCGGGCGTGGAGTTCATCTGCGCCAACACCGACGCGCAGGCGCTCAAGCGCTCGACGGCGCGCACGCAACTGCAACTGGGATCGACGCTGACGCGCGGACTTGGCGCAGGGGCGAAGCCGGAAATCGGCCGCGACGCGGCGATGGAAGACCGCGACCGCATCGCCGAGTTGATCACTGGTGCCGACATGCTGTTCATCACCGCCGGCATGGGCGGCGGAACCGGCACCGGCGCAGCACCGGTCATCGCCGACATCGCCAAGAGCCTCGGCATCCTGACGGTCGCGGTGGTCACGCGGCCGTTCCGGTTCGAGGGCAAGCGCCAGAAGGTTGCATCGGCCGGAATCGAGGAGCTGCAGAAGAAAGTGGATTCGCTCATCATCATCCCGAACGACAAGCTGATCGACGTGCTGGGTGACGACGTCGCGCTGCTCGATGCCTATGCGGCGGCCAACGACGTGCTGTTCGGCGCCGTGTCCGGCATCGCGGAAGTCATCAACTATCCGGGCCTGGTCAACGTCGACTTTGCCGACGTGCGCACGGTCATGGGCGAAGTCGGCATGGCGATGATGGGTTCCGCGTCGGCCTCCGGCGAGGGTCGCGGCCGCATTGCCGCCGAACAGGCCGTCAAGAGCCCGCTGCTGGAGGACGTCAACCTGGCCGGCGCGCGCGGCGTGCTCGTCAACGTCACGGCGTCGCAGGGCCTCAAGATGAAGGAGTACTACGAGGTGATGAACACGATCAAGGAATTCACCGCGGACGACGCGATGGTGATCGTGGGCACGGTGATCGACGACGCGATGGGCGCCGACCTGCGCGTCACGATGATCGCGACCGGCTTGGGTGGCGCCGCCGCGGTGGCCAAGCGCCCGCCGCAGATGGTCGTCAACAACGAGGTCGTCGCGCGGACCGGCACCGATGGCCTGGGCATCCAGCTGGGGGGATCCGCGGTCGGCAACCTTGGCGCCAATATGGGTGCCAATTTGGGTGAAACGATCGACTACGACCGTCTCGAGCAGCCGGCGGTCATGCGCAAGGGTCGCACACCCAGCGTCAGCAGCGGACCGTCGTTCGATGCAGCGGACGTGCCGGCATTCCTGCGCAAGCAGGCCGACTGAACCGGGGCGGTGTGATGAGGTCAGACAGGAACGCAGCGAGGCGAAGGCTTCGCTGCGGCCGGCCGTCGTCGATGGCTCGCCATTCCTCTCACGGTGATATAATCAATGGCTAACCCCTTGAACGGCCGCGATATTCGCGCTGAAGCAAGAAACTCGGCACGAAATTCGAAAGGTCCATTGCCACCCCGCCACGCGATGCTCAAACAACGCACGCTGAAAGCTCCGATCAAGACCACCGGCGTCGGCCTGCACACCGGCGCGCGCGTCGAACTCGGCTTGCGTCCGGCACCCGCGGACACGGGAATCGTGTTCAATCGCGCCGACCTTGCGCAGCCCGTCGCCATCCCGGCCAAGGCCGCGAACGTCGGCGATACGCGTCTTTCGTCGACATTGAAAGCGGGCGGCACCAGCATCTCTACCGTCGAGCACCTGATGTCTGCATTGGCGGGCGTGGGCATCGACAACCTGTTCGTCGACGTGTCGGGTCCTGAAATTCCGATCATGGACGGCAGCGCCGGCCCGTTCGTTTTCCTGTTGCAATCGGCCGGCATCGTCGAGCAGGCCGCGAACAAGCGCTACCTGCGTGTGCTGTCACCGGTGGAAATCGCCGACGGCGACAAATGGGCGCGCTTCGAACCTTTCGACGGCTTCAAGTTGGACTTCACCATCGACTTCCCCCATCCGGTGTTCGGCTCTGAAAACCGGCAGGTGGTCGTGGACTTCGCCAAGAATTCGTATGCCAAGGAAGTTGCGCGCGCGCGGACGTTCGGCTTCATGCAGGACGTGGAGGCCATGCGCGCGGCGGGCCTGGGGCTGGGCGGCAGCCTGCAAAACGCCGTCGTGCTGGACGAGTTCAAGGTGCTGAACAGCGAGGGCCTGCGCTACGACAACGAGTTCGTGCGGCACAAGGTGCTGGACGCCATCGGCGACATCTACCTGCTGGGACACCCGCTGATCGGACAGTACACCGCCTACAAGTCCGGACATGGGATGAACAACCAGCTGGCGCGGGCGCTGCTGGCGCGTCCCGACGCGTTCGAGCTGGTCACGTTCAGCGACGAGGCCACCGTGCCCACCGCATTCCAGGACTGGGCCTTCCAGGCCGCGTGATCCTCGTCCGTTTCCTGCTGTTCCTGGCGCTGGCCACCATCGTGGTGGCGGCCGTGCTCTACCTGTTCAAGAAAGACCGCCGTTACCTGCGCTTCATCGGGCAGGTCGTCAAATACACCATCTTCCTGCTGGCCGGCGTGATGGTCTTCTACCTGTTCGAGCGCTTGCTGCTGATGGCCTAGGCCTGAAAAAAGGGGTCAGACCCCATTACAGGCACCGATGCCGACAACTGGCAAACGTCCTGGGAAGCTTGTAATGGGGTCTGACCCTGTTTTCAGATCCGCCGGGCCAGCCGCCGCAGCGCAACTTTGAGCGGCCCGTCGGCCAGCGTTTCCGCAAGCCGATTCAACGGCGCCGGATCCACGCTTTGCCGTTGATTTTTAATGATTTTCTGTAATGGGGGCGGGTCCGCCCGGACTTGCACCCGCACCCGTATTTCAGTAAAGTTACACCCTTCCCGCAAAAGCCCCCCGAGGATGTCCGGCAATCGCTGGCGCACCACCGCCGCGATGGTCCCGGTGCGGGTGCCAAGCGTCAGGATGGGTTCGGTCGCTTCGGCAACGTGCACGCGGTCGGCGATCGCGCGTGGAAGATGCCGGCGCACGGTGGCGGTCAGTTTCGCCTCCGCCAGCGCTCGGGAGCGCCATGCAGCCAGCGTCGCATCCGCGGCCAGGACGTCGCGGAAGGGCTGCAGGGAACGCGGTTTGGACATGGCCAGGTTTCTGGTGCGGCAGGAAAGCAAAGGCGCCGTTCCCGCGCGATGCGCGCGACGCAACGGTGGAGGTTACGCGATTGAACATCATTCTGGTTTCCGGTGCCACTGCGCGCGCGCGCACTCTAACGCTGGACTGGCGCCACTGGTCCGCCGGCGCGGCGACGCTGCTGGTGCTGTTTCTCGTCTTCACGTTCATGTTCAATTTCGTCACGTTGAAATGGGCGGCGGCCGTCCAGCATCCGCTGCTCCAGGCCTTCGTTCTTGCCGACCAGCGCGAGGAAGCGGCAAAGGCAAGCGAACGCGTCCAGGGTCACCTGAACGCCATGGCGCTGAAAGTCGGCGAACTGCAGGCCCGCGTGATGCGCCTGGACGGTCTCGGTGAACGTCTGGCCAAGACGGCGGGACTCAAGCCTCAGGAATTGCCGACGCTGCCGGCGGGTGCCGCCCCGGGACGCGGCGGCGCGGTGTCATCGCTGCCGTCGCGTGACATGTCGGTGGCGGAGTTCTCCGACCTGGTGGAAAAGCTGGCGCGGCAAGTGGATGAGCGTTCGGACCAGATGTCCGTGCTTGAGGCGCTGCTCGTTGCCGATTCGGCCAACCGCAAGTTCCTGCCGACCAAATATCCAATCGTCGATGGCTGGTACTCGTCGAACTTCGGCTACCGCATCGACCCCTTCACCGGCCAGCAATCGATGCACGAAGGCATCGACTTTCCGGCCGAGTCCGGCACGCCGATCGTCGCCGCGGCCAGCGGCAAGGTGATCTTCGCCGAGTGGCATGCGCAGTATGGTAAAATGGTCGAAATCGATCACGGAAACGGACTGATTTCGCGCTATGCGCATGCGTCTGTCCTGTTGGTCAAAGAAGGCGACCTGGTCGTTGCCGGACAACGAGTCGCCGCGGTGGGCACCACCGGCCGGTCCACGGGTCCCCACCTGCATTTCGAGGTGCGCCTGAACGGCACACCGCAGAATCCGGCGCGTTTCCTGCAGGCACCTGGCTGAACGCCCCTGAATCCTGGAATCGGGCGTTTGGCAAACGAGTCGACATGAGGGGTGAGGCAGTTCTCACCCCTTGTTATTTGTCCCTTCCGGCGATACATGTCTCCTTTGTGCCGGTCTCCCATTCCTCCCCATGATTTCCAACATCCTCACCCGCATCTTCGGCAGCCGTAACGAGCGCCTGCTCAAGCAATACGGCCAGGTCGTGCTCGAGATCAATGCGCTCGAGCCCGCGATGGTGGCGCTGAGCGACGACGCCATGCGGGCCAGGTCGGCGGAGTTGAAGGAGCGCGTCGCCGGGGGCGCCACGCTGGACGACGTACTGCCCGAGGCCTTCGCACTGGTTCGCGAAGCCGGCAAGCGGGCGTTGCAGATGCGCCCTTTCGACGTGCAGCTCATCGGCGGCATGGCGATGCACAACGGCAAGATCGCCGAAATGCGTACCGGCGAAGGCAAGACGCTGGCGGGCACGCTGCCGGCCTACCTGAATGCGTTGGCGGGCAAGGGCGTGCACATCGTCACGGTGAACGACTACCTGGCGCAGCGCGACGCCGACTGGATGGGGCGCATCTACAAGTTCCTGGGCCTGACGGTCGGCGTCAATTTGTCGCAGATGAACCACGCCGACAAGCAGGTTGCGTACAACGCCGACATCACCTACGGCACCAACAACGAATTCGGCTTCGACTACCTGCGCGACAACATGGTGTTCGCGCCGTCGGAGCGCGTGCAGCGCGGACTCAACTACGCGATCGTCGACGAAGTGGACTCCATCCTCATCGACGAGGCACGTACGCCGCTGATCATCTCGGGGCAGGCCGACGACAACATCGACATGTACTACCGGCTCAACGAGCTGGTGCCCAAGCTCACACGCCAGAAAGTGGAGAACGGGGCGGGCGACTTCTGGGTCGACGAAAAAGCGCACACGGTACTGCTCTCCGAGGCCGGCCACGAAAACACCGAAGGCATCCTCTCCCAGGCCGGCCTGATCCCGGCGGGCTCCAGCCTCTACGACGCGCACAACATCTCGCTCGTGCATCACCTGTATGCCGCGCTGCGCGCGCACGCGCTGTTCCACCGCGACCAGAATTACGTCGTCCAGAACGGCGAAGTGATCATCGTCGACGAGTTCACGGGCCGACTGATGTCCGGTCGCCGCTGGTCCGATGGCCTGCACCAGGCGGTGGAGGCGAAGGAAGGTGTGAACATCCAGCGCGAGAACCAGACGCTGGCGTCGATCACTTTCCAGAATTACTTCCGCATGTACGGCAAGCTGGCCGGCATGACCGGCACCGCCGACACCGAAGCCTTCGAGTTCCAGCAGATCTATCACCTGGAAACCGTGGTCATCCCCACGCACCAGGCCATGGTCCGCAAGGACGAGAACGACCTTGTCTTCCGCACATTCCAGGAAAAAGTCGACGCCATCACGGCCGACATCAAGGATTGCCACACGCGGGGCCAGCCGGTGCTGGTCGGCACCACGTCGATCGAAAACTCGGAGTTGCTGTCGGGTTTCCTGGACAAGGAAAAGCTGCCGCACCAGGTGCTGAATGCCAAGCAGCACGCACGCGAGGCCGAGATCATCGCGCAGGCCGGCACCACCGGCGCCATCACCATCGCCACCAACATGGCCGGACGCGGCACGGATATCGTGCTGGGCGGCACGCTGGAGCCGCTGATCCTCAGGCTGCGCGACGACGAGTCAGTGCCCGCCGAGGAAAAGGAACGCGCGATCGACAAGATGCGCGCTGACTGGCAGGTTCGCCATAACGCCGTGGTCAAGGCGGGTGGCCTGCATATCGTCGGCACCGAGCGCCACGAGTCGCGCCGTATCGACAACCAGCTGCGCGGACGCGCCGGACGGCAGGGCGACCCCGGCAGCTCGCGCTTCTACCTGTCGCTCGAGGATCCGCTGCTGCGCATCTTCGGCGGCGAGCGTCTCGGCACGATCATGCAGAAATTGAAGATGCCTGATGGCGAACCCATCGAGCATCCGATCGTCAACCGCTCGATCGCCAAGGCGCAGAACCGCGTCGAGTCGCGCAACTTCGATATCCGCAAGCAGCTGCTGGAGTACGACGACGTCGCCAACGACCAGCGCCGCGTGATCTACCAGCAGCGCAACGAGTTGCTCGAAGGCGACGACGTCGCCGACACCGTCCGCAACATGGTGCGCGGCCAGGTGGAGGATACGACCAAGCTGCACGTGCCGCCGGAGTCGGTCGAAGAGCAATGGGACGTGCCGGCGCTCACCAGTGTCTTGGCGGCCGAATACCAGATCAACGCGCCGGTCGCGGAATGGATGAAGTCCGATTCAGAGCTTACCGACGAGGTGATGCGCGAACGGATCGTCGAACTGGCCGAAGCCTCGTGGCGCGCGCGCGAAGCTCAGGTGGGTCCGGAACTGATGCGCCAGTTCGAACGCAGCCTGATGCTGCAGACGCTGGACCATCACTGGCGCGATCACCTGGCCGCGCTCGACCATTTGCGCCAGGGCATTCATCTGCGCGGCTATGCGCAGAAGAATCCCAAGCAGGAGTACAAGCGCGAGGCGTTTGAACTCTTCTCCGACATGCTGGACCGGATCAAGCAGGACGTGGTGAAGGTGGTGCTGACCGTCACCGTGCGCTCCGAACAGGACGTCCAGGCCGTTGAGGAAGCGGAGACCGTCTCCAATGTGAAGTACCAGCACGCCGGCTACGACGAGGCGCTCGCGGACACTTCAGCCGAGGGCGACGTCGCCCTCGCGCCGCCGCCGTTCACCCGCGCGGGAGAAAAAGTCGGTCGCAACGACCTTTGTCCGTGTGGCTCCGGCAAGAAATACAAGCACTGCCACGGCCGCATCTGACGCTTAAACGGCGGCACGACCCCGCCCATGCCCGTCAACTACACGCCGCCCACCGCCGACTCGCTGCTCCCCGTGCCGGGTGTGATGCTCGGCACGACGGCGGCGAAGATCAAGAAGTGGGAACGCGACGACGTCCTGCTCGTCCTGTGCGAACGCGGCACCGTCGCTGCCGGCGTCTTCACCCGTAACCGCTTCTGCGCCGCTCCGGTCATCGTTTCGCGCGACCACCTTGCGCGGCAGCACGCGACGGGCAGCGACTTCCGCGCTCTGATCGTCAACGCAGGTAACGCCAATGCCGGTACCGGCGCGCGCGGATTGGCCGATGCGCGCGCGGAGTGCATTGCGGTTGCACAGCTGCTGGACTGCGCGCCGGAAGAAGTGCTGCCCTTTTCCACGGGGGTGATCATGGAACCGCTGCCCGTGGAGAAAGTCATCCAGGGATTGCCGGCCGCGCGAACCGCGGCGCGCGCGGATGGTTGGTTTGCGGCCGCCAAGGCGATCATGACCACCGACACCGTCCCCAAGGGCGCGTCGCGGCGCGTCGATGTCGGCGGCGTCGCGGTGATCGTCACCGGCATCGCCAAGGGTGCGGGGATGATTCATCCCGACATGGCGACGATGCTGTCGTTCATGGCCACCGACGCGCCCATTGCGGCGGCGTTGCTCGGTCAGATCGCGCGCGAAGTCGCCGACGTGTCGTTCAATGGCGCGACGATCGATGGCGACACCTCCACCAACGACAGCTTCGTGATCGCGGCGACGGGCAAGGCCGCATTGGCGCCGATCGTTGCCGCAAGCGACCCGAGGTTGATCCCCATTCGCGCGGCGATCGAGGCGGTTGCGGTCACGTTGGCGCAGGCCATCGTGCGCGACGGCGAAGGCGCGACCAAGTTCATCGCCATCCGCGTCGAAGGCGGCAAGTCGGTGGATGAATGCAAGCGCGTCGCGTTCGGCATCGCGCATTCTCCGCTGGTCAAGACGGCGTTCTTCGCCTCCGACCCCAACCTCGGGCGCATCGTTTGCGCCATCGGCAATACGGCGGCCGACGATACTGACCCCGCGGGCGTGTCGTTCTGGCTGGACGACGTGCTCGTTGTCGACAATGGTGGCCGGGCCGCGAGCTACCGCGAGGAAGACGGCCAGCGCGTCCTGAAGCAGGAGGAGATCGGCGTGCGCGTGGACCTGGGTCGAGGCAAGGCAGCCGCCACGGTCTGGACCTGCGATTTCTCGCACGAGTACGTCTCGATCAACGCGGACTACCGATCCTGAAATGGCAAATGTGAAAAAGGGGTCAGACCCCATTTCCGCAATTTCCGTAATGGGGTCTGACCCCATTTCCGCACTGATCGCGCGCGCGGAAAGCGTGCTGGGGCGCGTCGAGGCGATGTTGCCACCGGCCACACCGGACCCGGACTGGAAGAAGGTCACCGCCGCGCGCTGGCGCAAGCAGGGCGGCCGCGGCTATCTTCAATCCATCGCCCATCCGCATGCCATCCGGCTCGACGACCTCGTTGCAGTCACCGAACAGAAGCGCGCCATCGACCGCAACACGAAGCATTTCGTGTCCGGGCTCCCTGCCAACAACGTATTGCTGACCGGTTCGCGTGGCACCGGCAAGTCGTCGTTGGTCAAGGCGATGCTCGCCAAGTATGCGGCGCGCGGCCTGCGCCTCATCGAAGTGGAAAAAGGAGACCTGACCGATCTGCCCGACATCGCCGACCGCGTTGCCGGCCGCCCGGAGCGCTTCATCGTGTTCTGCGACGACCTGACGTTCGATGCGGGTGAGTCGGGCTACCGCGCGCTGAAAGTGATGCTGGATGGTTCCATCGCGGGCGGCGCCACCAACCTGCTCATCTACGCGACATCGAACCGCCGCCACATGCTGCCCGAGTACTTCAGCGAGAACCTGGAGACCAAGCACATCGGCGAAGAAGTCCATCCCGGCGAATCGGTCGAGGAGAAAATTTCGTTGTCGGAGCGGTTCGGGTTGTGGATTTCGTTTTATCCGTTCGGCCAGGACGACTATCTCGCGGCGGTCGCGAGCTGGCTCGCGCACTTCGGCGTGCGTGCACCGTCCACTGCGCGCGACGCACATGCGCGGACACAGGAAGCGCTGCAGTGGGCACTGGCGCGCGGCTCGCGCAGTGGCCGTGTTGCCTGGCAATTTGCGAAGAACTACGCCGGCGAACACTCGCTGCCGGCCAGGCGTTGAGCGTCGTCCCGGCGCGTGTCGTCCGGGTGGCGGCCGCCGTGCTGCTGCGCGGCGACGGATCGGTCCTGCTGGCGCAACGTCCGGCCGGCAAGGCCTACGCGGGCTACTGGGAATTCCCCGGCGGCAAGCTGGAGTCCGGCGAATCGCCGCATGATGCGCTCGTGCGCGAGTTGCGCGAGGAGCTGGGCATCACGGTCCGCCGCGCCTCACCGTGGCTCGTCCAGGAATTCGTCTATCCGCATGCGCACGTCGAACTGCATTTCTTTCGCGTGTTTGCGTGGGAGGGTGAGCTGGTCGGGCACGATGGCCAGGACTTCGCGTGGCAGTCGCCCGGCAAGTACACGGTCGCACCGCTGCTGCCGGCCAACACGCGGATCCTCGCGGCGCTCGCGCTGCCCGCGGTCTACGGCATCACGCTGGCGGGCGATGTGGGCGAGGATGCGTTTCTCGCGCGTGCTGAACTTGCGCTGGCGCGTGGCCTGAGGCTCATTCAACTGCGCGAAAAGGAATGGCCGGCTGCACGCGTGGACGCATTTGCACGGCGTCTCCTTCCGCTCGCACATCGCTTCGGTGGCCGGGTACTGCTGAACGGGTCCGTCGACGATGCGCGAAGGCTCGGTGCCGACGGCGTCCATTGGACGTCGGCGATATTGTCGCAGGCCACTGCGCGGCCCTCGGACATGATGGCGGCCGCATCGTGCCACACGGCAGCCCAAATTGCGCGCGCGGGCGAGCTTGACCTCGACTTCGTTGCACTGGGCACCGTCGCGCCTACGGCCACGCATCCGCACGCATTACCGCTTGGATGGCACGGCTTTGCGGCGGCGATCGCCGGTACACGCGTACCGGTATACGCGTTGGGCGGACTCGACAGCGACGATCTCGAGACTGCCGTCGCGCATGGCGCGCAAGGCGTGGCACTGCGCCGCGCAGCGTGGGCTGCGTCCGGTTAGCTGTCTTCCGGAGGCGGCACGGCTTCGAAATCATCGGGCGGATCGACGGCGGCGACACGATACGACTCGCTCGCCCACGCGCCCTGGTCTATCGTCCGGCAACGCTCCGAACAGAACGGCCGCCATTTCGACGCGGCGTTCCATTCGACGGGAGCGCCGCATCGCGGACATGCGACGGTGCGCGGCTTATCCATCGCAGTTGTGCAGTTGATCTGGTGGTCCGGAAGGCAAATGATCGCTAAGACTACGCGAGGTTCAGCACGCGCCGCTGTTCCGCGTTGGGCTGCACACGAAACGCCAGCGCTCGCACTTCGAAGGTTTCCGGCGTTTCGAACAGGAAAATTGCCGGAAAGCCCGCGCGTTGCAGCGCGCTGCGCAGTGACTTGGCGGTGAATCCGGTCTTGTGGGCGTAGAAGTCCTGGCCCGAAAGCTCGATTTCCTTGCCGTATCCATAGACAACATCGTGCGCGGTGATGGGACCGGCCGCAGACTGGTAGAGCACGTCGCCTAAATCCATGCCGGATTGTGCAACGTGTTTCAGCACGGACATGATGTCCGGACACTTGATCTCCGTGAACCCATCCGCCTTGAGCACGTGCAGGAATCCGGACAGCACGCGGGTGACTTCGTGCGGATAGTAGTGCTCGAGATTGTGCGAACAGTAGACAGCGTCAAACTGCCCCGCGGGCAATGACGCCAGGTTCCGCGCATCGCAAACGACGTCCGGTTTCTCGCGCCGGTCGATGTCGAGCCGAACCTGCGCCCAGCCGTTGTAATGGGGCGGAATGGAGATGGTTTCGGCGCCGCCGCCGACGTTGAGCACGCGCCGTGCGCTGGTTTGCGGCGCCGTTGTCGCGGCACTTCCGCGAATCAGGTCCTTCAGTATGCTGCCGAGCATGAATCAGTCCTCAGTCCATTGCGTTTGCGCAGGCCATTGCTCGCGGCAATCAAAGATTGCAAAACATCAAGTCGAATTCGACGTCCTGGTCAAACACGGCGCCGCGGTCCATGCCGGTCACGCCGAGAAAGCGGATATTCAGCGCGTATTTATTGGCGCTGATTTCCGGCACGCATGACAGGTCGTGACCGACGGTGAGGCGCAGCAACTGCGCGACCTTGGTCGTGGTCAGCATCAGCTGGAAGACGCCGCGATAGGCCGTGTGCCGGCTTTCGCGGCCGTTGTCGCGCAACAGCTTCAGCACGATGGCGGAGCCTGCGCGAATCGGCGCGAAGGGTTCGATCCAGCCGGCCAGGTCGTTGCGTCGGGGGCCGGGGTCCTGATTCAGCCACCAATGATAGGCAGGCAGGTCGAATTCGCAGACGCCACCGGGAATGGCGGTGCGCTGCTTGATCGCCATCAGCCACTCGTTGTCGCGCAGGTGCGCGCCGAGACGGCCGGCCTGTGCGAGCATTTGCGCGTTCACATGGTCGATCTGCGCCAGCAGTTCCTCCAGCGCGCCCTGTTCGATCTGCGGATTGTGCTTCAGTGGTGCGAGCACCTGCTTCTGGCGCTCCAGCTCCTGCAGGATATCGGTCTTAAGGTCGGCGCGCGCGGCGACGTCGGTGATCTCGAACAACGCGAGCAGCGCGGAATGATGATCGGGCGCGGCATCCTGCGACGCGAAATAGCCGACGCGCGCAAACAGATCCTCCAGCCGCATCAAGGTGCGGACGCGTTCGTTCAGCGGATGTTCGTAGCGGATCACTTGGGAAGATGACTAACCGGGATTCGCTGCAGAGCGAGGCTTCGACGCGAAATGGGGATTCACTGGCGCATTCTGCGGGCAACGCGGTGCGGGTTCAAGCACCGGCCGGCGCGCCGGTGCGCTTTCGTCCCGCAATTTCCCGGTACAGCGCATCCAGGCGCGCCACCTGGGGCGCCAGGTCGGCCTTGGTACCACTGTTGTCGATGATGTCGTCGGCCCGCGCCAACCGTGCCGCGCGCGCCATCTGCGTGGCCATGACCGCGCGCACATCCTCGGGCTGCAAGCCGCTGCGCTCGACCACCCGCCGCACTTGTTCATCCTCCGGACAATCGACGACCAGGACGCGCGCGACGCGCGACAGCAGCCCGCCTCGTTCCAGCAGCAGCGGCACGCTCAGCAACCCGTAGGCGCCACGCCATTCGGCCATGGCATGGAGCAGGTAGTCGTGAATCAGCGGATGCAGCAGAGCCTCGAGGCGCCCGCGGGCGGCGGCGTCGGCGAAGACGCGGTGGCGGAGCCAAGCACGGTCGAGTTCGCCATCGTCGCCTACGGCCTCGTCACCGAATTCGGCCACCACGGCATCGAACCCGGCGGTGCCGCCGGCGCTCACTGCATGCGCGGCGCGATCGGCGTCCACGCACTCGACGCCACGCACGGCGAACGCGCGGGCCACTTCGGACTTTCCGCTGCCGATGCCGCCGGTGAGCCCGATGACCAGCGGGAGACTCATCCTGGCAGGAAGGTTCGCATCAGCGTGGGGCCGAAGAAGAGGGTGATCGCGCCGGCGATGGCCAGGTACGGGCCGAAGGCCAGCGGAATGTTGTGGTCGCGGCCACGGAAGACCACCAGCGTGATGCCGATCACCGCACCCACGACGGACGACATCAGGATGATGAGCGGCAGTACCTGCCAGCCCATCCACGCGCCGAGTGCCGCCAGCAGCTTGAAGTCGCCGTGGCCCATGCCCTCCTTGCCGCGGATCAGCTTGAACAGCCAGTAGACGGTCCACAACGAGAGGTAGCCGGCAATGGCGCCAATGACGGCTTCGCGCAGCGGCACGAACAGGCCAACGGTGTTGACCGCCAGTCCGGCCCACAGGAGCGGCAGCGTGATGTCATCGGGCAGCAGTTGCGTGTCGAAATCGATGAAGGTGAGTGCCAGCAGCGCCCACAGGAATCCGCACGCGGCCACGCCTTGCCAGTTGGGTCCGAAGCGCAGGATCGCGCAGGCGGCCAGCGCGCCGCCCAGGATTTCCACCAGCGGATACCGCGCCGAGATCGGCACGCTGCACGCGCTGCATTTTCCGCGAAGCGCGAGCCAGGACACGACGGGAATGTTCTCCAGCGCGGTGATGCCGTGCCCGCACCCCGGACACTTGGAGCGCGGCACCATGAGGTTGTAGCGCGGCAGTTCCGCAGGCGCTTCGCCGCGCAGTTCGGCGCATTCGCCCTGCCAGCCACGTTCGAGCATCCGCGGCAAGCGGTGGATGACGACGTTGAGAAAGCTGCCGACGCACAGTCCGATGACGGCGGCGATGATCGGCGCCGCGACCGGATCCAGGAAGAGGGACGTCATCCGTGCACGGTTTCTCGCGTCAGATCACGGCGCCGAGCTTGAAGATCGGCAGGTACATCGCAATGACCAGGCCGCCGATCACCACGCCCAGGAACACGATGATCACCGGCTCGAGCAGGCTGGACAGTGCCGCCACGGCATCATCCACTTCGCGTTCGAAGTAATCGGCGATCTTGCCCAGCATGTTGTCGAGCGACCCCGACTCCTCGCCGATCTGGGTCATCTGCAGCACCATCGTCGGGAACAGATTGGTGTTGCCCATGGCGTTGGTCAGGCTGGTACCGGTGCTGACTTCGGTCTGGATCCGCTTGGTGCCCGCGGCGTACAGCGCGTTGCCGGAAGCGCCGGCCACGGCGTCCAGTGATTCGACGAGCGGAACGCCCGCGGCGAACATCGTCTGCAGCGTGCGCGTCCAGCGCGCGATCGTCGCCTTTTGCAGGATGCCGCCGATGATGGGAAACTTGAGGATCACGCGGTCGAAGCCTAAGCGGAATGTCGCGGAGCGCTTCAGCATGTACGTGAAGCCGAAGAACGCGCCGGCCAGGACGACGGCCCCAAGCCACCACCATTTGACTGTGAATTCCGAGATGGCCATCACGATCAGCGTCGGCGCCGGCAGGTCGGCACCGAAGTTGGCGAATACCTTCTTGAACGACGGGACCACCCACACCATGATGACCCAGACGACGATGATGGCCACCGTGACGACGGAAATGGGGTAGAACAGGGCGGACTTGATCTTGCTCTTGATCGCGAGGATCTTTTCCTTGTAGGTCGCGATGCGGTCGAGGATGGCGTCGATCATGCCGGACGTTTCGCCGGCCTGGACCAGGTTGCAGTACAGCGCATCGAAGTACTTCGGGTGTTCGCGAAACGCCTGCGACATCGACGATCCGGTTTCGATCTTGCTCTTGATGTCCATCATCAGCCGCGAGAACCTTGGGTTGCTGTGGCCTCGCGCGATGATTTCGAACGATTGCAGCAACGGTACGCCGGCCTTCAGCATCGTGGCCAGCTGGCGCGTGAAGAACGTGATGTCTTTTTCGTTGACGCCGCTGCCGCCACGAAATGTCTGGCGCTTGATCTTGACGATGCGCACGCCCTGGCGCCGCAGGTTGGTGGTGACGACGGTTTCGGAGGCTGCACGCGACTCGCCGCGGACCTGGCGGTTGTTGCGGTCGATGCCCTCCCAGAGGTAGGTGAACTCTTTTACGTCGCGGCGTGTTGCTGCGGTTGCGGTAGCCATGGTTGTCCTCGCGTGCCGGGTTGCCCCGTCACTCGTTGGTGATCGCTTCTATTTCCTCGAGCGAAGTGATGCCGGCCTTGACCTTGAGCAAGCCGGACTGGCGAAGATCCCTTACGCCTTCCTTGCGCGCCTGGTCGGCGATCTCGATCGCGTTGCCGGCGCGCATGATGATCTGGCGCAGCTCGTCGGTGACCGGCATGACCTGGTAGATGCCCACGCGGCCCTTGTAGCCGGTGCCCTTGCACTGGTCGCAACCGACGGGGCCATACGGCTGCCACGAGCCATCCAGGTCGTCGTCGCGGAAGCCGGCCTGCTGGAGGGCCTCGGGCGGGATGTCCTCGGGCTTCTTGCAATTGGAGCAGAGCTTGCGGCCGAGGCGCTGCGCCGTGATCAGGATCACGGACGAGGCGATGTTGAACGGCGCGACACCCATGTTCAGCATGCGCGTGAGCGTCGTCGGCGCGTCGTTGGTGTGCAGCGTCGACATCACGAGGTGGCCCGTTTGTGCGGCCTTGATCGCGATGTCGGCGGTTTCGAGGTCGCGGATTTCGCCGACCATGATGATGTCCGGATCCTGCCGCAGGAACGACTTCAGCGCGACCGCGAATGTGAGGCCGGCCTTGTCATTGACGTTGACCTGGTTGACGCCGGCCAGCTGGATTTCCGCCGGATCTTCCGCCGTCGAGATGTTGACGCCCGGCTGGTTCAGGATATTGAGGCACGTGTACAGCGACACGGTCTTGCCGCTGCCCGTGGGCCCGGTGACCAGGATCATTCCGTACGGCCGGCCGATGGCGTGCAACAGGCTCGCCTGCTGCTCGGGTTCGTAGCCGAGCGCCTCGATGCCGAGCTTGACCCCTGCCGAATCGAGGATCCGCATCACGATCTTTTCGCCATACAACGTGGGCAGCGTCGACACGCGGAAGTCGATCGCGCGGGTCTTGCTCAGCACCAGTTTCATGCGCCCGTCCTGCGGCACCCGCTTTTCCGAGATGTCGAGGCGGCTGATGACCTTGATCCGCGAAGCGACCTTGTCCTTGATGGCCAGCGGCGGTTGCGCGACCTCGCTCAATATGCCGTCGATGCGATAGCGGACGCGGAAGAATTTTTCGTACGGCTCGAAGTGGATGTCGGAGGCGCCCTGGCTGATTCCGTCGAGCAGCAGTTTCTGGATGTACTTGACGACGGGAGCGTCGTCGATGTCGGACGAATCTTCGTCGGCGAACGATTGCGGGCTGGAGTCGTCGTCGAGGCCGACTTCCATGTCCTCGAGGTTGCTCTGGTCCTTGAAGTTCGCGCCGCTGGCCTCGGCGAGCTTGGCGATGGCGGCGACGAGCTTGTCGTCCTCGACCACGATGGGCTCGGGCACAAGGTTGGTCTTGAACCGGACTTCGTCCAAGACCTGCAGGTTGGCCGGATCGGAGATCGCGACGAACAGCTTGTTGTTGCGCTTGTAGAGCGGGAGTACGCGGCGCGACTGCGCCATCTTGAGGTCGACCAGGTCCTTCTGGATTTGGTCGAGATCGAAGCTCGCGAGGTCCAGCAGCGGGTTGCCAAAGGTGCGCGAGGCGAACACCGCGAGCTGGCCCGCGGTCAACCGCTTGCCCTGGAGAACGGTCTCGACGAAGGAAGCGCCCGTTGTCTGCGCCTGCGTCTGCAACTGCTCTGCCTCGTACTCGGACATGACGCCGTGCTGCGCCAGGGCGCGCGCGAGACCGCTGATGTTTCGGGTTGCGGCGTGCGTGGCCATGGTGGGCGGCGGGATGTCCGGTCGGTTGTCGGCGTCAGTACTGGAGTTTTACGAAAGCAAGCACCGTGCCGGCAACGGCCGGAAAGGTGCTATTCCAAACGCATAAAACTTAATTTGCCGATGATGCCCGCTCAACCGGCGTTTGTAAAGGCGGGGCGCCCCGGCCCACCGGGGCCAACAGCCTGACCACCTTGACGGCGCGATCCTGGGTCTGCAGGACTTCCACCTGCTGCCCTTCCAGGCGGAAAGTGACGCCAGCGTCCGGGATATCGCCCAAATGCTCGATGATGAGTCCATTCATCGTTTTCGGGCCATCCAGCGGGAACTGGGTTCCCAGCCGGCGGTTGAGCGTCCGCAGCAGGGACATGCCGGCCACGACGACGCTGCCGTCGGTTTCGCGCCGGAACGTCTCATTGCCGCCAGGCGCCTGGGTGGTGAATTCGCCGATGATTTCCTCGACGATGTCCTCGATCGTCACCAAGCCCTGCAATTCGCCATATTCGTCGACGACCAGCCCCAGCCTCTGGCGGTCGTTCTGGAAGTGCGTCAACTGGGTCAGCAGCGGTGTGCCGGCCGGGATGAAATAGGGCGGGCGCATCAGCGGCCGCAGCCGTTCGGCGTCGACCTCGCCGGCCTGTTGCTGCAGATGGACAACCGACTTGAGCGGCAGCACGCCCACGATGTTGTCGAGCGTTTCCTCGAACACGGGCACCCGCGAGTGGTACGACGTGGCCAGTTGCTGGCGCAGCAGCGCCGGCTTTTCCGCGAGATCGAGTGCATGAATGCGATTGCGCGGCGTCATCACGTCGTCGACGGTGATCGCCTCCAGGTCCATCAGGTTGGCCAGCATCGTGCGATGCTTGCCGCGAAAGTACTGGCTGCCTTCGAGCACCAGCGAGCGCAGTTCCTCCTGGGTGAGCTGCGTGCCGTGGTCGCTGGCCGGCTTGATGCGCATCAGCTTCAGCAGGCCCTGCACGAAGAGATTGACGAACCAGACGATGGGCGTGGCCGCCTTGAGCAGCGGCGACAGTGCGAAGCTCACCAGCGGCGCAATGCGATCGGCATGCGCGGCGCCAATCACCTTGGGCGTGATTTCCGAGAAGACAAGGATGAGGAACGTCACGGCGACGGTGCCGATGGCCAGCGAGATTTCGCCTTCTCCCAGCATGCGCGCGGTGATCACGCCTGCCAGTGTTGCCGCGCCGGCGTTGATCAGGTTGTTGCCGAAGAGAATGACGCCGAGCAGCCGGTCGGTCTGGGCGAGGAGCCCGATGGCGAGGCGTGCGCCCCGGTTGCCACGTTGCGCACGATATTTGAGGCGATGGCGATTGCACGCCATCATCGCCGTTTCTGCCAGCGAAAAAAACGCCGAGAGCAACAGCAGCGCGGCCAGCGACAGGCCAAGCGTGGAAAGTCGAATGTCGTCCATGTCGTTGACGGTGCCCGCTCAGCGCCGCAGCAGGACTTCGGACACGAACTTGCTGCCCAGGTATCCCAGCACCAGAAGCAGCGTGCCGGCCAGGATCCAGCGCAGTGCCTGCCGACCGCGCCAGCCAAAGCGCCAGCGCGCAAACAGCAGCACGGCAAAGGTCAGCCATCCGGCCACCGAAAAGACGTTCTTGTGCGTGAACGTCAACGGCCGGCCGAAGATCTCCTCCGAAAACAGGAAGCCGCTTACCAGCGTCGCCGTGAGCAACGCGAAGCCCAGACCCACCAGCCGGAACATGAAACTCTCCAGCATCAGCAGAGGCGGCGCGCCGCCATCGGATTGCGCAGGCAGCCCACGGCGCAGCCGCGCTTCGAGTCCGATGAGGACGACGGCCTGCAAGGCGGCGACGACGAACAGCGCATAGGCCACGAGCGCCACCGCGATATGCACCGCGGCCCAGGGTTCCTCGGCGTAGGCAAAGCGATGCGGACTCTCGCCGGAGGCCGGACCCAGCGCGCATACCGCGGCCACGGGCAGCACCACGGCCGCGATGCCCGGCAACGTGCGCATGAGGCCCGAGGCCCATGCCACCAGCACGGCGAGTCCCGCGACCAGTGACAAGGCGTTGGCAAAGGACAGGTCGAAGCCGGCCGGCGTGACGATGGCGCGCGTGATGGCATAGGCATGCAGCGCGAGAGCGAAGGGCAGCAGCCACCTGCGCGCCCAGGCCGGGGTCTCGACGGTCGCGCGCGGCCAGGCGGCCCACGCGGCGGCGGCATAGAGGGCGGCGACGGCGAAGTGCAGTAAAATCATCGGTCGAATCAGTGTACCCGATGCGTGCGTCCGAAGCCCGACGCGCGCGAATCACGCCAAGCACCGGAATCCCCATGCTCGACAATCTCACCACGGCGTTTTCCCGCGTCGTCAAGGAGCTGCGCGGCCAGGCGCGCCTCACCGACGACAATATCCAGGACGCGCTGCGCGAAGTGCGGCTTGCCTTGCTCGAGGCGGACGTTGCGCTGCCGGTAGTCAGGGAGTTCATCGACACGATCCGGCATAAGGCGATCGGCGCCGAGATTGCATCGTCGCTGACGCCGGGCCAGGCACTGATCGGCGTCGTCCACCGCGAACTGACGGCATTGATGGGGGGCGCCGCCGCTCCGTTGTCGTTTGCGACGCAACCGCCGGCGGTGATCCTGCTGGCCGGATTGCAGGGCACGGGCAAGACCACCACCGCCGCCAAGCTCGCGCGGCTGCTTCGCCAGCAGAAAAAGAAGGTGCTGCTGGTGTCGGCCGACGTCTACCGACCCGCGGCCATCGAGCAATTGCGGCTCCTCGCGGCGCAAGTCGGCGCCGATTTCTTTCCGTCGACGGCCGAGCAGCAACCGGTGGCCATCGCGGAAGCCGCACTCGACTGGGGACGCAAGCACTATCACGACGTGCTGATCGTCGACACCGCGGGGCGGCTCGCCGTCGATGAGGCGCTGATGCAGGAAATCCGCGCGTTGCATGCGGCGGTGAAGCCGATCGAAACGCTGTTCGTCGTCGACGCGATGCAGGGTCAGGATGCGGTCAATACCGCGCGCGCTTTTCGCGACGCGCTGCCAATTACCGGCGTGATCCTGACCAAGCTCGATGGCGATTCGCGAGGCGGAGCCGCGTTGTCGGTTCGCCATGTCACCGGCGCGCCGATCAAGTTTGCCGGCGTGTCGGAAAAGATCGACGGCCTCGAGATATTTCATCCTGAGCGCATGGCGTCGCGCATCCTCGGCATGGGCGACGTACTGTCGCTGCTGGAGGACGCGCAAAAGAATGTCGACCTGGTCGAAGCCGAGAAATTGGCGAAGAAGGTCAAGTCGGGCAAGGGCTTCGACCTGACCGACTTCCGGGCGCAGATCGGGCAGATGCGCAAGATGGGCGGACTGTCGGGAATGATCGACAAGCTTCCGGCAGAATTGGCGCGCGCGGCGCAAAGCGCCTCCGTGGACGAGAAGCGCATCGGCCGCCTCGAAGGCATCATCAATTCGATGACGCCCCTTGAGCGGACCAAGCCCGAGCTGCTGAAGGCGTCGCGCAAGCGCCGCATCGCGGCCGGGGCCGGCGTTTCGGTGCAGGAGGTGAACCAGCTGCTCAACCAGTTCGAGCAGACGCAGAAGATGATGAAGATGGTCGCCAAGGGCGGCATGCAGAAGATGATGCGGGGAATGAAGGGCATGATGCCCGGGCGGCGTTGAGCCACCGACCTTCATTAAACGGCAATAAAACAACAGCTTAACCGTCATCCAAGGGGGTCGCCCGGCGCGTCGGGTCCACCGCCGGACCGAGCGACCGAAGTTGCGCTAACCATCTAAATCGGCTAAACTTTCCGGCTTTTCCCGCAACGCAATCGCGGTGCCCAAACGGGTGCCCAGCCGCGTCGCCAAACCAGGTACCGATCAGGTACCTAATTTAGACCCAACCTAGATTTCGAGAGCACATGCCATGGTAGTCATCAGACTGGCCCGCGGGGGTGCGAAAAAGCGCCCCTTCTACAACGTGGTGGTAACCGATTCGCGCAGCCGCCGTGACGGCCGTTTTATCGAGCGCGTCGGTTTCTACAACCCCATCGCCACTGCGAACGAGGAAGCGCTCCGCCTTTCCTACGATCGCATTTCGTTCTGGCAGGAACGCGGTGCCAAGTTGTCCGATACCGTTGCGGGCCTCGTCAAGAATTCCGGGAAGAAGGCCGCGCCGGCCGCTGGTGCCGCAACAGTTGCCCCAGCTGAGGCGCCGGCCGCTGCCGCAGTCTGATCTTGTACCGGGTGGCGCTCCGCCGCCGATGAGCGCCAGCGACTACATGGTGATGGGGCGGATCATGGCCCCCTACGGCGTCAAGGGCTGGGTCAAGGTCCAGGCCTATACGGAAGACAAGCTGACGCTGCTTGACTACGACGCGTGGTGGATTCGTCCGCGCAGTGTGAACAGCAAGGTGGCAAGTCAGGTGGCAAGTCAGGTGCCAGGTACGGTGCCAGCCAAGGGGACCGACGGCGGTTGGCGGGAGTATCCGGTGGCTGTATCCCGCGAGCATGGCGCAACCCTGGTTGCGCAACTGACGGGGATTGCCGACCGCGAAGCTGCCGCGGCGCTGAAAGGTGCGGAAGTCGGCGTGTTGCGGTCCACGTTGCCGGCGGCAGCAGAAGGTGAAATTTATTACGACGACCTGGTCGGGCTCGAAGTGATCAATCTCCAGGGCACGCGACTGGGGCGGGTGTCGACGGTGCAGGACTTCGGCGCGCATCCGGTGCTGTGCGTCAAGTTGGACGCAACGGAGAACGAAGCGGCGGTGGAGCGGATGATTCCCTTCGTCGACGTCTATGTGCAGGGAGTCGATGTCGCCGCAGGTCGGATCGACGTCGATTGGCAGTTGGACTACTGAATAGCAGGGACGGCAGTGCGCATCGATGTCGTGACGTTGTTTCCGGACATGGTCGCGCAGGCCGCAGGATTTGGCGTGACGGGCCGCGCGCGAGAACGTGGGCTGTGGCATCTGGGATTGTGGAATCCGCGTGACTTTACCGCGGACAATCACAAGACCGTGGATGACCGGCCTTACGGTGGCGGACCGGGCATGGTGATGCTGGCAGAACCGCTGGCGCAGGCAATTGCGGCGGCCAAGGCGGCGCAGCGCGCGGCGGGTGTAGCGGCGCCGCGGGTCATCCACCTGTCGCCGGCCGGGGTACCACTGACGCATGGGCACGTGTTGGCGCTGGCGTTGCAGCAAAATGCAGGGTACGTCCTGCTGGCGGGGCGTTATGAAGGGATCGACGAGCGCCTGCTGGCGCGCGAGGCCGACGAGGAAATTTCGATCGGCGATTTCGTGGTGTCGGGCGGCGAGTTGCCGGCGCTGATGTTGATCGACGCGATGGCTCGCCATTTGCCCGGCGCATTGAACGACGAGCAGTCGGCGCAGCAAGATTCGTTTGCCGCGGGTCTGCTCGATTGCCCGCACTACACGCGGCCGGAAGTGCTGGAGGGTGTGGCGGTGCCGGACGTGCTGTTGTCGGGGCACCATGCGCAAATCCGGCGCTGGCGACTGAAGCAGTCTCTGGGTCGGACGTGGGAGCGGCGACGGGACCTGTTGGTGGACCGGACCCTGTCCAAGGATGAAGCGGCGTTGCTTGCGGAGTACCAGCGCGAGCAGGGCGGCAAGTCAGGCAAATGAGAGTTGAAGCTGCGTGAGCATGTAAAGTGAGGAAGTAAAAAAGATGACGCGCCGCCGGCCACTTGCGGTACGGCGCGTTGCGACAAACCGCGCACATCAGGGTTTCGACCCTGCGCTGTGCGCAAGGTGTTCGGTGCAACGGGATTCGACTGGCATCCCGCCGAACGCCACTTTGAACCGGAAGGAATTCCAAGATGAATATCATCGAGCAGCTGAACAAGGAAGAAATCGCCCGCCTGGGCAAGACCATCCCCGCCTTCGCCCCGGGCGACACGGTGATCGTCAACGTGAGCGTCGTCGAAGGCGAGCGCAAGCGTGTCCAGGCCTACGAAGGCGTGGTGATCGGCAAGCGCAATCGCGGCCTCAATTCGTCGTTCACCGTGCGCAAGATCAGCAGCGGCGAAGGCGTGGAGCGTACGTTCCAGACCTACTCGCCCATGCTGGCCTCGATCGAAGTGAAGCGCCGCGGCGATGTCCGCCGCGCCAAGCTCTATTACCTGCGCGATCGCTCGGGCAAGTCGGCGCGTATCCGCGAAAAACTGTCCCGCAAGGAAGTCGGCGGCAGCGAATAACCGCTGCTTTCGGGCTTGCTGGAGTACCGCAAAAACGGCCTTTCGGGGCCGTTTTTCATGGCCGGACGGGATGGCAAGTGGGGGCGTGCGCGCGGTGCCGTGTAGGACAAGGCCTGTTTATTGCTTTGTACTCAAACCTGACCTTGCCTTGACGGGCCTTTTCGCCCAAGATTCCAACGGCATAAATAACGGTTCGCGGCCAATCGACGCATGAAGGCAACGCTGTACGAAGCGCTGGGCATTCTGCCCACGTCCTCCGACGAGGACGTGCGAGCGAGCTTGCGCCGCCTGATCCGCAAGTATTACGCGAAGACCCGCGACGGGCAGGGCAACGTCGAGGAGGCGCTGCGCTTCATCAATCATGCGAGCCGCATCCTGTCCGATCCCGATCGCCGGCATCGCTACGACGGCGAGCTCGCGGTTTCCACCGGCACCACCGAACAGCGCATCGCCCATGTCGTCAACAACGCCGTGGCCGACGCCGGCGAGCAGACCGACGTCAGCAACCTGGCCGAGGAGACGCCGCGTTCCTCGCCCGAGGCCATGGACGAGGACCTGGAGACCGGGCTCGACGCCGACGAGCCGACGCCGGAGCTCTCGCTCCACCACCCGGGCCTGACCGAGCGCGTGGCGTCCTTCGGCCGCTCGCCTATCGTGACCATCGGGCTGTGCGCGCTGTTCGGCACGTTCATCGCGGCGGCCATCGCCTTCGTCACGCCCGCGGACACGATCCTGGTTGCGAAGCAGGTGCTGGTCTGGCTCACGATCACGCTGCTGGTGCTGACAGTCGTTTATGGCGTCGTGCACGGCATCGCGTACATGCGCCGGCGAAGCGGCGCGCCGCAGGCGGCGCTGGTTCCGCAAACCGACCTGGCGATCCTCAACTGGCGGCGCGAGAAGAGCGTATTCCTGGGCACCAACCAGCCGCAGGAAGACGCGAGCTGGATCTTCCAGTTGCGGATGGCGGAACTGGAGCGCGCCAAGTCCGGACGCACGAGCGAAGCGCGGCCGTGGCAGCGATTGGCCGCGCGCATCTTCGACTACGCGATCTGGGGCCTGGTGCTGGCGCTGCTCCTGTCCGAGCTGCGCGCGCTGGGCGCGGTCCCCGAAACGCTTTCCTACCTGCTCGGCCATCCACTGCTGGCGCCGATCCTGATCACCGGTTCGTGGGTGCCGATCGAGGCGCTGCTGATCGCGTCGGTGGGAACCACGCCCGGCAAGTGGCTGTTCGGCGTGTTCCTGCAATTCTCGATCTCCGATGCATATGCGCGGCGGGATACGCGTGCGCAACTGCAGCGCGCGTTGCAGCGCTCGTTTCGCGTCTGGTGGGAAGGCATCGCTTGCGGCTTTCCGCTGCTGGCACCGGTGCTGATCGCCGTCGCCTACGAAAAGATCGCGCAGAACCAGGAGACCGATTGGGATTTCGCACAGGACGTGCTGGTCACGCACGGCCCGCCGGGCGTGCTCAATACGGTGACCGGTGTTTGCGGCCTGGCCGCCATGTTGTGGCTCTACGGCGTCGCGTGGCACCAGCCGATGGCGGAGTCGATCGCCTGGGCGCGCACGACCATCGCCGACGCGTGGCCGTCGTCGTCGACGTTCTCGGCAGGCTTTGCCGGTGGTGGCGGCCCGATCACGGGCAAGCGGCCGCCTGCGGCCAGCGGTGTCGCGGGCATCTCCGTTGCCAAGGCGCCGTCATCGCTCGCCGCCACACCGGAACCGTCCGATGCGGCAACCGCGCCGCTCGCGAATTCGGTGCCCATCGATGTCGACGTCGCGACGCTGTTCGCGGAACGGCGCGCGAAGGTCGCGGTGGTCAGCGTCGAAGGTCCGCGCATGTTGCGCGCGGGCAATTGGCGGCGTGCGGCGGAACTGTGCAAGGCATGGACGGAGCTTGAGCTTGCCAACGCCGACTCGTACCGTTGCCTGGGGCAGGCGCTGCAGGCGCAGGGCTATCACCAGGATGCGATCGCGGCGTTCCGCAAGGCCAAGCAGTACGACTCCTCTGACCGCACGCTCGACGCGGCGATCGACCGCTCGCAGCGCGGAATCGTGGCGGACTTCCTGAATCGCTACCGCCGCTAGACGCGGTTCGGCGCAGCGACAGGCGCGTTCAGCGCCGTTTGAGCAGGAACCAGAACTCGCCGTCCTGTTCGCCATGCTCCACCAGCTCATTGCCGGTCTGCTTGGCAAAGGCGATGAAGTCGCGAACGCTGCCGGGGTCGGTGGCAAGTACGCGCAGGCTCTGTCCACTCGCCATGTCGTTCAATGCCTTTTTCGTGCGCAGCACGGGCAATGGGCAGTTGAGTCCCCTGGCGTCGACTTCGCGGTCGTGCGGCAACATGGTGAAGACCTTTCAGTTAATGGCCGTTAACCTGACCCCATTATCTACATTGACTACCGGCGAAGCCGGCGCACCAGCGCGGTCGTGGATCGGTCATAGGCAAACGGAATGGCGACGAAGCGCCCACCGTGTGCAATGACTTCCGCTGCGCCCGCGGTAGTCTGCGCGGTGTAGTCGCCGCCCTTGACCAGCACGTCAGGCATGACCGCGATGATGAGTTCGCGCGGCGTGTCGCTGTCGAAAGGCACGACCAGGTCCACCGCGCCCAGCGCGGCCAGCAGCGCCATGCGGTCGTCCAGCGGATTGATCGGTCGCTCGGTACCCTTGTCCAGCCGCTTGACCGACGCATCGGTATTGACCGCGACCACCAGCGAAGCCCCGAGCTCGCGCGCCTGTTCCAGGTACGTGACGTGACCGCGATGCAACAGGTCGAATACGCCGTTGGTGAAGACGACAGGACGCGGCAGTTGCGCGATGCGCGACGTAGCGTCGGCGGCCGTCGCAACTTTGGCGGCGATCCGGGCAAAGTCGTGTGGCGCGGACGGGCCGGTGGCGTCGGACATCGCGAGGACCGTTACCGGGAATTGGGTGGAAACTACACTTTTGGGTACTGGAAGAACGTCACGACGCGCGCGACGCCGGCGGTCGTGGCGGCGATTTCCGCGGCGGCCGCGCCTTCTTCCTTCGAGACCAGGCCCATCAGGTAGACCACGCTGCGCTCCGTCACGACCTTGACCGCATTGGGTGGGAACCTGTTGGCCTCGATCATCCGGGACTTGACCTTGGATGTGATGTAGGTGTCGTTGGAGCGCGCCGAGAAGTCGGACAGCAGGCCCAAGACCATCTCGTTGTTGACGCCGCGCACCTTCTCGGTGTTCTTCGCGATGTTGCCAACGGCGGTGCGCACGCCTTCGTCCGGCGCTTCGCCGGTCAGCAGCACGATGCCGTTATAGCTGGTGACGTTGAGGTGGATGCGATTGCCGAACTCACTCGTGGCCTGGGTTGCGACCTTGAGTTCGATGGACTCGTCGTCGAGTTGGGCGCCGGCGCTGCGACGGTCTGCGACCACCATCGCCGTGGTGCCCACGGCACCGGCGACCATCAGCGGCACGCAGCCGGCAAGGGTGACCAGCGCGATTGCGAGAACGGAGACAACCAGTGCCGGAGAGCGCTTCAAGATTCGTCTCCAAGCAGGGTGGCGTCGATGGCGTCGCACAGACAATGGATGATGAGCAAGTGGACCTCCTGGATGCGTGCGGTTCGCGAGTGCGGGACACAGAGGTTGACATCGCCCGGCGCCATGAGTTCACCGATATGACCGCCGCCCTTGCCGGTCATGGCGACGATGCGCATTTCGCGCTTGTGCGCGGCCTCGATCGCGGCCATCACGTTGGGGGAGTTGCCGGACGTGGAAATCGCCAGCAGCACGTCGCCCTTGGCGCCCAATGCACGCACCTGCTTCGCAAACACCTGTTCGAACGAATAGTCGTTGGCGACTGCGGTGAGCAGCGACGTGTCGGTGGCAAGAGAAATTGCCGGCAATTCGGGGCGCTCGCGTTCGAAGCGTCCGACGAGTTCCGCCGCGAAGTGCTGCGCATCGGCGGCCGATCCGCCGTTGCCGCAGGCCAGTATCTTGCCGTCGGCGAACAGGCACTCGGTGAGGATGCTTGCGGCACGCGAGATTTCCGGCGCGAGCACATCGGCGGCCTCGAGCTTCAACTGCGCGCTTTCCGTGAAGTGATCGCGGACGCGTTTGCTGTGATCGATCATCGTGCGCGGATTTTAGCAGCATAGCCGCGATACCACCCGCAGCACCTCATTACCCGTCGGACAGTATGTCGCGCTCCCAGGCGATGTTCGGCGATTCGAGGCCGTCGAGGAGCACGGCGTCGAACCGGCATGGCGGCTCGCGGCCCAGCTTGGCCAGGTAGAAATTCGCGGCGGCGGTCAGGCGCGCGCACTTGGCGCGGGTAATGCTGGCGCCCGCACCCCCGAAGGACTGGCTGCGCCGCATGCGCACCTCGACGAACACCAGCGTGTCGCCATCGCGTGCGATCAAGTCGATCTCGCCGCGTCGCGCGCGAAAATTGCGCGTCACGATGGTGAGGCCCCGCGCCACGAGGAACTGCGCGGCCAGCATTTCGGCGCGCGCACCGTCGGCGGCGCGTGCGGTGGGCCGGCCCTTGGCGTCAGCGCCCGCCATCGAGCGGAACCAGCTGGCCCGCGCGGTAGATTGCCAGGCGTCCCTCGCGCACGAACTGCCGGCCCTCGGCGAGCGTGACGCGGCCGGTGGCGCCATCGAGGACGAACTTGTCCGGTGGTCCGTCCATCATCTCCCGCGCGATGCGAAATGCGTCGAGACCCAGTGCATAGAGTCGCTCGAGCGCCGCATTGCCGAAGTCCTTGCGCGGCAGCTTCGCGAATTCCGGCGCGCCCGGCGTCACCAGCCACGGGATCTCCACGATGGTGAGGCCGTCGAGGTCGCGCGAGGCCGTGCCTGCATCCCGTTCGAACACCAGCCCGCTCGCATAGGCGGGTACGGTTCCAAGATACGGCTTGAGCCGCGATGCATCGCCGCCATTTACCGCGAGCAGCGCCACGTCCGGAGGCTTCTTGCCGAAGTCGCGTTTCAATACCGCCAGCGCTTCGGGCGCCGGGTCGTAGCGATAGCTGCTCGGCGCATTGCCGCCGCCCAACTGCCACTCGGTGGCGAAGGCGCCGGCGAAGCGTTTCATCAGCGGTGATTCGGCGCCGACGATGGCGACGCTTTGCGCCGCGTCGTCGCGCATGCGGCGGGCGATCGTGCGCGCATCGCTTTCGATGGCGAGCGAGAACGTGAACAGCTGGACAGGTCCCGTGCCGGTGTCCTCCGCCTGATTGAGCGCGAGCGTCCACGGCAATTCGGTATACATCTGCGCAATGGCCTTGAGGTCATCCCGCACAAGCGGTCCGACAATGACCCTGGCGCCGGACTTGCGCGCCGCCTCGAACGCGGTGAGCACGCCATCGCTGCCATGCGGGATGACGACGTAGGTGACGCGCCCGCCGGCGGCCACCGCGGCAGCGGAAAATCCCGCGCTCACGGCCTCGGCCGCGCGCGCATAGGCGGGCGCTTCCAGCGGCAGCACCAGTGCCAGGTCGACGGGCGGCTTGGCCTCGGGCGACGGCGCAGCGGCGATGTCGCTTGCCGCGGGTGTCTGCGCAGCGGAGAATGCGGCGGCCAGTGCCAGCCAGGCCATAGCGACTCCCATGAGCGCGTGGCCGGGTCTCACCATGGCTGCGAACGAAATCATGTGATTGGGGCGGCTGTGATGGTGGCGGGCGGAGGATCGGAAGACAAGGCAGGGAGCGAGCCCGCGGAACATGTCGTGGCCGCGGCATTTCGCGCCGTGCCCGGAACATTATATGTGGTGGCCACGCCGCTCGGGAATCTGCGCGATTTGACGCTGCGGGCGCTCGATGTGCTCGCCACTGCGGACGTGATCGCTGCCGAGGATACGCGCGTTACGGCGACGCTGCTGCGCCGTTACGCCATCGGCACCCAGCCCGTGTCCCTGCACGCACACAACGAGGCGGCACGCGTGAAATCGATGCTGGCGCTGCTTGCCGCGGGAAAAAGCGTTGCGCTGGTCAGCGATGCCGGGACACCTGCCGTCAGCGACCCGGGAGCGCGCCTGGTGCGTGCCGTGCGCGATGCCGGCTACGCGGTCGTTCCGTTGCCTGGTCCTTCGGCGTTGGTGACCGCAGTGTCCGCGGCCGGGTTGCAAGCGGAGTCTTTCACGTTCCTCGGTTTCCTGCCGCAGCGACCGAAGGCGCGCCGCGAATTGCTCGCCCAGTTCGTGGCGTTGCCCGCCGCGCTGGTCGTCTACGAGGCGCCGCACCGCGTGCGCGCCACCGCCGCGGATCTGGCTGAGGCGTTCGGTGCCGAGCGCGTGCTGGTGGTTGGCCGTGAGCTCACCAAGACCTTCGAGACCATCTCGCGCATCACGCTGGGCGAAGCCGAAGCATGGTTCGCGGCCGATACGAATCGCGAGCGCGGTGAATTCGTGCTGATCGTCGATGTCGCACCTCCGAC
>JANMCH010000136.1:0-4158 GCA_031361045.1 Betaproteobacteria bacterium | reverse complement strand
TCGGCGCGACGATTGAAATTGCTTTGGGAGACGATGATTGCCTACGTCGTGCTGAAGGTCGGCATTCGCTTCCCCGGCTTCGATCCTGCGCGCTACCGGCGGCAGGTCGTGGGCAATTCCGACTTTCGCAAGTTCGACGACAACCTGCGCATGACGCTCGATTGCACCGCCGCGCTCGCGGACCGCGTGGAGAAGCGCCTGCTCGACGCGCGCGCGGCGAACATCGCGCGCTTCGGCATGCACCGGCAGCCGGCGGCGATCATGACGTGCATCGTGCCGTCCATTTCCGACAGCAATCACGTGCACTTCGTCGACGGTGCCGCAGGAGGCTATGCACTCGCGGCGAAGCAGATGAAGGAGGCCGGCTAGTGCGTCGTCACAGCAGATGAAGGAGGCCGGCTAGCGCGTCGTCAGCCGTGGAGCACGCGCCACACGCGTTCCGGCGTCATCGGCATCTGCAGCACACTTGCGCGCTCGCCCTGGCCGGCGCGCGTCAGCGCGTCGATCACCGCGTTGGCCACCGCCGGTGTCGCGCCGATGGTGCCCAATTCGCCCACGCCTTTCACGCCCATCGCGTTGTTGAGGCACGGCGACGACTCGTCCATCGTCATGTGGAAGTGCTTGATCATGCCGGCACGCGGCAATGCGTAATCCTGGAAGCTGGCCGTCAGCGCCTGGCCGCTTTCGCGGTCGTAGACGAATTCCTCGCACAGTGCCTGCCCGATGCCCTGCACCGCGCCGCCTTCCAGCTGGCCGACGACGATCATCGGGTTGACGACGCGCCCCACGTCGTTGACCGACCAGTAGGCCGCGACGTCCACGCCGCCGGTGTCCGGGTCGATCTCGACTTCGCAGATGTGGCAGCCGTTGGGCCACGTGGGGCCGGCGACCGAACTTGTGGAATCGAGCACGATGCGCTCCTGCGGCTGGCGGCGCGCGAGTTCGAAGAGGCCGATGCTGCGATCGGTGCCGCCGATGCTGAAGACGCCGTCGCGATACTCGATGTCGCCGACAGCGGCTTCGAGTTCCTTGGCCGCCAGTTCCTGCGCGTTCTTGACGGTGCGTTCGGCGCCGACGCGCACTGCCGATCCGCCGACGAAGAGCGAGCGCGATCCGGCGCTGCCGAAACCGGTGCCGCGGTCGGTGTCGCCCTGCACGATCCGGATCTTGTCGATCGAGACGCCGAACACGTCGACGGCGACCTGCGCAAAGGTAGTGGCCAAGCCCTGTCCCATTGCCTGCAGCGCGTTGAAGATCTCGATGTGACCGTCGCCCGAGACGGTGACCGTGACGCGCTCCTCGAAAATGTCGACTCCCGTCCACTCCAGGAACGTGGCCATGCCGCGGCCGCGCAAGCGCCCGTGTTTGCGCGATTGCGCGAGACGGTTGTCGAAGCCGCTCCAATCGGCCAGCGCCGTCGTCTGGTCCATCACCGACGCGAACTTGCCGCTGTCGTAGGTTTTGTCCATCGGCGTGTGATACGGCAACTGCTCGGGACGAATCATGTTGCGCCGGCGCAGTTCCGTACCGGCGATGCCGGTCGTGCGCGCGGCGGCGTCCATCAGACGCTCGATGGTGTAGATGGCCTCGGGCCGGCCGGCGCCGCGATAGGCGCTGGTGGGCAATGTGTTGGTGAGCACGGCCTTGATCCGGACGTCGATGGTGCCGATGTCGTAGATGCTGGTCGTTACCCACGGCCCGATCATCAGCTGGATCACGACCCCTGCCGGCATCGCGTAGGCGCCGACGTTGGCGAGCGAATCGATGCGCAATGCGAGCACGTGGCCATCTGCATCGAGCGCAAGCTCCGCCATGCTGCGCAGGTCGCGGCCGTGGCTC
Organism: Betaproteobacteria bacterium; assembly: GCA_031361045.1. Taxonomy (GTDB): domain Bacteria; phylum Pseudomonadota; class Gammaproteobacteria; order Burkholderiales; family Casimicrobiaceae; genus VBCG01. The sequence continues at coordinate 2,319 of JANMCH010000136.1, read as the reverse complement.
GCACCGAGGAATTCCTCCATCCGCTCCGCGCACCACTTGAGCGGTCGCTTCAAGTTGCGTGTGCAGTAGGCCAGCACGATGTCCTCGGGATACAGGCCTGTCTTCATGCCGAATCCGCCACCGACATCGCCGACCTGCACGCGCACCTTGTCATTGGCAATGCCGAGCATGCCGCAGAGTTCGTCGCGCAGTCCGGTGGGCGTCTGGTTGGAGACGCGCAGCGTGATGCGGTCGGTTGCGGCGTCGTAGCTCGCGAGAATCGCGCGCGGCTCGATGGGGCAGGCGGCCAGGCGCTGGTTGACGAGGTCGAGCTTGACGACATGCGCCGCCTTGGCGAACGCCGCGGCAGTCGCTGCCGGGTCGCCGTGGCGAATTTCCGCCGCGATGTTGCCGGTGGCCTCGGGCCACACCCGCGGCGCGCCAGGCGCGACCGCGTCGGTGCCGTCGACGACGCTGGGCAGCGGCGCGTAGCGAACGTCGACGGCTTCAATCGCATCGCGTGCCTGCGCGATGGTTTCCGCGACCACGGCGGCCACCGCCTCGCCCACATAACGAACGGTGCCGACGGCGAGCGCGTGGCGCGGCGCCGATGCGGTGGGCGATCCGTCGGCGCGCTTGAAGTCGGCCGACAACGGTTGCGACTTGACGCCCGCGCGGACGAGATCCTCGCCCGTCACGATGGAAATCACGCCCGGCATGGCGGCGGCAGCAGCGACGTCGATGGTCGTGATCCGCGCGTGAGGGTGCGGCGAGCGCAGGAACAGGACATGGGCCAGGTTGGGCAGCGTGGCATCGTCGGCGAAGAAGCCGGCGCCTTTCAGCAGCGCCTCGTCTTCGACACGGCGCACGGATTTGCCGCTGCCGAAGCGCGCGAACGAAGATTCTGCGGTCATGACAGGTCCTGGTCGTTGGGTCTGCCGCATTATAAACACGCGGCGCGGCCGCATCGCTCGGCTAGAATCCGGCGATGGCAACCCCATCCGTGGAACTCGAGCCCAAGCGTTGCCCCTGGTGCGGCGAGGATCCACTTTACGTGGCCTACCACGACAAAGAGTGGGGATTTCCAGTCGCCGACGACCGGCGCCTGTTCGAGAAGGTGTGCCTCGAAGGCTTCCAGGCGGGCTTGAGCTGGATCACGATCCTGCGCAAGCGCGAGGCCTTTCGCCGGGCCTTCGCCCATTTCGATGTCGAGCGCGTGGCGCGATTCAGCGCGAAGGATGTCGAGCGGCTGCTGGGCGATGCGGGCATCGTCCGCCATCGCGGCAAGATCGAATCGACGATCAACAATGCACAGCGCGCGCAGGAACTGGCGCGCGAATTCGGCTCACTTGCGGCGTACTTCTGGCGCTGGGAACCGGATCCGGCTTCGCGTCCGCGCAAGCTGACGCGGGCGATCCTGGCGACGATGCCGACGTCGCCGGAATCGGTTGCGCTGTCGAAGGACCTGAAGAAGCGCGGCTGGTCCTTCGTCGGCCCGACGACGATCTATGCGTTCATGCAGGCGATGGGACTGGTGAACGACCACCTGCACAACTGTGACGCGCAAGGCGAAGTGGCGCGGGCGCGGGCGACGTTCAAGCCGCCGCGCTGACGGCGAACTGTTCGCCATTGCAACACGGGGTTACAACTCGATGTACGCCGGCATTGGAAGGCAACCGTTCATGGCAGGGTACGCGGACATCCGGCATCCGCCGAATGCTTCCCGCGTTTCCATCAACCCACCAGCGGGAGCCAGAACCCCATGAATCCAAGCGCCATGAAGCGAAGCCATGCCGTTGCCGCGGCGATTGCCACACTGTTTCTCTGTGCCAGCGCCGTTCCGGCTCTTGCGCAGGCCGCCGATACGACCAGGACAACGACCCATAGCGTCCACCACCAGAAAGGCGCCGATGGCGCTGTCGATGCGACGCGCACCGGGCCCAAGGGTGGCGTGACCACGACCAACCGCACGATAGGCGCCGATGGCCTGGCCGACAAGACAGTCACGTACCCCAACGGAAAGGTCGCCACGACCGACAAGTACCGCAACGCGACCGGCCAGGTCGACTCGACGCATACCGGGCGCAAGGGCGGGGTGACGACCACCCATCGCACCAAGGGCGCGGATGGGCTGACCGACAAGACGGTAACGGGGCCGAAAGGCGGCGTGACCACGACGGATCGCGCGCGCGGCGCAGATGGCGTGGTCGACAAGACCGTCACCGGTCCCAAAGGTGGTGTGAAGACGGTCGACAATTCCCGCGGCGCCGATGGCGCAATCGACTCGACCATTACCCATGCGAACGGTGGCGTGTCCACCGTCGATCGCTCGAAGAACGC
>JANMCH010000126.1:0-13184 GCA_031361045.1 Betaproteobacteria bacterium | reverse complement strand
ATCGGCTCGAGCTGGGGTTCGATCTCGTCGCCATTGTAGGTAGCGGGATTGCTGTCGTACACGAAGATCACGTACTGAATACGCTTGCCGTTGCCGTCCTCGAGGAAGATGACGAAGACGAACTGGCCCGCGACGATGCCCACCGGCGCTCCGCTGGTGCGCGAATTCCACTGCGCGAACAGGTTGACGTTGATGTCGGCTTCGATGTCGACTGAGCCCGCCGGGTTCCTCGATGTGAAAACCGGTGCGCGAGGCGACCAGGTGCGCTCGAAGACCGTGTGCTTGTGAAAGCCATTGCAGGAAGCCGGCGGCACGCCAACGCACGGGTGAGGACCATCCCATGTGCGCATCAGGAAGCCTATTTCCTTGCCCGCGATCTGGTAGACGGATTGGTCGATGCTGCCACCCAATGGGCCGCGCTGGTTGCGCAGCGGCAACGGACCGAGGCCGGTAGAGGCAAAAGGATTGTAGGAAGTCGTCGCGGCAAACGGCGAGCCGCCCGTCCACGAGCGTTGGAAGCGTGCCTTCAGGTAGAACCGATTGGGCGCTGCGATGGCAAACTGATCGAGGTACAGGCTCGTCGGATCGTCTGGTGCCACGAACGGCGCGAGAATGCCGCGCGTATCGGCCGCGGCGAGCGACGACCACGACGCGAGCGCGACAACGCTCGCCATCGCCAGCCATGCCGCAGCTTTCGACCTCAACATCGCCCGCGTCATCCCACGTCGCGCGGCGCGAAACCTACGCCTTCGGCATGTCGTCGGCAATGTAGGCGCGGACGATGCTCGCAAAGTCGGCGTCGGCTTTCATTCCAAGCGCCGGCCCCAGTTTCGGCGCGAAGTTCGACGGCCACGTTGCGACGATCTTGTCGATTGCGGGATCCACTTTCCATTGCACGCGATCCGCCACCCCATCGCCGGCGACGCTGCGCAATGCCGCCACCATGTCGGCGACGGAAACGCAGATGCCAGGCACGTTGACCGATCGCGTGTGCGCGAACGACGTCGCGGGCGCCTCGTGCCCGACGATGAGGTTGCCGATGACCGCGCGCGGCGATTGCACCCACATCTTCGTCGTCGGCGCCACCGGACACGACGCGTCGACACCGGACAACGGCTCGCGGATGATGCCGCTCGCGAACGACGACGCAGCGCGGTTCGGCTTGCCCGGCCGCACGGTGACCGTCGGCAGCCGCAAGCTGCGGCCGTCGATGAAGCCCTTGCGCGTCATGTCGTAGACTAAATATTCGCCGATCAGTTTTTGCGCGCCGTACGATGCCTGCGGCGTGACCGGGGCCTCGTCAGTGACCGGGTTCGGCACGGGCTCGCCATACACCGCGAGCGAACTGGTGAAAACGAACTTCGGCGGCGCAGCCAGCGTGCGGCAGCGCTCGAGCAGCAGGCGCGTCGCGTCGAGGTTCACGCGCATGCCGATGTCGAAGTCGGCCTCGGCTTGCCCGCTGACCACCGCGGCCAGATGAAAGACGGTGTCGGTATCGCGGGTGATCGCGCGCTCGACGACTGCGGCGTCAGCCAGGTCACCGGCAATTGCCGTCAGGCGCGGGTCGGCCGTCAGTGTCGCTGGCACGACATCGAGCAGAACGACGCTCGATATTTCGCGCGTCTTGCCACTTGCGTCGGTCAGCGTACCGCGTTCGAGGAGCTGCAGGGCGAGGCGGCGACCGAGGAATCCGGCGCCGCCGGTGATGACGATGCGCATGTCGGGTCCGTGGTGAAAGGGAAGGCGCTATCATAGCCGCCCCGACGTCAGCCCAAGGAGAACCTCATGAATCGGCCCATTCATTTCGAAATCCACGCGGAAAGCACGGAGCGTGCGATCGCGTTCTACACCAGGCTCTTCAGCTGGAAATTCGCGCAATGGGCGGGGCAGCCGTATTGGCTCGTCACGACCGGTGAAGAGGGAACGCCCGGCATCAACGGCGGCCTGCTGCCGCGGCAGGGGCCCGGACCCGCAGCCATGGCGGCGGTCAGCGCGTACGTGTGCACGGTCGACGTCAGCGACCTGGATGCGATGGTGACCAAAGCCGTCGCTGCGGGCGGCACCGTCGCGGTTCCGAAAATGCCGATCCCGACCATGGGCTGGCTCGCCTACTGCAAGGATACGGAGGGCAACCTGTTCGGCATGATGCAGATGGATGCCAAGGCCGCCTGAATGCGGCAGCAGCCCACGATCAACGTGCAGGTGCCGCGCCGGCTGCGCATCGCCACGCGAGAATCCGCGTTGGCACTGTGGCAGGCGGAGCACATTCGCGCGCGACTCATCGCACAGCATCCCGGCATGGTGGTCGACCTGCTCGGCCTCACGACGCAGGGCGACCGCATTCTCGACCGGCCGCTGGCGGAAATCGGCGGCAAGGGCCTCTTCATCAAGGAACTCGAAGTGGCCATGGACGAGGGCCGTGCCGATCTCGCCGTGCATTCGCTGAAGGACGTACCGATGGAGATGCCGCACGGCTTCGTGCTCGCGGCCATCACGGCGCGCGAGGACGCGCGCGATGCGCTGGTGTCCAATCGCTTCGCGTCACTGGCGGAATTGCCGCAGGGTGCGGTCGTCGGCACGTCGAGCCTGCGCCGTGAAGCGCAGTTGCGCGAGCGCTATCCGCACTTCCGTATCGAGGCGCTGCGCGGCAACGTGCACACGCGACTGCGCAAACTGGATGAAGGCCGCTACGACGCGATCATTTTGGCCGCTGCAGGACTGAAGCGCCTGGGGTTGAGCGTGCGCATCGCGGCGCTGCTCGAACCGGATGACAGCCTGCCGGCGCCGGGGCAGGGCGCGTTGGCGCTCGAGTGCCGGACCGACCGCGCCAACATCGTGGCGGCGCTGTTGCCGCTGGCCGATCTGGGCACAACGCTTGCGGCGACGGCGGAACGGGCATTCTCGCGGGCGCTGGGCGGCAGCTGCCACACGCCGCTCGCGGCCTACGCGGAATGGGAGGAGGGCACGCTGTGGCTGCGCGGGCTGCTGGCTGGCCGCGACGGTCGCGACATTCTGCGTGGCGAGGTCGAGAACGAGGTCGCGGATGTCGAAGCCGCCGAAGCGCTGGGGCGTTCGCTCGCCGACGACTTCCTCGAACGCGGCGCGTCGCGCTTCCTCGCGACTTGAAGTACGCCGCGACAACTCGATACCGCGGCAAGTGATTGAAAGCGTAAATCCATCGTGAGCGTGTATCCGCTGGACAAAGCGGCAACGCCGCGCGGTCCGCTGGCCGGCTTGGGCGTGATCGTGACGCGGCCGGCGCGGCAGGCTGCCGGTCTGGCGCGGCAACTGGCGGCGCTGTCCGCCACGCCGATCGTCTTTCCGGCGATCGTGATCCTGCCGCCGTCGAATCGCACCACGCTCGATGCTGCCCACGCGACGCTCGCCGACTTCGACATCGCGATCTTCGTTTCGGCCAACGCCGTCGAGTATGGCGTTCCGGCACCACAATCGTGGCCGGCAACGTTGTCGACCTTCGCGCCGGGACCCGGCACGGCGGCGGCGCTGGCCGCGACAGGCATCGCCGATGTGCAGATTCCCGCATCGACGTTCGACAGCGAAGGACTGCTGGCATTGGCGCCGTTGCGCGCGGCCGATGGCAAGCGCGTGGTGATCTTTCGTGGCGAAGGCGGGCGCGATCACTTGGGTGAAACATTGCGGCAACGCGGCGCGACGGTGACCTACGTCGACTGCTATCGCCGCGCGGCACCGGCGGCGGGGGCGGGGGGGCTGCGCGACGTCCTGCGCGAAGGCCGCGCGCACGCGCTGACGCTGACCTCGAGCGAGGGTCTCGACAACTTGTGCGCGTTGCTCGACGCGGCCGATCTCGCGCGACTGCGTCGCCTGCCGGCGTTCGTGCCGCACCCGCGCATCGCCGTGCACGCCCGCAAACTCGACTTCACGCCGATCGAAACCGGTGGCAGCGACGCCGGACTCATCGTCGGGTTGCTAGAATGGTTCGCTGCTCACCCGCTCGCTTGACCCTCCGCACTTGATCCTCAACTGACTCTCACTTGACGGAAATTCCCATGGCCCAACCCGACCTCATCATCACCGCACCGCTGCCGCCGTTCCTCTACGATCCGCTGAAGGCCGAGTATCGCTGCCATGACTACAACCAGGCGAGCGACAAGCCCGGACTGCTGGCCGCGGAAGGTTCGTGCATTCGCGGCCTGGTGCAGGGGGGCGGCACGGTGACGCCGACGTCGCTGCTCGATGCGCTGCCCAAACTCGAGATCATCTCGGTATTCGGAGTCGGCTACGACGGCGTCCCCGTCGACTACTGCCGCACGCGGGGCATCAAGGTCACGAACACGCCGGACGTGCTCACCGAAGACGTGGCCGATGCCGCGCTGGGGCTGATCATGATGACGGGTCGCGGGTTCGTCCGACTCAATCGTTTCGTGCACGCGGGAGATTGGGAAAAAGGGGGTCCGGCACTCAACACCAAGCTCGCGGGAAAGCGCGTCGGCATCCTGGGCTTGGGACGCATCGGCAAGGCCATCGCGGAACGCGTCAGCGCGCTGGGCATGCAAGTGTCGTATACGGGTCGCAAGCCGCAGGACGTGCCGTACCGCTTTGTGCCGGACTTGAAGGGACTTGCGGCGGAATCCGACTTCCTCGTCGTGGCATGTCCCGGTGGCGCGGCAACGAAGAACATCGTCAACGCCGACGTGTTGGCAGCACTGGGCAAGAAAGGCACGATCGTCAATATCGCGCGCGGCTCGATCATCGACGAGCCGGCGATGGTTGCCGCGCTGCAGGCGGGCACCATCAAAGGCGCGGGCCTCGACGTCTTTGCCGACGAGCCGCACATTCCCGCGCCGCTGCTCGCGATGGACAACGTCGTGCTGCTGCCCCACGTCGGCAGCGCGACGCACGAGACGCGCAAGGGCATGGGCGACCTGTGCAAGGCCAACCTCGATGCGTGGTTCTCGGGCAAGCCGGTGCTCACCCTGATCCCCGAATTGAAATAGGGTCAGACCCCATTAAATTTGTAATGGGGTCTGACCCCATTTAAGGGGAAGGCTCCGATGCCGTGGCGGGCGGCCGCGCCTTCGAGCGCGACTGGTACAGCACGGAAAAGAGTGACGCCAGCACCAGCGCCAGCGCGGTGAACTCGGCCGCGCCCGGCCGCTCGCCCAGGAACAGCATGCCCGCGAAGACACCGACCACCGGCACGGGCAGCGACGACAACGACGACACCGCCACCGGCAGCGTGCGTGCAAGCGTGAACCACGCCCAGTGCGCGAGCGTGCCGGCGAGAAAGATGTTGTAGGCGATGGCTAACCACGCCTTGCCTGACAGCGCGAACAGATACGACGGCGGATGAGTCTCGAAAAACGGTGCCAGGATCGCGAGCGGCAGCCAGCCCAACAGCATCATCCAGCCCGACAGCGCATTCTGCGCGAACGGCGGCTTCCACTTGCGCAGCAGCACCGTGCCGCAGGCCCAGGAGATGGCCGCGACGAGAATCAGCAGCGCGCCGGTCGGCGTCGTGCGGATGTGGCGGATGTCGTCGCCCAGCAGGATCGCCATGCCGAGCATCCCCAAGCCCAGTCCGATGAGCTTGCGCTTGTTCAGCGGCTCGTGTAGCACCATCGTCGCGATCAGCGTGGCCCAGATCGGCATCGTGTAGGCGAGGATCGCGCTGCGTCCGGCAGGAAGTTGTTTCACGCCGAAGAGCACGAAGCCGTTCCAGGCGCCGATGTTGAGAAAGGCCAGGATCGCGACCCGGCCCCACCAATCGCGCGGAATGCGGATCGACTCGCCGGTCCAGCGCGTGACCGCGAACATGCCCAGCGCCGCGAACGGCAGCGTGAGCGAGCGAAACGTCAGTGGCGCGATCTCGGATACGCCGACTTTCAGCACCGGCCAGTTGCAGCCCCAGATGACCGTTAACACCAGGATCGGCAGCAGCGCATGCGCCATCGGGTGCGCGTCCGGGCGCGCGGCGATCTTGCTCATTGCCTAGCGAACCGGCAGCGATTCGCCGTATTTCGACTGGTGCAGCTCACGCGCCTGCGTGACCCAGCCATCGCGGCGGATGCGTCCTGGAAATTCGGGCAGCTTGGCGTCGATTTCGTCGATGTCGCGTTCGCTCCAGCGCGCGATCTGCCGGTAGCTGGCGACGCCCAGCCGTTGCAGCATGCGCTCCAGCACCGGGCCGATGCCCACGATCAGCTTCAGGTCGTCGAACGTATTGGGGCCGGTCAGCAGTGGCGGCAGTGCGTTGTTCTCGAGGTCGACGACGAGCTCGCGGTAGCGCGCGGTGTCGGCGCGCGCCAGCGCGACTTCGCGCAGCAGAAGGCGCCGGTCGTAGGCGAAATCGGCAAGCTGCCCGCGTTGCGCATCGGCCGTCCTGGCCGCGCGGCGCAGCGCGTCATTTTCATGGGCGAGGCTTCGCACCAATCGCGCCTTCTCCTTCCCGACGCCATCATCGACGGGAGCGTTGGCGATGGCTGCACCGTCGGCGGCGGCGACCGGGACGACGGCCGCCCCCGGAATCGGCGCCGGCGCAGCGAGCGAACCGTTGTGCACCGCCTCGCGCAGCGGGAGCGTGCCTTCGGCGTCGCGACGGCCCCGCGCTTGCCCCAAGCGATAAGCGACGAAGAGGCCAATCGCAAGTGCGATCAGGGCGAGCAACGTGAGGCCGTTCACGTGAATGGGGTCCGGGCGGAAAGTCTTGGAGAGCCGCAGGCTGCGCGACGGGAGAGGGGAATTGTATGCGACCCGACGGCTTTGCGGCCAGTCTTGCGACGTGCGTGCAGTAGAATTGGTACTGCGAAATCCGCATTCCGGTCACGCGACGACGATGGCATCCATTCCTCCTCATTCCGGCGACAACGCCGCTGCCGGTGCCCCTGGCCACGAAGCGGCGCGGTCGCGGCCCGCCGTCACGCCGTTGGCCAAGCCCGCATCGCGTGGATTGGTGGCGGTCATCGCGATCGCCCTGGCCGTCGCCGGGGTACTTGCCTGGCTCGACGTGCGCGTCGGCGCCGATTCACTACGCTCGGACGTGACGAAACGGCTGGTGGACGAAGAGGCCGCGCAGGCGCAGGCGAGGGCGCGCGATTCGGACCAGTCCGGCGAGTTGCGCGAGGCGGGCGCCAAGCTTGCGTTGCTGGAAACGCGGATGGCCGAGCTGTCGGCGCAACAGGCGGCGCTCGACGCGCTGTACCAGGACATCGCGCCGTCGCGCGACGACATCCTGCTGGGCGAAGTGGAGCAGACGCTGCTACTCGCGAGCCAGCAATTGGCGCTGGCCGGCAACGTGCCTGCGGCACTGACCGCATTGCAGCTGGCCGACAGCCGCCTGGCCGGTACCAATCGGCCGCAAATGCTGCCGTTGCGCCGTGCACTGGGGCGCGACATGGAACGCCTGCGCGCCGTTCCCGCAGTGGATGTTCCGGGCATTGCGGTGAAGCTCGACCGCGCGCTCGCCACCATCGACACCCTGCCGCTCGCCCTGGACGAGCGCCTGCCTGAGCCCTTGCCTGCGCCGGTGCCGAAAGACGAACCGTCATGGCTCGCCTTCCTGCGCAGCGCCTGGGTCGACATGAAGGGGCTCGTGCGCATTGAAAATTCCGATCGCGCGGCGGCACCGCTGCTGACGCCGTCGCAGCGATATTTCCTGCGCGAGAACCTGCGCCTGCGGCTCCTGTCCGCGCGTGTCGCGCTGCTCTCGCGCGATGAAACCAGCTTCAGGTCCGATATCGCCGCCGCCAATGCCTGGGTGAAGACGTATTTCGATACCAGGACCAAGAGCGTGCAGGCACTTACCGCCACGTTGACGCAGCTCGGCACCACGGTGATGCCAACGGACCTGCCCGATGTCAACGAGAGCCTGACTGCGCTGCGCACGATCAAGGCTTCGCGCGAGCGCTCCGGTGTCCGCGCGGCGACCGCCGCCAGCGCGCCTGCGCGCGCGCCCTGACGGGACGCTGACCAATGCGCGCGCTGTTCGCGTTCCTGCTGCTGGCCGTGCTCGCGGTGCTCGCTGCGCTGCTGTTCAAGCACAATGCCGGTTACGCGCTGTTCGTCGCACCCCCGTATCGCGTCGAACTCTCGCTGAACGCGCTCGCGGTCATACTGCTTGCCGCGTTCGCCGTCCTATACCTGCTGTTGCGGTTTTCGGCGCGGATCTCGCGCCTGCCGCAGGAAGTGCGCGACGCGCGACGACGCCGCAACCTCGAGCGCGCGCGTTCCCGGCAGGACTCCGCGGTGGTCGCGCTGCTCGAAGGACGCTACGGCAAGGCGCGGCAATATGCCGACGAGGCGCTCGCGGTTCCACAATCTTCCGGCATTTCCGCGCTGGTCGGCGCGCGGGCCGCGATCGACTCGCGCGAATTCGCTGCCGCCGAATCCTATCTCGGCCGCGCGGATGCCGGTGTCGGCAGCCTGGCGGTGCCACGGCTCATGCTCAACGCCGAAACGGCGCTGGAACGCGGACAACCGGGCGATGCGCTGGCCCAGCTGGCGGAGTTGAAGCGCGAGGCCGGACTGCACACCGCGGCGCTGCGCCTCGAGCTGCGCGCGTTGAAGGCGGCCGGCCGCCATGTGGAAGTGGCGCCACTGGTCGAGCAATTGGTCAAGCGCCGCGTCTACGATGCCGCGCAAGGCGAATTGCTGCGCGCGGGCGCGCATGCGGAAGCGCTGGTGGCGTTGCGCCAGGATGCCGCCAGCTTGCGCAGCTACTGGAATCGCCTGCCTGACGCCGACCGCGAGAATCCCAAGGTCGCGCGCGCGGGCGCGTCGAGTTTCCTCGTGCTGGGCGGTGACCGGGAGGCGGCCGAGATCATCGTCCGCTCGCTCGACCGCCACTGGCATTCCGACCTCACGGTCCTGTACGCGCAATGTCGTACGCCGGAGGCTACGCGCCAGCTCGAGACCGCAGAGCAATGGCTGCTGCGGCACAGCCAGGACGCAACGCTGCTCTATGCGCTCGGCAAGTTGTGCGAGCGCGAGTCGCTGTGGGGCAAGGCGCAGACGTATTTCGAGGCCAGCCTGGCGCTCGACAACCATTGGCGCGCGCACGTCGCGCTGGGCGAGATGCAGGGACGGCTGGGGCGCGACGATGAGGCCAATGCCCATCTCGCCAATGCGCTCAAGTTGGCGCTCGCGGAACTGCAACGCCCGGCGGCGGACGCCGTGTGACGCGCGCTACTTGCGCGCTTCCGCTTCCGCCGCGTAGGTGAAGCTGTCCGCGTAGAACTCCTCCGCAGGCAGTCCGTGGCGTTGCGTGAACGTACTGCGCGCCGCGTCGATCATCGACGGACCACCGCACGCATACACCTGGTAGCCGGAGAGATCCGGGAAGTCGGTCGCCACGGCGGCGTGGACAAAGCCCGTGCGGCCGGGCCATGCGTCTTCGGGCAGCGGATCGGACAGCACCGGAATGAACGTGAAGTTGGGATGCTCCGCCTGCCACTTTCCCGGCAGGTCAGGCAGGTACAGGTCGCGCAGCGAGCGCACCCCCCAGTACAGCACCATTTCGCGGGCGAGGTTGTGGTGCAGCGCGTGCTCGATGATGGCCTTGATCGGCGCGAAGCCCGTTCCGCCCGCCACCAGGATCACCGGCTTGTCGGAGTCCTCACGCAAATAGAACGCGCCGAGCGGACCTTCGAAGCGCAGGATCTCGCGGCCCTTGTATTGCGCGAACAAGAGGTCGGTGAAGAAGCCGCTGGGGACGTGCCGTATGTGCAGCTCGAGCAGCTGGTCGTCATGTGGAGGTGTGGCGAGCGAGAAGCTGCGACGCTTGCCGTCTTTCAGCAGGAAGTCGATGTACTGGCCGGCCAGGTATTGCAGCCGTTCGTTGGCAGGAAGCTTGAAGCGCACGATCGCGACGTCCGGCGCGACCTTGTCGATCGATTCGATGCGGCATGGGAGCCGCTTGATCTGGATGTCGCCGGCGCGTCGCACTTCGCGCACCTCGATCACGACGTCGGTCAACGGCCGCGCGCAGCAGAAGAGTGCCAATCCCTGGCGCTTTTCGTCGGCGGTGAGCGTCGATGTCTGGTGCGGACCGTAGTCCACTTCGCCCGAAAGTATCCTTCCCTTGCACGTGCCGCAGGCGCCGTTGCGACAACCGTAAGGCAGCATCAGGTCGTTGCGCATCGCCGCCGCGAGCACGGTCTCGCCGTCTTCGCACACGTACGAATGGTCGCTGGGCTTTATGGTAATCTTTTGCGTCATTTCGAAGCGTTCACCGTTCAGGCAGGTATCGCGGCCTGCACTTCACGGCAGGGCCTGAACGTGGCCGGGGTATGGATGGGGTCTGGGTGCGGCGTTGACTAGAATCCTGATGATCGGCTGCGGTGATATCGCGCTGCGCGTAGCACTTCTGCTGCGAGGCCGTGTCCGGCTCTACGGACTTTCCCGCCGCGCGGCGGACGCGCCCCGCCTGCGGGCCCACGGCATCGTTCCGCTGGCCGGCGACCTCGACGACTATACAACGCTCGGGCGTTTGCGCACCGCGCCCTTCGCGGTCCTGCACTTTGCGCCTCCGCCTTCCGAAGGCCGTGACGATCCGCGCACGCAGAAACTCATCGCGGCGCTGGCAAGGGCGCGGATTATACCGCGGCGCTTCGTCTACATTTCCACGTCCGGCGTCTACGGCGATTGCGCGGGGGCAATGATCGACGAAACGCGCGGCCGGCGCGCGCAAACACCCCGCGCCCGGCGACGGGTGGCCGCCGAGGATCGCTTGCGTGCATGGGCGCGCGGCTACGGCGTGCAACTGGCCATACTGCGCGCGCCGGGCATCTACGCGCAGACGCGTCTCCCGCTCGACCGCATCAAGCAGGGCACGCCCGTTCTCGCCGCGGAAGATGACGTGTTCACCAACCACATCCATGCCGACGATCTCGCGCGCGCCACGGTGGCAGCCCTGTTTCATGGCCGCCCCAACCGCGCGTACAACGTGACCGATGACGCGCAACTGAAGATGGGTGCGTGGTTCGACCTGGTTGCCGACGCCTATCACCTGCCCCATCCTCCGCGCGTGACCTGGGAGGAAGCGGAGCAGCGCATCGCTCCCATGCTGCTGTCGTTCATGAGCGAATCGCGGCGCTTGAGCAACGTGCGCATGAAGCGCGAATTGCGCGTGCGACTGCGCCACCCGACGCCGGAGTCGATGCTGCGCGACACCGCGCCGCGCGACCTGAAGAAGCAACTGGCTCTCTCGCTGTGACCGCGCCATGACCGAAGATCGGCGGCCGGCGCAAGGCGCCGGCTCATGGAAGCAACGCATCGACGCCTATGAGCGGCTGGTGCGCCTCGACAAGCCGATCGGCATCCTGCTGCTGCTGTGGCCGACGCTGACGGCGCTGTGGCTCGCCGCGGGGGGAAGGCCGTCGGTGGTGCACGTCGTCGTGTTCACCGTCGGCACCATCGTTATGCGCAGTGCCGGCTGCGCGCTCAACGACTGGGCGGACCGCGACTTCGACGCCCACGTGACGCGTACGGCCAATCGTCCGCTCGCGCGCAACGAGATCGCGCCATGGGAGGCGTTGGCCGTTGCCGCGGTGCTCGCCGGGTCCGCGTTCGTGCTGGTCGCCTACGGTACCAACCTGCAGACGGTCCGGATGGCCGTCGCGGCACTCGCCATTGCGATCGCCTATCCCTTCTGCAAGCGCTTCCTGGCGGTGCCCCAGGCGTTTCTCGGCATCGCGTTCTCGTTCGGGATTCCGATGGCGTTCACCGCGGTGTTTGCGGTGGTCCCGTGGTGGGGTTGGCTGTTGTTCGCCGCCAATTTGTTCTGGGTGATCGCATACGACACCGAATACGCGATGGTCGACCGCGACGACGACGTGCAGCTGGGCCTGCGCACTTCCGCCATCACGTTCGGCCGCTACGATGTCGCGGCCGTCGCGATTTGTTACGCAGTGTACTTCGGCGGACTCGCGTGGCTCGGCGCATGGCGCGGATTGGGTCTGATCTTTTGGGGCGGATTCGCCGTCGCGGCAGGCTTCGCGGTTTATCACCTGTGGCTCATCCGCACGCGCGAGCGCGACCGGTGCTTTCGGGCGTTTCTTTCCAATCACTGGCTGGGATTCGCGGTGTTTGCCGGTGTCGCGCTCGATTACGCGATCCGGCTCAATGCGTGGCCGATGCTGAGGTGACCGAGCGCTTGCAGGGACTGCCGCCCGTGGTGGCGGTCGACGCGCGCGTGCTGATCCTCGGCAGTTTTCCCGGCGTCGCGTCGCTGGCTGCGGGACAGTACTACGCGCATCCGCGCAACCAGTTCTGGCCGTTGCTTGCGGCGGTGCTGGACGAGCCGCTGCCGGATTTACCCTATCGCGAACGACTCGCGCGCCTCAAGAGTCGGGGCATCGCCGTGTGGGACACGGTCGTCGGTTGCACGCGCAGCGGAAGCCTCGATTCGGCGATTCGCGACGCGCAGCGCGGCGAAGTGGCAACGATCAGCAGACGCGCACCTGATCTGCGCGTGGTCGCGTTCAACGGCGGCACCGCGTCGCGCGAAGGTGCGGCATGGCGCGAAGCCGGATACGCTACACTCGCGCTGCCGTCGTCGAGCCCCGCCAACACGCGACCGTTCGCGGAAAAACTGGCCGCATGGCGGGCGGTCGCGCCGTATCTCGACGCGCGGCATTGAGCGCGGCCCAAGACCGCAAGTCCAAGGCAACACTGCCCATTGGAGGTTCCGATGTTCCCCTTTCTTGCCAGTTCAATGCGGACACTCCTCTTTTCGCTCGCACTGGGTTGTATCACGGCAGCCGCCAACGCGCAGCCGCAGTCGTTGCCCCCGGACATCTCCGTCACGCGGATCATCAACGCGCCGGTCGCGGAAGTCTGGAAAGCGTGGACCACCGCCGAGGGCGTCGAGAGTTTCTGGGCGCCGAAAGCCGCGAAGGTCGAACCAGTGCCCGGCGGCGCTTTCGAATTGTGGTTCGGCGTCAACCAGGCGGAAGGCTCGCGCGGCAGCGAAGGCTGCTTCGTGCATAGCGTGACGCCGATGGAGCAATTCGTGTTCGAGTGGAATGCGCCGCCAACTCTCCCGATGATTCGCAAGTTGCGCACACTGGTCTACCTCGATTTCAAGGCGCTGCCCAACAACCAGACCGAATTGACGCTGCGCAATTTCGGCTATGGCGCCGGTGACGATTGGGCGAAGAACAAGGGTTATTTCGAGAAGGCATGGCCCAATGTCATGGATGCCCTGG
>JANMCH010000144.1:0-14906 GCA_031361045.1 Betaproteobacteria bacterium | reverse complement strand
CGTGCTAGCTTTGTTGTCTTCGCAAATTCCCGAACGCCCCGCCGCCATGCCCTCATTCGACATCGTCTCCGAAGTGAACCAGGTCGAGGTCAACAACGCCGTCGACCAGACCAACAAGGAAGTCTCCACGCGCTTCGACTTCAAAGGGTCGGACGCCCGCGTCGAGGTCAAGGAAAAAGTACTCACGTTGCACGCGGACGACGACTTCAAGTTGTCCCAGGTCACCGACATCATGACGGCCAAGCTGACCAAGCGTGGCGTGGATGTGCGGTCGCTCAAGTACGGCGACGTCGAGAAGGTCTCCGGCAACAAGGTCAAGCAGACGATCACCGTGCGCACCGGTGTCGAGCAGGAGCTGTCGAAGAAGATCGTCCGGATACTCAAGGACAGCAAGTTGAAGGTGCAGGGTTCGATCCAGGGCGATGCCGTTCGCGTGTCCAGCGCCAAGCGCGACGAACTGCAGAACGCCATTGCCCTGGTCAAGAAATCGATCACCGACTTTCCGCTGCAGTTCAACAACTTCCGCGACTAGCCGGCGTGGCAAACGCGGGCGGATCCGGTGCCGGTTCGCTCGGCTACGTTCCGCTCGACTACATTCCATTCACTGCCGCAACCGCACGCCTGTCGCTTGAAGCCCTGACGCCCGCGCATGCGCCACTGCTGATCGACGGACTCACCGATGCTTCGCTCTACACATGGCTCGATACCGAGCCGCCCGACGTCGCGCAGCTGACCCATCGCTTCGAGTCCATTTGCCGGCGGCCCGCGCCGCGCGGCGAGTTGTGGCTCAATTGGGCGCTTCGCCTGAGCAGTGACCAGCGGTACGTGGGACTCGCCGAGGCGAGCGTTCTTCCCAGCCGTGAAGTGAATCTCGCCTACTTCGTGTTCGCGCCGGAACAGGGACACGGTTACGCCGTGGAGGCATGTACCGCAGTGATGGCACACCTGGCCCGCGATTACGGTGCCGGTCCGTTCCGCATCGATGTGGATTCGCGCAATGTGGCGTCGCAGCGCGTCGCGGAAAAGTTGGGATTTCAACGCGCGGCAGAGCCGG
This sequence comes from Betaproteobacteria bacterium, assembly GCA_031361045.1. Taxonomy (GTDB): domain Bacteria; phylum Pseudomonadota; class Gammaproteobacteria; order Burkholderiales; family Casimicrobiaceae; genus VBCG01. Next base: position 13,852 of record JANMCH010000144.1, on the reverse strand, counting down.
TGCTCGCCGGTACGTTGCGTGGCGAACCGCAATGGGATTACTGCTACAAGCGGGTCGCGCCGTCAGGCTAGGTCGGCAACCAGCGCCGCGCGTGTCGCGGCGGCAACAGCGGGAATTTCAGCCTGGCAGGCCGGGTGGTCGACACCAATCGCAAGCGCGGCGCCCGCTTTCAGCGCCGCGACCATGTCCGGCATCAACTCAAAGCGCAGGAAGTGAACCGCCGAGGTCTTCACCTCGTTTTCGCGCGGCAGGTCCTCGTCGGCGATCGCCCGCACTTTGGCACAGCCTGCCACGGCGATCCAGACGCGGTCCTCGACACCCTTCAGCTGCGTGAGAGCGACGCGCCGTTCCTCGGCGTCCTCGTACTCGATCAGCATCGTTGCCTTCCAGTTGCTGCCATCGGGCACCAGCGGATTGTAGACGTCGATTTCTTCCTGGATGGCCTCGTCCTCGAATGCCCTTTCGCTGCGCAGCATTTCCTGGATCTGGTAGCGCATCGTCAGCTCGTCCTCGAACATCAGCGTGACGTGATCGCCCAGGTGGACCGTCCGCAATTTCTTGTGCGGAATGATGCGTGCGCGGTAATCGTTGCGTTGCTTGGCATAGGCTTCGAGCGTCAGCAGGCTGTCGCGCTGTATGGCGGGCATCTTTTACTCCAATCCGTAGGCGATGCGCAGCAGCGTCAGCGGATGCTCGCGGCGCGCATGGGAGGGGCCGCCGCCTTCGGCCACGCCACTTCGGGCAGGCCTCATTGCGTCGATTTCTTCGATGCCCTGCATGATCCGGCGGCCGGCGATCGGACAGTCGGAACTCACGAAATCCGGGTCGGTGTCGGCCATCCGGTTGAATACGGGTTTGCCGATCTTCATCGACTGGACGTAGAACTCGGCCTTCACCCCCCAGGTACCGTCGTGGCCGGCGCAGCGCTCAACCGTATTCACTTCCGTGCCGGGAATCCATTGCAGCACTTCGCGCGTCTTCTGACCGACATTCTGCACCCGCGAGTGACACGGGATGTGATAGCTGACCTTGCCCAGCGACTTGGGAAATTCCTTCCTGAGCAGGCCATCCTTGTCGCGCAGCACGAAATACTCGAACGGATCGAACATCGCCTCCGCCACCGCCGCAACTTCCGGATCGTCGGGAAAGAGCAGCGGCAGTTCCTGCTTGAACATCAAGGTACACGATGGCACGGGGGCAACGATGGCGTACCCGTCGCGCGCAAGTGCGGCGAGCATCGGGATGTTCACATTCTTCAATTGCTCGACGGTCGCCAGGTCGCCCAGTTCGAGCTTCGGCATGCCGCAGCAGGCTTCCTTTTCGACGAGGCGATACGGAATCTCGTTGTGTGCGAGCAGCTTCAGCAGGTCGTGACCGATGCCGGGCTCGTTGTAGTTGACGTAGCACGTGGCGAACACCGCGACCTTGCCCGGCGTGCGCGCGCCCGGACGAACGGGCCACGCGAGCGACGGTTCGGCGTGCGCCAGGAAACGTTTGGCTGCGTAGGGAGGCAAGGCGGTGGCGGCGGCGATACCGATCACGCCCTCGCCCACCTTGCGCAATATGGGCGTCGTGCTCGCCGCATTGACCATCTGCACGACCACGGGAATGGTCGCCAGTTTTCCCAGCTTGTCCGTGGACGTGAGTACACGGTCGCGCAGGCTGACTTCGCCACGCTCGAACTTTTGCGCCTTGGCGCGCAGCATCAGATGCGGGAAGTCGATGTTCCACGGGTGCGGCGGCACGTACGGGCACTTGGTCATGAAGCAGACGTCGCACAGATAACACTGGTCGACGACTTTGCCGAAGTCGGCCTTGTCGACGCTGTCGAGTTCGCCGGTCTTGCTCTCGTCGATCAGGTCGAACAGCGTCGGGAACGCGCCGCACAGGCTGACGCAGCGGCGGCAGGTATGGCAGATGTCGAAGACGCGCTCGAGTTCGACATCGAGCGCGTCCTTGTCATGAAACGCGGGGTTGCGCCAATCCAGCGGGTGCCGGGTTGGCGCGCCACTCAACACTTCCAATGGACCCGGACCCTGCTCCTGCACGCGCGCCTGCGCGTGCGGAAGCGGGCCCGCAAGTCCTTCAGTCGGCAAGGGAGTCCAATGCCTTCTGGAAGCGATTGGCGTGCGAACGCTCGGCCTTGGCCAGCGTCTCGAACCAGTCGGCGATTTCGTCGAACTGCTCCTCGCGCGCCGACTTGGCCATGCCCGGATACATGTCCGTGTACTCGTGCGTCTCGCCTGCGACCGCGGACTTGAGATTGTCACGGCTGGAGCCGATCGGCAGGTCCGTCGCCGGGTCGCCGACCTGCGCGAGATAGTCGAGATGGCCGTGCGCATGGCCGGTCTCGCCCTCCGCTGTCGAGCGGAACAGCGCCGAAACGTCGTTCTGGCCTTCCACATCGGCCTTGTTTGCGAAATACAGGTAACGGCGATTGGCCTGCGACTCGCCCGCGAACGCGGCCTTCAGGTTATCGTGCGTCTTGGTGCCCTTCAGGTTCTTCATGGTGCGCCTCCTGTGGAATGAACGGCCGGTCGGATTTTCGATTTTCACCCCTCCGTCGGGGATGGGTCTAATTCATTATGCCAATACCGGCTATAACTTTGACTAATGACACTATTTCCGTCCCGCTTTCGCGAAAGCCATGTGCCATGAAGCTCGCTGATACCGCGCTTGACCAGATCTTCGTCGACGCCCGCACGCACAACAAGTTTGCCGGACCGGTCACCGACAGCGACTTGGGCGAAATCTACGACGTCATGAAGTGGGGACCAACAACGGCCAACAGCCAGCCGGCGCGATTCATTTTCGTTCGGACCGCGGAAGCCAAGGAGAAGCTGCGACCGGCGCTGTCCGCGGGCAATGTGGACAAGACGATGGTCGCGCCGGTCACCGTCATCGTGGCCTACGACCTCAATTTCTACGAGAACCTGCCGAAGCTTTTTCCACATACCGACGCGCGAAGCTGGTTCGCCGGCAAGGCGGACGAATACATCCGCGACAACGCGTTTCGCGGCGGAACGCTGCAGGGCGCCTACTTCCTGATCGCGGCGCGCGCGCTGGGCTTCGACTGCGGCCCGATGGGCGGCTTCGACAATGCGATGGTCGATGCCACGTTCTTCGCTGGCACCGCATGGAAGTCCAATTTCCTGATCAACCTCGGCCATGGTGATCCGGCCAAGGTCAGGCCGCGCAATCCGCGGCTGACCTTCGAGGAGGTTTGTCGCATCCTGTGATGCAACACGACCGACGCCTTGACGTTCAGTCGATCCGCTCGTAGGCGGGCAGCGTGAGGAACTCGACGAACGTGTCGTTGTTGACCAGGTCAGCGAAGATTTTCGCCGCATCGTCGTATTTGCCGGCGCTGAACGCATCGCCCAGCAACTCGCGGATCCTGGCCATTTCCTCGGGAATCATCGCGGCGACCATTTCCCTGGTCACCTTGCGGCCGTCGTCGAGCTTGCCCTTCGGTGAACGGATCCACTGCCACACCTGGGAGCGCGAAATTTCCGCGGTGGCCGCATCTTCCATCAGGTTGAAGATCGGCACGGCGCCCTGCCCGGCCAGCCACGCGCCGATGTATTGAATGGCAACGTTGATGTTCAGGCGCAGGCCCTTTTCGGTGATCGGCTGCTCCGGTTCGAACTTGAGGAGATCCGCCGCGCCCACGTTCACATCGTCGCGTTTCTTGAGCGCGATCTGGTTGGGCGTGGGCATGATCCGGTTGAACGCTTCGAGGGCCACCGGCACCAGGCCCGGATGCGCGACCCACGTGCCGTCGTGGCCGTAGGTGGCTTCGCGTTCCTTGTCCGTCCTGACCTTGGCGAAAGCCTCCGCATTTGCCTTTTCGTCGTTCTTCACAGGAATTTGCGCGGCCATGCCACCCATCGCATGAATGTTGCGGCGATGGCAGGTCTTGATCAGCAACTCGGCATAGCTCTTGAGGAAGTGCGTGGTCATCGTGACCAGCGCGCGGTCGGCCAGGCAGAAGTCGCGGTTGCTGCGCAGCTTCTTGATGCAGCTGAAGATGTAGTCCCAGCGGCCGGCGTTGAGCCCGGCTGAATGCTCGCGCAATTCGAACAGGATCTCGTCCATCTCGAACGCGCCCAGGATCGTCTCGATCAGCACCGTGGCCTTGATGGTGCCGGCGGGAATGCCAAGTTCATCCTGCGCCATCACGAAGATGTCGTTCCACAGCCGCGCTTCGAGATGGCTCTCGAGCTTGGGCAGGTAGAAGTACGGGCCACTGCCGCGCGCGACGAGTTCCTTCGCGTTGTGGAAGAAGTAGAGTCCGAAGTCGAAGATGCCGCCGGACACCGGCGCGCCGTCGATCCTCACGTGTTTTTCGGGCAGGTGCCAGCCGCGCGGACGCACGAACAATGTCGCGAGCTTGTCCTTCAACGCGTAAGACTTGCCTTCCGGCGAGACGAAGTCGATCTTGCGGCGAATGGCATCGCTTAAGTTGATGTGACCCTGGACATTGTTGTCCCAGCGCGGCGTGTTGGCGTCCTCGAAGTCAGCCATGAACACGTTCGCGCCCGAGTTGAGCGCGTTGACGATCATCTTGCGGTCGACGGGACCGGTGATTTCCACGCGCCGGTCGGCGATGTCGGCGCCGAACGGCGCGCACGTCCAGTCGCCCTCTCGCACCGAACGCGTCTCGGGCAGGAAATCGGGCAGCTTGCCGGCATCGAACGCCGCCTGCCGCACCGCGCGCTTCGCGAGCAATTCGTCGCGACGTCGGCCAAACGCACGCTGCAGCCTGGCCACGAAGGCCATCGCCTCCGGCGTCAGGATTTGCGCGAATTCCGGCGTGATGCGGCCGGTAATCTCAATGCCGGGACCGTAGATGGGTGTGCTCATTCGATAATTCTACCGGATAGGCACTCTGCCGCGACGGGTCAGGCGTACCGGTCAGGCATAAGACAGGCGACGCGCGGCGGGCTGCGTCAGCATGCCCTGCGCGATGCCGCGATTGACCGCGCTGACGACCGCGCGCAGCGTGGCGGTGACGATGTTCGGATCGAGTCCGACGCCGTACACCGTCTGCTCGGAGCCGATCCGCAACTGCACATAGGCGACGGCCGTGGCGTCCTCGCCCGCACCCACGCCGTGCTCGTGGTAGTTCTGCACGTGGATGTCGAAGCCACCATGCTCGCGCAGCGCGTGCACGAAGGCATCGACCGGGCCGTTACCGGCGCCGTTGAGCACCGTTTCGGTGCCATCGATCAGCAGATGCGCGCTCAACTGCTCGATGGTGCCATCGGCGACGTTGTGCTGCGCGCGATGACCCGAATACGCGACGGGCATTGTCGCCGCGACATATTCACGATCGAAGGCGGCGCGGATGTCGGAGGGCAGCAGCTCCTTGCCGGTACCGTCCGTGATGCGCTGGATCACCTGGCTGAATTCGATCTGCAGAAGACGCGGGAGCGCCAGGCCGAAGTCGCGCTCGAGAAGATAGGCGATGCCGCCCTTGCCGGATTGGCTGTTGACGCGGATCACGGCATCGTAGGTGCGGCCGACGTCGGCCGGATCGATCGGAAGATACGGCACGTCCCATACCGGATTGCCGTTCGCCATTTCGGTCGCACGCGCGGCGAGGCCCTTCTTGATTGCATCCTGGTGCGAACCGGAAAACGCGGTGAACACAAGGTCGCCGCCATACGGATGACGCGGATGCACGGGGAGCTGGTTGCAATGCTCGACGGTGCGGATGATCTCGTTGATGTCGGAAAAGTCGATGCCCGGATCCACGCCCTGCGTGAAGAGGTTGAGTCCAAGCGTCACCAGGCACACGTTGCCGGTGCGCTCGCCGTTGCCGAACAGGCAACCTTCGATGCGCTGCGCGCCGGCCATGACGCCGAGTTCCGCCGCGGCCACGCCGCAGCCACGGTCGTTGTGGGGATGCAGCGAGAGCACGATGGCCTCGCGCCGCGCGAAATGCCGCGACATCCATTCGATCTGGTCGGCGTAGATGTTGGGCGAGGCCATCTCGACCGTCGCCGGCAGGTTGATGATCATCGGATGCGCGGCCGTAGGTTGCCAGACGTCACCGACCGCATCGCAAACTTCCACCGCGAAGTCGAGTTCGGTGCCGGTGAAACTTTCCGGCGAATACTGGTAGACCCATTCGGTGTCCGGCTGCCGCGCCGCACAGTCGCGGATGATCCTGGCACCGTCGACGGCGATGGCCTTGATGCCGGCGCGATCGAGTCCGAACACCACGCGGCGCTGCGTCGTCGACGTCGAATTGTAGAGATGCATGATGGCGCGCCGGGCGCCGCGAAGCGATTCGAACGTGCGCTTGATCAGCGGCTCGCGCGCCTGAGTCAGTACCTGCACCGTCACGTCGTCGGGGATCAGGTCCTGCTCGATCAACTTGCGCGCGAAGTCGAAGTCCGTCTGCGACGCCGCCGGAAAGCCGATCTCGATCTCCTTGTAGCCCAGCTTGACCAGCAGCCGGAACATGCGCAGCTTGCGCTCCGCGTCCATCGGCTCGATCAGCGCCTGGTTGCCGTCGCGCAGGTCCACGCTGCACCACACGGGCGGCCTGGTGATCACCTGCGACGGCCACGTGCGGTCCGGCAAGGCGATCGGGGCGAAGGGCTTGTACTTGGACGTCGGGTCGATGTTCATCGCAATCTCTTTTTGGAAAACCGTGCTGGGAACCAAGTCGCGGCGATCGGCCTCCGGTGCTCCGGGGGACGCTCTCTTGGGCCGTACTCGAATTGTGGGGTGGGTTTTATGTGCGCGCGGGGCGCAGCAGCAGAAGCAGCAGACCGCCGGAAACGAGCGCAAGCGCGGACGCGGAGAGGGTCCGGGCGCAGGTGACGGTTGAAATTCGGCTGTTCATCCTGATGACACTAACCGAATTACCGCGCCGCCGCAAGGGGTAGGCATTGGGATGGCATAATCGCTCGCCTTGCGCCGATGCGTCGAACGGTGCCGGACGCTACTTTGGGGCAAGCGCAGAAATTGGCCATGACCTGGCACCAGAACCGCCGCAGCCTGGCCATTGATGGTGGCGCAATCGCCGCCATTGCAGCCGCCGCATTTCTCTACAACCTGTGGCTGCTGGATGCCCGCACGTATTTCTACGCCGATGACTGGCAATGGCTGTGGCGCGCCGAGTTCATGCCGTGGAGCGATCCCCTCGACCTGATGCTGCCCGTGTGGGCGTACAACGATCGCCCGCTGGGTGCCGCGTTCATCAAGGGACTCTACACGGCGTTCGGACTGAATCATCATGCCTTTCAGATCGTGCTGCTGGCGCTGCACGCGGTCAATTGCGTCCTCCTGTATGCGATCGCAGCGCGTTTCACCGGTCGTCTCGGCGCACTGGTGGCGGCGCTGCTCGCGGCCATCTGGTTCTTCGCCAATGGCGCGGCGGGCTGGACGGCGGCAATCTTCGATCTGCTGGGCGCAACGCTCTGCCTGGCCACCGTCGCGCTAAGGCAAGTATCCGTGCGTTCCGGCAACGACGTGCGCGTCGACATCGCGGCGGCAATTTGCTACCTGATGGCCATTCGTACGAAGGAATTTGCGCTGGGGCTGATCGTGGTCCTGCTGGTAATGAATATCCTCGTGGAACGGCAAAGCTTCCGCGCCACGCTCCGGCAGCTGTGGCCGTATCTTCTGGTGTTCCTGGTCTACGCGGCCCGCTACGCGCAACTGCTCAACACCAACCACCCGCCGAGCGGCACGCCTTATCACCTCGAGTTCGCGCCGCCGCTTGTCGCGCAGACCCTCGCCTTCTACGTTTCCAACCTGTTCTGGGCGGACTCGGCGATGCAGCCCATGTTCGTGGCTGGCCTGGTCCTGGCCCTGGGGCTGGCAATATTGCTGGCCAACGAACGCGCGCAACGAATAGCCCTCTGGAGTTTGTCGGCGTTCGTGATCCTTCTGGGCCCCGTGCTCCTGCTGCCGACACATCCGGACGCGCTTTATCTCTATACACCGCACTTCTTCGTGGCCTTGGCCATCGGCGTGCTGCCTGCACGACGCCCGGCATCGATCGCGCTGGTTGCCATCCTCCTGGCCGGCATCCTCAGCCAATCGTTCTGGAGTCCCCTTCGTCGCAACGCCATTGCCTGGCACCTCACCACTGACGAGGCCAATCAGGCAATGCTCGCCTCGGCCATGAAGGCACTTGCCCCGGTGCCACCTGGTGCGACGGTTTTCATCGCCGGTGTCCCGCCCGTTCGCAATCCATTCTGGTTGCATCCCGGCAATGCGCTCAATATTGCGTTCAAGGATGTCACCCTTGCCGTCGAAACCGAACGGCCGGAAGCGGAACTGGCAGCGAAGTTCTGCCGAACCAGCGGTCACAGGCGCTTCCTTCGATTCGAAGGAACGCGAGCCACCGACGTGACGGCCGAAGTCAGCGGGCGCTGTGCAACGTGAGTCAGCGTCCGCTACTACGCCGCTTCCTGCAACCTCAGCCCTGGAAGTGGGATGCGTGGATACTCACTGCATGTGTCACCCTCGCTGGCCTGGCATCGATCCGGTTGGGTCAGGACGCGAATTGGGACCTTCAGAATTATCACTATTACAACCCGTGGGCATTTCTCACCGGGCGCATCTACACGCGGGACATTGTCGCCGCCCAGTTGCAGACTTTTCACAATCCCCTGCTCGACATCCCGTTCTACTACATGGTTGCGTGGGACTTGCCGCCCCGAGCCATTGCGTTTCTGCTGGCGGTGCCGGCGGGGATTGCCAGCTTTTTCCTGATCAAGTTGCTGGTCATCCTGTTCGGGGATGTCCCGCGTCGCCAACGCTGGCTCCCGATGGGCGCTGCACTGGTCATGAGTCTCAGTTCCGCAATGGCCATTGCGGTCCTCGGAACGACCATGAACGAGTGGCCGGGTACTGCGCTCACCATCGCAGCGGTTTTCATCATCATCCGCGCCCTCCAGCAAGAATCGTCCCCCCGGTTGCAGGGCAGCGCCCTCCTCGCGGCCGGTTTCCTGTGCGGTCTTGCCACAGGCGCCAAGCTCACGTTTGGCGTTTACGCGGTGGGGCTTTGCGTTGCCATCTTGTTGCGCGGCCCGTGGCAGCGCATGTACCTGCGCCGGGCAATGGTGGAAAGCTTGTTGTTCGGAGTTGCGGTGCTTGCCGGCACGGCGGTGACTGCCGGATTCTGGATGTCAGCGCTGTGGACGCACTACCAGAATCCAATTTTTCCCTACGCAAACATCTGGTTCAAATCCCCATGGTGGGTAGAAAATCATCCGATAAGTCGGTCCTACGGCCCCCACAACTTGGGCGACTGGCTGCGGTTACCATTCAAGCTTGCATCGCCGCCACCTTTTTTTGTCGCCGAGCCGACCTATACCGACTACCGTCTGCCCGTCCTCTATGGCGTCGCACTGCTTGCCGCAGCCGCCAGGATTGGCCAACGAATTGCGGGGTCCGCAAAAGCCGCAAATTGGAACGCAGCTAACGTCACCTCCATTCCAGCCACCTGGCGGTTGGTCGGCTTGTACTGGATCGTCTCCTTCTTGCTCTGGACGGAGTTGTATTCAATCTATCGCTACCTGGTTCCACTGGAACTTCTGTCTGGCGCGCTGCTGATCGGACTGCTGAGGTACCTGGTACGACCGGGGTTGGCCGGGCCTGTGTTCGTCGTCGCCAGCATGCTGCTCCTCGTATCGACCAGCGCGCCGGACTGGGCGCGAGGCAAGTTTCACCGCCATTGGTTTGACATCACCGTTCCGTCGGTCGCCCCCAATGCACTCGTGCTCCTGACCAGCGACGCACCGATGGCCTATGTCCTTCCGCACTTTCCCGCTGATTCGCGGCATATCGGTATCAACAACAACATCAACCGCCCCGAACTCAACACCCTCATGGAGAAAACTGCGGCGCAGACCATTCGCGCGCACGACGGCCCGATCTATTCGCTCAGCTTTCCTGCCGGTGCCGGCGCCATTGGGCTCGCCGCCCACCACTTGCGGCGGTCAACGGGAAAATGCGAAGAAGTCCGAACCAATTTTCGCGACGGCCCGCTCGAACTCTGCTTGCTTGAGCGGATACCCGAGTGATCCTTGGACGCGGCCGCGATCATGCGGGTTTTTCGAAGTGGCCGCCGCGCTCCGCGCGTTTAGTGGCGGGAGCTGGCGCCGGCCGCCAGATAGGCCAGCCGCTTGGCTTCGCGCCGACCTCGCGCGACGCTGTCCAGGATCATGCCGCACGCGAAGGATAATGACGCCAGCAGCATGAGTCCTGTGGCCAGCACGGCAGTCGGCAAGCGTGGCACCAACCGTGTTTCCATGAACTCGACGACCACGCCGGCCCCCAACGCGAGGCCTACGAGCGCGAACAGCGCCGCAACGCCCGAAAAGAACGGCAGCGGCTTCACGTCGCGGAACAGCCGCGCCATCGTGGCCAGGATGCGGAAGCCGTCGCGATACGTCGACAGCTTGCTCGACGAACCTTCAGGGCGTTCGAAGTACCGCGTGCGGATTTCCGCAGCGGGCACGCTTAATTCCAGCGCATGCACGGTGAGCTCGGTCTCTATCTCGAAGCCGCGCGCCTCCATCGGAAAGGACTTGACGAAGCGGCGCGACAGCACACGGTAGCCGGAAAACATGTCGGTGGGCCGTTCGCCGAAAAGCAGACCCAGCAGGGCGTTGAACGCGCGATTGCCGAAGCGATGTCCGCGGCGATACGCGGCGTCGCGACCTTCGTCGTCGCGGATCCCGGTCACGAGATCAAGGTCGTCCTCGACCAGCATGGCCACCATCTCCGGCGCGCGGGTCGCGTCGTACGTGGCATCGCCGTCGGTGAGTACATAGATGTCGGCATCGACTTCCGCGAACATCCGGCGCACCACCAAACCTTTGCCAGGACGCGGCTCCCGCCGGACCCGCGCGCCTGCCGCACGCGCGATATCGCCGGTACCATCGGTCGACCGGTTGTCGTAGACGTGGATGACGCTGTTCGGCAGCGCCTGCCGGAAATCGGCGATGACGCGGCCGACCGTCAGTGCTTCGTTGTAGCAGGGCACCAGCACCGCGATGCGCGGCTCTTGCGGGGGCATGGCAGGTCCCTTACGGCGCGGTGCCGGACCGACGCCGGCGCAACAGCAGCCAACCCGACACCACGTAGCCGGAAATCGCATAGAGCACGAACCCGGCAAAGAGCACGATGGCCGGCTGGTACGAGAGCAACCCGACGAACACCGCCACCAGCAGCACGGCAACGAACGGCACGCTCTTGCGCAGGTTGATGGTCTTGAAGCTCCAGTACTTCAGGTTGCTGACCATCGTCAGTCCGGCGAACACCGTCACGCCGAAGGCCCACCACTTGATCGTCAGCGGATCGACGTTGTAGTCGTCGATGATCCACACGCAGCCGGCGACGAGCGCCGCGGCCGCCGGACTGGGAATGCCGGTGAACCACCGTTTGTCGGCGACCTCGAGCATCGTATTGAAGCGTGCGAGACGCAACGCGGCACACACGCAATACACGAACGCCGCGAACCAGCCCAGGTTGCCCATGTCGCGCAGCACCCACTCGTACATCACCAGCGCCGGCGCGGCGCCGAAGCTGACCATGTCGGACAGGCTGTCGTATTCGGCGCCGAACGCGCTTTGCGTCTTGGTGAGGCGGGCGACGCGGCCATCGGCGGCATCCAGCGCCATCGCGATGAAAATGGCGATGGCGGCCTTGTCGAAGGTCAGGTTCATCGCCTGCACGATGGCGTAGAAACCCGCGGCGAGCGCCGCCGTGGTCAGCAGGTTGGGCAGCAGGTAGATACCACGACGACGGATGCGGTTCTTCCGCAACATGCGCTCGTGGACGTAGTCGTCATGCATGGCGACGCTTCAGGGGAATTCCGCCAGAATCGTCGAGGTGGCAGCGACGACATCGCCCACCGCCACGCGCGGCTTCGCGGCGGGGTCGAGATACACGTCCACGCGCGAGCCGAAGCGGATGAAACCGTAGCGCTGGCCGCGCGCGAGCGCCGCGCCTTTGTCGACGTAACACAGGATGCGGCGCGCAATGAGCCCCGCGATCTGCACGCAGGTGACATCCTGGCCCGCAGCCGTGCGCAGGTGCAGCGCATTGCGCTCGTTCTCGAGCGAGGCCTTTTCCAGCGCGGCGTTGAGAAAGGTGCCGGGGTGGTACCAGCGGTTCACCACATTGCCATCGACCGGACTGCGGTTCGAATGGACGTTGAAGACGTTCATGAACACGCTGATCTTCAGCGCGTCGCGTTGCAGGTAGGGGTCCCGAACTTTCTCGACCACGACCACGCGACCGTCGGCGGGCGACAGCACCGCATTGGTCCCCTGTGGAATGGGGCGCGCCGGATCGCGGAAGAATTGCAGGATGAAGGCGAATACGATCCACGCCAGGAGCGCGGCGATGATCCATCCCAGCGCCGTGAACGCCGCCGCGACCACCGCGGCGATGGCGAGAAACGGCCAGCCTTCGCGGGCAATGAGCGGATGCGGATAGTTGTTGTTCATGTCGGGCGGATTATGCCCTACCCCCGCGCGGACGGCGCGGTACGACCTACTTGGTGCCGTCGTCGATGCGCTTGGCCTGTTCGGCCGCCTGCTGCATGACCTTGTTCTGCAGGTCGCGGGCCCTGTCCAGCGCCTCGATTGGCGCCGGAGTGACCGTCGACACATCCGGCGCAACTCCGGTGACTCCCGCACCAGGCCCGCGTGCGCCTTCCGCAGCGGTTGCGGGTACCCGCTCCATGCCCGACATCAGTCCGTACTTCTTCAGCGCATCCTTGGACAGCCAGGCGACGATGACCAGCGCCAGCAGCAGCACGATCATGCCGACCCAACCACCCTGCCTGCCGCCGCACCGGACCATGATCATGGCGTTGCCTTTCAATTCCTGGTTTGATCCACCAGTTTATTCTTCCTGATCCACGGCATCATCGAGCGCAACTTTTCACCGACGACTTCGATCGAATGCTCGGACATGATGCGGCGCCGCGACAGCAGTGTGGGCGCGCCGGCACGGTTCTCCAGGATGAAATCCCGGGCGTATTCGCCGGTCTGGATGCGCGTCAGCATTTCCTTCATCGCCTTCTTGGTCTCCGGCGTCACGATCCTGGGACCGCTGACGTATTCGCCATACTCGGCATTGTTCGAGATCGAGTAGTTCATGTTGGCGATGCCGCCCTCGTAGATCAGGTCGACGATCAGCTTCAATTCGTGCAGGCATTCGAAGTAGGCCATTTCCGGCGCGTAGCCCGCCTCGACCAGCGTTTCGTAGCCGGCCTTGATCAATTCGACGGTGCCGCCGCACAGCACGGCCTGCTCGCCGAAGAGATCGGTCTCGGTTTCTTCGCGGAAATTGGTCTCGATGACGCCGGCGCGCGCGCCGCCGATGGCCGCCGCATAGGAGAGCGCGACATCGCGCGCCTTCTTCGACGCATCGTGGTGCACGGCGATCAGCATCGGCACGCCGCCGCCTGCCACGTAGGTGGAGCGCACCGTGTGACCCGGCGCTTTGGGCGCGATCATCACCACGTCGAGATCGGCGCGCGGCTTGACCTGGCCGTAATGGATGTTGAAGCCGTGCGCGAAGGCCAGCATGGCGCCCTGCTTGATGTTGGGCTCGACGTCGTTCGCGTAGGTTGCTGCGATGCTCTCGTCGGGCATCAGCATCATCACGATGTCCGCCGTCTTCACCGCCGTGGCGACTTCCGCGACCTTCAGTCCGGCCTTCCTGGCCTTGTCCCACGACGCGCCGCCCTTGCGCAATCCGACCGTGACCGAGATGCCCGAGTCGTTGAGGTTCTGCGCGTGCGCATGCCCCTGCGAGCCGTACCCGACGATGGTGACCTTCTTGCCCTTGATGAGCGAAAGATCGG
>JANMCH010000048.1:0-37132 GCA_031361045.1 Betaproteobacteria bacterium | reverse complement strand
ATCGCGTACGCGAGCCTGCAGCCCTTCGCGCCCTGGCTTTCCCCGTCCGCGGGAACGCCGTTCTGGCCGTTGGCGCCGTGGCCGCCCAAGTGGACGCGCGCGGACGTCATCGCCAACGCGCTGGCCTATGTACCGTTCGGCCTGTTCGCGGCGCTGGTCCCGCGACGTGCATCGCCGCGCGTCCGGACAGGCGTCGCCATAGCAGCAGGACTGGCGCTTTCGTTCGCCATGGAAACTTTGCAGATGTTCCTGCCCTCACGCGCGGCCAGCCTGATCGACCTCATGGCCAACGCAGGCGGGGCGCTGGTGGGCGGCATCCTTGGCGGCACGCTCGTGCGCGCGACACGTGTGCGCAACTGGCTGTCGGCCGCGCGCAATCGCGCCTTCCTCCCCGGCCGGCTGGGCGACGTGGGCCTTGCGCTGCTTGCGCTGTGGCTGACGGCACAGTGCAATCCCGGCATTGCGCTGTTCGCCGTCAATTTCGAACCCGGGTTGCGAGGCGCCTCGACGGCGATGGCCGCGACTCCCGACGTCGCCGCAACGATGCTGGAAGCGGCACAGTCCGCGCTGCAACTGGCGGGCGTCGGCCTGTTCCTCGCGCTGCTGCTGCGCGACCGGCGCTACGTCGGCGGCGCGGTACTGCTGCTGATCGGCATGGCACTGATGGGCAAGGGCCTGGCCGCGTGGCTCCTGTTGAAGCCTGCGGCATGGGAAGCATGGCTGAAGCCCGGTGTGGCCATCGGCATCGCCGCCGGTTCTCTGGCACTTTTGCTGGCGGCCTTCATGCCGCGTCCCGCACAGGTTGCCGCATGCGCGGTCGCCTTGCTGTCGTCTTTGCTGCTGCCTTTCGCGGGCAGCGACCTGGGTTCGACGCCCGCGCCGCTGACGCTGTTCAACTGGCGCTACGGTCACCTGCTCAATTTCAACGGATTGACGCACACCGTCCTGCTGGTGTGGCCCATTGCCGCGGCCGCATGGCTGTTTGCGCTCGCGGGGAAGCCGGCCTGGGGACAACCTGACTGAAACGGCTGCCGGCCCTCCGCTATACTTGGCGGTCAATCGATCGGCCGGCCATGAGTTATTACGACAAGCACGTTTTTTTCTGTTGCAACAAGCGCGATGCCAACGAGAAATGTTGTGCCGACAATGGCGCGCAAGCGATGCGCGACTACGCCAAGGGCCGGATCAAGGCGCTGGGCTTGAACGGCGCCGGCCAGGTTCGCATCAACCAGGCCGGGTGCCTCGACCGCTGCGAAGAGGGCCCGGTGCTCGTCGTCTACCCGGATGCGGTCTGGTACACCTACGTGGACCGCGACGACATCGACGAGATCATCGACCGTCATGTGGTGGGTGGCGAAATTGTCGAACGGCTGAAGATTTGACGCCGCGCACTGCCGAGCGCCTGACGATCGACGGACCCGCCGGGCCGCTCGAAGTCGTCTGCAACGTGCCCGACTTGGCCCTGGCCGGTATCGCGCTCATCGCGCATCCGCATCCGCAACAGGGCGGCACGCTGGACAACAAGGTCGTGCAGACGCTGGCCAAGACATTTTTCTCGCTGCGCTACGCCGCGGTGCGTTTCAATTTTCGCGGCGTCGGCGGCTCGCGCGGTGCCTTCGATGACGGCATCGGCGAAACCGACGACGCGCTGGCCGCACTGGCCCACGCCAAGGCGAAATTCGGCGACGAATTGCCAGTGGTGCTGGCCGGATTTTCGTTCGGCTCGTTCGTGCAATCGCGCGCAGCCAAGACGCTCTCCGTGCAGCGCATGGTCCTGGTCGGACCCGCCGTGCGCCGATTCGTGGTGGAGGACGTTCCCGCAGATACGATCGTCGTGCATGGTGAGGAAGACGATGTCGTGCCGCTCGCCGATGTGCTGGCCTGGGCACGGCCGCAGATGCTTCCCATCGTCGTGTTTCCCGGATGTGGCCACTTCTTTCACGGCCGGCTGCCGCAATTGCAGAGCGTGATCACCGGCATGTGGCATCAATGAGCCCGCCGGGCCGCCCCAAGGGCGAATGGCTCGCGCGCAGCGCGATGGAACTCCGATGAGTACCTTCAACGAAGACGACACGGTGCTCGTCGACCCGCCGGCGCCGCCGCCCGCCGATGTCGTGTTGCACGTCCACCGGCTGCGCAAGAAATACGGCGCCGCGGAAGTTGTGCGCAGCTTGAGCTTCGACATTCGCCGCGGCGAATGCTTCGGATTGTTGGGGCCGAATGGCGCCGGCAAGACCACGACGCTGCGCTGCTGCCTGGGACTCATCGACCCCGACGGCGGCAAGATCGAGATGGTCGGCCAGCCCGTGCCCAAGGCGGCGCGCGAGGCGCGTATTCGCGTCGGCGTCGTGCCGCAGATGGACAATCTCGATCCGGACTTCACGGTCCGCGAAAACCTGCTGATCTACGGTACCTACTTCGGCCTGCCGCGCGGCGTTGTCGAAAAGCGCATTCCCAAATTGCTCGACTTTGCGGGACTCGGCAACAAGCGCAATGCCGGCATCCGCACGCTCTCCGGCGGCATGAAGCGAAGGCTCACGCTCGCACGCGCGCTGATCAACGACCCGGAATTGCTGATCCTGGACGAGCCCACCACCGGCCTCGACCCGCAGGCGCGCCACCTGATCTGGGACGGACTCCGGCAACTGCTGGCGCAGGGCAAGACCATCCTGCTCACGACGCACTTCATGGATGAGGCCGAGCGCCTTGCGACGCGGCTGGCCGTCATCGACCACGGCATGCTGATCGCGACTGGCGCGCCGCGCGCGTTGCTCAAGCAGCACGTCGAGGCGGAAGTGGTCGAGGTGTTCGGCGACGAAGTGCGCACCTGGGCCGACGTGCACGGCCGCAAACTGGCGCAGCGCGTCGAGGTCGCCGGCGAAACGGCCTTCTGCTATGCCGCCGACCCGCAACCACTGTTGAACGACCTCGCCACTCGCGCGGGCGTGCGCTACCTGCATCGGCCGGCGAACCTCGAAGACCTGTTCATCAAGCTTACCGGCCGCGAGCTGCGGGATTGATCTGCAATATGCGTTGGAAACCGAGACGAAGAATCGCGTGAAAGCCGCCACCACAAAAATCTGGGCACCGCCGACGCTATCGGCGCGCTTCGTGCCGGTATGGCGGCGCAATCTGCTCGTCTGGAGGAAGCTCGCCATCGCAAGCATCCTGGGCAACATCGCCGATCCGCTGCTCTACATGCTGGCGCTTGGCTACGGCATCGGCGCGCTGGTCGGCGAAGTGGGGGGCATGAGCTACGTCGCGTTCATCGGCACCGGCATGGTCTGCCAGAGCGCGATGTTCACCGCGAGCTTCGAAGGCATGTACTCGGCGTTTTCGCGCATGCACATGCAGCGCACATGGGAAGGCATCATCAACGCGCCCGTCTCGCTCGACGACGTGATGTTGGCCGAATGGCTGTGGACGGGGACCAAGGCCGTGATGTCCACGACGGCGATTTTGCTGGTGATCATGCTCCTGGGCTACGGCCACACGTGGCTGGCGTTGTGGATACTGCCGTTGGGCTTCCTGGTCGGGCTGACGTTCGGCGGCGCCGGCCTGGTGATGAACGCGCTGGCGCCCAACTACGACTTCTTCACCTATTTCTTCACGCTGGTGCTGACCCCGATGCTGCTGTTCTCCGGCGTCTACTTTCCGGTCGAGCAGATGCCGGCGTGGCTGGCGTCCATCGCCGCCTTCCTGCCGCTGAAGCACGCCATCGACATCGCACGGCCGCTGATGCTGTCGCGCATCCCCGAGAACATCCTGCTGCACGTCGCAGTGCTGGTGTTCTACGCGGCGGTGGCCTACTACTTCGCGCTGGCACTCACGCGGCGGCGGTTGCTCAAATAATCATGCTGCTGATCAAGTCGCTGCACATTTTTTTCGTGATCACGTGGTTCGCGGGGCTCTTCTACCTGCCGCGCCTATTCGTGTATCACTGCCTGGCCACCGACGCGATCGGCATCGCGCGCTTCAAGGTGATGGAGCGCAAGCTCTACTGGGGCATCATGACGCCAGGTGCCGTGCTGGCCATCGTGTTCGGCGCGTGGCTCATGCTGGGGTACGGCATCACCGGCGCCTGGCTGCACGTGAAGCTGGCGCTGGTGCTGGTCCTCGTCGCGCACCACATCTGGCTGGGCAAGCTGATGCGGGACTTCGCTGCGGACAACAACACGCACTCCGACAAGTTCTATCGCTGGATCAACGAAATACCCGCGGCGCCCGCGTTGGCCGCCATCATCTACCTGGTCGTGGCGAAACCGTTTTGAGCGGCGCTCCCATCGAGCATTTCTTCGCACCGTGCCCGCGCGGCCTGGAAGGCGTGCTTGCGGCGGAACTCACCGCACTTGGCGGGACGGCCGTCACGCCAACCGACGGCGGTGTCGCGTTCGACGGCGAGCTCAGCCTGGTCTACCGCGTCAATCTCGAGTCGCGCATCGCCAGTCGCATGCTCTGGCAAGTCGCAGCGGGCAGCTACCGCGACGAAACCGACATCTACGCGCTGGTGCATGCGGTCGACTGGAAGCGCCTGTTCCAGCCCACGCGCACGCTGCGCGTCGACGTCGCCGCCACGCGCTCGCCACTGCAGAGCCTCGAATTTGCCACACTGCGCGTCAAGGATGCCGTGTGCGACCGCATGCGCGCCGACCTGAACGTGCGGCCATCCATCGACAAGCGCGCGCCGGACGTGCGCGTGCACGCGTACCTGACCGATCGCGACGCGACGATCTACGTCGACACCTCCGGCGAGCCGCTGTTCAAGCGTGGATACCGGCGCGATGCCGAGGAAGCGCCGCTGCGCGAGAACCTCGCTGCCGGATTGCTCGCGCTCACCGGATGGACACCGGAAATGCCGCTGCTCGATCCGATGTGCGGCAGCGGCACGATCGTGGCGGAGGCGGCGCTGATCGCGGCCGACCGCGCACCAGGCCTGATGCGCACGTTCGGCTTCCAGAAACTTGCCTGGTTCGATGGACCCGCATGGCAGCGCATCAAGCAGACGGCGCGCGACCGCATTCGCAGCGCGCCCCCCGTGCCGACGATCTTCGCGAGCGATATCGCTCCCGGCGCCATCGGCAAGACGCAGAGCAACCTGAACGGCGCGCAGGTCGGCGACTTTGTCACCGTCGAGTGCGCGGACCTGCTCGCCCGCGCGGCACCCGCGCCCAATGGCATCCTGCTGGCCAATCCGCCGTACGGGGTGCGCATGGCGGACCAGGAAAAGATGGCGGCGTTCTATCCGTTGCTGGGCGACGCGATGAAAAAGCAATTTGCCGGCTGGACCGCGTACTTCTTCACCGGCGACCTGCGGCTGCCCAAGCTCATCCACCTCAAGGTTGTGAAGAAGACGCCGCTCTTCAACGGCGCCATTGAGTGCCGGCTGTTTGCGTTTCCGCTGGTCTCCGGACGGCACGACCCCAAGGCCCCAGCGTAATTTCGGGTAAGATCGGCGTTCCCTGAAGTCCCCGCACGAGAATCGCCATGCCGATGCTCCCTTCCCGCCACTACGTCTCCGAACACACGCAATTCATCCGCGAGCTGATCGAGCAGAAACCCGACTTGACCGCCAAGCAGCGTGAAGGTCGCGCGATCTGGTGGGACAAGACGCCCGACGCACTGGGCCAGGAAAAGCAGAGGGACGAGGGCCGCGTGCCGATGTTGCCCTACGTTTACCAGACCGAATAACGCCTGCCTGCCACCCGCGAACGTCAGCGCAGCAACTCCAGCGCGATCATCAGCAGCGCCGCCCACACGAGCAACATCAGTAGCGGGTCCACGCGGTCGAGCAGACCGCCCGTCTTCGACAGCCATTGCTGCCTTGGCGCACGGCGCCTGTGGAACGGTTGCTCGATCAGTTTGTATGACAGGTAGCTGACACCCAGCACCAGCGGCAACGCCCCCCCAAGCACCAGCGGCAAGCCGAACGGCAGCGTCGCCAGCGCACCGAGCTTGGCGCGGTGAGTGATGAACAATTCCATGACCGGCACATGGAAGAGATAGATGCTGTAGCTGATGAGTCCGATACCGACGACTAACCGATTGCCGAAGATCGCCACGCCCGGATGCCGTTCGCCCGTCATGCCGAGCAGCATCAGGATCACGGAGAGCTGGATCCACATCGGCCGTACGATTCCCTTGAAGCTGTAGTAATGATTGCCGGTGGGCAGGTCGAAGAACAGGATCGGCGTGCTGAGCAGCGCCAGCAGTCCGGCCCAGAACGCCAGCGATGACGCACGCCGCAGCAGCGGCGCGCGCGCCCCGAAGCGACCCGCCAGCATACCGAAGACAAATGCATCGAGGCGGATGGGCAATTGCGCATGCATGACACCGTCGCCGGTCACTTCGACATAGAGTTTGGCGGCGAGAACGACTGCGAGAACTCCCACGGCCAGCGTCCACGGTCCCGCGCGCACGAGCACGACGAACAGCAGTGGGAAAATCAAGTAGAACTGCCACTCGAAGGGCAGCGTCCAGAACACGCCGTTCATCGTCGACACGAAGGCGTCGACGGCGTTGTGGACCATGCCCAGGTGCAGCAGCATCTCCAGCCGCCCGGGCAGCTTCAGGTACACGTGTGTCGCGGCCAATGCGATCAGCAGCGTCAGGCATCCGTAATACGCGGGGTAGACGCGCAGGATGCGCTTGCGCAGGAACGTGCGACAGAACGCGAAGAACGGACCAAGGGCTCGAACCTCGCTGGCGCGTTCGATGCTGTCCTTGCGGTCAATGCCGCCGTTGCGTTGCATCCTTATCCACTCCTGCCGCGTCAGCAGGAAGCCGGACAGCACGAAGAAGATGTCCAGCCCGAGCCAACCAAACGCGAACCACGGCGTGAAGTTTGCCTCGATTCCGGCCAGCGACATCACCACAGGCGCAGCGCCGCTGGCCAGCCACGCGTGATAGACGAACACCCACAGCGCGGCGAGAGCGCGGACACCGGTCAACGCATCGAGATGCGCGAGCGTCGGCCGCGAGGGCGTCATTGCGGCTTGAGCCGGGCTTCGGTAGCGGCGGTCGCGCGGGGATAGAGCGCGATGCGGTCGAAGCGCGCCGTTTCGGTACCCGCGCGAAAGTGCAGGACGATGCTGATCGACTCCGCGATTTCGCCGCGCGCGCGCCACTCTGCGGGCCACGCGAGCGGCACGGCAATGCCGGGAGCAGTACGAGGAAGCGACGCGGCGTCCGTGGCCACGACGATCTGCTGCCAGGGTGATGCCGGACCGGTTCGCGCGTAGACCTGCACCGTCGCGAGTGAATCCGGCTCGCGCAATCCGAGATAGAGCGTGGCCAGGCTTGCGGCGCGCAGTACCTGGTCAGGCGGCGAAACAAGTGTGGCCTCCGCATCGGTCAAGCGCAGGTCGATGTAGCCCTTGCCGGCGGTCAGCGTACCCGCGGCAAGCGTCCATTCATCCGTGGCCGCGAGTCGCGCCGAGCCGAACGTCCACAACCGCGCGCCGCGCGGCAGGTCGGCGTGGCTGACCATGAAATCCTTCATCGCATCTTCGGCCACCGTATTGCGCCACGACGTGTACGCGACGTAATCGGGCTGGTCGGTGAAGAGGCCATTGGACCCGTTCCACGCCATCGGTGACACCATTCGCGCATCGAAGTTGAAGAGGTCGCGAAACGAGCGATACCCCTGGACGTACTTGGGAAGGATCTTGGGCAGCTTGAGGTTGGTATTGTTGAACTCGACCACGCCCCATTGCGGGTCCATGCGCGCGAATTGCGCGAACAGGCTGTGCGGACCTTCCATCGGCGTGTAGTTCTCCGCCGTGTCGCCGTAGACGACGGCGCCCAGATGACCGTAGCGCGGGATCGATCCTTCGAGCGACACGCCTGACGTGTCGGTGTTCTTGCCGCGACTGGTGATCTTGATCGCGATCGGCTTGTTGCCCGGGTCCGGCGAAATGAATCCCTGTGCGGAGAAAATCCGGTCCTTGGGGATGCCGACTTCGTTCACCCACTTCGACAGTTCGTCGTAGTGCAGTCCGACGACGTGCTGACGGAAGACCTGCCACTCCTCGTACCAGTGATCGTCCCAGATGTTGACGTCGCCAGGGCCCATCGGGCGATACAGCGAGCCGGGAAATTTGCGCGGTGGTTCCACGTCGTCCCACGTGGCCCAGTCCCGGCGCGAAACCTTGCGCACTTCGTCCAGCGTCATCGGTTTTTCGCGCCGATACGACGACAGGTCCGGCACGCCCGGTTCCGGATGACCGGCATAGGGACCGCTGCCGCGCAGCCAATCGCGGAACTGGCGGATCATGCCGGGATTGAAATCGAAGTATTCGTGCTGCTTGAAGAACGGATTCATGTACGTATCGGAATCCAGCACCACGCCGACGAACAGGTCCGGGTGCTTGCGCGCGAACTCGTTGATGATGCGCGCGGCCGCCTGCAGGTTGCGCTTCTTGTAGTCGCGCACCGTCGTCGCGTAGACGTTGTAGGTGAGCGTGCGCGCGAGTTCCGGCGAGTCCGTGGAGCCCGCGAGGCCTTTCAGGTAATCGTCGGGGAAGGTCTGGTCGTCCTGGCTCCACTGCACGTTGAAGTTGTCTTCCTCCAGGTGGTCGTTCAGGTCCCACTGGGGGTCGTTGCAGCTCGCGTCGCCCCAGATGCCGCCGTTCAGGATGAATTCGACCGGCACCTTGTGCTCGATGGCAAAGCGGATGATGCCGTCGAGGTTGTCCTCGGCGACCAATCGCTCGCCGCACTTTCGCGTGAGGTCGAAGCCGGGATCGAACACCCAATCGCCGGCCACGCCTTTGGTGTTGCGCATGTAGAGCAGCGGCACGGCAACGCCGACGCGTTGGGTGCGCGACAGGTAGGGCGTGTAGGCGGTGTCGGTTTCGTCGGCGCCGCCCATCGTCGCGCCGGACGTCATCATCAGGAAGTTGAATTGCTTTGCTGCGAGCGCAGGTTGCGCGTCGAGCAGGCCGCTCCACATGCGCATCGCGGCGGGCGGGATCAGGCTGCGCCGCGCGAGCACCGTCTCCTTGCCGGCGCGATTGATGGCGACGACGGTAATTTCGTGGCGTTGCGGCGACAGTTTCGAGAAGTCGCCCTCGAAGGTGAAGCCCGCATGCGCCGAGTCGGGAAATCCCGGCTTTTCGCGCGCGACATCGGGACGCGCAATGCCAAACGCCGCGGCGTGCGGCATGTCGTCGACGCGCACTTCGACGCCCTTGATTCCCGCGGGGTCGAGCGCCCATCCGGAAAGCGCGATTCGCGTGCCCAGGATGGCCTCGGCGACCGGCACGTCGAGAAAACCGACGGTGGTCGGCGTCGCGGGCGACGGCGCGGACGCAGGTGGTGGAGTCGCGGGGGCTGGCGCGGCGGGCGAGAAGACGGCTGCCGGCGGCACGGTATCGGCGTTTGCCGCCGCGCGGTCCTGCCGCATTTTGACGAGCGTGTATATGCCTCCGCCGCCCAGCGCAAACGCAACGGCAACGATCGCGACGAACGCGCGCTTCACGCGAGCGGGACTACTTGTCGTCGGTTTTGTATTCGACGTAGGCACGATCGCGCGTCTGCCGCACGAACTCGGCGAACTCCTCGTCGGACTTGCGCTGGCGGATCGCGTTACGCGCCACTTCGCGCTTGCGCTCGAGCGTCACGTCCTGCGTGCGGCGTCCGTCGACGACGATCAAATGCCATCCAAACGTGGTGCGCACCGGCTGCGACACCTGGCCGAGCGCGAGCTTGCTCATCACCGCCTCGAATTCCGGCACGGTGTCGGCAGGGCTGACCCAGCCCAGGTCGCCGCCTTTGGACGCCGATGCGTCCTCGGAATTGAGCTTGGCCTGGTCCTCGAACTTGGCGCCGGTTTCGATGCGGTCGCGGATGCGCTCGATCTTGCCCTTGGCCTCGGTGTCCGACGTGATTTCATTGACGCGGATCAGGATGTGCCGGGCACGCGTCTGCTCGACCACCGTCGCCGCATTGCGATTGCGCGTATCGACCAGCTTGATGACGTGAAAGCCGCCCGGACTGCGCAGCACCGGCGACACGTCACCGTTCTTCATGTCCTTGGCCGCCTCGACGAACACCACCGGGAGTCGCGCCGTCGTGCGCCAACCCAGATCGCCGCCCTTGATGCCGTCGGGCGCGTCGGAGAAGGTGGCCGCGACTTCCTTGAATCCCTTGCCGGCGCGAATTTGCGCCAACGCTTCTTCCGCGCGCCGCTTGCGCGCGTTGATCTGCTCGGGCGTGGCCTGATCGGGGACCGTAACGAGCACATGCGAAATCTGGTATTCGGATTCGCCGCCGGCCTGTGCCGCGGACGTGGCCAGGTAGGCATCGAGTTCGGCATCGGACACCGACACGCGACTGTCGACTTCGCGTTCGCGTACGCGCTGCAGCGTGATTTCGCGGCGGAGGTCCTCGCGGTATTTGGCGTAGCCGATTTTTTCCCGCTCGAGCACCTTGCGGAACTCTTCCGGCGTCAGCTTGTTTTCCTGCGCCACGCGCAGGATGGTGCGCTCGACCGTCTGGTCATCGACGCGAATGCCGGCCTCCTTGGCGAATTGCAGCAGCGCGCGTTCCGTCACCAGACGCTCGAGAACCTGCTTTTCGAGCGCATCGGGCGGAGGAGGCTGGACCTTCGCATCGCGCAACTGCGCCAGCACGATGCGCCGTTGCTCGTTGACGTCGAATTGCGTGACCGCCTCGTTGTTCACCACTGCGACGACGCGATCGAGCGGCACGGAGACGTTGGCGGGCCGCGCGGCAGGTGCCGCGGGCGCCGCCGGTCTGGGCACCGGCCCGGGCGACTGGCTTGACGGCGGGCCGATGCCGGGGGATGTGGAGAACTGCGCCAGCGCGGCGCCGGCAAACGACAGCAGGCCCAGCGCGGCGGCGACAATTACATAATCGGTACGGGAACGTGATACAGACATCGCGGATCGTCCTCAGAAATCGGGGAGCGGAGAAAACGACGGATTTCGGACCGAATTTGACGGCTCGTTGGTGCGCAAATATCCGGGGACGGTTCGGCGCAGCAAATCGAGGGGACTGGTGCCGACTCGTGCCAGGCCATTCAACTCGAGCTGGACGAAAATGGAGCGCGTCGTCTGCTCGGAGGTCGTGATCAACTGCTGCCCTACAACCCGCACGACCCAGCACCCGCCATTGTACTCCAGGCCCAGCACCGCCTCCAGCGTCTTGTGGTCAGGAATCGAGTAGTTCCACGCCCCGATGAAGCTCAAGTTGTCGGTCAGCGGCCACTGCCCGGACAGGTACGTCTGGTTCAGCTCCGATTGACCGCCGGTCTGGTCGACGAGTTCCTTCGAATACCGGTAAACCAGCGACAGCGCCTTGCCTCCGCCGGGTGTGTAGCGGATGCCGGCATTGAAGCGGTCGAAGTCGCTGCTGCCGAAGTTGTACTGCATGAGGCCGTTCAGCGTCCAGGTGTCAGAAAGCCGCCCTTCCACGCCCAAAAGGAAGTCGGACGAACCGGCCTTCTGCGGCGGGGCGCCCAGCGTGACCTGCTGGTCGTGGAAATAGAAGAGCTGGCCGATGCCGATGCGCAACCGCTCCGCACCGGTGTCCGGGTCCAGGAGTCGCGAGGTGACGGCGAGCGCCAACTGGTTCGCGTCGCCCACGCGGTCGTAGCCGATGAACCGGTTCTCGGTGAAGAGCTGGGAAAAATTGAAGTCGTTCTGCACAGTGTCGAACACGGGCAGCTGGCTTTGTTGCCGGAACGGAATGTAGGTGTAGAACGCGCGCGGCTCGAGCGTCTGCACGAACTTCCTGCCGAACAACTCCCAGTCGCGCTCGAAGATGAGTCCGGCATCGATGCTCGAGATCGGCACGATCGCGCTCGGATGGGTCGCCGGCACGCTCGGTGTCGCCGAGTTCAGGTCGTACTGCCACAGTTCCGCCGCGGCGTGCACGTTGATGAACCACGAGCTGCCCTGCCGTATCCAGCGCACCGACGGATACAGGACCGCGCGATCGCCAGTGGGGACCAACGCCGATTGCGCGAAGCGCGTGTACTGCGCGGTGCCGCTCCACGTCAGGCCGGCCCAGTCCGTCTCGCTCATCGTTGCCTTGATCTGCGGCAACATGTTGTACGGTGGCGCAACATAGGCCGCGGGATCCTGCAGCGTCTGGAACGACTGCGCCACCACTGACGCAGAAATCGGCCCGTAGTTGGCGGTGAGTCCGGCCTCCTGCGGCAGCGTTTTCTGCGATGTGATGGCGATGCGGTCGGAAAAGTCCGCAAAGTAGTTCGAGTCCGACACGCGGTTGTAGTTGACGAAGCCGGTGAGCCACGGCTCGAACTGCTGATTGTGCTTCCAGGTAAAGGCCCACCGCGACGTGTCGGCTATGCGGTCGTACGGAAGGACTTCGGCAATGACCTGCCCCACCGACTCCGGGAACAGGTAGCGGCCTTCGCCGCCCAGCATCAGTCCGCGCTTGGTCATCAAGCGCGGCGTGAACGTCGCGTCGTAGTTGGGCGCCAGGTTGAAGTAGTAAGGTGTGGCGAGTTCGAAACCACGGATCTGCGACGACCCCGCGATGGGCGTCAGGAACCCCGACTGGCGTTCGTTGGTCAACGGAAACTCGAGCCATGGCACCGCCAGCACCGGCGTGTCCAGGAAAAATACACGCGCCGAGTGTGCCGTGCCGACGGAGCGCAGCCGGTCGACCTCGATCTCGGTGCCGATCAGGTACCAGTCGCGATTCGGCGCGACGCACGTCGTGTAGCTGGCGGAGGTCGCCGCGAAATTGTCCGGCCCCAGAAAGCGGATCTCGGCCGCCTCGCCATGCGCGCCGCTCTCGCCAATGTAGTAGCGCGGTTCCTTGAAATAACCGGTGTCGGTGTCGCGCTGGTATTTGACTTCGGGTCCCGAGATCGTGTCGATGCCCCGGCGCAGGGTGACGTTGCCCTTGCCGTGGATCTCGTCCTCGATGAAGTCGTATTGCAGCCAGTCGGCCAGCACAGTCTCCCGCCGCGAGCGCAATTCGACCTTGCCCGAAGCCTCCACGCTGGCGTTCGCTTCGCCTTCGATCCGGTCCGCGCGCAGAAAAATGGCGCCGCGATCGGCATCGTCGCCCTTGGGCCGCGGCACATCGGCCGCGCGCGTGGAAGGTGTGGCGATCTTCACCGCCGGCAGCGGTGTCGACATCGGCGGTCCCTGCGGCGCGGCGGGCGCGGCAGCCGCCGGCGCGCCGACTGCCGGGCGCTTGACCGGACCCTCGATTTCCCGCGCGAGTTTCAACTGCGGGTCCGGCAGGTCGCCTTCGGCCGCGCCCGCCACCGTCGCCAGCGCAGCGCTGATCGACGCGACGAGCAGCGACTGCCGGAAGGAACGACGACCTGGAAACCGGGAATTCATCAAGGAGTGCACAACCGATTTGCTAAGATGCCGCATTCTAGCCCGCCGCGATTTTTCTCCGGAATTCATCCGGTGCGGGCACGTCCAGCCGATGAGCCTCCCCGACGTCGATCCGCGTTATTCACTCCTCGTCGAATGGCTGCAGGCGAACCTTCCATCCGGCGCGTTCACGCTGGCGCCGGCCTCCGAGGATGCGAGCTTTCGCCGCTATTTTCGCGTGACGCTCGCGGCGAACCACGCACTGGCGCCGGCGGCCTCGACGCTGATCGCGATGGACGCGCCACCGCCGCGCGAGGATTGCCGGCCCTTCGTGCACGTTGCGGCATTGATGCACGGCGCGGGCATCAACGCACCGCGCGTCCTGGCACAGGATATCGAGCGCGGCTTCCTGCTGTTGACCGACCTGGGCCCCACCACCTACCTGCGGGCGCTGGACGCGGACAACGCCGACCAGTTGTTCGGCGACGCGATCGACACGCTGGTGCGCTGGCAGCTCGCGTCAGGGCCGGATGTGCTGCCGCCCTACGACGAGGCGCTGCTGCGGCGCGAACTGGAATTGTTCCCGGAGTGGTATATCGGCCGCCATCTCGGGCAAACGCTGGCCCCGGGCGCGCGCGCCGACCTCACGCGCATCTTCGATCTGATCATCGCCTCGAACCTGGCGCAACCCCAGGTGTTCGTCCATCGCGACTACATGCCGCGCAACCTGATGGTGGCAACACCCAATCCCGGCGTGCTCGATTTTCAGGATGCGGTGTACGGTCCCATTTCCTATGACGTCGCTTCGCTGTTCCGCGACGCATTTGTGAGCTGGCCCGATGAACGCGTGCTCGACTGGACGATCCGCTATTGGGAAAAGGCGAGGCGCGCGGGTCTGCCGGTGACCTCCGACTTCGCGCAGTTCCATCAGGACTGCGAATGGATGGGACTGCAGCGGCATCTGAAGGTCCTTGGCATCTTCGCGCGCATCCAGCACCGCGATGGCAAGTCGGGTTATGTCGAGGACACGCCGCGCTTCCTCGACTACGTGCGACCTGTGGCGCAGCGCTATCGCGAGCTGGCACCGTTGGCGCGACTGCTCGACCGATTGTTACCGCATTCGGCACCTCATTCGGCACCTCATTCGGCGCCCCATTCGGCGCCCCATTCGGCACCCGATTCGCCCGCCCCGGACGTGCCCACCTGATGGTCGGCGCGATGATCCTCGCGGCCGGTCGCGGCGAGCGCATGCGCCCGCTGTCCGACACCACGCCCAAGGCGCTGCTCCACGCTGGCGGCAAGCCGCTGATCGTGTGGCAGATCGAGGCGCTCGCGCGCGCCGGATTCCGCGACATCGTGATCAACGCCGCGTGGCTCGCGCCGCAACTCACGGCCGCGCTGGGCGACGGCGCCCAATTCGGCGTGCGTATCCGCTGGTCGCTCGAAGACGAGCCGCTGGAAACCGCTGGCGGCATCGCCACCGCGCTGCCGCTGCTGCCTCCCGGCCCCGCGCTGATCGTCGCCGGCGACGTCTGGACGCGTTTCGATTACGGGTCGCTCAACGCGCGCGCCGAGTCCATGGCGCGCGATCCGGAAACGCCGCGCGTCCATCTCGTGATGGTGCCCAACCCGCCCTACCATCGCGACGGCGATTTCGTTCTGGCCAACGGCCGGATCACGTTCGATGGTGCACCGAAGTCCACGTTCGGCAGCATCGGCCTCTACGACACGGCGCTGTTCGCCGGCCTTACCCGCGGCGCCAAGCACAAGCTGACGCCGCTGTTCCGCGACTGGATCACGCGCGGACAGGTTTCAGGGGAACGCTTCGACGGCCCCTGGGCCAATGTCGGGACGCCGGACGACTTGGCAGCGCTCGACCGTGAATTGCGCTGATGACCGCGCTTCCGGGGGTCGACTTTCCCGGGCCGCCGCACAGCGAGCCCCATTGGCCGGCTGTCGGGTCGTGGGACGCCGCGGGAACGGGGTCTCCCAACAGAGGCCGCTTCTGCGGCATAATGGGATGACAGTGTCATCCTGAAGGAGGCCGCCATGGCCAAGCGCATGATTCGCTTCACATTCGGACTCGCGGCACTTGCCGTCGCGGGCGGCGTTTTTGCCCAGGCCCAGGTCTACCGCTATACGGACACCGACGGCCGCATCGTCTATACGGACCGCCCGCCCACGGGCGAGGTCAAGAACCTGCAGACCAAGAAGCTCGGCTCGAGCTACATCACCACCAGCGAGCCGGGTTACGCTGCAGCGCTCGCCGCCGACCGCTTCCCGGTGACCCTCTATACATTCCAGTGCGGCGACGTCTGCCAGAACGCCGAAGGCCTGCTCAACAAGCGCGGCGTCCCGTTCACCATCGTCGACGTCGCCCAGGCGGAAGGCCAGTCGCGGCTGCAGTCGGTCGCTCCCGAAGGCGTGGCGCCGGTGATGACGGTCGGCGACAAGATGGTCGCCAAGGGCTACAACGAAGTCCGCTGGCAGGCGATGCTCGACGACGCCGGCTATCCCAAGACGCCCAACGCGCGGCGCGCGGCGCCGGTGGCCCGTGTCGGCGATACGGCCACGCCGCCCAAGGCGGTGCCCGAGAGCACGAAGGCGGTTGGAACGCCCCAGCGCGGCGGCGATTACCCCAAGTAACTCCAAAATTAATTAGGGTCAGACTCGAATTTCGCAAAAAGCAGCGAAATTCGAGTCTGACCCTAATTAATTTAGTTGCGGGCGTCGGCGGGCTTGCCGCCTTTGGGCCAATCGCCCGGGCTTCCGACAAACGCCGGCCGCGGCTGGCGCGTGAAAAAGGCCGCGATGTCGTAGGCGTCGCGCACCGGCAGCGAACCGCCTGCGCCCAGCGGCATCTTGGTCTGCACGAACGACGCCGCGGTCTGGAGCCGCGCCATCCCGGCACCTTCATTGAACGACGCGGGACCCCATAGCGGCGGAAACACGTAGGCACCGTTGGCGCCCGGCGTTCCGGCGCCATCGACGCCGTGGCAACCCGCGCATTTGCCCGCGTACAGCGCCTTGCCACGGACCGGATCCGGCGGCTGCTTGGGCGGAACCGCGCGCTCGAAGCCGCGGCCGGTCACGCTCTCCCCCGTGGGCACACCGTCGGACAGCCACCACGCGTAAGCCAGCAGTCCCTTCATTTCCGCGCTTTCAAGCGGCAACGCCTTGCCGTTCATCGAACGCAGGAAACAATCGTTGAGACGATCTCCCAGCGTTTCGACCATGGCGCTGCGCGCGCTGTAGGCCGGGAACACGCCCCACACGCCGATCAGCGGACCACCCCAGGGCTGCGTACCGCCGTCCAGGTGGCAATTGCTGCAGGTCAGACCGTTGCCGGCGTAGCCCTTCGCGTATTGCTGCGGATTGTTGAAGATGTTGCGGCCGAGCCGCACCGCGTCGCCGAGCGGGCCCGCCGGAATCGTGCTGTCCGCCGGCGCATGCAGCGTCGCGTTCCCGAAGCCGGCCGGCGCTTTGGATGGCGACTGCGCCATCGTATTGCCGCACCCCGAGCCGCATACCGTCGCGAACACGGCGGCTCCGATGAGCGCCATGCGCAGCCCACTGCCCTCATGCCTCATTGCGCCGCAGCGTTTCGCCACATTCCCCCCTCGTGCAAATCATCACGCGTGCGGACACGCGCCCTCGGCGATAATGCTAACCGATATCAACGCCCGGAACCTCCGATGATCGTCGCTGCCTGGAACGTCAATTCGCTCAATGTCCGGCTGCCCCGGCTGCTGGCGTGGCTCGCTGCGCACAAGCCGGACGTCATCTGCTTGCAGGAAACGAAGCTCGAGGATCACAAATTTCCGATAGCGGACATCGCCGCCGCGGGCTACACCGCGCACTTCAGCGGACAGAAGACCTACAACGGCGTGGCCATCCTCGCCCGCGACGGACTGGCGGTATCCGATGTCGCCGCCGGCATCCCGGCCTTCGACGACCCACAGAAACGCGTACTCGCAGCCACCATTGCGGGCATTCGCGTCATCGATGTCTACGTGCCCAACGGGCAGTCGGTCGAATCCGACAAGTATCGCTACAAGCTCGACTGGTGTGCTGCCACCGCGCGCTTTCTTCGCGACGAACTGTCCCGTCACGCCAACGTCGCCATGCTGGGCGATTTCAATGTCGCGCCTGATGACCGCGACGTGCACGACCCTGCGCTGTGGGCGGGGCAGGTGCTGTGCACCGTTCCCGAACGCGCGGCTTTCGGCGAATTCCTGGCGGCAGGAATGACGGACAGCTTCCGCCTGTTCGAGCAGCCGCCCGCGACGTTCAGCTGGTGGGACTACCGTATGCTCGCCTTCCCCAAGAACCATGGCATGCGCATCGACCACGTCCTGCTGTCGGCGCCGCTCGCAGCGCGGTGCACGGCGAGCCGCATCGACCGCAACGAGCGCAAGGGCGAAAAGCCGTCGGACCACGCTCCGGTGTGGGTCGAATTGCGCGATGCCTGATCGCTCGTTGCCGTAGCACCCAATGGTATTTGCGTCGCCGATTTTCCTGTTCCTGTTCCTGCCGCTTACGCTGGCGGCTTATTTCGCGCTTCCGCGATCGTGGCGCAATGGCGTGCTGTTGGTGGCGAGCCTCGTGTTCTACGCGTGGGGAGAGGCGCGCTACCTGCCGTTGATCGTGGCCTCGGTTGCGTTCAACTGGACGCTGGGCCGCGCGATCGGCGGCGCCGGCGATTCGCGGTCACGCAAGCTATGGCTGGTCGTTGCGATCATCGGCAATCTCGCCGCGCTGGGGTTGTTCAAGTACGCCAATTTCGCGGCGGCCAATATCAACGCGTTGGCGCCGGTGCTGGCGCCGGTGTTGCCTGTTGGGGCTCTCGCCGTAGCCGCCATTCCGCTGCCGCTCGGCATCTCGTTCTTCACGTTCCACGCAATCTCGTACGTGGTCGACGTGTACAAGCGCAACGCCGATGCCGAACGCAGCATGCCGCGCTTCGCGCTCTACATTTTGCTGTTTCCGCAGTTGATCGCCGGCCCCATCATCCGCTGGCGCGATATCGCGGCGCAGTTGGGAACACGCGCGCAGCGGATCGCGGACTTCGCATGGGGTGCGCGGCGCTTCGTGCTGGGCCTGGGCAAGAAAGTGCTGATCGCGAACACGCTCGGGCGCGCCGCCGATGCAGTTTTCGGCCTGCCCGCCGCGGAATTGACAACGCCGCTCGCCTGGCTCGGCCTCGCATGCTACACGCTGCAGATCTACTTCGACTTCTCCGGCTATTCCGACATGGCCATCGGCTTGATGCGCATGTTCGGCTTTCGCATCCTGGAGAATTTCAACTACCCGTATGTCGCGCGCAGCGTCCGCGAGTTCTGGCGGCGCTGGCACATCTCGCTGTCGAACTGGTTCCGCGACTATCTCTACATTCCGCTGGGCGGAAATCAGCGCGGCGAACGTCGCGCCTATGCCAACCTCGTCATCGTGTTCCTGCTGTGCGGGCTGTGGCACGGCGCGAGCTGGCCGTTCGTGCTGTGGGGCGCGTGGCATGGCGCTTTCCTCGTGCTCGAGCGCGCGGGGCTCGACCGACTGCTGCGGCGGGTCGGTCCGAACTCGCCACGCATTTCCCGTCTCGTTTGCCATGCCTACGCCCTGCTCGCCGTCATGGGCGGCTGGGTCCTGTTCCGCTGCGACACGCTCGCGCACGCGATCGACTACTTCCTGGCGCTGGGTGGCGCAGCCAACGGCAATCCTTCGCAGCATTCGCTCGCACAGAACGCCGATCCGCTGGTGGCGTTCACGTTGGTGGTCGGCGCAGTCTTCGCGACTCCCGTGGCCCGCCACATCGGCGCCTGGCGCGACGCCATTACCGCGAGGCCGGGCGCTGTGGCAACCGCCGTGATGGGCGCCGACATTGCGTGGCTGGTGGGCGTCGGCGCGCTGGCCAGCACGTTCCTCGCGGCTGGCACCTACAATCCGTTCATCTACTTCCGCTTCTGATGGCCGCGAACGCCGATCCGCTAGCTCTGCCGCCCGTGCCGCCACCGGCCCCCGCGACGCATCCGCGGCGCGATCGCGTGGTGGCGGTGTTGTTCGCGCTGGCGCTCGCCATTCCATTGTCAGCGCTCGCGCTCACGTGGTCGCGCACGATGACCCTGTTCGAAAAGCGCGCGATGGCGCCATGGCCCGCATTCGAGTTGGCGACGTCATTTCCGCCGGCGTTCGAGCAGGCGTTCGCCGATCGCTTCGGCGGGCGCGACTTGCTGATCCGCGTGCACCACGCCGCACTGCTGGAATTGTTCGGCGTGTCGGCACTGACCACGGTACTTCCCGGCACCGATGGCTGGTACTACTGGCTGGGCGAAGACGGTCTCTCACTCGACCGGCACTATCGCGGCGTCGCCGAGTTTCCGCAGGCCTACGTCGACGCGACGGCCGCCGAACTCGTGCGTCGGCGCGATTGGCTGGCCTCCCGCGGCATCGCGTACGTCGTGGCCGTGGTGCCGGAGAAATTCACCATCTATCCCGAGCACCTGCCGGCATGGATCGGCGCGTCGAGGCAACCGACGCCGCAGGATCGCATCGTCACCGCGCTCGCGAAATCAGGCGTCACGCTGCTCGACCTGCGTCCGTCATTACGCGACGCCAAGGCGCGGGACCGCGTGTACTACCAAACCGATTCGCACTGGAATTATCTCGGCGCGATGGTCGGCTACGACGCGATCATGCTCGCCGTGCAGCGCGCGCTGCCGGCGCAGCTGTTGCCGGAAATCGTGCCGGCGCGGCGACCGGCCTACGTTCCCGGCGTGGACTACTACAGCGGTGATCTCACCGGCATGCTGGGCCTGCCGGGGCGCATCCGCGAGGACGACGTTGCGCCGCTCGGCAAGATCCTGGCAGACACGACGAGCCGCTGCGCAAAGCGCAGCGATGCTTCACCGCCCGACATCGAAATCTACACGTGCGACCGCCCAGGTTTGCCTCGCGCCGTCGTCTATCGTGACTCGATGGCGATTCCGCTCATCCCGATGCTCGCGGAGAATTTCTCGCGCGTGAACTTCATCACCGGCCGCGCGTTTGATCGCGCGCTGATCGAAAGCGAAAAACCGGACGTGGTCATCGAGGAGATGGTCGAGCGTGCGCTGCACGGACCCGGCGCGCTGCCGATGAAGTAATGGGGCCGAAGTAATGGGGTCAGACCCCATTACCCACGCAAAACGAGCCGCATCCAACAGCCGTTGAATCCTATTGCCCGTGGGGCCGTCCGTCGACTTCGCGCTCGCCCTTGCGCAGTTCCGCTTCGAGTCCCAGTTCCTGGATCTTGCGCGTCAGCGTATTGCGGCCCCATCCCAGCCACGCCGCCGCTTCCATCCGGTGGCCGCCGGTATGCGTCAGCGCGCGCCGGATCAGCGTCTTCTCGAACTCCTGCTCGAGGCGATCGCCGACGTTGCGCTCGCCGCGCGCGAGTGCCTGCGCGAGCTCACGGTCAAGCGACTGCTGCCAGCCGATGTCGCCCGGCGTTCCCGATTCCTTCGGAGTCTCGCGCACTTCCGGTGGCAGGTCGCCGACGTCGATGCGCTGTCCCGGCGCCATCACGGTGAGCCAGTGGCAAATGTTCTCGAGCTGGCGGACGTTGCCCGGGAAGGCGAAGGCGGCCAGTGCGCGCAGGCTGTCCGCCGTGAACACCTTGGGCTCGACGGCCAGTTCCCGCGCACTCTTCAGCAGGAAGTGGCGCGCCAGCGGTGCGATGTCGTCCGGCCGCTCGCGCAGCGGCGGCAGGCGCAGCCGCACGACATTGAGACGGTGCATCAGGTCCTCGCGGAACAGGCCCTGGCGCACGCGCTCCTCGAGGTTCTGGTGCGTGGCCGCGATGATGCGCACATTCGAACGCAGCGGCGCATGTCCACCCACGCGGTAGTACTCACCGTCCGCCAGCACGCGCAGCAGCCGCACCTGCAGGTCCGGCGGCATGTCGCCGATTTCGTCCAGGAACAGCGTGCCGCCGTCGGCCTGCTCGAAACGCCCGCGACGCAGCGCCTGCGCGCCCGTGAACGATCCGCGCTCATGGCCGAAGAGTTCGGACTCGAGCAGGTCCTTCGGAATGGCGGCCGTGTTGATCGCGACGAAGGTTCCTGCTTC
The DNA here is from genome assembly GCA_031361045.1 of Betaproteobacteria bacterium. Classification (GTDB taxonomy): domain Bacteria; phylum Pseudomonadota; class Gammaproteobacteria; order Burkholderiales; family Casimicrobiaceae; genus VBCG01. The sequence goes on along the minus strand of JANMCH010000048.1, from coordinate 15,704 downwards.
GCGCGGACTGTGTCGATGCAACGCACGTGCGACGAGCTCCTTGCCCGTACCGGACTCGCCGGTGATCAGCACCGTCGCGTTCGACTGCGACAAGCGGCCAATGGCGCGGAACACTTCCTGCATCGCCGGCGCCTGGCCCAGGATCTCGGGCGCCTCGGACGCCACGGCCGGCACCAGTGACGTGACCGGCGTTTCGTTCGTGGCGCGGCGGATCAGCGCCAGCGCGTGGTCGATGTCAAAGGGCTTGGGCAGGTATTCGAACGCGCCGCCCTGGAAGGCCGCGACCGCGCTGTCCAGGTCGGAATACGCGGTCATGATGATGATCGGGATCTGCGGAAAGCGCTCCTTGACCTTGTTGAGCAACACCAGGCCCGATTCGCCGGGCATGCGAATGTCCGAGACGAGCACCTGCGGCTGACTCACTCCCAGCGCCTGCAGCACTTCATACGCGGTGGCGAACGTCTTGAACGGAATGCCCTCGCGGGCAAGCGCCTTTTCCAGGACCCAGCGAATCGACCGGTCGTCATCGACGATCCAGACGTCCTTCATGCCTTCACCCTGCGGCGCATCGTAGTCATAGGCATACATCAGGTAACCATTTCCTTGGGTTAAGGCCGCGTCAGCTTGCGTCCCGCATCAATTCCAGCGGCAGCAGGATCGTGAAGACCGTGCGTGCCGGCGTGCTTTCCCATTCGATCGTCCCGTTGTGCTGGGTGACGAACGTCTGGGCAATCGTCAGCCCGAGTCCGGTTCCGCCTTCGCGGCCGGACACGAGCGGGTAGAAAATGCGGTCGCGGATGTCTGGCGGAATGCCTGGGCCGTTGTCCTCGATCGACAACGCGAGCGCCAGCCGATAGCGCTTCTTGGCCAGCGTCACGCCGCGCGCAACGCGCGTGACCAGGCGGATTTCCGGATTTGTCGTCGCCGCGGACAACGCCTGCGCGGCATTGCGCGCGATGTTGAGGACGGCCTGCGTCAACTGTTCGGCATCGGCCTCGAATTCCGGCAGGCTGATGTCGAAATCGGAGAGCACGTCGATTGCGGGAAATTCCGCCTGCACCACGCTGCGCACGCGCACCAGGATCTCGTGGATGTTGGTGCGCCGATAAGCCGGCAATCGGTGCGGCGTCAGCAGCCGGTTGACCAGCGACTGCAGCCGGTCCGACTCGCCGATGATGACCTGCGTGTACTCGATGAGGTGGGGGCGGTCGAGTTCGCCCTCGAGCAGCTGGGCTGCGCCGCGAATGCCGCCGAGCGGATTCTTGATTTCGTGCGCGAGGCTGCGGATCAGGTCGCGGTTGGCCTGCTGCTGCTCCTGCAGGCGCTCCTCGCGCGCGATCTTCAGCTGCTGGTCGATATGGCGGAACTCGAGCAGCAGCGCGCCATCGCTCGCATCGACCGGAGACACGGTGCAGGTGAGGTGCAACTTCGCCTTTCCGTTGACGCCGAGCTCCAGCTCCTGCTCGGTATAGGAGGCGCCACGCAGTACCGCCCGTCCGATCGCGGCCAGCAACGCGGGGCAGTCGCCGAAAAGTTCGCGCGGCGTATGCCCGGTAAACTTCGGCCGCGACAGCTCGAACAGATTCTCGGCCGCCGGATTCGCATAGCTGACGCGCCCGTCGCTGCGCATCAGCAGCACCGCGGCCGCCAGCAACTCCAGTCCGGCATACGCCGGCAACGACGCAGCGGGCGACGACGGGAAGAAGCGCAACTTCACGGCAGCAATCCACGCGGACGCACGCAGCATTCACGATCCAGTGGCATTGGATTAGCAAGTTCCGCGCCGGAGGAACTCGGTTCGCTGCCCCAAGCGTGGGCGCGATTTGTGACAAGCCCGTTACTTGGTGTTGCCGAGTTCCTTCTTGAGCGCTTCGATGTTGCGCTCGTGCAGCTGCACCGACTGCCGATAACGCGCGATGCGCTCGCGGTATTTCTCGGCGTTGGACGCCTCTTCGGGCAGCGGCACCGGCGCGCCATTGGCGTACGCAACGCGGGCCTCGGCGAGCAGTTGTTGCTCAGTGGCAAGCTCCTCCGAGAGCACTTTGCGGCGAACGTCGTCGCGGCCCTTCTGTGTCGCGGGATCGACGCGCTGGAAGCCGGACGGCGTGGGCGTGGTACTGGCCTTGGCGCCGGAGCTGACCGGTGCCGGGGACTCGGTGGAACCCGGCACGTTGAAGAACGCCTCGCCGCCGGACGGCGTCGAGCATTTGTAGAAGCCGCTGGTGATTGCCACGGGTTTGTTGACGCAGCCGGACTCCCTGGCCTTTTCGGCCAGCGTGACCGCGAGCGCGCCACTGCCTGCTCCCGCGAGCAGAACAAATCCCGCGATCCGGCACCAGAATTGGCACCAGCGTGGCGCGTGCATGCACCAATTTCCGACATCGAGATGATCATTTCGCATAGCGGCCGAGTGTACCTATCGCGAACGAGAAGCAAAAGGGGCGGGATTGCGGCCCGCCCCTCGCGCTTCATATAACGTTCGCGCCCCACGCGGCGCTGACGTCGAGCGTTGACCTACAGGCTGAAATACATGTCGTATTCGATCGGATGGGTCGTCATCCGGAACCGCGTGACCTCCTCCATCTTGAGGGCGATGTAGCCGTCCAGCATGTCGTTGGTGAAAACCCCACCGCGGGTAAGGAATGCGCGATCCTTGTCCAGGTGATCGAGCGCTTCGTCGAGCGACGCACAAGGATGCGGAACCTTGGCTGCTTCCTCGGGCTCGAGGTCGTAGAGGTTCTTGTCCATGGGATCGCCGGGGTGAATCTTGTTCTGGATCCCATCCAGGCCCGCCATCATCATCGCCGAGAACGCCAGGTACGGATTCGCGGTCGGATCGGGGAAGCGCACCTCGATACGGCGGCCTTTCGGATTGGAAACGTACGGAATGCGGATCGCGGCCGAACGATTGCGCGCCGAATACGCAAGGTTGATCGGCGCCTCGAAGCCTGGGACCAGGCGCTTGTACGAATTGGTGCCCGGATTGGTGATGGCGTTGAGCGCCTTCGCGTGCTTGATGACGCCGCCGATGTAATAGAGCGCCATTTCCGAAAGGCCGGCATAGCCGTCGCCCGCGAACATGTTCTTGCCGTCCTTCCAGATCGACTGGTGGACGTGCATGCCGGAACCGTTGTCGCCGACGATGGGCTTGGGCATGAACGTCGCCGTCTTGCCATACATGTGCGCGGTGTTGTGCACGCAGTACTTGAGGATCTGCGTCCAGTCGGCGCGCTTGACCAGCGTTTCGAACTTGGTGCCGATCTCGCACTGGCCGGCATTGGCGACTTCATGGTGATGCACTTCGACCACGACGCCCATCTGTTCCATCGCCAGGCACATTGCGGAGCGGATGTCCTGCAACTGGTCGACCGGAGGCACCGGGAAATAGCCGCCCTTGACGCCCGGGCGGTGGCCCATGTTGCCGCCGTCGAACTTCTCGGCGGACGACCATGCGGCCTCACTCGAGAACACCTTGCAATAGCTGCCCGACATGTCGACCGACCACTCGACCGAGTCGAAGATGAAGAATTCGGGTTCGGGACCGAAATAGGCGGTGTCGCCCAGGCCGGTGGACTTGAGGTAAGCCTCGGCGCGCTTGGCCAGCGAGCGCGGGTCGCGTTCGTAACCTTTGCCGTCCGACGGCTCGACCACGTCGCAGGTCAGCAGCAGCGTGGTCTCGTCCATGAACGGATCGATGTTGGCGGTGGACGGGTCCGGCATCAGAAGCATGTCGGACGCCTGGATGCCCTTCCAGCCGGCAATCGACGACCCGTCAAACGCATGGCCATATTCGAACTTGTCGGCATCGAACATCTTGGTGGGCACCGAGACGTGCTGTTCCTTGCCGCGGGTATCGGTGAACCGGAGGTCGATGAACTTGACCTCCTTGTCTTTGATCATTTTGAGCACGTCGGCAGGTGTTGCCATGCAAATCTCCTGAAGCGTTTGACGAAAGGGGTCTACTGCGTTGGTGAATCCAGCGGGGGACAAATAGCGAGAACCATGCCATGCATCACCGCACTGCAACCTGCGGTTTTCAGACGTATTCCCATCCCTGGCGGTGGCCGCAATGGCGATTTTGCACCAAGACCGCGCGCTCTGCCAGCACGTTTGTACGCTATTGGTGCGGACACTTTTCGGGTGCCCATCGCGCTTGCCGCGATGCAACACCGCGGAGTTCGGTGCGAATCAGGGATAGAACGGGTACAGCAGGTAGCCGTCCTGGGTGGTGGCGCTGGCATCGAGGAACACCTTGACCAGGAATTCCCGGTTGGGGGGCATGCCGGCACCGATGTCGGTCGTGCCGCCGGCATAGTCCGACGGTGACAGCACGCGCCGCGCGACGGTCGGAATCTTGCCGCTGCCATCCTGCGTGCCGGTGAGCGACAGTTCGAGATAGGGAAAGCCGATCGGGTAACGGGCACGGTTGCGCAGCGTCGCGGTCAGGACCAGCAGTCCCTGATGCGCCGGATCGCGCTGCAGGTCCGACGCATCGATCGTCAGCGCGTCGACATCATTGAGCGGGCGAATCACGCAGCGCGCCACCGCGCAGGCGCGCGTAAGCAGCGGCATCGTTCCCGGCCAGTTCGCGGCGATCGCATCGCGAAAGTGCAGCATCAGCTGCAGCACCAGCGCCAGCATCAGCACCGGGATCAACACGGCATACAGCCGGGTGCGCGGGCGCTGCGGCTTCGACTTGTCCCAGGCAAAGCGGTTTTCGTAGTCGATTTCCGGTTCATCGACCTTGGGCTCCGGCGGCGGCGGCGGGTCGAGCGCGCGCGCGCTGCGCAGCGTCACCGTGGGCGGCCCGAGCGCCATTTCGTCGTACTCCGGCTCGCCCCCTGCCGGCGGCGCCAGCGAGATCATGTTCTGGCGGCCATTGAATACCGTGCGGCAGTGACCGCAGCGAACCTGTCCTTCGCGCAGCGCGAGCTGCGGTTCGGTCACGCGGAAGATCGTCGTGCAACCGTGACAGCGTGTGTAGAGTTCATCAGCCATGATGTGCGGCGGTTGGGGCCGCCGGCCCCAGGCGTTCCCCGGCAAGCAATGCCCATCCGTCCCGGATTTTCCAGGTCCCGATAGTAAACCAGCGCGCATACGCCGCGGCAACCGCGTCGGCCTGCGGTTCGAGAATTCCCGAGAGCGCGATGCGGCCGCCGGGCTGCACCCGCTGCGCGAGAGCGGGGGCGAGCAGCGTCAGCGGATTGGCAAGGATGTTCGCCACGACCATGGCGAAAGCGCCGGGGCCGAGCGCATCGGGCAATACGAAAGTCGCGTTGACGCCGTTCGCCATCGCGTTGGCTTCGCTCGCGCGCATCGCCTGGACGTCGACATCGGTGCCGACGACGCGACCGGCGCCGAGCAGCGCGCCCGCGATGGCCAGGATGCCGGAGCCGCAGCCATAGTCGAGCAGCGATTCGCCGCGTTTGAGATGCGTATGCATCCACTCGAGGCACAGGCCGGTGGTTGGATGCGAGCCGGTGCCGAAGGCAAGTCCCGGGTCGAGGCGCAGGTTGAGCGCGTCCGGCTGCGGGGCCTGCGACCACGACGGCACGATCCAGAAGCCGTCGTTGATGCGGATCGGTCCGAATTGCGCCTGGGTCGCGCGCACCCAATCCTGTTCGGCGACGACATACGATTCATGCAGCGGCGCAGGCAGCGCGACTTCTCCTGCTGCAGCGGTCAACGCTGCGCGCACGTCGGTGTCGGGCGCGAACAACACCGACAGCCGCGACACCGGCCATAACTCACCTCCCGGTTCGCCGGGCTCGCCGTATTGCGGCGTTTCGCCGGGCTTGCCTGCCGCAGGATCGGAGAGCTCGATCGACAGCGCACCCGCCGCGAGCAGCGCGTCGGACCACGCGTCCGCCTCTGCGGCGGGAGCATCGAAGCGCACGCCGACGTAGCTCACGTGACCGGCGTCCGCCTCGCGCGCCGATTCGCGCTTGCTCGACCACCACGCGCTGCGCGCGCACGCGCCCTCTCGGCGCTCACTTCGCGACTTTCCGCTTCGCCATCCGCTCTTCGAGGAAGTGGATCGACGTGCCGCCACGCAGGAACTTGTCATCGAGCAGCAACTCCTGGTGCAGCGGAATGTTGGTCTTGATGCCCTCGACGACCATCTCGGACAGCGCGATGCGCATCCGCGCCATCGCCTGTTCGCGCGTGTCGCCGTATGCGATCACCTTGCCGATCATCGAATCGTAGTTGGGCGGCACGAAGTAGTTCTGGTAGACGTGCGAATCGACCCGGATACCGGGACCGCCAGGCGCGTGATAGGACGTGATGCGACCCGGCGACGGCACGAACGAATAGGGATCCTCGGCATTGATCCGGCACTCGATCGCGTGACCCTTGCGCACGATGTCCCGTTGCCGGAACGCGAGCTTGCGCCCCGCCGCGATGAAGATCTGCTGCTGCACGATGTCGATGCCGGTGATGAGTTCGGTGACCGGATGCTCGACCTGCACGCGCGTGTTCATCTCGATGAAGAAGAATTCATCGTTCTCGTACAGGAACTCGAACGTCCCGGCGCCGCGATAGCCGATGCGGCGACAGGCGTCGGCGCAACGCTCGCCGATGCGCGTGAGCGCGCGCTGGTTGATGCCGGGCGCGGGCGCCTCCTCGATGATCTTCTGGTGCCGGCGCTGCATCGAGCAGTCGCGCTCGAACAGGTAGACCGCGTTCTTGTGCTCGTCGGCCAGCACCTGGATCTCGATGTGGCGCGGATTGGTGAGGAATTTCTCCATGTACACGGTGGCGTTGCCGAAAGCCGACTGCGCCTCGGAGCGCGTCAGCGCGACCGCCGGCAGCAGTGCCGCTTCCGTATGCACGACGCGCATGCCGCGTCCGCCGCCGCCGCCCGCCGCCTTGATGATCACCGGGTACCCGGTGGCGCGCGCCATGCGCACCACTTCCTTCGGATCGTCAGGCAGCGAGCCCTCCGAACCGGGCACGCAAGGAACGCCGGCCTTGATCATCGCGGCCTTGGCGCTCACTTTGTCGCCCATCAGGCGGATCGTGTCGGCGCGCGGTCCGATGAACACGAAGCCCGACTTCTCGACCTTGTCGGCAAAGTCGGCGTTCTCGGACAGGAAGCCGTAGCCGGGATGGATCGCCTGCGCGTCGGTCACTTCGGCCGCGGCGATGATCGCGGGTGCATGCAGATAACTCTGTGCCGAGGGTGCCGGCCCGATACAGACGGACTCGTCCGACAGGCGTACATACTTCGCATCGCGGTCGGCTTCCGAATAGACGACGACGGTCTTGATGCCAAGCTCGCGGCACGCCCGCTGGATGCGCAGCGCGATCTCGCCGCGGTTGGCGATCAGGATCTTGTCGAAGAGCTTGTCGGAAACTTTGGTGGCCACGATCTTGGTCAGGGGCATTCAGCGGTCGATCCGGGATACGTTCGATCGGGTTGCGGGGACCCTCGAACGGGCGCGGGAAGGCAGGACATCCGGACTACGGATCCTCGGCGCGGGCGCCTCACCCGATGATGAAGAGCGGCTGCCCGAATTCGACGGGCTGGCCGTTCTCGCTGAGGACGGCCTTGACCACGCCCGCCTTGTCCGACTCGATCTCGTTCATCAGCTTCATGGCCTCGATGATGCAGAGCGTGGCCCCCTCGGCGACCGTATCGCCGACTTCGACGAAGGGTTTGGAGCCGGGGGTGGCGGACCGGTAGAACGTGCCCACCATCGGGCTCTTCACCGGATGTCCTTCCGGCTGTGCTGGCGCGGCCCCGGCCGCCGCAGCTGCGGCGGCAGCCACCGACGCCGGGGTGCCGGCCGCATGCGGAACCGTATGCGCGGTGACGGGAGGCGTTCCCGCCGATACGGCTGTCGCGCGCGTGATGCGAACGCGCTCCTCGCCTTCCTGGATTTCGAGCTCCGCAATGCCGGAGGTCTCGACCAGCTCGATCAGTGTCTTAAGCTTGCGCAGGTCCATGCGACCTTTCCCCCCAAAACGGGCCAAGGCGATGGCGGGCTGGTTCCCCGTCACCGCATGGATATAAGCCAAGTGTTGTTTTTTGATTCCGGCCGGAGTTTGCCGGAGATGGCGGCACGTTGTCCAGCGATAAAGGGTAAAGACGACCGAACGAACGTCCGGATCGATGGATGATCAGAGTAGTTTGCCGACGAGCGCGTCCAGTTTGGCGGGCTTCAACGGCCCCATCTGCGCATGGGCCACGCGGCCCTCGCGGTCGAGCACGACGGTGAACGGCAGCGCCATGATCTTGTTGCCCAGGGTCTTGGAGAGTTCGAGCGCGCCATAGCCCCCGATCAGCGAGGGATAGTTGAGCTTCAGCTCATTTGAGAATTGACGTATTTTATCGGGCTGATCGATGGCGATACCAACAAATTGCAGCCCTTTAGCACCAAATGCCTGCTGCGCCTTGACGAATTCGGGCATCTCTTCACGACAGGGTTCGCACCAGGTGGCCCAGAAGTTCACCACGACGACCTTGCCCTTCCACTGGTCGAGTCGCTGTTCCCGACCGTCGATGTCAGGCAGAGCCAGACCGAGCAGCTGGCTCGGTGGTTCCGGAGGCTGGGTCGTCGTGCCGAAATAGAGGCCTCCAGCCAGCGCCAGCAACGCGACTGCACCGGCAGCCAGCCATCCGACCAGAGGTTTTTTCATTGCGTTCAGTTTTGTGAAGTGGGCGCCCACTCTGACCCAAACGGCCGAGTATAGCGCTGGCGAGGGACAGCTATTGGAACCAGTTCTTCTTCGGCGGGGTGGCGTCGACCAGAGCGCCGGGTGGCCTGCCGAGCATCGGCAGCGGCAGATTGACCTTCTGCTGCGTGGGTGGATAACAGACCCCGATGTCGGCACAGCCCTGCGAGTCCGCGGCCAGCAGGACCGTCTGCCCGGCCATAGCGCCGGACAGCGCCAATTTCACGACCAGCGTTCCGCGATAGGTTTCCACCTTGCCGAAGAATTCGTCGGTCTTGACCTTGCCCGCCGGAAGTTCCGCTGCGCCCAGTGTCGCGCCGCCGGGCGAGACCACGAACTTGAGCTTGTCGCGGTACAGGTAGTAGCCGTCGGCGATGGTGAACCGTGCTTCGAGCGTCCGCTCGTCCAGCGCCCGGGCCGAGAACCTGAACGCCTGTTCGGCCGGAAGAAGGTCGCCGCCGGCCGCGCAGGCGACACCCGCCCCCACGGCTACGAAAACCGCCGCGAGCGCGGCAAGTCGGCAGCGCCGAGCGGAGACATCGCGCCAGGGTTTTGGCGCAGGAGCCGTCAAGGAATGGGGGGGATCCATGTGTAACAGGGACAGCGATGACTTCCGGAAGTTCGTCTTGTGCAGCTTCGACACCGCTTCGACTCGGTTTCGACATCGCTTCGACTCAGTATCGATTTTGGGCCGCCAGTGATACATTGATTCCACGGGCGCGGCGATGTTCACGCACGCGCCCACGGAGGTTCCATGCGTTTCATTGTCCTGGCGATTGTACTGGCATTCCCGCTGGCCGACCTGTACCTGACGGCGCGCATCGCGCGCTGGAGCGGCATCCCGTTGTGGGTATGGCTCGGGGGCTCGTTTGTCGCGGGCGCGCTGCTGCTCGGCAACGAGCGCAATGAGTTCAGGATGAAGACCGTTGCCGCGCTGCATGGCGAACAACCGGTGTTGCGCGGCCTGCTCGACAGCGGACGCCGCGTGCTTGCCGGACTGTTCCTGATGCTGCCGGGCATTGCCAGCGACGTCGTCGCATTGCTGCTGCTGGCGTTGCCGCTGAACGTCGGCACAACGCACGCGCCGCTCGCAGCAGGTATTGGCCGCTGGCCGCGCCGGCACGACAACGGCGCCATCGACGGCGACTATCGCCGTATTGACTGAACATCAGGGAACTGACCTTCAGGACTTCCCGCGCCGCAGTTTCCCGCAGCGCGGAGCAGTTCATTTCATCCGGTCCATGATCGTCGGCTGCGCCTTGCCCGCGCGCCGATAGGCCATCAGCATCAGCAGCAGTCCGCCGCCGAACATCGGCAGCGACAGCCACTGTCCCATCGTCAGGCCGCCCGCCAGGAAGCCCAGGAAGTTGTCCGGTTCGCGCGCGTATTCCGCGAGAAAGCGGAACGCGCCGTAGCCGACCAGGAAAAATCCCGACACGGCGCCCATCGGCCGCTGCCGTCCGGCATACCACCACAACAGCACGAACAACAGCAGTCCTTCGAGTCCGAACTGATAGAGCTGCGACGGATGGCGCGGGATGGCATCGACCTGCGGGAACACCATCGCCCACGGCACGTCGGTCGCGCGGCCGACCAGTTCGCCGTTGATGAAGTTGCCCATGCGACCGGCCGCCAGTCCCAGCGGCACCAGCGGCGCCACGAAATCGGTGACGTCGAGCCAGCGCTTGTTGCGCGAGCGCGCGAAGAACCACAACGCAACCAGCACGCCCAGGAACCCGCCATGGAAGCTCATGCCGCCGGCCCAGACCTGGACGACCTCGAGCGGATGCTGCAGGTAATACATCGGTTTGTAGAACAGCACGTAGCCCAGGCGCCCGCCGATGATGACGCCGAACACGCCGTAGAACAGCATGTCGTCGACGTCGCGCGGATGCCATCCGGTGAGCATGTTGCGGCGCGCGCGCACCTTGCCCAGCCAGACGAAGAGCACGAATGCCAGCAGGTACATGAGGCCGTACCAGCGCACGGCCATCGGACCCAGCTGCAAGGCGACGGGATCGAAGTTCGGGTGGACGAGCATCAGGCGCGATTCGCGGCGGAGGGAGTGAGGATAGGGAGAGAAAGAGGCAGCTGAGGGGCAACTGAGGGGAAACCTGGGCTGCGCTAGAATCTGGGATTATACAAAGCGCCCCCGAAGGCGCTTAAGCCCCGAGGATACCCGCATGTCGTTCAATCGTCGTTCCAAACTGATCACGCAGGGTGTCGCCCGCTCGCCCAATCGCGCGATGTTGCGCGCCGTTGGCTTCGGCGACGGCGATTTCGAGAAGCCGATCGTCGGCGTGGCCAACGGGCACAGCACGATGAACCCTTGCAACGCCGGCATCCAGCCTCTGGTCGATCGTGCGATGGCAGCACTTTCGGAGGCGGGCGCCATGCCGCAGGTCTTCGGCGTGCCGACGGTGACCGACGGCATCGGCATGGGCACCGAAGGCATGAAGTACTCGCTGGTGTCGCGCGAAGTCATCGCCGACGCGATCGAGACCTCCGTCAACGGCCAGTGCATGGACGGCGTGCTGGTCGTGGGCGGCTGCGACAAGAACATGCCCGGCGGCGTGATCGCGATGGCGCGCATGAACGTGCCGTCAATCTACGTCTACGCGGGCACCATCAAGCCGGGCCAGTGGAAGGGCAAGGCGCTGACAATCGTGTCGCCGTTCGAGGCGGTCGGCGCGTTCGCCGCGGGCACCATGTCCAAGGAGGACTACGACGGCATCGAGAAGAACGCCTGCCCGAGCGTCGGGGCCTGCGGCGGCATGTACACGGCCAACACGATGTCCTCCGCTTTCGAAGCACTGGGCGTGAGCTTGCTGGGCAGTTCGCAGATGGCCTCGCCGGATGCCGAGAAGGCCGACTCCGCCGCGGAGTCGGCACGCGTGCTGGTCGAAGCGGTGAAGAACAACCTGCGCCCGCGCGACATCATCACGCACGATGCCATCGAGAACGCGATCTCGCTGGTCATGGCCACCGGCGGCTCGACCAACGCGGTGCTGCACTTCCTCGCCATCGCGTCGGCCGCGGAAGTCGAATGGACGATCGACGACTTCGAGCGCATCCGCAAGAAGGTGCCCGTGCTGTGCGACCTGAAGCCTTCCGGCAAATATGTCGCGGTCGACTTCCACAAGGCGGGCGGCGTGCCGCAGGTGCTGAAGATGCTGCTCAAGGCCGGCCTGCTGCACGGCGATTGCGTGACGATCACCGGCCGCACGATGGCGGAGGAACTGGCCGGGATTCCGGATGCGCCGCGCGCGGACCAGGACGTGATCCGGCCCATCGACGCGCCGATGTATGCGCAGGGACATCTCGCCATCCTGCGCGGCAATCTTTCGCCGGAAGGTTGCGTGGCCAAGATCACCGGCCTCAAGAATCCGTCGATCACCGGTCCCGCGCGCGTCTTCGACTCCGAGTCCGAGGTGATGGCCGCAATCATGGACCGGAAGATCGTGGCCGGCGACGTCATCGTCATCCGCTACGAAGGCCCCAAGGGCGGGCCCGGCATGCAGGAGATGCTGGCGCCAACGTCAGCGCTCATCGGCCAGGGACTCGGCGAATCGGTGGGACTCATCACCGACGGCCGCTTTTCCGGCGGCACGTGGGGCATGGTGGTCGGCCACGTCGCGCCCGAAGCCTACATGGGCGGGACGATTGCACTGGTGTACGAGGGCGATTCGATCACCATCGACGCGCACCAGCTGCTGCTGCAACTGAACGTCAGCGACGAGGAAATCGCGCGCCGTCGGGCGCTTTGGAAGCCGCCCGCGCCGCGCTACACGCGCGGCCTGCTGGCCAAGTACATGCGCCTCGTGTCGACGGCGAGCAAGGGCGCGATCACCGATGGTGGCGAAGCCTGACGATGGATCGGCGAACATTCATGCTCGCCGCGGCAGCGGCAACGCTTCCTGGCTGTGTCGCGGTGGGTGGCGTCGCCGGCCCCCCCGCGCCCGCGCCGGTCTATCGCGTCGGCGACCGCTGGGTCTACAGTGCACGGGACGGCTTCCGCGCGCCTGTTACCTGGGACGAAACGCACGAAGTGATCGCCGTCGATGCGAACGGCATCGCCGTGCGCATCACGCAAAAGGGGCCGACGGTCGACAACAGTCGGACCGAGTTGTGGCTCCTGCCCGGCATCGTCGCCGTTGGTGCGCTGTTCGATAACGAGACCCGGCGCTTCCAACCGACGCCGCTGACGCGCTACCAGTTCCCGCTGACCGGCGGCGACCGGTGGAACCAGCGCATCGACAACTTCAACGAGACCACGCAGCAGGCGGGCTCGATCAGCCGCTTCGTGCAGGTGGGTGGCTGGGACAAAGTGCAGGTCGGGGCCGGCGAGTTCGACGCCATCCGGATGCGCGTGATCATGCGCCTCGACGACGACACCTTCTGGCGCTTCGCGACCGAGTGCAACTACGAGATCTGGTGGTCGCCGGCGGCGGGTGCTGCGGTGCGCGAATCGCGGACCGCCCAGTACATCGACCGCAGCGATACGCGCGAGCCCGTCGCGCACCGCAGCCAGAATGCGCTGCTCGAGCTCGCGTCGTTCCGGCGCGCCGAATTGGCGATGAAATAGTCTGTAATGGGGTAAGACCGTGTAATGGGGTCAGACCCCATTACACGGTCTGACCCCCATTACATCAGGCCGGGCGGCCGCGCGCCCGACGAATTGCCGCGGTGCGCGGCTTTTTCTGTGCATTGCGCAGCGCCGCGCCCAGCGCGGGACGCAGCCATTCGCGCATCGCATCCGGTCCTTCCACGGCTTCGTCGGGCGCGCGGTGGTAACTCATCGCGTGGACACGGCCTTCGCGCGTCGTGTAGCTGAACGGGCCGAGCTCGCGCTTCTGATATGCCGCGCGCGTCTGCTCATCGGTCTTGAGGTAGAGCACGTCCTCGATGACGATGGCGACGATCAGCCCGTCGAGGTACAGCCCATGCCCGCCGAACATGGCGCGCGAACTCGCACGCCCGGACGGTCGCATGAGCTCCAGCACATGCGCGATGAAATCGGGCGTGTTGGCCATCAGACCTGGATTCCCAGACGCTGCCAGATGGTCGAGGTAAGCGCGGCGGAATTGAGCGTGTAGAAGTGCAGGCCGGGCGCGCCGTCTTCGATCAGGCCGGCGCACAGTTCGGTGACCACATCGAGTCCGAACGCACGCACCGACGCGGAGTCGTCGCCGAAGCTTTCCAGCTTCCTCCGGATCCAGCGTGGAATTTCCGCGCCGCAGTTGTCCGAGAACCGGGCCAGGCCACTGGCGCTCCCGATCGGCATGATGCCGGGGACGATCGGCACGGTGACGCCACGCGCCGCGCAACTGTCGACAAAGTGCCAGTACGCATCGGGATTGAAGAAGTACTGCGTGATCGCGGAGTTGGCTCCTGACTTGACCTTGCGCTCGAAATTTGCGAGGTCTTCCGCCGCGCTGCGCGCCTGCGGATGATATTCAGGGTACGCACCCACATCGATGTGGAACCAGTCGCCCGACTCCTCGCGGATGAAAGCGACCAGCTCGCTCGCATAGCGAAAGTCCCCGGCGTCTGCCGAACCCGACGGCAGGTCGCCGCGCAGCGCGACCAGATGCCGGATGCCGTGGTCGCGATAGCGCGCCAGCACATCGCGCAGCGACTCGCGCGAGCCGCCGATGCACGAGATGTGCGGCGCTGCGGGCAATCCTTCATCGCGGATCTCGAGCACCGTCGCGAGCGTGCCTTCGCGCGTCGACCCGCCTGCGCCAAACGTCACCGAGAAGAAGGCGGGCGAAAGCTTCGCCAGCTGCGCGCGCGTGGCGCGCAGCCTGGCCACGCCTTCCGGTGTACGCGGCGGGTAGAACTCGACGCTGTAGAGCTTGTCGCGATCGGCCACGTGCCCTGCCTTCAGCTTTTCTTCGACAGCAGCAACGCGGACAACGCCCACGAGATGATGCTGTAGATGATCGCCCCGAACACGCCGGCCCAGAATCCGTCGACGTGGAATCCCGGAACGAAGGACCCGACGGCCCAGAACAGCAGGCCGTTGATGACGAACAGGAACAGGCCGAGCGTCAGGATCGTCACCGGAATGGTCAGGATCACGAAGATCGGCCTGATGATCGTGTTGATGAATCCGAGCACCACCGCCACGATAAGCGCCGTGACGAACGAGTCGACGGTGATCGAGGGCATGATGTACTTCAGCGCCAGCAGCGCCACCGCGTTGATGAGCCAGACCAACAGTAGTCGCATCGAGATCTCCTGAGCAGAAGTGGCAGTGGCCGGTCGACTAGTAGCGATAGCTGTCGGGCTTGTAGGGACCGGTGGCCGGTACGTTGATATACCGCGCCTGCTTGTCCGACAACGGCGTGAGCTGCGCATTCAGCTTGCTCAATTGCAGCCGCGCGACCTTTTCGTCCAGGTGCTTGGGCAGCACGTACACGCCTACGGGATAACGCTTGCCGCCGGTCTGCGCGTCGCCCCACAGCTCGATCTGCGCCATCACCTGGTTGGCGAACGATGAGCTCATCACATACGAAGGATGGCCGGTTCCGCATCCCAGGTTCACCAGCCGCCCTTCGGCGAGCAGGATGATCCGCTTGCCATCCGGGAAGATGATGTGGTCGACCTGCGGCTTGATGTTCTCCCACGGGTACTGCTTGAGTGAGGCGACCTCGATCTCGTTGTCGAAGTGGCCGATGTTGCACACGATCGCGTTGTTCTTCATCCGCTTCAGGTGCTCGTGCGTGATCACGTCGATGTTGCCGGTCGCGGTGACGAAGAGATCGGCCTTGTCGCAGGCGTAGTCCATGGTCACGACGCGGTAGCCTTCCATCGCCGCCTGCAGCGCGCAGATCGGATCGATCTCGGTGACCCAGACTTGCGCAGACAGCGCGCGCAGGGCCTGGGCGCTGCCCTTGCCCACGTCGCCGTAGCCCGCGACCACGGCCACCTTGCCCGCGATCATCACGTCGGTCGCGCGCTTGATGCCGTCCACCAGCGACTCGCGGCAGCCGTAGAGGTTGTCGAACTTGCTCTTGGTG
>JANMCH010000044.1:0-13300 GCA_031361045.1 Betaproteobacteria bacterium | reverse complement strand
CTGGGGTATCGGCCACGTGCACTCCGGCGCGCTGGGCTGGGTCGCGTTCATCACGATCGGCGCGACCTACTACCTGATCCCGCGCATGTTCGGCAAGGTCGA
This sequence comes from Betaproteobacteria bacterium, assembly GCA_031361045.1. Taxonomy (GTDB): domain Bacteria; phylum Pseudomonadota; class Gammaproteobacteria; order Burkholderiales; family Casimicrobiaceae; genus VBCG01. The sequence continues at coordinate 13,198 of JANMCH010000044.1, read as the reverse complement.
GATGTGGTCAGTGCGGCTCATCACCATCCACTTCTGGATTGCGACGCTCGGCGTCGTGCTGTACATCGCGGCGATGTGGATCGCCGGCGTCATGCAAGGTCTCATGTGGCGAGCGACCAATCCGGACGGCACGCTCACCTATGCGTTCGTCGAGAGCGTCAAGGCGACCTATCCTTTCTACGCGATTCGCCTGCTGGGCGGCGTGCTGTTCCTGAGTGGCATGCTGATCATGGCCTACAACACGCTGCGCACGATTGCCGGTGCCAGGCCGTATGAGGCACCCATTCCAACCGGCCTGCCGGCCCACGTGTAGGACGCGCGATGAAACTCAACCAGGAACATGTCGAGCAAAGCGTGCCATGGCTCGTGATCCTCGTGCTGCTCGTCGTCAGCGTCGGCGGACTTGTGGAAATCGTGCCGCTGTTCTTCCAGGGCTCGACCACGCAGCCGGTTGCGGGACTCAAGCCGTATGCGCCGCTGGCGCTCGCAGGCCGCGACATTTACGTGCGCGAGGGCTGCTACAACTGCCATTCACAGATGATCCGGCCCTTCCGTGCCGAGACCGAGCGTTACGGCCCGTACTCGGTGGCGGGGGAATTCGTCTATGACCGTCCGTTCCAGTGGGGAAGCAAGCGCACCGGTCCTGACCTGGCGCGTGTCGGCGCGCGCTATTCCGACGACTGGCATCGCGTTCATCTCAACAATCCGCGCGATGTGGTGCCGGAGTCGAACATGCCGGGTTACCCGTGGCTGGCGACGACGCCCGCCGATGCGGCGACGATCCAGGCGCACATGAAGACGCTGCGCACGCTCGGCCAGCCGTACACGGACGAGGAAATTGCCGGTGCGCCGGCGGCACTCAAGGACAAGACCGAACAGGACGCGCTGATCGCGTACCTGCAGGGCATGGGTGTGCTGATGCGGAACGCGAGGTAGCCATGGACACCCCAACTCTCCTGCACAGCATCATGACCCTGATCACGTTCATCACTTTCATCGGCATCGTGGTGTGGGCGTACAGCCGCCGGCGCAAGGCGGACTTCGACGAGGCCGCGAACGCGCCGTTCGCGCTGCCCGATGATGCCGACGGCCCGGGCACGGGCGCAGTCGCACGCGGAGGACAGCCGTCATGAGCGACTTCACCTCCGGTTTCTGGAACCTCTACGTCATCGTGCTGGTGGTCGCGTCGATCGCGGCCTGCGCCTGGTTGCTGTGGGCGACCGGCAGGGTCAAGGTGGCCGCGCCCAAGGGGGCGGCAAAGACCGCGTCCGGATCGCCGGGCCAGGTCCAGGTGACCGGTCATGTGTGGGACGGAGACCTGCAGGAATACAACAACCCGTTGCCCAAGTGGTGGTCGAATCTCTTCTGGATCACGATCGTGTTCGCGATCGTGTATCTCGTGTTGTATCCCGGCCTGGGCAGCCTGCCGGGCGTGCTCGGGTGGACATCGACCGGCGCCTACAAGACGGAGCGCGCGGACTTCGACGCCAGGGTGCAGCCGCTGTACGACAAGTATCTGGCCATGGACATTCCACAGATCGCCGCGGACCCGGCCGCGCAGCAAACCGGCGAACGCCTGTTCCTGACCTACTGCTCACCCTGCCACGGTTCGGATGCCGGCGGATCGAAAGGCTTTCCCAATCTGCGCGACCGCGACTGGCTCTACGGCGGCGAGCCGGCGACCATCGTCACCACGATCACCGGTGGACGCATGGGCGTGATGCCCGGATTCGCGCAGGTGCTGGGCGAGGAGGGCGTGCGCGACGTCACCGCCTATGTGCGATCGCTTTCGGGTCTCCCGCACGATTCGCTGCGCGGACAATTGGGCAAGCCCATGTTCGCGCAGAATTGTGCGGCATGCCATGGCGGCGACGGCAAGGGCAACACGGCACTCGGCGCACCCAACCTGACCGACGACATCTGGCTCTTCGGCAGTTCGGAAGCCGCGATCGCGGAAGGCGTGGCCAAAGGACACAATCTCAATGCCGGCGCGGGCGTTACACCGATGCCGGCGTTCGGAACGACGCTGGGCCCGGCGCAGATCAAGCTGCTCGCGGCGTACGTCTGGGGATTGTCCAACACGAAGCCGGCGGCCGCGAAGTAGCGGCAGTCACCGGACCGCACCCAACAAGAGCGCATGGAGGCCAAGAGCATTCCCATCCGGATTGCGCCGGGCGCGCCCGCGCCCGACGGCGACGACGAGGTCGGCCTCTACGAGATCCGCAGGAAGATCTATCCGCGGTCGGTAACCGGCAAGTTCGCGAACTGGCGTGTCGCGCTCGTCATCGCCACGCAAGTCGTGTTCTATGGACTGCCCTGGCTGTACTGGAATGGACGGCAGGCGGTGCTGTTCGACCTGGCCGCGCGCAAGTTCTACATCTTCGGCATCGTGTTCTGGCCGCAGGACGTGATCTACCTGACGGTCCTGCTCATCCTGTCGGCACTGTCCCTGTTCCTGTTCACCGCGGTCGCGGGCCGGCTGTGGTGCGGCTACGCGTGCCCGCAGACCGTCTACACCGAGATCTTCCTGTGGATCGAACGCAGGATCGAAGGCGATCGCCTGGCGCGGATCCGTCTCGACGCGGCGCCGCTGTCGCTCGAAAAATTCGTCAAGAAGACGCTGAAGCACACCGCGTGGGTCGCGCTTGCCCTGTGGACCGGCTACACCTTCGTCGGCTATTTCGAACCGATCCGCGACCTGGGCTTGCGCACGTTCACATGGAACCTGGGGGGCTGGGAGGCGTTCTGGATCCTGTTCTATGCGTTCGCGACCTACGGCAATGCCGGCTGGATGCGCGAGCAGGTGTGCAAGTACATGTGCCCCTATGCGCGGTTCCAGTCAGTGATGTTCGACCGCGACACACTGGTCATCGCGTACGACACCAAGCGCGGCGAGCCGCGCGGTTCGCGCAGCAGGAAGACGGACCCCAGGGTCGCGGGCCTGGGCGACTGCATCGACTGCAGCATCTGCGTGCAGGTCTGCCCCACCGGCATCGACATCCGCGAAGGCCTGCAATACGAATGCATCGGCTGTGCCGCATGCATCGACGGCTGCGACCAGGTCATGGACAAGATGGGCTACCCGCGCGGACTCATCCGCTATGCCTCCGAGAATGCGCTGGCGCTGGGACAGTCGGCGGGCTCGATCTGGCGGCGCGTGCTGCGGCCGCGAACCGTGTTCTACACGGCGGTGCTGCTGGCGATCGCGACCACCGCGGGGGTCGCGCTCTATCTCAAGAATCCGATCAAGATGGATGTAATGCGCGACCGCGGCGCACTGGCGCGCGAAAGCTCGCCCGGCATCATGGAGAACGTGTACAGGATCCAGATCATGAATACCGACGAAGTCCCACGCACCTTCCGCCTCAGCGTCGACGGCCTGCCCGGAATCCGCATCGCCGACCTGCCCGCGACGCTGGAAGTGGGCGCGGCGGCGACGCGCCTGCTGCCGTTGCGCCTGCAGGTGCCTGCCGACGCCGCCGTGCCGGGTTCGCACAAGATCGACATCGTGATCGAGGCGGTGGACGATCCGAAGGTTCGCCGCCACGAGAAGTCCACCTTCATCCTGCCCAAACCATGAGAGCCTGACGACGATGAACGATGCCGCAACGATCGGCAAGGCCCACACGCCGTGGTTTCGCCAGCGCTGGCCGTGGCTGCTCATCGCGGGGCCGGGCATCGTCGTGGTCGCCGGCCTCTACACGGGCTGGCTCGCGCTGTCGACGGATGATGGATTGGTCGCGGAGGACTACTACAAGCGTGGATTGACGATCAACAAGCGCCTGGAGCGCGTCGATCGCGCAGCGGCGCTGCAGTTGTCGGCGCGCGTGGACGTTGCGACCAATGGCGAAGTTCGCCTGCAGCTTTCGTCGCCGTCGACGGACATGCAAGCGCTTCCCGCGGTAGTGCGCCTGGCCATCGCCCACCCGACGCGCGCCGGCTTCGACCGCACCGCGGAACTGGTGCGGGGACCGGAAGGCCACTACTTAGGGCGCGTCGAACCCGTGCTCCCCGGGCGCTGGCTGGTGATCGTGGAAACCGATGCGTGGCGCCTGCCGGTCGTCGAAGTCACCGGCGCGCTGCGCGATGTGCAACTCGGCGTCGCGCCCGGCGCTGCGCACTCCTGACGCTTGACCTTGAGGATGGCAATGGCTCCCGATGCGCAAACAGGACTGACGTTGCGACGGCTGATGTGGATCGTCTGGCCGGCGTTCCTGGTGGCCGGCGTGGCCGAAATCGTGTTTTTCTCGCTGTTCGATCCGTTCGAGCTGCACTTCTTCGGCGAGGCGCTCGACCTGCCGCGCGAGGGCATCTACACGATGGGCTTCTTCGGCTTCTGGGGATTAGGGATAGCGTCGTCGGCGCTGACGATGTTCCTCGAGCATTCGCCGGGCAGGTCGCCGGGGGCGTCCGGGTTCGCGGGCGAAGATGGCGTGGAGCGCGATGGGGGCTAGCGCCCGCTGCCGAGCCCTAGCCCGCGCCGATCAGCTGCTTCAATATGGTCAGGTCGATGATCTTGACCGAGCGGCCGGAAACGCTCAGGAGCCCTTCCTGCTGGAATTTCGAGAACAGCCGGCTGACGGTTTCGAGCTTCAGTCCCAGGTAGCTGCCGATTTCCTCGCGCGTCATGCGCAGCACGAACTCGGTCGACGAATAACCGCGGCACTTGTAGCGCTCGGACAGGTTGAGCAGAAAGGCAGCGAGGCGTTCCTCGGCGCGCATGCTGCCCAGCAACAGCATCACCCGATGGTCGCGCTCGATCTCGCGGGAAAGGAACTTGTGCAGATTGTGCTGCAGCGCCGGGACGTGCCGCGCGAGCTCCTCGATGCGCGAAAACGGGATGACGCACACCTCCGTGTCTTCGAGCGCGATGGCCTCGCAGCCATGGCGCCCATCGCCCACGCCATCCAGGCCCAGCATGTCGCCGGGCATGTGGTAACCCGCCACCTGCTCGCGGCCGTCGTCGGACAGCACGGTGGTCTTGAGCGAACCCAGCTTCACCGCGTACAGGGACGTGAATTCGGTGCCGTGGCGAAAGAGCGCCTCGCCTTTCTTCAACTTCATCCGGTTGTCGAGCGCGGCATCGAGTTGCGTCAGTTCCGTGTCCGTCAGGCCGACCGGCAGGCACAATGTGCGCATGCTGCACGTGGCGCAATGCGAACGGAGGCTGTTGATCGATACGACCGGCGATACGGCAGGGGAGAGGGGTCGGATGGCGGAGTTGGACATGGTTTCCGGAAAAGTCGGCCCGAAGTTCAGGGAAGGGCAGCCCGGAGTCGGCCCGAAGTTGGCCCTCCCGCCGCTCGTCTTCCGCCCGCAGTCTAATGCAGCACCCTGTTCAATGCACGACGCACCGTCCCTGACGCGCCGCAGGCGACCCGGCAACGCCACCTTGCCGCGGGCTGCCCGGCGAAATTCACTCCGATGCCGCAGTCCGCGCTGATCGGCGCCTTTGTCGCGGGCCTGCTGGGAGGCCTGCATTGCTTTGCGATGTGCGGCGGATGGATCGCCGCCGTGGCGCGGCCCGCGGATAGCGTCGACCTGTTGCCGGCGCGTGCGCTGCGTGCGGGTCAGGCCGCGACGCATGCCGGGCGCATCACCACCTATGTGCTGCTGGGCGCGGCGTTCGGTGCGGCCGGTGGCGCTGCCTTTGCCGTTGCCGTGGCACCGCTGCAGCGCGGCCTTTACGTCGTCGCCAACGCGATGCTGCTGCTGCTCGCGTTTTCGCTTGTCGCGCGCGGAATCGAATTTGACGGCCTCGCGCGCGCCGGCCTCGCGGTGTTCAGGAAGCTGTTGCCGATTGTCGGACGCCTCGCGCCCCGTCGCGGTGTGTTGTCGCGTTACGCGCTGGGCATCGCATGGGGATTCACGCCGTGTGCGCTGGTCTATGGCGTGCTGCCGGTCGCATTGCTTGCGGGAAGCGCGGCGGATGGTGCGCTGGTCATGCTGGCGTTCGGGCTGGGCACGCTCCCCAATCTGCTTGCCGCCGGGTGGACGCTGGGCCGGTCGCGCCGCTTGTTCACCGACCGCCGGTTCCGGATTGCGGCCGCAGCTATCATCGCGGGGTTCGCGCTGCTCGGCCTCTACCGTGCGTGGTTCGTGCCGGAGGCGCTGGGGCAGGGCCCCTTCTGCATCTTTCCCAATTCCCGATAACGATGCCTCCGCTGTCCGAAGCCGTCGATCCGCGCACCTTTCCCGTTGCTGCCGCTGCGCCGGAGCACGCGGCGCGGCTGCACACGCTCGCCACGGCCAGCCAGGCCGCGAATGCGCAGGATGCAACGGCACTTGATGGGAAAATCACGGCGGCACTCGCCGGGCTGTTGACGCCGGGTCAGGGCGAACGACTTGCGGCGGTGTTCGCGAGCGCGCCATCGGTCGCGGTCTATCGTCACCTGTGGCGGATCCTGGAACGGTGCGAGCGCGCGGCGATGGCCGATGGACCGCTCGGCGTGACGCTGTTCGCGCTGCCGCTCATCATCGTCGCCGGCATTGAAGGCGAGGGCATGACGACGGCCGCGCTGCCGTGCGTGCTCGACAATGTGCCTGCGTTGGCGTCGCTGCTGCGCGAACACGCCGCGCTGGCGGGCAACCAGTCCTTTGCGCTGGCGAATGTGCTGGTCGGCCCCGCGGCAATCGATCTCGATCGCCTGCCGGAACTGCTGGCATGGCGCGCGCTGCCTGCAGAGCCATCGCCCGCGCGCGCGTTCGAGCCCGCGCCGATCGCGTTGTCATCCGGACCGGAAACCGTGCACCTGCGCTTTTTGCCGGGCAACGCCATTGCGGCGCCGGGCGCCGACTTGCTGGGAAGCGACAAGGTGGGTGGATGGGGCATGCCGTTCACGCAAGCGCTCGGTCGCCAACTCGCGGCCGCGGGGACGTCGGTGCTGGCTTTGCCGCGCGCGCCGCAGTCGCTGTTGCCTGCGCTATGGCAAGGTCGCGTTGCGCAGCGGGAAACCGGTGCCCACCTCTTCGCGGCCAATGCCATTCGCAAATTGCGCGCGACGGTGGGTGAACCTACAGCGGTGATCAGCGCGCATCGCGCGCCTGATGCACCCGACGGTGGCGAAGTGCGTTTGTCGTTGTCGTCGCCGTTCGATCCGAAAGCGGCGGAGGGCTTCCGGTGCCCGCTCTATCCGCTGGACGGCATCGCCGACGTCGTGGCCATGCTGACCGACCTGCTCGCGCAGTGCCGCGTAAACGACGTGCGCGTGATCGCGGGCGTGCATGGCGACCGCGATCCGGCCACCGGATTGCCGCTGCTGTTCAAGGGCGATGAATTGCCGGCGCAGGTTCCTGGTTTGCATTGACAGCGAGACGCGGACCGTCTGCGTCCGCGGTTTCGCGGCGCTTGACCTTGCCCACGCCGCTGATGCTTTGCGTGACGATGGGGTCGCCGATGTACTCCACCGTGCCCGCGCCGGAAATGCTGGCGTTGAGTTTCTTGCGCACGTTGACCACGATCTTGGAGGCGCCACTCACGTCGACGGACGCCGTGTCGCTCAGCAATTTCGCTGCCTGGTAGTCGGCCGCACCCGAGATGGAAATGCGCTGCTCGGTGACTTGCCCGGCGATTTCGGCCTTGACGGCGCCGGATCCGTCGATGGTCAGCGTGGACGCGCGCAGATCGTCGATGGCGAGCGTCGTGCCGCCCGAGGCATCGAGGTGCAATGCCGGCACGCGGATCTCGCGCGCCGAGATGCGCACGCCGCCGGAAACGTCGATGGCTTCGAGGTCCTTGAAATTGATGGTCAGCTGCGTGGTCGCCGCCGGGCCGCGACCGAAGAGATTGCTCCACCAGCGTCCACCGTCGACGGACTTGATGACCAGCGTCTCCTTCAGCACCTTGACGGTGACTTTGGCGTTTTGGGGCACGCTGGCGACCAGGGGCCCGTTGGTGCCCTGGACCAGGATGATGTTGGCCACGCCGGAAATCTCGATGCGCTTGAACGACGTCAGCGGGGTGGACTCGATCGGATTTTCGTCCTTTTTCGGGCTTTCATCCTTGCGCTCCGTGCCCTGGGCGAACGCATAGGTGGTCAGGCACGCCGCGATGGCGACCGAAAGGATGATGACGACGGGCAGGGAGAGGCGGCGCATGGCGGTCCTGGGGGCATCCTTGAGGTAACGCGAGGTTAGATGCACCGGGACTGCCTGGCGGATTCGTCAGCGGGGGGGCGGCGGGGGATCGGACGGCGGGTCGGGCTTCAGCAACGACCGGAACCGACGCGCATTGGCGACATAGCCGTCCGCAATGGCACGGATTCCCGCCACTTCGGCGTCGGTCAGCGTGCGGACGACCTTGCCCGGCGTGCCCATGACCAGCGAGCGGTCCGGAATCACCTTGCCCTCGGGAATCAGCGAGCAAGCGCCGATCAGGCATTCGCGGCCGATGACCGCCCCATTGAGGACGACCGCCTTGATGCCGATCAGCGACCCTTCGCCGATGGTGCAGCCGTGCAGCATCACCTGGTGCCCGACCGTCACCGAGGGTCCGACGGTCAACGGAACGCCATCGTCCGTATGCAGCACCGAGCCGTCCTGGATGTTCGACCGGGCGCCGATCACGATCGGATCGTTATCGCCGCGGATCACCACCTTGAACCAGATCGAGGCCTCGTGTTCCAGCACGACGCGGCCGATCACCGTCGCGTCGGGCGCGACGAAATGGTCGTCGCCGCGGAATTCGACGCGATGGTCGCCCAGTGTGTAGATCATCGTAGGTCTGCGGGGAGTCTCGGAACCTATGATATCGTGATTTTTCGCTCGCCCAATTCCAATTCCACTTCCCGCGAAAGCACCGCGATGAGCTTCGACCGCGTTCCCGCCGGCAAGGACGTCCCGAACGACTGCAACGTCGTCATCGAAATCCCGATGCGGGCCGACCCGATCAAATACGAAGTCGACAAGGAGACCGGCGCCGTATTCGTCGACCGCTTCATGTCCACGGCGATGCACTACCCCACCAACTACGGCTACATCCCGCACACGCTGTCCGACGATGGCGACCCGTGCGACGTGCTGGTGCTCTCGCCCGTGCCGCTGATCACGGGCGTCGTGGTGCGTTGCCGGCCCATCGGCATGCTGAAGCTCGACGACGAGGCGGGGGGCGACGCCAAGATCCTCGCCGTGCCCATCGACAAGCTGTCGTCGCTGTACCACAACGTGCAGTCGCCGCGTGACCTGCCGGAAATCACGACGCGCCAGATCGCGCATTTCTTCGAGCATTACAAGGACCTCGAGCCGGGCAAGTGGGTGCGCGTGGGCATCTGGGTCGACGCCGTGGAAGCCAAGCAGGAGATCATCGACGGCGTGGCGCGCTACAAGGCATCCATCAAGCCCAAGAAAAAGCCGCGCTAGCGCCGTGACCCTACCTTTGTTCGAAGCGCCGTTCAGGAAGACGCGCGGCGACGACGAGATCGACACTGCGCGCCATCGCCTCGATGTCGCGCTGATCCACGATTTCCTGACTCACAGCTACTGGTCGCCCGGCATTCCGCTCGCGACGGTCGAACGCGCCATCGCCGGATCGCTCAATTTCGGCGTCTACCGCAACGCCCATGGAACCAATGCGCAGATCGCCTTCGCGCGCGTGGTCACTGACGGCGCGACGTTCGCCTACTTTGCCGACGTGTTCGTGTTGCCGAACCATCGTGGCGCCGGTCTCGCGACGTGGCTCGTGGCCGCCGCGTTGACGCATCCGGCGCTGCACGGCCTGCGCCGCGTGCTGCTCGCGACCAAGGACGCGCACGCGATCTACGCGCGGTGCGGCTTCGTTCCGCTGGCGCGGCCCGAACGGTTCATGGAGATCACCCGCCCCGACATCTACCGTTCCAGCGGTGGTTGACCCGTTGCCGCGGCGCCCGTGGGGCGCGACGTTCTTTCCGGCGCTGTTCGTGGTGCTGTGGAGCACCGGGTTCATCGCCGCGAAATACGGCCTGCCCTACGCGCCGCCGTTCACGTTCCTGTTCTACCGCTTCGTGCTGGTCGCCCTGTTGATGCTTGCCGTCGCATTGATCACGCGCGCGCCGTGGCCGCGCGCGAGGACCGACTATATTCATGTCGCGATCGCGGCGTTGCTGGTCCACGCTTTGTATCTTGGCGGCGTGTTCGTGGCGCTCGACGGCGGCATGCCGGCCGGCACCAGTGCGATGCTGGTGGGACTGCAGCCGATACTCACGGTCTTCCTCGCGTTCCTGTGGTTGCACGAACGCGTCGTGCCGAAGCAATGGGCGGGACTGGCGCTGGGTCTGATCGGCGTTTACCTGGTCATCCGGCACAAGGTCGACTTCGCGGGAGGACACAACGGCCTGCTGCCGTCGGCGATTGCGCTGGCCGGCATCAGCGTGGGCACGCTCTATCAGAAACGATATGCGAGCCACATCGACCTGCGCAGCGGCGCCGTGATTCAGTTCGCGACGTGCGCGCTGGTCTACGCGCCGCTGGCATTGCTGCTCGACACGCGCGCGGTGCAGTGGGTCCCGCCGTTCCTGTTCGCGCTGGGCTGGTCGGTCGTGGTGTTGTCGGTCGGTGCGATCAGCCTGCTGTACTGGTTGTTGCGGCATGGCGCAGCGAGCGGCGTCGCGCGCTTGTTCTACCTGGTGCCGCCGGTGACCGCGGTGCAATCATGGCTGTGGTTCGGGGAGACACTCGATGCGCTGGCGATTGCCGGGATGGTGATGATCGCGACCGGCGTGATGCTCGCGCGGCCACGCGGCTAGATCCTGACCTGCCGGCCCAACGCGAATGCGGCGTCGAACGTCTGCGATCGACCCGAAGCGGACGTTCCTCTCGGCTACGCTCCTGGACGGTATCCATCAATACGACAACCCGCGTTGCGAGCAAGCGGAGAACACAAAGCGCATCTGGACCGTCGCATCCGATCTACGTACCCTATCGATCGGGAGTTTCATTCCGGGACTTGCCCGACCTCCGAAGCGGCGGCTACTGAAATGGGGAGGGTACGCACGTGACCGATGTTGAGCATTGGCTCGAGACGCAGGGCTTGCGGCAGTACGCACGGACTTTCGCAGCCAATGATATCGACCTCGACGTCCTTGGTGAGCTCACCGATGCCGATCTCGAAAAGCTCGGCGTGTCACTCGGCCATCGCCGCAGGTTGTTACGCGCGCTCGAAGCATTGCGGGCGCAGCCGCCTGCGACACCCGCGTTGCGTGCGGTGGACTCCGACTCCGGCGAGGCCGAGCGCAGACAGCTCACCGTCCTGTTCTGCGATCTCGTGGCCTCGACTGAGTTAGCGAATGCGCTCGACCCCGAAGATGCGAGCGAGTACATCCGCCGCTACCAGGACGTCTGCGCAGGGGCGATTGCGCGGTTCGACGGCCTCGTGGCGAAGTTCATGGGCGATGGTGTACTCGCCTATTTCGGCTATCCGCAGGCCGATGAAGATGCAGCGGAGCATGCAGTCCGCTCCGGCTTGGCGATCGTCGATGCATTGGGAGAGCTGAAACGCCCCGACGGCGGCCCGTTCCAGGCACGCGTCGGCATCGCAACCGGCATAGTCGTCGTTGGCGATCTGCTCGGCACGGGTTCCGCCCGAGAGCGCTCTATCGCCGGCGAGACGCCAAATCTCGCCGCTCGCCTGCAGGCGATGGCCGAGCCCAATACCATTCTCATCGGCCCGCGCACGTATCAGTTGCTCGGCAACCGCTTCGAGTACGAGAGCCTGGGCGAACGAACGCTCAAGGGATTCGCCGCGCCCGTCGCCGCGTGGCGTGTGCTGGGCGAGACGTCCGTCGAAACACGCTTCGCAGCCGCGCGGGCACCGGACCGCCGAGCTTTCGTGGGTCGCAGCGAAGAGTCGTCTCTGCTTGCGAACCTCTGGCAGCGGGCATGCAAAGGCGAGGGCCGTGCTCTCGTCATCTCGGGTGAAGCGGGGATGGGCAAGTCGCGGCTCGCCGACGTGTTGGTGGAGCAGGTCATGCACGAACGCTGCCACCGGGTGACCAGCCAGTGCTCGCCGTATCACACGAACAGCGCGCTCCATCCGGTGGTCCGGCATCTTGAGCGTGCTGCCGGCTTCGGGGGCGAAGACGGGGACACCGAGAAGCTCGACAAGCTCGAGGCGATGCTTCGGACCAATGGCGCGGTCACCGCCTCGGACACGAGTCTTGTCGCCGATCTGCTGTCGCTCCCTACCACCCGCTATCCGCCGCTTGAGAGCTCGCCGCCTGAGCGCAAAGCCGCCACGCTGGCCGCGCTGGTCGATCTGTTCACCGGTCTTGCGCGCACGGCGCCGGTACTGCTTCTACTCGAGGACGCGCACTGGATCGATCCAACCACGAAAGAGCTTTGGATCCGCCTCATCGACAGAATATCCGCGAGCCGCATACTGGCGCTGGTCACGGCGCGGCCCGAATTCGCTTCGCCCTGGAAAGAGTGCTCGCACGCTTCTTCGCTCAGGCTTTCGCGTCTCACCCTGGCCGAGGCGGCAGCACTCGTGGCCGCAACGGCAGCGCCACGCGTGCTCGAACGCGCGCTCGTTGACAACATCGTGACCAAGAGCGATGGCGTCCCCCTGTATGTCGAGGAGCTGACAAAGGCGGTGCTCGAATCCTCGACGCCCGGACAGCCCAGCGTACCGGCAACGCTGCAGGATTCGCTGATGGCGCGGCTCGACCGCCTCGGGACCGCGAAAGAGATCGCCCAAGTGGCGGCGGTGATCGGCCACCATTTCTCGCACCCGCTGCTCGCGGCACTGGTTTTACAGTCCGGGGGGGAGCTTGACGCAAGCATGAACGGTCTCATAGCTGCGGGGGTCGTCTACCGTCGCGACCAGAATGGCAGCTTGAGCTACAGCTTCAAGCACGCGCTGGTGCGTGATGTCGCGTACAACAGTCTTCTGCGCACACGCCGGCAACAGCTTCATGAAAGGATCGGCGAGGTCCTTCTCAGGGACTTCGCTTTCCTTGCCGAATCGGAGCCGGAGCTACTTGCGCATCACTTCCATCACGCCGCGCTCTGGGATGCCGCCTGCACCTATCGCGAGCGAGCAGGCGATCGCGCGCTCGCCCACTCGTCGTACACGGAATGCGTTGCCCACTATAGCGAAGCACTGGCCGAGGCGGCCCAGATCGCGCAACCCTCGGAGCGGAGGCGCCGCGAGCTCGCGCTGCTGCTCAAGCTCGGCCCGCCGATCACCCTCGTCAAGGGCCCACAAAGCCCGGAAGTCGAGGATGTC
>JANMCH010000043.1:0-15205 GCA_031361045.1 Betaproteobacteria bacterium | reverse complement strand
GTCGCGCCGGGTACCCGCAGCCCGGTGTCTGCGGCCGGAGAATGCGCACCGCAACCACACCGCTGCAAGAACCACGAAATCCGGCGTTTGCAACCCTCAAGCGCCAGCGCGCCACTCGCGAAGGGCAGATGCTATCCTTGCGCCCAAAGTTGAAAGACCATCCGGGGGACGCTTGCTGCGCATTCGCAATCCGAAGGATTTCTGGGCCGGCGTGCTGTTCGCGCTGATTGGCGCCGCCGCCCTCATCCTGGGCTCGCGCTACAACCTGGGCACGGCCGCACGCATGGGCCCGGGCTACTTTCCGCGCATTCTGGGAATCATCCTGGTCCTGCTCGGCGGAATCATCGCGTTGCGCGGACTCCGCACGCAAGGTAGCGCGATTGCCGCATGGCGGTGGCGGCCGACGATCATCGTCCTGGGCAGCGTGGTGCTGTTCGGGTTGATCGTTCCGCGCGTGGGCATGGCGCTGTCGACGGTCATCCTGATCGTGCTCGCCAGTACCGCGAGCGAGGAATTCCGCTGGAAAGAGGCGCTGATCAGCGGCGTGCTGCTGGCGGTCCTCGCGGTCGCGGTGTTCATCATCGGCCTCAAGCTGCAGTTGCCGATCTGGCCCACCTTCCTGCAAGGCTGACCGATGGAACTGCTCAACCACCTGGCACTTGGCTTTTCGGTCGCACTGACGCCGATCAACATCATGTACGCGCTGATCGGTTCGCTGCTCGGAACGCTGATCGGCGTATTGCCCGGCATCGGACCGGTCGCCACCATCGCGATGTTGCTGCCCACCACCTACTCGCTGCAGCCGGTGTCCGCGCTGATCATGCTGGCCGGCATCTACTATGGCGCGCAATACGGCGGCTCGACGACGTCCATCCTCATCAACATGCCGGGCGAAACGTCGTCCGCCGTGACTTGCCTGGATGGCCACCAGATGGCGCTCAAGGGTGAAGCCGGCGCCGCATTGGCCACGGCGGCGCTCGCCTCCTTCTTTGCCGGATGCGTGGCCACGGTGTTCATCGCCGCCGTTTCGATTCCGTTGTCGGAGCTGGCGCTCAAGTTCGGTCCGGCCGAGTATTTCTCGCTGATGGTGCTGGGCCTGATCGGCGCCGTCGTGCTCGCGCACGGGTCGCTCATCAAGGCGATCGCGATGATCATCCTGGGCTTGCTGCTCGGCATCGTCGGCACCGACGTCAACTCCGGCGTGGCGCGCTTCGATTTCGGTGTTCCTGAATTGACCGACGGCATCGGCGTGGTAAGCGTGGCCATGGGCCTCTTCGGGTTCGCCGAAATCATCACCAACCTCGAGTCGCAGGAAAAACGCGAGCGGCTGTCGAGCAAGGTGAAGGGGCTGTGGATTTCCAAGGAGCAATTCAAGGCCGCGTGGCCTGCCGTGCTGCGTGGTACCGGACTCGGCTCGTTCCTGGGCCTGCTGCCCGGCGGTGGCGCGATGCTCGCCTCGTTCGCGTCGTATGCGGTCGAGAAAAAAGTGGCGAAGGACCCGTCCCAGTTCGGCAAGGGCGCGATCCAGGGCGTGGCCGGCCCGGAGGCGGCCAACAATGCGGGGGCGCAGACGTCGTTCATTCCGCTGCTGACGCTGGGCATTCCGGAAAATGCCGTGATGGCGATGATGGTCGGCGCCATGACTATCCACAACATCCAGCCGGGCCCGCAGGTCATGACCAGCAATCCGGGATTGTTCTGGGGGTTGATCGCGTCGATGTGGGTGGGCAACCTGATGCTGGTGGTGCTCAACCTGCCGATGATCGGCATCTGGATCAAGCTGCTGACCGTGCCCTATCGCATCCTCTATCCGGCCATCCTGTTGTTCTGCGCGATCGGCGTCTACACGATAAACAACGCGAGCTTCGACGTCATGCAGACCGCCTTCTTCGGCTTCCTGGGCGTGTTGTTCGTCAAGCTCGAATGCGAACCGGCGCCGCTGCTGCTGGGCTTCGTGCTGGGGCCGATGATGGAGGAGAACCTGCGGCGCGCGATGCTGCTGTCGCGCGGCGACCCGACGGTTTTCCTGACGCGCCCGCTCTCCGCAGTGATGCTCGCGGCCGCCGTGTTGCTGATCCTCGTCATCGCGCTGCCCAACATCCGCCGCAAGCGCGAGGAAGCATTCCAGGAAGAGTGATGCCCTTCGACTGGTCGAACGCCTACCCATCGCGGCGCCAGCCCGTCTTCGCGCGCAACGCCGTCGCCACGTCGCAGCCGCTGGCCACCCAGGCGGGCCTCGCCACGCTGGCGCGAGGCGGCAACGCCGTGGATGCGGCGCTCGCCACGGCCATCGCACTCACGGTCGTCGAGCCCTGCAGCAATGGTATCGGCGCCGATCTGTTCGCCATCGTCTGGACCGGCAGCGAACTGACCGGCCTCAATGCATCGGGCCGTGCGCCGGCCGCATGGTCTGCGCAACGCTTCGCCGGCCGCAAGGCGATGCCTGAACGCGGGTGGGAGTCGGTCACGATTCCCGGCGCCGTATCCGGTTGGGTTGCGCTGTCGGAGCGCTACGGCAAGCTGCCGTTCGCCGAACTGTTCGCGCCGGCCATCCGCTACGCTCGCGATGGCTGGCATGTGTCGCCGGTCGTCGCGGAAAAGTGGGCGCTCGCCGCCCCATTGATGCCCAAGGATCTTGGCTGGCCGGAGGTTTTCATGCCGCGCGGCCGCGCGCCGCATGTCGGCGAGCGTTTTGCGTGTCCCGACATGGCGGACACGCTGGTGAAGATTGCTGCGTCGAACGGTGAATCGTTCTATCGGGGCGAACTGGCGGCGACGATGGCGAAACATGCGCAGGCGGTCAACGCTGCCCACACCGGCGCCGATTTTGCCGCGCACGAAGCCGATTGGGTCGTGCCGCTTGCGCAGGACTATCGCGGCTTCACCGTGCACGAGATTCCGCCGAATGGCCAAGGCGTATCGGCGCTGATGGCGTTGGGAATGCTCGAACACTTCGACCTGAAGCGCGATGGGTGCGATTCCGTTGCCGCGCAACACCTGCAGATCGAGGCGATGAAGCTCGCGTTTGCCGATTCGTACCGCTATGTCAGCGATCCGCGGACGATGCCGTTCCCCGGAGCCACGCTGCTCGATCCCGCGTACCTCGCCGAGCGCGCGCGCCTGATCGACGTGAAGCGCGCGCAGGACTTCGGTCCCGGCGATCCGCCACGCGGCGGTACCGTTTACCTTTGCGCCGCCGACGAATCCGGCATGATGGTCTCGCTGATCCAGTCGAACTACATGGGCTTCGGTTCAGGCGTCGTCGTTCCGGGCACCGGCATCAGCCTGCAGAATCGCGGCGCCGGTTTCGTGCTCGAACCGGGGCACCCGAACGAAGTCGGCGGCGGCAAGCGGCCCTATCACACGATCATTCCGGGCTTCGTCACGCGCGATGGAAAGCCCTACGCCGCATTTGGCGTGATGGGCGGACCGATCCAGCCGCCAGGCCATGTGCAGACACTCGTACGGATGATCGACTACGGAATGAACCCGCAGGCAGCACTCGACGCGCCACGATGGAAGATCAATGCCGACGGCTCGCTGGACCTCGAAGCGTCGGCGACGCGCGAATTGCGCGCCGGCCTGATCGCGCTTGGCCACCGGATGGATTCTGTGCCGGATTCCTACATGGACTTTGGCGCCGGTCAGTTCATCGTCAGGACCGACGACGGCTACGTCGCGGCGTCCGATCCGCGGCGCGACGGGCAGGCCGCCGGTTTCTAGGGCTTCGTTCCGGCCTTCAGCACCGACAGCGGCAGTATTTCGGTCACCTGCACACGTTTGCGTCCGGGCTCAACTGCAGACAGCGGAAGTGTCGCCGTCATCGTCGCCAGGCTTCGCCGCGTGAGTTCCTGGTAACTGCGCGTACCCTCGACCTTCCACGCCATTTCCTGCGCGGTCAGTTCGCGCATCACCTTCGCTGGTATGCCCGCGACCAACGTGCGCGGCGGTACGACAAAGCCCGCCTTAACGAACGCCATGGCCGCGACGATGGCCGACTCGCCGATCTCCGCATTGTCATTGACCACAGCGTTCATGCCGACCAGCGCATTACGGCGCACGATGCACCCATGCAGTACCGCCGCGTGGCCAATGTGGCCATCCTCCTCGACAATGGTGTCGGTAGAGGGAAAGCCGTGCATTACGCAGGAATCCTGGATATTGGCGCCGGCGCGCACCTCGATGCGGCCGAAGTCTCCGCGAAGGCTTGCGCACGGCCCGACATAGCAGCCCGCGCCGATGATCACGTCGCCGATCAATACCGCGGACGGGTGTACATAGGCGGTGGGATCCACGACAGGCGTGATGCCGTCGATCGAGTAGACGGTCAGCGTCATTGCGGCTCCCTCCGTTGCCTGTCGGTCAACCGAGCCACGCGCGCGCGTTGCGGAACATCCGCATCCACGGCGACGCATCGCCCCATTCACGCGGATACCACGACATCTGTATCGAGCGGTGCACGCGTTCAGGGTGCGGCATCAGGATCGTGTACCGCCCATCGCCCGTGGTGAGTCCGGTGATGCCCTGCGGCGAACCATTGCAGTTGTACGGGTAGGCTTCGGTCGCTTCCCCGCGGTGATCGATGAAGCGCATCGCAACCAGCGGCTGCGCCGCGGCAAGCTGCGCGGCGTCATGGAACTCCGCATACCCTTCGCCATGTGCCGTCGCCACCGGAATGCGGCTGCCTGCCATGCCGTCGAAGAACAGCGACGGCGAGCGCGGCACCTCGACCAGCACGAAGCGCGCCTCGAATTGCTCCGACGCGTTGCGCACAAAATGCGGCCAGTGCGCGGTGCCGGGAATCATTTCACGCAGGTTGCTCATCATCTGGCAGCCGTTGCACACACCGAGCGCAAAGGAATCCGCACGCGCAAAGAACGCCGCAAACTGGTCGCGCACTTTCGGGTTGAACAGGATGGACTTGGCCCAGCCTTCGCCGGCGCCGAGCACGTCGCCATAGGAAAAACCGCCGCCGGCAACGACACCCTTGAATTCGGCTAACGTACGGCGCCCTGCGGCGAGGTCGCTCATGTGCACGTCGTAGGCGTCGAATCCCGCGCGGTCGAAAGCTGCGGCCATTTCCACCTGGCCGTTGACGCCCTGCTCGCGCAGGATTGCCACTTTGGGTCGCACACCGGTGGCGATGAACGGCGCCGCGATGTCCTGTCCGGGGTCGAAAGTCAGGCGTGGCACGATCCCGGGATCGTCCACGTCCGCGATACGCGCGAATTCCTGGTCGACGGCGTCAGTGTTGTCGCGCATGCGTTGCAGCGCATGGGTCGTCGCCGACCACGCGCGGTGCAGGTCGACGCGCGCTTCGTCGAGGATGGTGGCGCCACGATTCGTGATCGCGATGCGGTCGCCACGCACTGGCGCACCGATGATGGTTGCACCCAGGCCGACGGCAAGCGCTGATGCCACTACCGTCGCCGCGTTGCCGCGCCGCACCTGCACGACTGCGCCCAATTCTTCCGCAAACAATGCCGGCAGCAGCGTTGTCGTATCGAGCGCAATGTCCAGGCCACAGCGGGAGGCAAAGGCCATTTCCGTCAGTGTCACGAACAGTCCGCCATCGCCGATGTCGTGATACGCGAGCAACGTACTTTCAGCGTGCAGACGTTGCACCAGCGCGAAAAATGCCGCCAGCCTGTGCGGATCGTCGAGGTCCGGTGCGTCATTGCCCATCTGTCCGTACACCTGCGCCAGCGACGAGGCGCCCAGCCGGCGCCTTCCGCATGCGATGTCGATGTGCACCAGCGCGGTTTCGCCGCAGTCGAGGCGCAGCAGCGGCACCAGCGCGCGGCGCGCATCCGGAACGGGGGCGAACGCGGAAATGACCAGCGAAACGGGCGCAGTGACGGCCTTGTCGATACCGTTGTCAGTCCAGGTGGTGCGCATCGACATCGAGTCCTTGCCTACCGGAATCGAAAGCCCGATGGCCACACAGGTGTCGATGGCCACGGCGCGAACGGTGTCGAACAGCGCAGCGTCCTCGCCTGGATGACCGGCGGGCGCCATCCAGTTGGCCGACAACTTGACGTCACCCAACGACCGGATACCGACCGCGGCAAGATTGGTGATGGCCTCGCCGACAGCCATGCGTCCGGAGGCAGGCGCGTCGATCAGCGCGAGCGGCGTGCGCTCGCCCATGGCCATGGCCTCACCGGCGTACCCTGCGAAGTCCATCAACGTGACGGCGACATCAGCTACCGGCACCTGCCACGGCCCGACCATCGGGTCGCGCGAACACAATCCGCCGACCGTACGATCGCCGATGGTCACAAGGAACGTCTTGTCCGCGACCGCGGGAAACTGCAGCACGCGATATGCGGCATCCTTGACGGTCACGCCGGCCAAGTCGAGCGCCGGCAGCGCGCGCGCGACATGCCGTACATCGCGCGTCATCATCGGCGGTTTGCCGAGAATGACGTCGAGAGGTACGTCGACCGGCCGGTTGCCGAAATGCACATCGGCGACGACCAGTCGATTCTCACCGTTGGCATGACCAACGATGGAGAATGGGCAGCGTTCGCGCCCACAAATCGCGGCGAATTCCGGCAGCGACGCCGGCAGGATTGCCAGCACGTACCGCTCCTGCGCTTCGTTGCACCAGATTTCGCGAGGCGACATGCCCGGCTCCTCCGACGGCACCGCGCGCAGGTCGAAAGTTCCGCCCACGCCTCCGCCATGCACCAGTTCCGGCAACGCGTTGGACAGACCGCCCGCGCCGACGTCGTGCAATGAAAGTATTGGGTTGCGCCCGCCCAATTGCCAGCAGCGGTCGATGACTTCCTGCGCGCGTCGTTCGATTTCCGCATTGCCACGCTGGACCGAATCGAAGTCGAGGTCGGCGGTGTTCACGCCGGTGGCCATCGACGACGCCGCGCCGCCGCCCATGCCGATCAGCAATCCCGGGCCGCCAATCTGGACGAGGAGCGCGCCCGCGGGCAACGCATGCTTGTGCGTGTGCCCGGCGCGGATGTTGCCCAGGCCCCCGGCGATCATGATCGGCTTGTGGTAGCCGCGCACTTCGCCCGCCACGCTTTGCTCGAAGGTGCGGAAATAGCCGGTGAGGTTGGGTCGCCCGAATTCGTTGTTGAATGCAGCCGCGCCAATCGGGCCTTCCAGCATGATCGACAACGCGGAAGCGATGCGCTCCGGCTTGCCATAGTCGCCTTCCCACGGCTGCATCTGCCCGGGGATGCGCAAATTGGAGACCGTGAAGCCGACCAGCCCGGCCTTGGGTTTGCCGCCGATGCCCGTCGCGCCTTCATCGCGGATTTCGCCGCCGGAACCGGTGGCCGCACCGGGAAACGGCGCGATGGCCGTCGGGTGATTGTGGGTCTCGACCTTCATCAGCGTATGCGTCAGTTCGTGACGCGCGCCGTAGTGTCCGTCCGCGCGCGGATAGAAGCGCGCGACAGTTTCACCTTCCATCACGGAGGAATTGTCCGAATAGGCGACGACCGTTCCCTGCGGATGCGCCTGGTGCGTCTCGCGGATCATGCCGAACAGGCTCTTGTCCTGGGCAACACCGTCGACGATGTACTGCGCATTGAAGATCTTGTGCCGGCAGTGTTCGGAGTTGGCCTGCGCGAACATCATCAGTTCGACGTCCGTTGGATCGCGGCCAAGCGCGCGGAAACTCGTATCGAGGAAGTCGATTTCGTCGGGGGCCAGCGCCAGACCCAACGTCGTGTTCGCGCGTTCGAGCGCCACGCGTCCCTCGCCCAGCAGCGGAATCGTGGTCATCGGCTGCGGCGGGAAATGCGCGAACAATTGCGCGCCCGCGGCCAGGTCGGGCAGCACGGCTTCGATCATCCGATCGTGCAGCAGCGGAAGCAGCGCGGCCCGGTCGCTCGCCGAAAGCGGCGCGCCGTCGATGGTCGCGATGCCGTAGACGACACCGCGTTCGATGCGCTTGACCGCAGCCAAACCGCAGTTGCGCGCAATGTCCGTGGCCTTGGACGACCACGGCGACAACGTGCCCGGGCGCGGGACCACGAGCAGCGACGTACTGGCAGCGGCAGCGGCGTGTTCCGAATCCGGGCCGTACGTCAGCAGCCGGTCCAGTGTCGACCGCTCGCCAGCGGTCAACGGCCGGGCGATCTCGACGAAATGGTGGAATGTCGCGGCAATGCCGGCGACGCGATGCGCGGGATGGGCGGCGGCGAGGCCCTGGTGCAGTTTGGCCAGGCGGAATTTCGACAGCGCAGGCCGGCCGGCCAACGAGAGGATTTCGGACATCGCGTTCAGGATGCGCGTAAAGCCGGATTATACGCTGTCGCAGGAGCGCGGCCGTCACCGGAGCGAACGTTGACGGTATGGCAGCGCGCGCCCACACTGGACTTGCAGGCAACAAACGAGCAGTGGCCCGAGCCACCACCCTAGACAAGAGGACTACGACGTGAATTTGCCAACACGCACCATGGGACTGCTGCTTGCGGTACTGGCCACCTTGGCTTGCGCGCCCGCTGCGGTAGCACAAACGTATCCGTCAAAGCCCATTCGCATCATCGTGCCGTACCCGGCGGGAGGCACATCGGATATCCTCGCGCGCGCGCTCGCCCCGGGACTCACGACGGCGCTTGGGCAGCCCGTGATCGTCGAGAACAAGCCGGGTTCGACCGGCAATGTCGGCGCGGACATCGTGGCCAAGTCGCCACCGGATGGGTACACCGTGCTGCTCGCCGACATCGGCTCGCTCGCGATCGGCCCCAGCATTTTCCCGACGCTGCCGTTTGACCCGGTGAAGGATTTCGCGCCGGTCGTGATGGTCGCGTATTCACCGCACTTGCTGGTCGTCAATCCGGCGGTTCCGGCCAGGGATGTGAAGGAATTGATCGCGCTCGCCAAGTCCAAACCTGGCGCGCTCAATTTTGCGGTGTCGGGCATCGGGGGCGCGAATCACCTTGCAGGCGTGGACTTCGCGATGCGCAGCGGCATCAAGTGGACCTACATTCCCTACAAGGGCGGTGCACAGGCCATCGCCGACGTGGTGGGCGGCCAGGCGGACGTGCTGTTCAACGGCATGCTCGCGACGTACCCGATGGTCAAGGGCGGCAAGCTCCGGGCACTCGCCATATCCAGCACCAAGCGCTTCGCAGCAGCACCCGAGATTCCGACCGTGGCCGAGTCCGGCCTGCCGGGCTTCGAAACCGGTTCATTCCAGGGCATCGTGGCACCTGCAGGAACGCCGCCCGAAATCGTGAACCGGTTGCATCAGACGGTCACCAAAATTCTCGCAACCCCCGAGATGCAGGAAAGGCTGGTCGCAGCGGGCGCGGAAACGCGGCCGGGAACGCCTGCGGAATTCGGCACATTCATCCGCGACGAGAAGGCGCGGTGGGCCAAGGTGGTGAAGGATTCCGGCGAAAAATTCGAGTAGCCCGCAGCAGCGCGGACGAAAATTTCGACGTCGCTATTCGACCTTGCCGATGCGCTTCACGACGTCCGCCATCCGGGCGGCGTCGGCATCGACGTAACGCTGGAATTCCGGCGTGTCGAGATACTGGATCGGACTGCCGGCGGTGGCCATCACCTGCCTGACACGCTCGTCGTTCGCTGCGGCGCGCGCCGCGTCGCGCAAGCGCCTGACGACCGGTTCCGGCGTGGCGGCGGGAACGAACAATCCCGACCATTGCGCATAGTCGACGTCCGTTCCCAGTTCGCGGAAGGTGGGCACGTCCGGCAGCGCCACCAGGCGCGCCGTGCCCCACTGCGCGAGCGCGCGCAGCTTGCCTGCGTTGATCTGCTGCACCACGGTGGCGGGGCCCGTCGCGACGGCATCGATGGTGCCGCCCAGCAAGCCGACGATCGCCGGGCCCGCCCCGGTATAGGGGACGTGCGTCATCTTGATGCCCGCCGCGGCAAGCAGCATTTCCATTGGCACGTGCATCGTGCCGTAGTTGCCTGATGAGCCGAAAGTGTACTTGCCCGGATTGGCGCGTGCCGCCGCGGCAAATTCGGCCCACGTCTTCCACGGCGCATCGGCGCGCACGACGAACACCGTGGGATCGGCGGTGAAGCGGGCGATGGGTTTCAGCTGATCGAGCTGGTACAGCGGCGCGCGACCCAGGATCTTGTCGGCCTCGGGCAGCACCGAATACGACGACAGCGACAACAGGATCGCGTAGCCGTCGGGCTTCGCTTTGGCGGCAAAGGACATGCCGATGCCGCCACCGGCGCCCGGCTTGTTCTCGACGATGACGGGTTGCTGCAGGTCACGCCCCATCGCCTCGGCCACCGGGCGGGCCACCGTGTCCGCCACGCCTCCCGGCGGAAACGGCACGATCATTGTGACGGCGCGGTCGGGAAAGTCCGCCGCGAACGCCGACCATGCGGCGCTCGCGAGGATGAGCAGTCCGATCCGGGCGATCAACTCAATGCTGGAGAATCTTGGCGAGGAACTGCTGCGCGCGCTCGGAACGCGGCTTGCCGAAGAAGTCATCCTTGGTCGCGTCCTCGACGATCTCGCCACGATCCATGAAGATGACGCGGTGGCTGACCTTGCGCGCGAAGCCCATCTCGTGAGTCACGACCATCATCGTCATGCCCTCCTGAGCGAGCTTGACCATCACATCCAGCACCTCACCCACCATCTCGGGGTCAAGCGCCGACGTGGGCTCGTCGAACAACATCACGATGGGGTCCATCGACAGCGCACGCGCAATGGCCACGCGTTGCTGCTGGCCGCCGGACAGCTGCCCGGGAAATTTGTCCTTGTGTGCCATCAGGCCGACGCGGTCGAGCATCTTCATGCCGCGCGTTATCGCCTCGTCTTTCGGGCGATTGAGCACCTTGATCTGCGCCAGCGTCAGGTTCTCGGTCACGGTCAGGTGCGGGAACAGTTCGAAATGCTGGAACACCATGCCGACGCGGGCGCGCAGCTTGGGCAGGTCGGTCTTGGGATCGGCGATCGAGATGCCGTCGACGACGACGTCGCCCTTCTGGAACGGCTCCAGCGCGTTCACGCACTTGATGAGCGTCGACTTGCCCGACCCGGAAGGCCCGCACACCACGACGACTTCGCCCTTCTTGATGCTGGTCGTGCAGTTGGTCAGCACCTGGAAGCTGCCGTACCACTTGGAAATGTCCTTGATGTCGATCATGGCGCGTTCTTTGGGTTCCTGAGGATCAGCGAATGATGGCGATCTTCTTCTGCAGCTGACGCACGATCATCGACAGGCTGAAGCAGATGACGAAATAGGTGATGGCCGCGAGCAGGTACATCTCGACCGGCCGGTTGAAGTTCTTGCCGGCGACTTCAAAACCTTTCAGCAGGTCATAGGCGCCCACCGCATACACCAGTGACGTATCCTGGAACAGGATGATCGTCTGCGTCAGCAGCACCGGCAGCATGTTGCGGAACGCCTGCGGCAGCACGATGAGCTTCATGCACTGCGCGTAGTTCATCCCCACCGCATACCCAGCGGACACCTGCCCGCGCGGCACGGACTGGATGCCGGCGCGCATGATCTCGGAGTAGTACGCCGCCTCGAACACCGTGAAGGTGACGATCGCCGACAGTTCCGCGCCCAGCGGCCGGCCGATCAGCAGCGGGATCAGCAGGAAGAACCACAGGATCACCATGACCAGCGGAATGGAACGCAGCGTGTTCACGTAGAACGCGGCGGGCATCACCAGCCACTTCTTTCCGGACAGGCGCATCAGCGCCAGCGCGGTGCCAAGCGCAATACCGCCGACCATCGCGAACAGCGTGAGCTGGACCGAAAAGATCAATCCCTTGAGGATGAAACTGGACAGGACGCCCCAGTCGAGGAAGGCGAAGCTGAGGTTCATTGTTCAGTCCCGAAGGGCCGCCCCGAGGGACTGAACGCGCCCCCTCGGGGGGCAGCGAGCAACGCAATATCGCGAGCGTGGGGGCTCACCTGCCACTCCCGATCATGCCGGGCACCTGCACGCGATTCTCGATGAACAGCGCCACCCGATTGACCGCAAACGCGGAGATGAAATACAGGCCCGTGACGGCGAGGTAGATCTCGACGCCGCGCGACGTTTCTTCCTGCGCCTGCATCGCAAAGAACGTGAGCTCGGAGATGCTCACGGCAAACGCCACCGACGAGTTCTTGATGATGTTCATCGACTCGCTGGTCAGCGGCGGGATGACGATGCGATACGCCATCGGCAGGATCACGTACCGGTACGTCTGCGGCAGCGTCAGGCCCATCGCCAGGCCGGCGTAACGCTGGCCCTTGGGCAAGGCCTGGATGCCGGCCTTGACCTGCTCGGCGATGCGCGCCGACGTGAAGAAGCCCAGCGCAATCACGACCGCGACGAAGTCAGGAACCGCCTGCAGTCCCTTGAAGATCGACGGGATGACGTGGTACCAGAGGAAGATCTGGACCAGCAGCGGGATGTTGCGGAAGATCTCGGTCCACGCGTTGCCAATCCACACGAACGCCTTGACCGGCGTGGTGCGCAGGATTCCCATCAGCGAACCGACGGACAGCGCCACGACCAGCGAGCACGCGGAAACCAGCAGCGTCCAGCCCCACGCCGACATCATCCAGCGCAAATAGGTCTGACCGCCGCCGGTATCCTGGAAGAAAACCTGCCAATCCCAGCTCATCTAAGCCGTCCCCCCCCCGCCCGCCCACATTGACGCGCCGGCGCACAGCGTCTTGCTGCGCCGCCACCGGCAATTCCGACTTACTGTACCGCGTATTCTTCCATCGGCTTCGTGTTCGGAGCGTTCCACGCGGCCTTGGTCGCGTCCGACAGTGGCAGGCCGACCTTGGTATTCGACGGCGGGATCGCCTGCACGAACCACTTGTCGTACATCTTGGCAAGGTCGCCGCTCTTGACCATCGCCTGGATGCTGGTGTCAACCGCCTTCTGGAAAGCCGGGTCGTCCTTGCGCATCATGCATGCGATGGGTTCGACGCTCAGCACTTCGGCGAGGATCTTGTAGTCCGCCGGGGCCTTCGACTTCGATACCAGTCCCGCGAGGATCTGTCCATCCATCACGAACGCGTCGGCGCGGCCGGACTCGAGCAGCAGGAAGCTGTCCGCGTGGTCCTTGCCGAACACTTCCTTGAAGTCCATGTTGGCGGCCTTCTTGTTCTTGCGCAGCGTCTGCACGGACGTGGTGCCCGTGGTCGTGGCGACTGTCTTGCCGTTCAGGTCGGCGATGCCCTTGATCGGCGAATTGGCCTTGACGACGATGCGGCCTTCCTCGACGTAGGTGGTCATCGCGAACGCAACGTCCTTCTGGCGCGCGGTATTGTTGGTAGTTGATCCGCACTCCAGATCAACCGTGCCGTTCTGCACCAGCGGGATGCGGTTCTGCGACGTCACCGGTTGGAATTTGATGTCGAGCTTCGGCAACTTCAGTTGCTTCTGGATATCGGCGGCGATCTTCTCGCTCATCTCGGTATGAAATCCGACGTACTTGCCGTCACCCAGCGTGTACGCCAGCGCGCCCGACGATTCGCGCGCGCCGAGCGTGATCGTGCCGGAGTCCTTGACCTTCTTGAGCGTGCCGGTGAGGTCCTGCGCGTGCGCACTCAACGCGAACAGCGAGGCGGCCAGCACCAGGGCAGATTTGGGGAGAAACTTCATTGCGACCTCCAAGTGTGCGCGCCGGTTGCGCGCAAATGTTGCGAAAAGGGAAGACAGCGGATTGCGCCGCAAGGGGACAGGAAACAGGCGCGGCATCAAACCTAGTTTAGCGGCGCGGCGGGCCGTTTGTCTATGCGGGCACCGCCGTATTCGTGCCCTCCTGCGCCGTTCCGGTGCGACCGCACCCCTATAATCGGCCCATGCCTGCCTCCCTGTCGCCGATTCTCGATATTGCGGACCTGCGCGCGCTGGAAGCGCAGCATGCCGGCCTGTCCCTCATGGAACGCGCCGGACTGGCCGCGGCCGAAGTCGCCAGGCAGATGGCGGGCGAGCGCGGCGGGCAGATCGTCGTCCTCGCCGGGCCCGGCAACAACGGCGGCGACGCGTTCGTCGTCGCGCGCTGGCTCATGAACTGGTTCCATGACGTGCGGGTGGTATTTCCAGGCGATGCGCAACGCCTGCCGCAAGACGCGGCCGCGGCCTGGCAGGCCTTTGTCGCCGCAGGCGGCGTCACGACGACAGCGGCCATCGGTCCCAGTCCCGATCCCGCGCTGATCGTCGACGGACTTTTCGGGGTCGGACTCAACCGGCCGATCGACAGCGTTTACGCGGCGCTGGTGGACTGGGCGAACGGAACGGGCGCCCCTATCCTGTCGCTCGACATGCCGACCGGTCTCGATGCCGGCACCGGTACCGCGCAGTCTGCGGCCATTCGCGCGACGGCCACGGCCACTTTCATCGCGCTGAAGCCCGGACTGCTGACGGCGGACGGGCCCGACCATTGTGGAGCGATCTCGGTGCATTCGCTTGGGCTTGAGTTGTCGCCTGCACCGCGCGGTCATCGTCTCGACTGGCCAACGCTGGCGGCGGAGTTGCCCGTTGTACTCGCGCGGCGTTCGCGCAATGTGAACAAGGGAACCTTCGGCACGCTCGGCATCCTGGGCGGCACCGAAGGCATGGGTGGCGCGTTGATCCTGGCCGGCCGCGCGGCGATGCGCACCGGCGCCGGCAAGGTCTGGTTGGGTTTCCTGATGGCGGACGCGCCAAAGATCGACGCGCAGATGCCGGAACTCATGTTGCGACATGCGGGGCAGGTGCTCGACGCCAAGCCGGACGCACTGGTCGTCGGACCGGGACTGGGAACGAGCGACGCCGCGCGATCGCTGTTGCAGCGCGCGCTGGCACTGCCAATACCCATTGCTCTCGATGCCGACGCGCTCAACCTGATTGCGCGCGATCCCGCGCTGCTTGCCGCCACCAAGTCGCGTGGTGCGCCGACGCTGGCCACCCCGCATCCCGGCGAGGCCGCGCGCGTACTCGGGCTCGACATCGAAACGGTGCAGCGCGATCGGATGCACGCCGCCCGCGAGTTGGCACTGCGCCTTTCGGCGAACGTCGTGCTGAAAGGCGTGGGCAGCGTGCTCGCGCATCCGGACGACACGTGGGACATCAATGCCAGCGGCGGCCCGGCACTGGCGACTGCCGGCAGCGGCGATGTGCTGTCAGGGCTGCTGGGCGCATTGCTCGCGCAGGGGCTCGACGCCAAGACCGCGTTGCGTTACGCGGTGTGCCTGCATGGTGCCACCGCGGATGCGCTGGTCGCGCAGCACATCGGGCCGCT
>JANMCH010000038.1:0-5620 GCA_031361045.1 Betaproteobacteria bacterium | reverse complement strand
GCTCGACTTGCATGTGTAAAGCATGCCGCCAGCGTTCAATCTGAGCCAGGATCAAACTCTTCAGTTCGATCTCTACAAGTAACTCAATCAACGTTGGCCTCAACCCCCAGAGCTTCCTCCGAGGGACAAGACGTTCGGCCTGTCACCATTGCTGGTGCCAAGCCTTACTGCGTTGTGTGAGCACCAATTGCCTTGGAACATATTTCCCTGACGCGTCCGTTGCCGGACTTGCCAGGGGCTCCGAAGCCCCAGCACCCACACCTATCGGTTGCCAATTTTTAAAGAGCGGCTACAGCATTTCCTTCGGCGCTTATTTGGGTAATACCTGCCCCGGTGTCCTGCGGGCAGTGCCGTTCGGGATTTGTTGTAGCAAAGAAGCGCGATTATATACTGAAAACGGGGTTCGTCAATAGTCCCCTGACACTCTCTTCCAACTAAATGGGCACTGGTGCGGGAACCCTCTGTTTCTAAAGGAGGGACCGCAGGACGGCGACAGTTTCCCGGGCACAACGGGCCCACGTGAATTGCCTGGCGCGGGCCAAACCAGCCTCCCGCAGGCGGCTGGAAAGGGCCGAATCCGCTATGACGGACGTCATTGCAGCCGCCAGCGCGTCGATATCCGTGGGGTCGACCAGCAGTGCTGCGTCACCCGCCACTTCCGGCAGTGAAGTCGTGGTGGACGTGACAACCGGGACACCCGAGGCGAACGCCTCGAGCACCGGCAAACCGAAGCCTTCGTAGAGTGAGGGGAAGATGAATGCGGCCGCGCCTTGATACAGCGCGCGCATGTCGCCGGCGTCGACGTAGTCGAGCCAGCGCACGCGCCCGGCATTGGCGCTGCCGCGCAACGTTGCGACGAGATCATCGGTGCGCCAGCCGGCCTTGCCCGCGATGACCAGTTGTCGCCCTGCGACGAGGTGCGCGGGCATGCGCGCAAACGCTTCGAGTATCCGCGCGACATTCTTGCGCGGCTGCAGCGTGCCGACGAACAAAAGGTAATCAGGCGCGAGCCCGAAGCGCGCGCGCATGGCGTCGATCGTCGCTGCCGGCTCGCGCTCGAACCAATGTGCGTCGACGCCAAGCGGCGTCACCGTGATGCGCGACGGCTCGATGCCATAGTGCTCGACCAATTCCGGCACCATCGCCTGCGAGATGGCGATCACGCGATCCGCCCACTGCGCCGATCGGCGCAGCGCAACGTTCTTGAGTCCGCGCATTCGTGGATTGGCCCACTCCGGATGACTCAGCGGAATCGCGTCGAACAGTGTGGCGCACACAGGCGTGCGGCGCAGGCGGGGAATGCGGTAGTCGGTCGCGTGATAGACGTCGATATTTTTCGACAGCCGGAGCGCACCGCGAACGTCCAGGCCCGTCGCTACGGACATCGCTGCGGACATTTCGGCGGCATGCGGCAGAACAATCGCGCCAGGAGGGGCACGCCGCGCCGCATACGACCCCATCACCACCGGCACCGGTACGACGTCGTCGCATCGCTTGTACGCGGCCACCAGCTCGCGTGTGTAGACGCCGATGCCGTCCGGCGCGTCGCGTGTCGCCGGATCGCAGATGAGTGTCGCGCTCCAGCCGACGCGCATCAGGACGATCCGGGTTGCGACGCCGCGTAGTGCGCGATTGCGGCCGGCACGTCGCCGACGAACGCGGCCCGGTGATCGGCAATCACGACGGCGCGATCGCACAGCTCGGTCACATGCTGCAATTCGTGGGATACGAACACGATGGTCACGCCGCGCCGACGGAATTCGCGGATCTTGGCGATGCATTTGGCCTGGAATGCGGTATCGCCCACCGCCAGAACTTCGTCGATCAGCAGGATCTCCGGATCGAGATGTGCCGCCACGGAAAAACCGAGGCGCGCCGTCATGCCGGTCGAGAACGTCCGTACCGGTTCGTCGATCGAATCTTCGAGTTCCGCGAATTCCACGATGCTGTCCATCCTTGCGGCGACCTCGGCGCGCCGCATCCCGAGCAGCACGCCGTTCAGCATCACGTTATCGCGGCCGGTCAACTCCGGATGGAACCCGGCGCCCAGTTCGAGCAGCGGCGAGACACGGCCATTGACCGCGAGCGTGCCCGTCGACGGCCGGATCACGCCGGCGATCAGCGCCAGCACCGTGCTCTTGCCCGCGCCGTTGCGGCCCATCACGGCGATGGACTCGCCGCGCGCCACCTGCAGCGAGAAATTGTCGAGCACCACGCGGCTGTCCGCGCGCATGTTGCGCAGCGCGCGCGGCGGATTGAGGATCAGGTTCTTGATGCCTCCCGCGCGGTGCAGCGACAGCGCATACGACTTGCCGACGCGATCGAAGTCGATGATGGGTTGTGACATCTACAGCGCCTCGGCGAATTTCCACTGCAGCCGGCTGAAGACGAACTGGCCCACCGCGACGGCGCCTACTGCAATTGCCGCCGCAGCGCCCACCGAATGCCAGTCCATCGTGCCATCCAGCAGCAACGCTCGCCACGCAACGATAACGTACGTGAACGGGTTGAACGCGATCAGTGGCTGGAACATCGCCGGCACCATCTGCCGCTCGTAGATCACGGGTGTCACGTAGAACAACACCGTCATGCCGAGCCCGATCAGGCGCTCGATGTCGCGGAAGAACACGCTGCACGAGGCCACCGCGAGGGCAATGCCATAGATCATGAGGCCCTGGACCAATAACAGGATCGGCGCGCCCCACAGCCACGCCGCCGAGATGGTGCCGCGCCCGAACAGCAGCGCCAATCCGGCCAGGACCGGCAGGCACAGCAGGAAGTGCAGGCCCTCTGTGACTACACTGGAGGCGATGATCAGGTAGCGCGGAAAAGCGATCTTCTTGACCAGCGATGCGTTGTGGATGAACGCGCGGGGAGACAACTGGAGCGAATTATTGAGCCACTGCCATGGGAAGAGGCCCGCGAGCAGGAAGATGAAGTAGCCCTCGATCTTGACGTTCAGGATGGCCTTGAATGCGATCCAGTAGGTCACCGCGAAGACCAGCGGGTTGAGCAGCGACCATCCATAGCCCAGGACGGTGCGCTTGTAGCGGACCTTGATCTCCTTGACCGTGAGCGCCCTCACCAGGTCAAGATAGTGCGGCAACTCATTTGCCACCGATTTTGCCAAATGAGACAACCACGCAGAGATCGGCTGCGCGCTCAACAACCTACTCCCGGCTCACGCGGCGCAGGTCGGCGTCCACCATCATGGCGATGAGTTCACCGATGCCGGTCCGCGCCTGCCATCCGAGCACGCGCTTGGCCTTGGCCGGCTTGCCCAGCAGCAGGTCCACTTCGGCCGGGCGGAAGAACTTGGGGTCGATGACCACGTGGTCTTCGTACTTGAGGCCGACGTGTTCGAATGCGAGGCGACACATTTCGCGCACGGTGGTGGTGACGCCGGTGGCGATCACATAGTCGTCGGGTTTGTCCTGCTGCAGCATGAGCCACATCGCCTCGACATAGTCCCCTGCGAAGCCCCAGTCGCGCTTCGCATCGATATTGCCCAGGCGAAGCTCCTGCTGCTTGCCGTGCTTGATGCGTGCCACGGCGTCCGTCACCTTGCGCGTGACGAATTCGATGCCGCGCAGCGGGGATTCGTGATTGAACAGGATGCCATTGGACGCGTGCATCCCGTAGCTTTCGCGGTAATTGATCGTGCTCCAGTGGCCGAAGAGCTTGGCGACGCCGTAGGGGCTGCGCGGGTGAAACGGCGTGGACTCGTCCTGTGCGTCCGTCTGCACCAGCCCGAACATTTCGCTGGTGGACGCCTGGTAGAAACGCACGGCAGGCTGGAGACGGCGCAGCGCTTCGAGCATGTTCACGACCCCCACGCCATTGACCTGTGCGGTGACCTGCGGCTGCGCCCACGACGTGCCTACGAAACTTTGCGCGGCCAGGTTGTAGACTTCGTCCGGACGTGCCGACTCGACCGCGCGACAAAGCGATGCCATGTCGGTCAGGTCGCCGTGGACGAGCGTGATGTCCTGTTCAATGCCCAGTTCGCGCAAACGCCAGTTCGACTCGGTCGCCCGCCGTGCCACGAAGCCGTGGACGGCGTAACCCTTTTGCAGGAGCAGGCTCGCGAGGTAGGCTCCGTCCTGGCCGGTGACGCCCGTGATCAATGCCGTTTTGCCCATCGTGCCGATGATCCTTGTGGATGGCCTGCGCGACGCTGAGCCGTCGAAACTTGAGTTGTTGCCGCGAGACAAAGCTCTTTATTATCTCATTTATGCGCATTGCCATCGTCCATGACTGGCTCGATACCTGGGGCGGTGCCGAGCTGGCCCTGGCCGAATTGCTCGCGCTGTATCCGGACGCCGATGTATTCACTCTGGTCGACTTCATGGCACCTGCAGACCACGCGCGGCTCGGCACCGGAACGATCCGCACCTCGTTCATCCAGCGGCTGCCGTTCGCGCGCAAGCGGTTTCGCCGCTATCTGCCGCTGTTTCCACGTGCGGTCGAGCAGTTCGACGTCTCGGGTTACGACGTCGTCATCTCCAGCTCGCACGCGGTCGCCAAGGGCGTGCGTACGTCGCCCACGCAACTCCACATCTGCTATTGCTACACGCCGATGCGCTACGCGTGGGACCTGCAAGAGGATTACCTGCGCCAGGTCGGCCTCGATCGCGGACTCAAGGGCCTTGCCGTGCGGCGCATGCTCGCGCACCTGCGTGAATGGGACATTGCATCTGCCGCGCGTGTCGACCACTTTGTCGCGATATCCCAAACCATTGCGGATCGGATTCGCCGCAGCTACGGTAGGGAATCGACGGTGATCTTTCCGCCAGTCGCCGTGTCCGGCCGTCCCATCGCGGACGAGCGCGGCGACGCCTATGTCACGGTGTCGCGCCTCGTGCCGTACAAGCGGGTCGACCTGATCGTGTCGGCGTTTCGCCTGCTGCCGGACCGCAAGCTCATCGTGATCGGCGACGGCCCGGAGATGGACCGGGTCAGGTCGGCGGCCGGTCCCAACGTGCGGCTGCTGGGCCGTGTGGAGGACGACGAACGCGACCGTTGGCTGGCCACGGCGCGCGCATTCCTGTTTGCCGCCGACGAGGATTTCGGCATCGCGCCGCTCGAAGCGCAGGCGCACGGCACGCCGGTGATCGCCTTCGGCCGGGGCGGTGCCGCGGAAACCATCCGCGGACTCGATACCGCACAGCCCACCGGTGTTCTCTTCAACGAACAGTCGCCGGAATCCATCGCGGCGGCCGTGCGCACATTTGAGGCCAACGCCCACCGCATTTCCGCAGTCGCTTGTCGCGCCAACGCAGCGCTTTATTCGGCGCAACGGTTTCGCGACGAGTTTGCCGCGTTGGTCGCGGCTCGCCAGCACGAATTTGGCGGCAACGGGCCAGCGCAATGACACGCAACCTGCTGAAGGAAAACGCGTCGCTGTTCGAGTGGCTGGTGCGCCTGTTCGACCCGATGCTGGTGATGCTGGCGGGCTGGCTCGCGTATCGCTGGTACTTGGGCACCTGGCTGGTGCCGGAGCGCTACCTGCTGGCGCTGATCGGCATCGCAGTACTTTGCTTCGCGCTGTTTCCGCTACTTAGACTCTACGCACCGCAGCGCGGAATCACGCTGTTCGACGAAGCGCGGCGACTGGTCA
>JANMCH010000036.1:0-70632 GCA_031361045.1 Betaproteobacteria bacterium | reverse complement strand
CCTGGCCCGCGGCGCGCAACATTCATTCGGCACGCAGCATGCATTCGGCGCGCAGCATGCATCAGGAACTTCGACGGCCGCGCTGCCGCCGATACTGCGCATGGGCTCGTGGATCGGCGGCGACCGCGACGGCAACCCGTTTGTCGTCGCGGACACGCTCCGCTATGCGATTCGCGCGCAGGCGGGCGTTGCGTTCGATCATTACCTGGACGAAGTGCACAGGCTCGGCGGCGAATTGTCGCTGTCGGCGCGCCTGGTGCACCCGCTGCCGGCGCTGCTCGCGTTGGCGGAAGTCGCGCACGATGGCAATCCGCACCGGCAGGACGAGCC
This sequence comes from Betaproteobacteria bacterium, assembly GCA_031361045.1. Classification (GTDB taxonomy): domain Bacteria; phylum Pseudomonadota; class Gammaproteobacteria; order Burkholderiales; family Casimicrobiaceae; genus VBCG01. The sequence continues at coordinate 70,302 of JANMCH010000036.1, read as the reverse complement.
GTATCGGCAGGCGCTGGTTGGAATCTATGCGCGCCTTGCGGCGACGATGCATCTGCTCGCGGGACGCTTGCCGTCGCGCACGGCGCATGGCGAGCGTCCACCCTATCGCAACGCCGCGGAATTCATCGTGGACCTCGATGTGATCGGCGATTCACTGGCCACGCACGGCGCGGCGCTGCTGGCGCAGCGGCGGCTATTGCCGCTGCGGCGCGCGGTGGAGGTCTTCGGCTTCCACCTGGCGTCGCTCGACATGCGGCAGAACGCCGACGTGCACGAGACCGTGGTCGCGGAACTGCTCGCGCGCGCCGGTGTTGCCGCCGACTATCTGGAACTGCCGGAGGCCGCGCGGGTCGCGTTGCTCGAACGCGAGTTGTCCACGCCGCGTCCTCTCTACTCGCCGCACCTCGACTATTCAGCGCGCACCACGAGCGAACTCGCGATCCTCACCGCGGCCGCCGACATCCACAGGAAGTTCGGCGCGGTGGCGGTGCCCAACTACGTCATCTCCAAATGCCAGTCGGCATCGGACCTGCTCGAGGTCGGCATCCTGCTCAAGGAAGTGGGGCTCGTGCACGACGGCGCGCTGGCGGTGAACATCGTGCCGTTGTTCGAAACGATCGACGACCTGACCGGCTGCGGCGCGATCATGCGCAAGACCTTCGCCATTCCGCTCTATCGCGACTGGCTGCGCGGACGCAACGAGTGGCAGGAAGTGATGCTCGGCTATTCCGACAGCAACAAGGACGGCGGGTACCTCGCGGCCAACTGGGCGCTCTATCGCGCGGAGATGCAGCTGGTGGACGCGTTTGCCGAACACGGCGTGAAGTTGCGGCTGTTCCATGGCCGCGGTGGCACCGTCGGCCGCGGTGGGGGTCCATCCTATGAAGCGATCCTCGCGCAGCCTGCGGGCAGCGTCAGCGGCGGTTTACGCATCACGGAGCAGGGCGAGATCATCGCCAGCAAGTATTCCGATCCGGAACTGGGACGGAGGCATCTCGAAGCGCTGGTCGCAGCGACGATGGAGGCAAGCCTGGTCGACGCCGAGCAGATCGGCGCGCGCGCGCCGGTCTTTCACGCGGCGCAGGACGCGCTGGCGGCCAATGCCCATGCCGCGTATCGCTCGCTGGTCTACGACACGCCGGAGTTCGTCGCCTATTTCCGTGCGTCGACGCCGATCGCCGAGATTGCCGAACTCAACATCGGCAGTCGGCCGGCATCGCGCACGGGTTCAGCGCGCATCGAGGACCTGCGCGCGATTCCCTGGGTGTTCAGCTGGGGGCAGTGCCGGCTGATGCTGCCGGGGTGGTACGGCTTTGGCTCCGCCGTCGCGCAATGGCTGGAACGTCATCCGGAGGGATGCGACGAAGGACTGGCACTGTTGCGGGAAATGTACGCCACGTGGCCGTTCTTTCGCAGCGTGCTGTCGAACATGGCGATGGTCCTCGCCAAGACCGATCTCGCGGTGGCGTCGCGCTATGCCGAGCTGGTGCCGGACGCGGCTGTGCGCGAACCGGTCTTCGCCCGCATCGTTGCCGAGCATGGCCGCACCGTGTCGTTGCTGCTCGCGATCACCGGTGAGACGGCGCTGCTGGACTCGCACCCGGGGTTGGCCCGCAGCATCCGCAACCGCTTTCCCTATCTCGACCCGCTCAATCATCTCCAGGTCGAATTGTTGCGGCGGCATCGGGCCGGCCAGACCGACGATCGCACCAAGCGGGCAATCCACCTGACGATCAATGGACTGGCCGCCGGCTTGCGCAACAGCGGGTGATCGCGCGCGCGGAAATGGCGTTCATCCGCGGGTATAATTGATCGTGCGAATCCTGATCTCCAACGACGACGGCTACTTTGCACCCGGCATCGAGCGCCTTGCCGCGGCGCTCGCCCGCAAGGCCGACATCACCGTCGTGGCGCCGGAACGCGACCGCAGCGGCGCCTCCAACTCGCTCACGCTCGACCGTCCGCTGACGGTGCGCCGCGCGGCGAACGGTTTTTTCTTCGTCAACGGCACGCCGACCGACTGCGTCCATCTCGCGGTGACGGGATTGCTGGACGAACTGCCGGACATGGTCATCTCGGGCATCAACCTGGGCGCCAACATGGGCGACGACACGATTTATTCCGGCACGGTCGCGGCGGCCACCGAGGGCTTCCTTCTCGGCATTCCATCGATTGCGATATCGCTGGCATCGAAGGAGGCCAGGCACTTCGAGACCGCCGCGGACGTCGCCGTACAACTGGTTGACCGCCACGCGCGCACGCCGGCCGGTGCGTGGCTGCTCAACGTCAACGTTCCGGACGTGCCGCTTGCCGATTGCAAAGGCTTTGCCGTGACGCGCTTGGGGAGAAGGCACAAGGCGGAGGACGTGATCCGCGCCAAGAGCCCGCGCGGTGAGACGGTGTACTGGGTTGGCGCGGCGGGCCCCGCGGCCGACGCGGGCGAGGGCACGGACTTCCACGCCATCGAAACCGGTCAAGTCTCCGTCACTCCGCTCCAGATCGACCTCACCAATCGCGAGCTGATGCCCGGAGTCGCAACGTGGATAGCAAACTGAGTGGCCCACTGAGTGGCCCACTGAGCAGCCACCTGAGCAGCCACCTGAGTCCACGAGGCGGCTCAACGAAGGCTGACTCCGCATGAACCAGACCGGCATCGGCATGACGTCGGCGCGAACGCGGGCGCGGATGATCGAGCGGCTGCGCGAGCAGGGCATCGTCGACGAAGTCGTGCTGGCCGCGGTGAATGCGGTGCCGCGCCACATTTTCGTCGACGAGGCGCTGGCCATTCGCGCTTACGACGACGCGCCGCTGCCCATCGGGCATGGCCAGACCATTTCGCAGCCGTGGATCGTCGCGCGCATGACCGAATTGGCGCGCAACGGCCGCGACCTCGATGCGGTGCTCGAGATCGGTACCGGTTGCGGTTACCAGACGGCCGTGCTCGCGCATGTCGCCAAGCACGTCTACAGCGTGGAGCGTTTGGGCGCGCTGGTGAACAAGGCGCGCCGCCATCTGCAGTCGCTCAAGCTTGCCAACGTTTCCCTGAAGCACGGTGATGGCAGCCGTGACATGGGCGAGAAACTCGAAGTCGACGCGATCATCGTCACCGCCGGCGCCACGCACGTGCCTACCGCGCTGCTTCCGTACCTCAAGATGGGCGGCCGCATGGTGCTGCCGCTGGCTCAGGGCGGCGACGAACGTGGCGTGCAGCGACTCACGGTGATCGACATGACGCCCGCGGGCCTCAAGGAGCAAACACTCGATGCGGTAAGATTTGTGCCACTGCTGCCAGGCCTGGGCTAGAGGATCGACGACGCACATGCACGTGAAATTGCCGCTGCCAATGCTGCGCACGGGCGCCGTTGCGCTGGCCGTACTGCTGCTCATTTCATGCGCGTCGAAAACGCGCGCACCGGTCGACGATCGGCCGGCATTGCCACCGATCGTCGCGTCGCCGATGGCAGCCCCCGCGCCTCCGTCCGCGTCCGAAGCCGATGCCAGGACGCCGACCTACACGGTGAAGCGCGGCGACACGCTGTTCCAGATCGCGCTCGACCATGGGCTCGACTACAAGGAACTCGCGGTATGGAACGGCCTCGCCGATCCCAACAAGATTCTCGTCGGACAGGTACTGCGCGTCACCGCACCGGGAGACAACACGTCGGCATCGGGAACCGGGGTCACGACGACGCCCCTCAAATCCGTTCCGCCCGTGACGCCTGCGGGCACCGCATCGTCGAGCGCACTGGCGGCTGCATCTGCGCCTACTTCACCCACTGCGCGCAATTCCGACAACTACAAATCGTCGCCGAAAGCGATGAAGGAGCCGTATTCGGAACAGGCGATGCGCGATGTCGCCCGCGCGGCGCAAGCGCCTCCCGAGGTCCTCGCCGCTGCGCCAGCGACCGCCGCGCCCAGGCCGGAGGCGCCACGTGTTGCGTCGCCGCCATCCGCTGCCGACACGGACGACGAGGACAAGCTCGATTGGCTGTGGCCCGCGAAGGGCAAGGTCGTCGTCACGTTTTCCGAAACGGCGAACCTGAAGGGAATCGACATCGCGGGCGCCGCGGGCGAACCTGTCCTGGCGAGTGCGGCAGGCAAGGTGGTCTACGTCGGCAATGGCCTGCGCGGGTACGGCAAGCTCGTCATCGTCAAGCACAACAAGACGTGGCTGTCGGCCTATGCGCACAACCGGGAAATCCTGGTGAAGGAAGGGCAGCAGGTGACCCGTGGCCAGAAGATCGCGGAGATGGGCAACACCGACGCCGACATCGTGAAACTGCATTTCGAAATCCGGCGCCTGGGCAAGCCCGTGGATCCTGCACGCTACCTTCCGGCGGGCTGAGTACCGGTCCGCGCGAACTCAGTTGTCTCAGGCCGCCTGCCGCAGCGCGGCGGAGGCCGGCAGCACGTCGATGGCGCGCTCCAGTGTGGCCACCAGTGCCTCCCGCTGGCGAGGCGCCGCAGTTTCGCCGTAGCGCAGCGTCGAGAATGATTGGCCGATGGCCGCGAAGGCGATCGCGAATTGTGGCCAGCGCTGCGCTGCGCGTTGGGCAAACGCCACCGGACCCTCGTAACCGTGACGCGGCAACCCGGCGCGCGCCAGCCGCCGGCACAGGTCGTCCCACAGCACCAGCGCGCGCTCCTGCCGCCGGCGGCGGAACAGGAGCCACGCGGCGAGCAGTCCCGCCCACGCGAATACTGCGGCGGCCGCCATCATCACGATCTGCCACGGCACGAATCCGTCCAGCCGCCAGTCGCGCCACAGTGAGCGCTGCCGCTCGTAGTTGAAGCCGACGACATTGCGGCGCCAATCGTGGTTGATTGCGTCCCACGTGAGTTCCAGAGTCTTCAGCCACGAAGCATCGAGCCGCGCGAAGAACGGTACGCGCTCGCCGGCCGGCAACGCGCCGCCCAGGCCGATCTCGATGCGCGAGGGTGACACGGCAGCGGTCGGGTCGAAGCGCTGCCACTGGCCGTCGATCAGTGCCTCCGCCCAGGCGTGCGCGTCCGACTGGCGCACGATCATGTAGTTGCCACGCGGATTCATGGCGCCACCCTGGTAACCGGTCACGACGCGCGACGGAATGCCCGCTGCGCGCAACATGACGACGAAGGCGCTCGCGTAGTGTTCGCAGAAGCCGTTGCGCGTGTCGAACAGGAATTCGTCCGCAGTGTCGTCCCTGGTCAACAGCGGAGGCGACATCGAGTACACGAAATTCTCGCGGTTGAACCACGCGAGCACGGCGCCGATCAATTGCCGGTCTTCCGGGTAGCGTTCGCGCAATGCCTTCGCGAATTCGCGGGTCCGCGGATTGCGGTCGGGCAGGCGCAGGTTCGGTTCGGCTTCGAAGCGGGGATTGCCCGGATACGACGAACTCAGCACCGAACGCTGCAGGTAGCGCAGCGGCTGCGAAATCAGCGAACGCGACAGCAGTTGCTGGTCGCGGGTGATGATGGCGATGCCGTTGCCGGCGCTGCTGGCGGTCGATTCATTTTCGCGCTGCGGCAAGGAGGCGGGCAATTCCAGCGCAAAGAGCCAATTGCGGTTCGATGGCTCCAGCGTCACGGTATAGGACAGCGTGCGTCCCGCGACCGGCGCCACCGTGCCGCCGAACATCAGATTGCCCGCGGTCCAGGTCCGGCCGTCGAAGCGCGACAGGACCGGGCCGCGCCAATAAAGCTCGCGCGCCGCAGGTGCGGGTCCGTCGAAGTCGACGCGGAACGCCACGTTGTCCGAAAGCGACAGGTCGCTGATCTGGCCCGGCTCCATCGTTTCCGACAGTCCGGTCTGCGCCGAATGGTCCGAGGGCAGTCCCCACAGCGGACCGGCGAGCCGCGGGAACAGCACGAAGAGCAGGACGGCCACGGGAACGCCCTGCAGGATCATCAGTGCGCTGCGCTCGATCGCCGCGCGCCGCCCGGCCGGCGGGCCCGCGCCTCCGGCATCGGTCAGCGCGTCGAGCGCCGCGCCGACCAGCACAACAGCAGGCAACACGGCCACGGCCGCCAGCAGCGACTGACCATAGAAGAACGGCGTGATCAGCAGGAAGCACGACAGGCATACGAGCAGCGTGCCGTCGCGCGTGGTGCGCGTTTCGAGGAACTTGATCGCGACGAGGATGTAGAGAAAGGCGACGGAGGGATTGCGTCCGGACAGATGTCCGAACGTCGCGCGCACCGCAAAGGCTGCGGCCACCGCGAACAGCACCAGCGTCCACGACGGGATGCGCGGTGGCGGCGCCTGCGGCCGTTGCCGGTCCTGGCGAAACACCACCAGGCGCACCACGACCAGCAGGATGCCGGTGGCCGCCACCCAGATGGGCAGGTGCGGCGCCTGCGGCAATTGTGCGGCGAGCAGCAACGCGCCGAGCCAGCCGATCTGCGAAGGCGTCAGTTGCTCGCGTAATTGCGACGGCGTGCGCGGCGCACGCGGCGCGCGCAGCTTGAGACCGAGTGACCAGGCGATGTTCATCGCGCGGGAGCGGGAGAATGAGCGGCGGGATCGCCCGCGCGCGGAAAAAGCGCCAGCGCGGACAGCGCGTTGCGCCGATGGTCGCGTCCCTGGCCGCCGGGAAGCTGGGTGCCGGGAAGCGTCAGCGCAAACGGACGCGCCGCGCGCTCGGCGGCCAATACCCACGCCGTCAGGCGCGACAGCCGTGCTTCGCTGTCGAGAGGTTCGGGCAGCGAATTCCACGACAACGTCACCGGCCCGCCGCCGCCGACGCCTTCGAATTCCTTGGTGAACCAGCCGGCGCCGCGCGCCACGGCCTTCCACGCCACGCGCTGCGGCGGATCGCCGCGCTGGAATTCACGCAAGCCGGCCAGGTCGGCGTCCTCGCTGCGGCCGGCGGCCAGCGCATCCGTGCCGGACGCACCGTGCGGCAACGGCGGCGCGCCGATTTCGACGGACGGATAGACGATGCCTTCCAGCGGAAAATGAACGTAGGCCCAGCCGCGCCACAGTCCCATCGGAAACGCGGAGGACAGCGTCACGCGTCCCAATGGCTGACGACCGCGCGTGGGTGCCAGCGCATCGAGCGTCACGGTCAGCGCGGCGCCGGCGGGCACGTCGCCCCGCGCCTGCGTACCTGCCGCGGCGAGCGATACCGCATTGCGCGCAAGTGCGCCGCCGTGCAGCGAAAGCGTGAATGCGACGTGGCCGCCTGCGAACGTTTCACCGGCGGACAGCGGCGTGACCTCGATGCCGGCCAGATTGCGGAACGTGTGCAGCAGTGCCGCCGCCAGCAGGCCCGCGAGCATGAACGCAACGGCCACACCCAGCGACAGCGCATAGTTGAGCGAGGCGACGAGCATGATCGTGACCGTGGCGATCATCGCCCAGCCGCGGCGGGTCGGAAGAATGTAAATGCGCGAATGGCGCAGCACCACAGGTTCGTGGTCCGACGGTGCCACGCGGAACGCGCGCTGCCTGACGCGTGCGATCCATTGGCCGATCCAGGAACCGTTGCGGTCCGCGAGCATCCGGAATGCCGCGTTACGGCAGCGGCACTGCGCGCACCAGCGCCTGCGCCTGCACCGCGCCGGCGCGCGTTCCGCCAGCCAGGCGATGGCCGGCGACCGCCGGAAACACCGCCTGGACGTCTTCCGGAAGCACCATCGGGCGTCCCGCGATCATGGCCCAGGCGCGTGCGGCCGCGAGCAGCATGAGTCCGGCACGTGGACTCAATCCGCGCCGCGCGCTCAGGTCGCCGCCGGCGGAAGACTGGGCCGCGGATGGATTGGCAAGGGAGTGTGACGCGGCGTGACCGCCGGGGTTGCCACCGGGGTTGCCACGTGAGGCCGCAAGCAGCGCCTGCACATAATCGAGCAACGCGGGCGCGACGTGGATTTCCGAAGCTTCGCGCTGCCAATCGGCCAGCGTTGCTGCATCGGCGATGGGCGGCGTATCGCCGATCCGGACGCGGCGATCGCCGCTGATCAGCAGGTCGCGCTCCGCGGCCGGGTCCGGGTAGCCGAGTTCGATGGCCATCAGGAACCGGTCGAGTTGCGACTCAGGGAGCGGATAGGCGCCGATCTGCTCCACGGGATTCTGCGTGGCGATGACGAAGAACGGATCGGGCAATTTGCGCGTCTGTCCGTCCAGCGACACCTGCCGCTCCTCCATCGCTTCGAGCAACGCGCTCTGTGTCTTGGGCGGCGCGCGGTTGATTTCGTCGGCCAGCACCACCGAGTTGAAGATCGGGCCGGCATGGAAGCGGAACGACTGTGCTCGCTCGTCGAAGATCGACACGCCGAGCACGTCTGCCGGCAACAGGTCGCTCGTGAACTGGATGCGCGAGTACTTGAGCCCGAGGGTGGCGGCCAGCGCCTGCGCCAGCGTGGACTTGCCCACGCCCGGGATGTCCTCGATCAGCAGGTGGCCGCGCGCCAGCATGCAGGCAAGCGCCAGTTTCAGGGGCTCGTCCTTGCCGACCACGATGCGCGCGAGTTGCTGCAATACCGGCGCCAAGCGTCCGGCGGTGGGCGTGTTGGACTGTGAAGCGGGGCGAACGGTCATGGTTGTCGGCAATCCTGTCAGGGTGGAACCGCAGTTGGCCGCAAGTAGCGTGCCCAAGAAGCGCAAATTGAAAATTCGCGAACTTTCGCGAACACTCCGGGGCATTCTGCGCCTTAAGGCACTCTAACCGGGTGCCGCGTCCCTCGTCACGACCGGCGAGCCCGGAGTACACTCCGCTCGGCGGAAACACCCCATTTGGGGCCTCCTCGATCGCCGCGCCAGACCACCGCAACAACCCGCAAGGCTCCCGACCGCCGTGACCACCGCATTCGTCTCCCATCCCGCGTTCCTGATGCATGAAATGGGGCCCTACCACCCGGAGTGTCCGGAGCGGATCGGGGCCATCACCGATCGCCTGATCGCCTCCGGCCTCGACGCGCAGCTGCACCACTACACCGCACCGGCGGCCACGGACGAGCAGATTGCGCGGATTCATGGCGAGCTGTACATGCAGGAAGTGGCGGCGGCCAGTCCCGAGTCGGGCCTTTGTTACCTCGATCCGGACACCGCGCTCAATCCGCATACGCTCGATGCCGCGCGGCACGCGGCAGGCGCCGCGGTACTTGCCGTCGACCTGGTCATGCGCGGCGAATGCCGGAACGCATTCTGCGCCGTGCGCCCGCCGGGCCACCACGCGGAACGCAGCCGCGCGATGGGCTTCTGCATCTTCAACAGCGTGGCCATCGGCGCCGCCCATGCGATGGCGGCGCACGGCCTCGAGCGGGTCGCGGTCGTCGACTTCGACGTCCACCACGGTAACGGCACCGAACAGATCTTCGAGGGCGACCCGCGCGTGTTGATGGTGTCGACTTTCCAGCATCCACTGTATCCGTATTCCGGGTTGCAGGACCCGGCGCCGAACATGGTGAATGTGCCGCTTGGCGCCGGCAGCGGCGGCGAGGAGTTTCGCGCCGCGGTGCGCGATCGCTGGCTGCCCGCGCTCGAAGAACACAAGCCGCAGATGATCCTCATATCCGCCGGCTTCGACGCGCATCGCGAGGACCCTCTCGCCGGCCTGCAGTTCGTCGAGGCCGACTACGCGTGGGTCACACAGGAACTGATCGCGGTGGCGCAGCGACACGCGCAGGGCCGCGTGGTGTCGCTGCTGGAAGGCGGCTACGCGTTGTCGGCGCTTGGCCGCAGCGCGGCCGAGCATATCCGCGCACTGCTCGCGTGAAAATGGGGTCAGACCCCATTACAGCCCGAAATGGGGTCTGACCCCATTCTGCCGGCGGCCGCATTCAAGCGCGGCTGTGGCACCGGCGACAGACGTGCCGGTAGAATGCGCCATCGGGACGAAATGGGTCAGGGAAACGACAGGTGGCCGATGGAGCGGCGAAAATTCCTCTCGACATGCGCGGTCTTGAGCGGCGCCGGCTTCCTGGCGGGCGACGTCGCACACGCCGACACGCCGCCGCGCTGGTACGCACGCTCGCGCCTGACCGACGTCCACGGCCGTCCCATACGGGTGCGCGACCTGGTACCCGATACCAATTACGTCTTCCAGTACCCGTTCGCGGCCACGCCTTGCCTGCTGGTCAGGCTGTCGCGTCCCGCGGCCGTCACCGCCAACCTGCAACGCGAAGACGGCGCCGCCTATGCGTGGCAGGGTGGCGTCGGCGCGGATCGTAATGTCGTCGCGTTCTCGGCCATTTGCGCGCACAAGCTCGCTTATCCGACGAAGGAAGTGTCGTTCATCCGCTTCCAGCGCGAGCGCTCCGCCACTTCCGGTGGCCAGGTGATCCACTGCTGCGCCGACCACAGCGTCTACGATCCGGCGCAGGGTGCCCGAGTCGTCGCCGGACCCGCGCCGCAGCCGCTGGCCGCGATCGTTCTCGAATACAACGGCGGCGAGGATGGACTGTATGCGCTGGGCACGCAGGGCGCCGAGCAGTTCGCGGCGTTCTTCAGCAAATACCAGATGAAGCTGGCGCTGGAATATGGCCAGGGCGGCGGGCGCGGCGAGGTGACCGCAACGACCATCCTGCGCGAGCTCACCAATTATTGCCGGACCACGATTCAATGTTAGGCGAAGGAGCGCGCGGAGTAATGGCTGGCCCCTCGGTCATGCCTATCCACGCGCTCAGCCGGTCCCGTCCGCGGCCCCGCGATGATTGGCCGTCGCGTCTGTCTACCAGGTGCGCTTGCGGTCGGCTTCCTCTGCCCGGTGCATTCAGCAGACGCAGCCGAGAAGATGAGCTTGGCGAAGGTCTATCGCATCGGCGTGATCGATCTCGAACCCGAAGCACACGCCGATCTGTGGGACGAATTCGTCGCTGAATTGGCGCGTATCGGGTACGTGGAAGGTCGAAATATCCGATTCGATCGCCGCGTCGTTCCGAGTCCTGTAGCGGGCTCTCGGCGTCGCTATCAGGTGAGTCGCCGCTGGCGGGTCAACCGATCACCAGCGCCGCGACGGCCCGCCGGTCCTCCGCGATCAGGATGTTGAACGTGCGGCACGCGGCGCGCGTGTCCATCACCTCGACGCCGATGCGCGCCCTCGAAAGAGCCTGCAGCAACTTCGGGTGAGGGAAGCGCTGTACCGCGCCGGTGCCGAGCAGCACGAGTTCCGGGTCGTGCTGCAGCAACGCGGCAAAATCCTGTTCGGTCAGCGCCGCGAATCCCGCAGGCGCCCAACCTGGCGCCACGGCATCCGGCGTTACCACCAGATTCTGCCGATACTCGTTTTCGCCGATGCGAATCCAGTCCGGGCCGACGGCGGCAATCACGTTGGCTGCGGCTGTTTGCAGGTGGAATTTCATCGGTCGGCTAGTTCACGCTGTTTCGGCGCCCGAGGGCGCTGCTGGGTCCAGGTTCGGTTGTGCATTGCGGCAAAGTGCCGCCACGGCTAGAATTATAGGCAAGTCGTGGATTCTTCCGCTTCTTACGTCGCTCGGACGGTTCCGGGCGCTTACGCAAGAAAGTATCGTATGACACCTCCCCGCAGTACGCCCCCCCGCGTTACCGCCCCGCTCGAGACGCAATTCGCGCGCATCGAACGCCTGCCGCCGTACGTCTTCTCGATCACCGCTGAACTCAAGATGGCCGCGCGCCGCCGCGGCGAGGACATCATCGACTTCGGCATGGGCAACCCCGATGGCCCCACGCCCAAGCACATCGTGGACAAGCTGGTCGAGAGCGCGCAGCGCAGTGACACGCACGGCTACTCGGTGTCCAAGGGCATTCCCCGACTGCGCCGCGCGATCTGTCATTGGTATCAGCGGCGCTGGGGGGTGGAATTCGATCCGGAGACCGAGGCCATCGTCACCATCGGCTCCAAGGAAGGCATCGCGCACCTGGCGCTGGCCACGCTCGGCCGCGGCGACACGGTGCTCGTCCCCAATCCCAGCTATCCGATCCACATCTACGGACCGGTGATCGCAGGCGCCGACATCCGGCATGTGCCGATGACGCCCGACGTCGACTTCTTCGCGGAACTGGAGCGCACGATCCACACCAGCTTCCCGAAGCCCAAGATGCTGATCATCAATTTTCCGTCGAATCCGACCGCGCAATGCGTCGAGCTGTCGTTCTTCGAGAAGATCATCGCGATCGCGAGGGAGCACGGCATCTACGTCGTGCACGACCTCGCCTATGCCGACATCTGCTTCGACGGCTGGAAGGCGCCGTCGATCATGCAGGTGCCGGGCGCGCGCGACGTCGCCGTGGAATTCTTCACGATGTCCAAGAGCTACAACATGGCCGGGTGGCGCATCGGTTTCATGGTCGGCAATCGCAACCTCGTCAACGCGCTCGCACGCATCAAGGGCTATCACGACTACGGCACGTTCACGCCGCTGCAGGTCGCCGCCATTGCCGCGCTGGAAGGGCCGCAGGATTGCGTCGGCGAAATCGTCGCCAAGTACCAGAGCCGGCGCGACGTGCTGGTCAAGGGATTGCACGAGGCCGGCTGGATGGTCGACAACCCGAAGGCGTCGATGTACGTCTGGGCGAAAATCCCCGAGGCGTATCAGGCGATGGGGTCGCTCGAATTCGCGAAGAAACTGCTCGCCGGTGCCAAGGTTTCAGTGTCACCGGGCATCGGCTTCGGCGAATTCGGTGATGGGCACGTCCGCTTCGCGTTGATCGAGAACGAGGCGCGCACGCGCCAGGCCATTCGCGGCATCAAGCAGATGTTCCGCGACGACGGATTGCTGAGGCCATGAGCGCCGCCAGGCCGTCCCAAGGCGAGAGCGTGGGGGCACTTTGAAACCGCTCAACGTCGGCCTGCTCGGCTTCGGCACCGTGGGGAAGGGCACGTGGGACGTCCTTCGCCGCAACGAGGAGGAGATCACCCGCCGCGCCGGTCGCCCGATTCGCATCACGTGGATTGCCACGCGCACGCTCGAGCGCGCGCGCGCCGGCACGAGCGGCGCGGGTGGTGAATTGAGCGGCGAGGTGACCAAAGTAAGCCTGACCGACGATCCCTCGGTGGTGGTGCGGCATCCGGACGTCGACATCGTGTGCGAACTGATCGGCGGCGTCACGCCCGCGCTTTCTCTCGTGCAGGAGGCAATCGCCCACGGCAAGCATGTGGTGACCGCCAACAAGGCGCTGCTGGCGCATCACGGCAATGAGATCTTTGCGGCCGCGTCGCGGCACGGCGTGATGGTCGCGTTCGAAGCGGCGGTCGCCGGCGGTATCCCGATCATCAAGGCGCTGCGCGAAGGCCTGACCGCCAATCGCATCGAATGGATTGCCGGCATCATCAACGGCACGTCCAATTTCATCCTGTCGGAAATGCGCGCCACCGGCGCGTCGTTCGCCGACGTGCTGGCCGAGGCGCAGAAGCGCGGGTATGCGGAAGCCGATCCGACTTTCGACGTCGACGGCATCGACGCCGCCCACAAGCTCACGATCATGTCGGCCATCGCATTCGGCGTGCCGATGCAGTTCGACAAGGCGTACGCGGAGGGCATCGCGAAGCTGACGCGCGAGGACATCCGCTATGCGGAGGAATTGGGCTATCGCATCAAGCTGCTCGGCATCACGCGGCGCACGCGTGTGAACGGCAAGGAAGGCATCGAGCTGCGCGTGCACCCGACGCTGATCCCGCACCAGCGGCTGATCGCCAATGTCGAAGGTGCGATGAACGCGGTGCTGGTCAAGGGCGATGCGACCGGTCCCACGCTGTATTACGGTGCGGGCGCTGGCGCCGAAGCCACCGCCAGCGCGGTGATCGCCGACCTGGTGGACGTGACGCGCATGCACACCGCGGATCCCGAGCATCGCGTGCCGCATCTCGCGTTCCAGCCCGACCAGCTGACCGACGTGCCGATCCTGCCCATCGGCGAAGTGGTGACCAGCTACTACCTGCGCATGCGCGTCGAGGACAAGCCCGGCGTGCTGGCCGACATCACGCGCATCCTGGCCGATCGCGAGATCTCCATCGACGCGATGATCCAGAAGGAGCCGTCCGAAGGCGAAGAGCAGACGGACATCATCCTGCTCACCCACCGGATCGTGGAAAAGAATGTGGTCGACGCCATCGCCAGGATCGAAGCGCTGCCCACCGTGCGCGGCAAGATCGTGCGCATCCGGTTGGAAGAGCTGAACTGATGCGTTACATAAGCACGCGGGGCGCCTGGAGCGACGAGCCACTGCCCTTCTGCGCGATCCTGCAGGAAGGCTTGGGCCCGGATGGCGGCCTCGCCGTGCCGCAGGCGTATCCGCGATTCACGGCGGCGGAATTGGCCGCATTGCGCCCGCTCGACTATCGCGGCCTCGCCTTTGCCGTATTGTCGCGCTTCATCGACGACATTCCGCCGGCGGACCTGAAGCAGCTCATCCACGCGACCTATACGCCGGCCGCGTTCGGCAGCGACGACATCACGCCGCTCGCGACACTTGCGCCGGGCTTCCACCTGTTGCGCGTGTCGAATGGCCCGACGCTTGCGTTCAAGGACATCGCACTGCAGTTGCTGGGCAACCTGTTCGAGCACGTACTGGCGCGCACGAATGGTTCGATCAACATCCTGGGCGCCACGTCGGGCGATACCGGCAGCTCGGCCGAGTACGCGATGCGCGGCAAGCGCGGCATCAAGGTCTTCATGCTGTCGCCGGCCGGAAGGATGAGCCCGTTCCAGCAGGCGCAGATGTTCTCGCTCGCGGACCCCAATATCTTCAACCTCGCCGTCGACGGCACGTTCGACGATTGCCAGGACCTGGTCAAGGCCGTCGCGGGTGACGCTGCGTTCAAGGCACGCTGGACGATCGGGGCCGTCAACTCGATCAACTGGGCGCGCATCGCCGCGCAGGTCGTCTACTATTTCAAAGGTTATTTTGCCGCGACCGGCAAGGACAGCGAACAAGTCGACTTCGCGGTGCCTTCGGGCAATTTCGGCAATATCCTCGCGGGACACGTCGCGCGCCAGATGGGGCTGCCGATTCGCCGGCTGATCCTCGCCACCAACGAAAACGACGTGCTCGACGAATTCTTCCGCACCGGCCGCTACCGTCCGCGTTCGGCGGGCGAAACGCATGCGACATCATCGCCGTCGATGGACATCTCCAAGGCCTCCAACTTCGAACGCTTCATCTTCGACGTCACCGGGCGCGACCCGGCGGTGATGCGCGAATTGTGGGCGAAGCTCGCCAGCGACGGCGGATTCGACCTCGCCGGCACGCCTTGGTGGAAGAACGTGCAGGGCGCAGGCTTCGTGTCGGGACGCAGCACGCACGGCGATAGGCTGGCCACGATCCGCGACATCGCGACGCGCTACGGCCTGGTCATCGACCCGCACACGGCCGACGGCATCAAGGTGGGGCTCGCGCTACGCGACCCCGCAGTTCCACTGATCTGCGTGGAGACGGCACTGGCCGCCAAATTCGCGGCGACGATCCGCGAGGCGATCGGTCGCGATCCGGCGCGTCCGGCGGTCTGGCGCGGCCTCGAAACTCGACCGCAATTCAGCACGACGCTTGCCAACGACCTGCAGCAAGTGAAGTCCTTCATCGCGGAACATGCGGCACCGGCCGCCGCCGGTGCTGACTGACCGCCAGCTTCCCTCACCTGGCCACCTTGAAGATCCGCATGCGCTACGCGCTGACCTCGCTGTTCCGCAACTTGGCCTCCGGCCTGAGGCTGGCGCTCTTCATGCGCGTCGAGCGCGGCGCATTTCGCATCGATCTCGCGCAATTGCTGCTGCTGTTCGTGTTTTCCGCGGCCATCGATGTCGCCGGCGACTGGTTCCGCACCGGTCCGGATCGCGTGTTCTCGCTGTACGGTTTCGGAACCGAACTCTATTCGGGCGCGATGCTTCTGCTGGCCTCGGCGGTACTGGCGCTGATATTCAGACAGCTGGCGCTGGCGCTGGCCATTCCGGTCATCGTCCTGGCCTCCGTGCCACTTGTCCAGACGTTGAACTTCCTGCCGCCATCGTTCAATGGCGATGCGCTTCCGCTGGTCGTGAGCGGTTTCTTTGGAGGCAAACTGCTGGTGTTGTGGATGGTGGCGATCCTCGTGCGCTGTGTCGCCGTGGCCTTCGCTCCGCCCATGCCGCGAGTCTGGCTCGGCGCGGCGTTGGGCGGCGTGCTGCTCGCTGCACCTATCTGGCTGTCCGGCAGTTTCGCTCCCAACGAACCCTGGTGGCGCGAGGCCGGCGCGAGCGCGACGCCCGACGGCCTGTCGGCAGGGTCCGAGGCGGTGCTCGCCACGCAGACTTTCCTGCTCGATCGCGCGCTGTCCGGGCTCGCCGATGAGCGGCCCGGCGCATCGGATCTCTACTTCGTCGGCTTTGCGCCGTACGGACGCGAAGACGTCTTCCGCAAGGATATCGACGCAGCGCAGCGCGTGATGGACGAACGCTGGGGAACCTCCGGACGCTCGATATTGCTGAGCAACAATCCGCAAACGCTGCTGACCACGCCGTTCGCCACGATCACCAACCTGCGCGAAACGCTGAACGAAATCGGCGCGGCGATCGACACCGAAGACGATGTGGTGATGGTGTATCTGGCCAGCCATGGCAGCCGCGACTTTCGCCTGAGCGCCGACCTGCCGCCGTTGTCGCTGGTGGAACTGTCGCCCGGCGGCTTGCGGCAACTGTTCGACGACGCCGGCATCAAGTGGCGCATCGTCGTCGTGTCGGCCTGCTATTCGGGTGGATTCATCGAGCCGCTGCAGGACGACCGCACACTGATCATCACGGCTTCGCGCACCGACCGCATGTCCTTCGGCTGCGGAAACGCCAGCGAGTCCACCTATTTCGGCGAGGCATTCTTCCAGAAGGGGATGGCCACCACCGCCACGTTCGCGGCGGCGTTCGATGCGGCGAAAGCTCGCGTTGCCGAACGTGAACGGGAAACGGGCATGTCGCCGCCGTCCGAGCCGCAGTGGTGGATCGGCCCCGCGATGGCGGACAAGCTGGCGGGATTGCGCCGTGGCGGACCCGCGAGCGGCTTGATGACGCGCCTGCAGGTGCCGCGCCATCGCGCAGCTGCGACTGAGGCCGCGCTGCGAGTGAACTCGTCGCGACCAGGTTTGACGGCATTCGCTCCCCCCGCGACAATGCCGTGTCGTTCGGCAATGTCATTCTGCCGTTAACACGTTCTGCCAACTGATAACCCGCCGTCACAGGCAAGAGGTTCGGAGGAAGCAATGGTTCGATTTCTGATGCGCGTCGCCTTGGCGCTGGCTGCCCTCGTTGCGTTTTCACTTCCCGCATTCGCGCAAGCACTGGAAAAGCCCAAGCTCATGATCGGCGTGGGCGGTAAACCACTCTTCTACTACCTGCCGCTGACCATCGCCGAGCGCAACGGCTACTTCAAGGCGGAGGGCCTCGACGTCGAGATCCTCGACTTCCCCGGCGGCGCGCGCGCGCTGCAGGCATTGTTGGGCGGCAGCGTCGATGTCGTTTCCGGCGCCTACGAGCACACTATCACGCAGCAGGCCAAGGGCCAGTTCATCGAGGCGCTGGTGATGCAGGGCAAGTACGCCGGCATCGTGCTCGGCATGACCAAGGACAAGGCCGCCGCCTACAAGTCGCCGGCGGACCTGAAGGGCATGAAGATCGGCGTAACCGCACCGGGCTCGTCGACCAACATGTTTGTCAACATCCTGCTGGCCAAGGCCTCGCTCAAGCCGGATGCGGTCGCGATCATCGGCGTGGGCGCGACGGCGGGCGCCGTGGCCATCATGAAGCGCGGCGAGATCGACGCCATCTCCAATCTCGACCCGGTCATCTCGCAACTTGAGTCCGACGGCTCGATCGTGCCGGTCATTGACACGCGCACCGCCAAGGGCATGCAGGACGTCTACAACGGTGCCTATGCGGCCGGCTCCATCTACGTTCCGGTCGACTTCGCGAAAAAATATCCGAATACCGCGCAGGCCGTCGTCAACGCAATGGTGCGCGCACTGCGCTTCATCCAGTCGTCCACGCCGGACCAGATCGTGGCGGCGGTGCCCCCCGAGTACTACGCCGACAAGGCGCTGTACAAGGCGGCGCTGATCAAGAACCTCGACGGCTTCAAGCACGACGGCTTCATCAGCCTGGAGGCCTCGCAGAATGTCTACCGCGATCTGAAGACTTTCGATCCCGGCGTCCAATCGGCGACAGTGGACCTGGCCAAGACGACGAACATGACGTTTCAGCAAAAGGCGGCGCAGAAATTCAAGTGATGCTCAGGGTGAGACTCAGGTGACGCTCAAGTGACGCGCAGGTGACGCTCACGTGAGGTTCAGGCGATGATTGCCGCGGCACCGGCCGCTGCCGCGCTCGCGCTGGAAAACGTCACGTGCGCGTTCGCAGGGCAGGGAGACAGCGCGCCTTACATCGCGGTCGAGGCAACATCGCTCACGGTCGGTCCGGGCGAGTTCGTTTCGGTCGTCGGACCCACCGGCTGCGGCAAGTCGACACTGTTGAATGTTGCGGCCGGCCTGCTGGCGCCGTCTTCCGGGCGCACGCGCGTGCACGGCGTTCCGCTGGACGGGATCAATGCGCGCGCGGGCTACATGTTCCAGTCGGACGCGCTGATGCCCTGGCGCAATGCGCTCGACAACGTCACGGCAGGCCTGGAATTCCACGGCAGCACCAAGGCGCAGGCGGCGCCCAGGGCCCGCGACTGGCTGGCGCGCGTGGGCTTGAGCGGTTTCGACGACCGCTACCCGCATCAACTCTCCGGTGGTATGCGCAAGCGCGTGGCACTGGCGCAGATGCTGATCCTCGACCCGGAAATCCTGTTGATGGACGAGCCGTTTTCGGCGCTCGATGTGCAGACGCGGCAACTGATGGAAAACGAATTGCTCGACTTGTGGTCGGCCGACCGCAAGTCGGTACTGTTCATCACGCACGACCTCGAGGAAGCCATCGCGCTATCCGATCGCGTGATCGTGTTGTCCGCAGGTCCGCAGACACATCCGATCGGCGAGTTCATCATCGACCTGCCGCGTCCGCGCGACG
Source organism: Betaproteobacteria bacterium (assembly GCA_031361045.1). Lineage (GTDB taxonomy): Bacteria > Pseudomonadota > Gammaproteobacteria > Burkholderiales > Casimicrobiaceae > VBCG01. The sequence continues at coordinate 51,378 of JANMCH010000036.1, read as the reverse complement.
TGGCCGAAATTCGCATGCAGCGGCGCTTCAATGAAATACACGAAGCCATCTGGCAGGTGTTGAAGGACGAAGTGCTCAAGGGCTATGCGCAAAGCCGGAAGTGACCTCCCGATCAGCGGCTTGACGCTGGCTTTGTGCCAGGCGGGCGTGCTGCTGACGCTGTTCGCCCTCTGGTATGTGCTGACGGAGACAGGCGTGCTCGCGCCGTTCTTCTTCGGCAGGCCGTTCAAGGTACTGCACGTCATCTGGGAGTGGTTCACCGGCGGCAAGATCTATCCGCACCTGGCGATTACGCTGGTCGAGACGCTCCTCGCCTTTGCCGCCGGAAGCCTGCTCGGATTGGGCATCGGCCTGTGGCTTGCGCTGTCGCCGCTTGCTTCCGCGCTTGCCGATCCCTACATCAAGGCGTTGAACGCGATGCCGCGCGTGATCCTGGCGCCGATCTTCGCGGTTTGGTTCGGACTGGGCATCACATCGAAAGTCGCGCTGGGCGTGACGCTGGTGTTCTTTGTCGTGTTCTTCAACGTCTACCAGGGCGTCAAGGAAGTCAGCCCGGTCGTGCTCGCCAATGCGCGCATGTTGGGCGCATCGAAGCGGCAGCTGCTGCGCTTCATATACCTGCCGTCCGCGATGTCCTGGGTTTTCTCGAGCCTGCATACCGCGGTGGGCATGGCCTTCGTCGGCGCGGTGGTCGGCGAATACCTGGGCTCGGCCAAGGGCGTGGGCTACCTGATCCTGCAGGCCGAAGGTGTATTCGACATCGACACCGTGATCGCCGGCATCTTCGTGCTCACCGTGTTCGCGCTGCTGCTTGATTTCATCGTGACCCGGATCGAGGCGCGCCTGCTGGTGTGGCGTCCGAAGACCGCCCAGACCGAGGCGCTCTAGGCTAAATATGACGAATGCATATTGCCTTGGAGGCTCCTCTCCCCTAAGCTAGGCCGATGTCGCCTTTTGGCTTATTGCGGGATTGATTCTTGCTTCCCCACCATCGGCGACAAACCCACCGGTCCAACAGGGGACGGCATTGAATCGAATCACGCGGGCGATCTTGGCGGCCGTCGCACTGGCGATGACGGTGTCGTTCGCACTCCCGGCGCTGGCGCAAAGCGCGCCCACAATGGCCGGTGCCGCCTCGCGCAAAGTTCACGGTGTTGCCGGCACCTTCGACGTGACGCTGGCTCCGGATCCTGTGAACCCGTCGGTGGAGCCGCGCATCGGCCCATCGCACACCATCGTCTTCACGTTCAACAAGCCGGTGACGGCCGGTTCTGCGGCTGTGGGCGAAGGCGTGGCGACGGCCGGCGCACCGACCTATGTCGGCAGCGAAATGCGGGTGCCACTGAACGGCGTGACCAATGCGCAATATGTGACGGTGAACGTGACCGGTGTGGCCGCCGCGGATGGCGGGACCGGCGGCAACGGATCGATCCGGGTTGGATTCCTTGCCGGCGATGTCAACCAGAACCGCGTGATCACGCTGGCCGACGTCGGCCTGATCAATGCCCAGCTCGCGCAGCCGGTGACTGCTGCGAATTTCCTGCGCGACATCAATGCCAACGGTTCGATCACGCTTGGCGACAAGGCCGGCGCCAACGCGATGCTTGCGACGCGTTTGCCGGCGCCGGTCAATACGCCGCCGGTCGCCAACGCCGGCGCTGCGCAAAACGTCGCACCGGGCGTCATGGTCTACCTCGACGGCAATGGCAGCTCCGACGTCGACGTCGATCCGCTGACGTTCAGCTGGACGCTCACGGGCAAGCCGCCGGGCAGTGCAGCCGCGCTGGTGTCGCCCAACACGATGACGCCCAGCTTCATCGCCGACCTGGTCGGTACCTACACGGTCAGCCTAGTGGTCAACGACGGCACCGCCAACAGCGTGCCCTCGATGGTGACGGTGACCGCCACGGCGTTGCCGGCCGCCGACCAGCGTCGCGACGCCGCGCGCCTGATGCGCCAGGCCACGTTCGGCGCCACGCGCGACGCCATCGACCAGGTGGTTGCGCAGGGAACCAGCGCGTGGATCACCGCGCAGCTGGCCAAGCCGATCGTGTCGCACCTCACCACGGTGTTGGCCGACCCGAACCTCATACCCAACCCCTGGGCGGTGACGACGCCGACCATGTGGAAGCAATTCTTCGAGGGCGACGACCAGCTTCGCCAGCGCGTTGGCTTTGCGCTGTCGCAGATCTTCGTCGTGTCGCTCAACAACAACGCGGTGCTCGACGCGCCCTGTGGCGGTGCCGGCTACGTCGATCTCCTCAACCGCAATGCTTTCGGCAATTTCAGGACGTTGCTGCGCGACGTCACGCTGAGCCCGGTCATGGGCGAATACCTGAGCATGAAGGAAAGTGCGAAGTCCGATCCGGTGCTGCAGACCCAGCCCGATGAGAACTACGCGCGCGAAGTCATGCAGCTCTTTTCCATCGGCACCGTGATGCTCAACATCGACGGCAGCGTGCAATTGAACGGCAATGGCGTGCCGATTTCGTCCTACGACGAGAACACGGTGCAGGGCATGGCCAAGGCACTGTCCGGATGGACCTACGCCGGCCAGGACCAGACCAACCCGTGGCGTTGGCTGTATCCCGACATCTGGGACGCCGACGACGCCATCCGGACCGCTAAGGCCTGTCCCGCGTGGACGACACCCATGGAGCCGTGGCTCACCGCCTATCGTTCCGCCGATGACACGCGCACGCTCACCGGCCCCGCTCATGACGCGGGTACCAAGCAACTGCTGGCCTACACCGGCGCGCCCTACAGCATGCTGCCGGCGGGCCAGTCCGCGCTGACGGACCTGGACAATGTCATCGACAACATCTTCAATCACCCGAACGTCGGTCCTTTCATCGCGAAACAACTGATCCAGCGGCTCGTCACCTCCAATCCCACGCCGCAATACATCAAGCGCGTGGCGTTGAAGTTCAACAACAACGGCAGCGGCGTGCGCGGCGACATGGCCACGGTGGTGCGCGCGATCCTGCAGGACAGCGACGCGCGCAGCCTGACGGTGGCCGGACAGTCGAGCTTCGGAAAACTCACGGAACCGGTGATTCGCTTTGTCCAGATGCATCGCGCGTTCAACGCGCAGCGCGCCAGCCACTATTACGACATGTGGGACTTCGGCGCGCCCAGCGCGCTGAACCAGAGCCCGCTGCACGCGCCGTCGGTCTTCAATTTCTACCATCCCAATTTCACACCCGCAGGTCCCATGCAGTCGACGGGGTTGGTGGGCGCGGAGTTCGAGATCACCAATGCGTCATCGGTGGCCGGATTCTCGGACTTCAGCAAATGGGGAATCATCAACGGCTTCGATCACTACGACACCAACAATCCCGGCCACATGATCCTGCCGGACTACAGCTATTACCTGGGTATCGCGGGCACGCCGCAGGCACTGCTCGACGAGCTGGATGTCGTGTTGTGCGCGGGAGGCATGAACGCCACTTACAAGGCGCAGGTCGTTGCCTCCGTCGGCAAGGTTCCCGCGGCTCAGAGTCTCGAACGCCTCAACATGGCGCTCTGGCTGATCATCAACTCGCCGGACTACGCGGTACAGAAGTAGATGACCAATATGCGCCACTTCGACATTCGCAAGATGAAGCGCCGGCAGTTCCTGAAGCTGATGGGAAGCCTTGCCGCAACACCACTGATGAGCCAATTCAGCGAACTGGCTTATGGCGCGGGGCCGTTCACCGACTACCGCGCGCTGGTGTGCGTATTCCTGTTCGGCGGCAACGATGCGCACAACATGATCGTGCCGCTCGATTCACGCTATGCGACATACGCGGCCAATCGCGGCCCGCTGGCCCTTCCGCAGGCCAACTTGCTGGCCAACTCGGTCACGGATCCGGTACAGGGCACCTTCGGCCTGCATCCGCGCATGACGCAGACCAAGGGGCTGTTCAACGCGGGCAAGCTCGCCGTCGTGTCCAACGTCGGGATCCTGCTCCGCCCGACCACCAAGGTCGACTACACCAACAAGTACCAGCTTCCGCCGCAGCTCTTCTCGCACTCCGACATGCAGGACCACTGGCAGACCGCGTTTCCACAGGCACCGGTCAATGACGGTTGGGGCGGACGGCTGGCGGACATGATCCAGAGTGCCAATACCGGCCAGCTTTCGGTGTCCATCTCCACCGCCAGTTCCGGCGTGTTCCTCAAGGGCAATTCTGCCGTTGCGCATCAGATCGGCACCTACAACGCGGCGCAGCCCAATGTGCCGATCGTGCAGCGCATCCGCGCATGGCGCGACTGGGACGCCGGCGTCAACGGCGCGCAGCCGCAGAACGTGTACCAGAACGGCATCACGATGGCGCGCACCAATACGATGGAGGATCAGTTCGGCGATGTGGCCACGCGCTCGGTCACGATCAACGACTTCATCCTGGCGTCGCTGTACAACGGTCCCGACGTCAACGGCAACTACACGCAGAAGAACACGATCAACACGGTGTTCCCGTCCGGCAATCCGCTGGCTGCGCAACTGCGATCAGTGGCAATGATGATTGCGGCGCGGCAGGCGTTGGGCGTCAAGCGGCAAATATTCTTCGTGTCGGTCGGCGGCAGCTTCGACAACCACAGCGACCAGTTCGATGCCAGCGGCAGCGCCCTTCAACCGCCCGTGGGCGCGCCGCTGATCCTTTACGGCAAGCATGCCGACCTGTTGGGCCAGGTTGACGCCGGACTCAAGGCGTTCTACGACGCCACGGTGGAGTTGGGCGTGCAGAACAACGTCACGACATTCACCGAATCCGATTTCGGCCGCACGCTCACGTCGAACGGCAAGGGCTCCGATCACGGTTGGGGCTCGCACCACCTGGTGATGGGCGGGGCCACGATCGGGCACAAGATCTACGGCACGTTCCACAACATGCAGGTCGGCGCGGGCAATCCGGTGGATGCGGGGCAGGGGCGACTGATACCGACGAACTCCGTCGATCAATATGCGGCAACACTCGGCAAGTGGATGGGCGCCAATGCCAGCGACTTGAATACCGTGTTTCCCAATCTGCACAATTTCCCGACGACGGACCTGGGGTTCCTGGTCTGACGGCCGATTGACCCGCGGGGCGTCTACGCGCTATAATTACCCTTCTGACGCGGGGTGGAGCAGCCTGGCAGCTCGTCGGGCTCATAACCCGAAGGTCGTAGGTTCAAATCCTACCCCCGCAACCACATTATTTCTTCCTTGATTCTTCAGGGAATTTGCAGCGAGCTTCACCATCCGCTCGTCTGCCAGCGCGATTTCCGCCTCGAGAAACTCGCCGCTCTCCGAAGGAACCAACTTGATGTCGTTGCCCAGCAACGCGCGCAACTGCGCACGCGCTCGGCCCACATCGCGCAGCGTAGATCGTCCCAAACCCTAGACCACTTGCCGGAAGTGATCTGGCCTGCCTGGGGATTTTCGTACCCGCTGAAATTTGGAAGAACGGCTCCTTGGGACAGCGAGGGGCATATGCGCAAGAGCCGTTACAACGAGCAACAGATGGTCAAGATCCTGCGGGAAGCCGATGCCGCGCCGCCGGAACCTAGACGCGCTGGCAGCAGCCTCGTTGTTGCTGCATCGGTGGGCAACTTACTGTCCCGAACGAGCAGAACACACAGCAGTGGCCGGCATTGGGACGTAGTAGGCTCCCGCAGGCCGCGCATTCATAAAAGAACTGGCAGGCATCGGTCGGCATTGTCTCCGACTTGGAGTAGCCGCAATGCGGACAGGTCAATACCGATTCGAGAACGACGGTGCTCACCACTTTTCACCGGTGCGGCGCGGAGGGGAAGCCGGCATTGGTCGTCGCCTTTACCAGCGCAGCGACATTAGCCTTGTCCGGGTCAAACTTCACTGTTGCGGTCATTGTGGCCAAGTCGATTTTGGTGTCCGCGACACCGGGGACTTTGCTCAGCGCGCCCTTGACCGTGATCGGGCACAACTCGCACGTCATGTTCTTCACGTCGAGCACTACCGTTTGCGGGCTGGCCGCCAAGGCGCTGAGCGGGCCAATGAGAAGGGCGATGAGAAGCAGCTTGAACATTTTGGTTTCCTTTCAGTAGAAGAGTGGCGCGACCGACGGTACGGCCAGCAGGCTCAACAGCAACGTCGCGACGATCCAGAAGATCATGCGCTGCCCCTTGCTCGTCTGCGGATCGGCGCATGGCGTGCCGGGGACGCAGACCCGTGGTACGAGATAGAGCCTGCGGAAAGCAAGACCGATGAAGAGCAACGTCAGGCCGATGAATACCGGTCGGTACGGTTCCAGTGCCGTGAGGTTGCCGATCCACGCTCCACTGATACCGAGTGCGAGGAGTACCAGCGGTCCCACGCAGCATACGGAGGCGCTGATCCCCGCCAGCACGCCCGCAACCAGCGAGCCTTTAGCATTCAATGCCGCCATTCCAAACGCTCCGAAAAGTTGATCTCAGGAGTAACATACATCCCGTACCATGGTACGGAGTCAATGGGTCGAACAATGAGCGAAAACCTTACGATTGGCAGCTTGGCGAAGTCTGCAGGAGTCAACGTGGAGACGGTTCGCTATTACCAGCGACGCGGGCTTTTGGACGAGCCGCCGAAGCCCCTTGGCGGACAGCGTCGCTACGCCCCGGCCGCCGCGACGCGGGTGCATTTCATCAAGCGCGCGCAACAACTCGGCTTCACGCTGGAAGAGGTGAAGGAATTGCTGCTTCTGGAAGACGGCCAAAATTGCCGCGAGACGCGCTTGCTTGCCGAACACAAGCTGGCATTGATCGAGGTTCGCATGACCGACCTTGGCCGCATGCGCCGATTGCTCAAGGAACTGATCGCGAAGTGTGCCGGGGGTAGGCGTCCGCGCTCCTGCCCGATAATCGCCACGCTCTCGGCCCCACAAAGGCGCGGCCATCGGGAATGACGGGACGCGACAGCGAAACAGTCGATCTCCTCGGCCTACCCCCAATGCGCGCCACTACGGCGCCGGCAGCGACGTCGTCAACTTCGCGTTGGTCAGTCCCTTGTCGGCGACGGTCAGCGCACCGCTCGCGTTGACGTCCTTGAGGAAGTTTGCGGCGGTCAGCGGTTGCGCCAATTGCGCATTCACCTGGCCCAGGTCCGCCACGGTCACAATGCGATTCTGGCTCACGTCGCCCTCGAGAAGTCCAACCCGCACCGTACCGGTGCCGCCGGCGCCGCCGTCGGTCGATCCGATACCGGTCAGGGACACGGTCACATATTGCGCGTTGGTGACGCCGCTGAGGTTCACCACCACCGTGCTGCCGACGATCGTGCTGCTGATTCCCGCGACACCTTCCGTGACCGCGGCGATGGCCGCGTTGAGCGGCTTGTCGTAAGTGAACACGAGCTGGTGCGCAGGACCGGCCCGCGGTTCCGTCGTCGGCGCGGTCAACACGGGTGATAGCGTCAGGTCGAACGGTCCGGCCGCGCCATGCACTTTGCGCAATACGGAACCCTGCAGCACAGGAGCTACGTTCGCCGCCACCGGCTCGCCGTAGATGAAGTCGTCCATGACCACCACGTCGGTGGCGGGAGGACTGTCGTTGGGCCCCAACGCGGCGTTGCCACTGGTGATGCGCACCCGCCCGACCGAGGCCGTGCTGAAAATGACTCCCACGAACGAAAGGTCGGTCGGGGCTGCCGGAACAAAGTACGTCCCAAGCGACGTGCCAGCGCTGTCGAAGAACTGGATGGACGACGTACTGGCAACGTCGACGTCGGTGAAGGCGGCGCCAAAGCCTGTCACGTTCGCCGGCGTGGTGCTGCCCGGAACGAAGAACGTCACGTCCAGAACGTTGCTTCCGATGGCGGTGAAGAGCCGCTGCGCGGAAAGCGTCGTGAATTGCGCGGGGTAGGTGGCGTTGATATTGCCGAACTTCGTCGTCGTCACACCCGAGTTTGCGCTGACCTGGACAGCCGTCCCGGGCGTGGAGAATACCGTACCGCGCGGCGAGTTCACGTTGAAGAAATTGAAGGGCAGATTGTTGGGCGTGGCGAGTGCGTCCGGCACGCCGTCCCAATTGATCTCTCTCCGGCCGCTACCGGCGCTGCCGGCCGTGTTCGGATTCAGCGGGCCGAGCGCCGTGCGGAAAGACACGACGGTGGTGTTGACGTTGGCGGATCCCGAGGCGCTGTAAACCGTTTGCGCAATCAGCGGGAAGGACGCTGCGCAGAAGAAGCCCAGGAAGGGGACCAGAACAAGTCGCCGCAGACCAACACGCATGAAGACTCCCAATTTGGTGCCAATTTCAGGGTGAAGGCGACAATGTACAGCGTGCGGAGGCCCAACAGAAAATGAAGTGGCCGAAATGCCAACGTTGCGCAGTGCAACCGGCGTCCGCAGTGTGCGTTGTCGTACAGACGGCGCGACGGTCGGAGTTGAGGATCTGCAGACCCAGCCGCCTCGCAAAATTGCAGCGGCGGCATACCCCTTTACTAACCCGAGGCGACCGCTGTGCTTATTTCATTTTCATCATTGCAACACCGCTCAATGTACCGCGGCATGGAAGCCCTGCAGCATGGGGGCGCGCGCGCAGTGCTGACGGCGCTCGTTGCAGTTGCGTTCTTCGGCAACGCGCTGGCCGCCGATCCGGGGGCGATGGCTCCGACCACCAAGACCGGGACGAAGTACAAGGCTGATACCGACATGCAGGCCGTTCTCGACGCGCTCGCCACCTTGCACGGCAAGCCGATCGAGACGCTGGACGCCGCAGAAGCACGCAAGCAGCCGTCGCCCGCCGATGCCGTCAAAGTGGTGCTGCAGCAGCGGGGCAAGGACACCGCGCCAACGTCCCTCGTTCCCGGCGTGACGAGCAAGGACATGACGATTCCTGGGTCGGCCGAGGCGCTGCCGGTTCGCGTCTACACGCCGTCGGGTGCGGGACCCTTCCCGCTGATTGTTTACTACCACGGCGGCGGCTGGGTCATCGCCGACAAGGACACGTACGACGGCGGCGCACGCGGACTTTCGAAACAGGCAAACGCGGTGGTCCTATCAGTCGACTACCGTCGTGCGCCTGAGGCCAAGTTCCCCGCACAGCACGACGACGCGTTCACGGCCTACCAGTGGGCTACCGCGAATGCCGCTTCCATCAATGCCGACTCCGCGCAGATTGCCCTGGCTGGCGAAAGCGCGGGCGGGAATCTTGCGGTTGCGACGGCGATCGCTGCGCGCAACGCGGGCGGCCCGCAGCCAGTGCACGTGCTTGCCGTTTACCCGATAGCGCAAGTCAGCAACTTCGGCACGCCGTCGTATCGCGACGGAGAAAAGGCCAAGCCGTTGAACAAGGCGATGATGAAATGGTTCGTCGACAAGACGATGTCCAAGCCTGGCGACGCGAACGATTGGCGACTGGACCTTGTGCACGCCGACCTGAAGGGACTTCCGGCGGTAACGATGGTCAATGCGCAGATCGATCCTCTTCGCAGCGATGGCGACATGCTGGCGGCCGCATTGAGCAAGGCAGGCGTCAAGGTCGAACACAAGACCTACACCGCGGTTACGCATGAATTCTTCGGAATGGCGGCCGTCGTTGCCAAGGCACAAGATGCACAGCAATTCGCTGGTGAGCGCTTGCGACAGTCGTTCGCCGCGAGCCAAGCGGCGGGCAAGATTCCGAATGCCCGCCTTTCCTCCAAATAGCATCGGCGATACGGCACACGGCGGTGCGACTTTCGTGCAGGAGTAAATAATGCAACTAGGCGACCAGCAAGCGAGCGGCAACGTCGAAGATCGGCGCGGAATGGGAATGGCAGCAGGCGGATTGGGCGTGGGTGGCGTGGTGATCGCGCTCATCGCCTACTTCCTGGGCTTTGACCCGGGAATCGTCATGAACGCGGTGGAACAGGGGGGCTCGCAGGCGGAAACCCGCACTGCGCCAAAGGGTGCGCCGGCCGACGTCGAGGGCCAGTTTGTCGCCAAGGTCCTGGGCAGCACGGAACAGGTGTGGAGCGCCATTTTCCAGCAATCGAATGCGCAGTATCGTCCGCCGACGCTGGTCCTCTACAACGGGCAGGTGCGGTCGGCATGCGGATTGGCGCAAGCGGCGATGGGTCCTTTCTATTGCCAGCAGGACGAAAAACTCTATATCGACCTCGCCTTTTTCCGCGACCTCCAGACACGCTTCCAATCCCCCGGTGACTTCGCACAGGCGTACGTCATCGCCCACGAGGTGGGGCATCACGTGCAACAGCTGACGGGCACGTTCCGGAAGGTCGAAGCGACGCGCGGCCAATCGTCACAGGCTGACGCGAATCGCATGTCGGTACGCCTGGAACTGCAAGCTGATTGCTACGCCGGCGTATGGGGCTATCAAGCAGGCGTAATGAAGCAATTGGATAGCGGGGACATTGCGGAGGCGCTGGCCGCCGCCAACGCCATAGGCGACGATCGCCTGCAGCGGCAAATGCAGGGGCGAGTGGTGCCCGAAGGATTCACGCACGGCACTTCGGAACAACGCACCCGCTGGTTCAAGCGCGGCATAGAGTCCGGCAGTCCGAAAGTCTGCGACACGTTCTCCACCAATACGCTATAACGCGCAACGTTCCGACGTCGAAGGGCAGCGCTTAAATCCCACCGATACCAAAGGAAATGGCGCGGCACCCGGTAAGGGCGCCGCGCCATTTTTTGTTGCCGCAGACGTGGATGTCCGCGATTGTTTAGGCTGCTCTTACTTGCCGTCGCCGTCGAAGTCGCCCGGAATGGCGCGTTCGACGCGATCCCATGCGGCGCGGGTCGCGTACTTCGCTTCATTCCACGTCAACCTGGACGTTCCCTTCACGGTGTCCCATTCGCGTGCGAGCCGTTCTTCGGACTGTTCGAAGCGGCCCCCCATGCGCGAGAAACTGTCGTAGCCCAAACGGTAAGCGGGTTGGTAGTCGTCGTAGCTACGGCCCGACGCGTAGTAGGGCGCGTTGACATACGAGCCGCGCCAATACGTGTCTTCCGCAGCCGGATTCACTGCCGAAGCTACGCCCTTACCTGCTGCGCCACCCACGGCAGCGCCAATGGCAGCGCCGGCGATCATGCCCACCGGTCCGCCCACTGCGCCCAGCGCTGCACCCGCGGCAGCTCCACCGCCCGCGCCGACGCCGGTGCCCAGATGATGTTCACCCAGCGCATCGCCCGCTTTGGGGTTGACCACTTCGGCCGCGCCTTTTGCCGCGGCACCTCCTGCAATTGCGCCGATCGCCGCGCCGGCTGCCATGCCCACCGGACCTGCGACCGAGCCGATGACCGCGCCCGTTGCCGCACCCGCCCCGGCACCGCTGCCCGTCGCCAAGTGGTGATGGCTGAGATGATCCGACGATTTCGGATTGGCGACCTCACCGGCACCTTCACCGGCCAGACCGCCAGCCAACGCACCGATCACCGCACCGGCGGCCATGCCAACGGGGCCGCCCGCTGCACCAATCGCCGAGCCGGCGAGTGCGCCCGCGCCCGCACCCGTGCCTTTGGCCAGGTTATGTTCGCGCAGATGGTCAGTGGGATCGGGGTTCACGACTTCCGCCGCGCCCTTGCCCGCCAGCCCGCCGGCCGCCGCCCCAATCGCGGCACCAGCTGCCATGCCTACCGGCCCGCCGACAGCGCCGATGGCGGCGCCGGCCAGCGCGCCACCCGTCGCACCGACACCGGTGCCGATCTCATGCTGTTCGGGTTCTCCGCCTGCGGTGGGGTTGGTCGCTTCGCCTGCTGCATGTCCGGCGAGTCCGCCTGCGATCGCACCGATGACCGCACCGGCAGCCATGCCGACCGGACCGCCAACGGTACCGATGGCGGCACCTGCCAATGCGCCGCCGGTGGCGCCGACACCGGTACCGACCGGATGCGAGCCGGGCTCGCCCGTGATGGGATCGAGGTTCAGGTCGCCAATTTTTGGTTCACCGGGTTTGCGGAGTTGAGTCCTTGGGGTTACGTCGTTGGCCATGTCTTTTCCTTGGAAGATGGATGAAGTAATCGCAGCGCAGCTGGCAGTTCGAACCGCCATGACCGTCCAGCGCGAAGCTGACGTGATGGTGGGCCGCCGGAAATTCGATTGCTGTAGGACCGATGGGAAATTTCGTTAAGGACTAACGCGGATTCGCGCAGACGGTTGCGGTTCACCCACCTTCGATCCGTGCTCCGTCGCGTATACCCAAGTGAACTCGGCGCCCAGCAGAAATATTTGCGCGGAGTAATAAACCCAGACAAGCAGGACGACGAGGGAGCCTGCCGCGCCGAAGCCGGAAGTGACGGCGAACTTCCCGAGATAAAGCCCGATCAGGAATTTGCCCACTTCAAACAGCAGGCCGGTTACCGCCGCGCCAACCCAGACGTCGCTCCAGGCAATGCGGGCGCGCGGCATGATCTTGTAGATCATGGCGAAGACCGAAGTAATCAAAACATACGAGACGGCAATGTTGATTGTCTGCAGCAGAAGGCCCTGAATGCGCAACGAGCCACTCCACCATTCCCCGAGCGCGGCGAGACCGGCACTGGCGACCAGCGAAACCAGCAGCAGGAATCCCAGGCACAGCACCATGCCGAAAGAAAACAGGCGAGTGCGCAACAGTGTGATGATTCCGTGCGCGGTGGGCGGGGTCGCGACGCGCCAGACCCGGTCAAGCGCGCTCTGCAATTCTGCGAAAACCGTCGTCGCGCCAATGATCAGGAAGACGACACTGACCGCGGAAGCAAGGAACCCCTCCCTGGGCTCGCTTGCGCTTTCAATCAGGCCCTGCACTCCCGCCGCCCCATCCCGCCCGAGAAGTGTGCTTAGTTGCGCGGCAACCTCTCCGCGCACGGCATCGTGGCCCAGTACGGCACCCGCCACGGCGATCACGATGATCAGCAGCGGGGCAATGGAGAACAGCGTGTAGTACGACAACGCGGCCCCCATGCTCGGGGCGTAATCGTCAATCCACGCATTGACGGACTTCTTGAGCAGGAGCCACGCACGTGTTCCGAGTGCGCGCACGGACGTTTTGCCTGGTCAGGACGGCTCGGAGATTTTGGAAAGGGCTTCGGCCGCGGGGGTGATCTCCGAGTGGTCAACCGCGAAATCGCCCAGCGCGACGATACCTACCAGGCGCTTTTCCCGATTCACGACGGGAAGCCGCCGAACCTGGTGTTCACTCATGAGTTTGGCTGCCTGTTGGACCGTCTCGTCCTCGTAGGCCCAGAAAATTCCCGACGACATGATGTCGCGTACCTTGGTCGAGGGACCCTTGCCCTTCGCCACCGCGCGAATTGTAATGTCACGATCAGAGATAGTGCCGATCATGCGATCGTTCTCGCCAACCGGCATCATTCCAAAATCGCCGTCGCACATTGTCCGCGCGGCTTCTTCGATGGTCATGTCCGGGCTGATGACCTGGACATCACGGCTCATCACGTCCTTGAGCTGATGGATCATTTTTCATATCTCCTTGATACCGTCGTGGGTGCACAAGACTGCCACGGAAGTACGCGGATCTTCGCCTCCCGAATTCTGAAATGCTTGTAGGACAAGTCGACCGGATTGCGGGCCGATCGTTGTGAGCGGTTGGATTGAACGGCACTACGCGGCAAACTTGACCGGCCGGCAGCCCGCGCCCATGATCCAAGGTTGATTGTCTGTTTGGTTGCACGTGCCCAATGGCGCATGAAGGGGAAGTCCGATGAATGCGTTCGTGACTGCAGCTCTCGTGATCGCCGCCGCCGTCGGCAGTTCGGGAGCCGCTGCCCAATATCTTTGGCAAGCGCGTGAGGCCGCACAGGCGTCCCCAGCGGCTTCCAAGGCCGCACCGACGCTGGCGGTGCAGGGGACGGGCGCGGGCCTGATGATATTCATCGATCCGGTCACCGGCCAGATCCGTCCGCCTGAGCAGGAAGACCTGCAAGCGCTGGCTCGGCAGCCGGTGGAAGCCCGATTCACATCGGTGCCACAACTATTTGCCGGACGGGACGGTTCCCTTGGCGCCCGGCTTGATCCGTCGTTCGACAGCTATATGCTGGCGAGCAAGAGGGCCGGCGGCGGACTCGACATGGAGTGCGTGCCGGGCACGGCGTTGACTGCCGCAGCGCTGCCACAGAGCAGCAATGCCGTGGGCACGATCCAGAAAAAGTCGACGCTCGATGAGAAGTAGGCTCGGGCTGTTGGTTCTGCTGATCGCGGCGTGCGCGTACGGCGCGCAAGTTGCGCGTGCTGCCGCGACCGTCATCATCATCAACAGCGATCCGGCGGGCGTTGGCTTCAACGATGCCACGATTGCCGCGCCGGTGGGAGGCAATGCCGGCACGACCCTGGGCCAGCAGCGGTTGATCGCCTTTCAGTCCGCGGCCGACAAATGGGGCGCCACGCTCACGAGCAGCGTTTTCATCACGATCGATGCCGGGTTCACGGCATTGAGCTGCACCGCGACCGCGGCCGTGTTGGGAAGTGCCGGCGCCACGGCAGCGTACAGCAGCTTCCCTGGCGCGCCATTTCCCGCGACGTGGTATTCGTTTGCGCTCGCCAACAAACTGTCCGGCGTCAACCAGGACCCTGCCAGTGCGCAGATTCGCGCGCGGTTCAACGTGAACCTGGGCCAGGCCAACTGTCTCACCGGAATTTTCTTCTACCTTGGGCTCGACGCCAATCATGGCAACAATGTCGACTTCGTCACCGTCCTGACGCACGAATTGGCCCACGGATTGGGCTTCCAGACGTTCACCAATGGCGCAACGGGCGCCTTTTTGGGCGCGCTTCCGTCGGTTTGGGATCGTTTTCTGTTCGACAACTCCGCCAATCTGCTCTGGTCCAACATGAGCAACGGCCAACGGGTGGCCTCGGCGATCGGTGGCACCTTGGTATGGAACGGCCCCAATGTCGTGGCGGCCGTGCCGTCGGTGCTCGCGCCGGGCATACCTAATCTCACCGTCACCGCGCCGGCCAGCCTCGCCGGCACCTACCTGGTGGGTACCGCTACATTCGGTCCGCCGCTCGCCAGTCCTGGCGTCACCGGCGAGGTGATGCCGGTGTTCGATACTGCGCCCAACGTGGGACTGGCCTGCGCGGCGTTATCGGCGGCCAATGCCGCCGCGGTCAACGGCAAGATCGCGATGATTGACCGTGGCACGTGTGGGTTCACCGCGAAAGTGGCGATTGTGCAGGCGGCGGGCGCAATCGGCGCCATCGTCGTCGACAATGTCGCGGGTACGCCGCCGCCGGGATTGGGTGGAACCGATCCCTCGATCACCATTCCGTCGGTGCGCATCACGATGGCCGACGGACTGTCACTCAAGAATTTTCTGCAGTTCCGCTCGCGCACCCATTCGGGAATGTTGGTAACTCTTGGCGTTGACAATTCCGGGCTGCAGTTCGCCGATGCCGTCGGCCGCCCGTTCATGTACACGCCCAATCCCTTCCAGGGCGGATCGTCGGTCTCGCACTGGGACGCGCGCATGTTCCCGAATCAGCTCATGGAACCGGCAATCAACGCCGACCTCACGCACCAGGTGACTCCGCCGTTCGATTTGACGTTCAAACTGTTGCAGGACATCGGATGGTAGCCGGCGGCGGGCGGTCGCGATTCACGCGCGTCGCGCAGTCGGCACTGGCGGCGATCGCCGCGGTGGCGTCCTTTGGCGCCCATGGTCAGCAGCTCACCCAGAACTTCGACGACATCACGACGCTCGCGGCCGCCGGCTGGATCTTCACCAACAACAGCAACGCGGTGGGCGCTACGGGGTGGTTCCAGGGTAACAGCGCCATTTTCCCTTCCCAGGCGGGCGCCACCAACAGCTATGTGGCGGCCAACTTTCTCAACGCCGGACTGGGCGGCAACATCAGCAACTGGCTGCTTTCACCGGCGCTGACGACACTGCAGAACGGCGAAACGCTTTCGTTCTACACGCGTACATCGGCCACGACTTCCACGGACCGGCTCGAAGTGCGCTTGTGCATTGGCGCCAGCTGCACCAGCGTCGGCACCACCGATGCCTCGGTTGGTAGCTTCACGACGCTGTTGTTCGACATCAATCCCACGCAGGCCGCGGCGACCTATCCCACGGCGTGGACCAAGTATTCGGTCGTACTTTCGGGCTTGCCGGTGGGCTCCAACTCGGGCCGAATCGGCATGCGTTTTTTCGTCACCAATACCAACGCCGGGGGCGACTATATCGGCATCGATACGCTGAACCTGACGGGGCTGAATGTTGCGCCGACTCTGCAAGGCGTGGTGTCGCGCCGGGCCCATGGCGCCGCGGGCTCGTTCAGTCTCCCGTTGGCGGCAACGCCGCTCAATCCGACAACGGAACCGAGGCAGGGGCCAACGCATTCGATCGTGTTCACCTTCGACAAGCCGGTCAACGCGGCGGTGCCATCCGTCTCGGAGGGGACGGCAACGGTGGGTACGGCGACGTTCAGCGGCAACGACGTCGTCGTTCCACTCAGCGGCGTTCTGGACCAGCAGTACGTTACGATTTCCCTCGGCGCGGTTGGATCCACCGACGGCGGTACGGGCGGCACAGGATCGGTGCGGCTCGGGTTCCTGGCGGGCGACGTGAACCAGAGCAGGGTGGTGACGCTGACCGACGTGGGGCAGGTCAACGCGCAGTTGGCGCAGGCGGTGACCGCGGCAAACTACCTGAAGGACGTCAATGTCAGCGGCACGCTTTCGCTGGCGGACAAAGTCATCACCAACAGCAGCCTGACGCACGCGCTCCCACCGCCCTAGCCGTCGTTCGGCCTCGTGCCCGTGGTCTCAGCGCGAAGCCCCGCAACCGAAAACGTTACCTGACAGCGATTCACGCTCGCTCGTGAGCGGCCCGCTTGTTTTGTTTGACGTGCACTTGGAGTAGATTCTCTACCGTCGGTCGACACTCGGGATGGGGGGAGGTCGTGGCACATACTTATCGCAGCATGGCACTGGCAGGGGGGCTTCTGGCGTTGCTGTTGAATACGTCCGCACAAGCAGTGTCGCCCGCTTCGATAGTCATTACGGCAGCTGGCGGGGGATTCGCCAACACATGCAGTGCGCCGCCCGCCAACAACCCACTGGCAACAATCGTTTCCAATGAAGGCGCCGGATTCTCCGATACGTTTGCGATTACGGCACCGGGCTTTGCAGGCTACACCTGGACCGGGGAGAACGGCCCGATCGGTAGTGGAAGCTATGGATTTGGAACGCCGGCACTTTGGGGCCTTAACGTTCCGGCGAATACGCCGGTAACCGGGACCATATTCGTCTACAGCGGTATCAATCTCACCGGCGTCCGCATCTACAGCTCCGCCATCACCTGGAATTGCACGACGGGCGTCGTTGCGGGAATCGTCAATACCGACCTCACCGCGGCCGTAGCCTCCACGCCGGTGCCTGCGTTGTCGCTGCCGATGATCCTGCTGCTGGGCGTGCTCGCCGCGGTGTCGGGAATGGTGTTCCTTCGCCGCCGTGCGGGCTGAAACATGAAACGTGCACAAGCCTGTAGGGAGTGGGCGCTTGCGATGAGGCGCTTGCAATGAGGCGCTTGCAATGAGGCGCTTGCAATGAGGCGCTTGCGTACCGGCCAACTGGTACTTGCTGTCATTGGCGGGCTGGTTGCGCATTTCGCCCATGCGCAGTTGGTGATGATGCCCGGCGGCTTCAGAAGCGGCCCGTCGGCAGTGGCTGTCGATAGTGCGGGCAGCCTCTTCGTCGCCGATACCAATGCGGTGCGCAAGATTGCCCGGGGCGGGGGGGTGTTCTTCCCGCCCGTCGCGTTGCCCGCCGGCATCGGATTCGGGCGCCTGGGCGGTGTCGCCGTCGATGCAAGCGGTAATGTGTATGTCACCGACAGCTCGAACAACGCTGCCTGGAAAATTCCACTGGTCGGTGGTGTCTACCAGAATCCCGCGAAGTTGCCTGCGGGCACCGGCTTCAGGAATCCTGTTGGCATCGCCGTCGACGCGGGCGGCAATGTCTACATCGCCGACAGCTACAACAACGCCGTCAAGCGTATCGCGCTGGTCGCCGGCAACTACCAGGCACCCACGGCGCTTCCTGCGGGCACGGGTTTCAGCAGTCCGTGGAGCCTCGCGTTGGATAGCGCCGGCAACGTGTTCGTCAACGATCTCGGCAGCGGTGCGATCAAGAAAATTGCTCTCTCCGGTGGCGTGTTTCAGCCGCCGGTGAAAGTCGGCGATGCCAATCCGGAAACCGGATACGCCGGGCTTGCTGTCGATAGCGGCGGCAATGTCTACGCAAGCGCTCTATTTGCCGGCGTCGGGCGTCGCCTGTCGGTGTATGCGCTGGTCGGTGGCATATACCAGGCGCCCGTCACGTTGGTGTCCGGCGATGACTTCACGACGCCAGGCCTGGCGGTCGATGCCTACGGCAGCGTCTACATCGCGGACAGCCTGTATCAAAGCGTCTGGCAGATTCCCGGCATGGGCCGGGCTGCGACGCCTCCGGTCAACATGCCTTGGGCCGGCAGCCGCGCCATGTACTTTGGTCCGCGCGGCGTTGCGGTCGATGGCACCGGAAACGTCTACGTGGCAGATACCCACTACAACTCGATCCGTAAAATCTCGCGCAACGGAAACCATTTTGACGTGCCGACGCTGCTGCCGGTCGCCGGAGGGCTCGCCCATCCCGGCGGTGTCGCGGTGGACGCGGGCGGCAACCTCTACATTGCCGATACCGGCAACAATGCCATCAAGAAAGTGCCACTGGCGGGTGGCGTCTACGGGGCGCCGATAACGTTGCCCGCTGGCAGTGGCTATCTCAATCCGTATGGAATCGCTGCGGACGCCGCCGGCAATGTTTTCGTTGCTGACAGCTGGAACAATGCCATCAAGAAAATCGCGCTGGTTGGCGGCGTACATCAGGCGCCGGTCACGCTTCCCTCAGGTACAGGTTTCAATCATCCATTCGCCGTGGCTGTCGACGGCGCCGGAAACGTCTTCGTGGCGGATACCGATAACAATGCGATCAAGAAGATTGCGCTGGTTGCCGGCACCTATCAAGCGCCGACGACGCTGCCGGGATTTTACAACTCGATAACCGCAGTCGCTGTGGATGGAGCCGGAAACGTTTATGCCGGTGCGCTCAAGATTGCCCTGGTGGGCGGCGTTTACCAGGCCCCGGTGTTGGTGGATGGGGCACCGGGCGGAGCGGGGGTGGCCGTCGACGCGTCCGGCAATCTGTATTTCGCCGATGACTACAACAATGCGGTCTGGTTCCTGTCCGCCGGGGGAATTCCTTATCCGTCGGCCGTGGCGCTGCCCTCTGACGCGAGTTTCTATTTTCCGTCGAGCGTCGTGGTCGATGGTGGCGGAGACATTTATGTCGGAGAGCGCGGCAAGGTGGCGGTGATCGGCCTCGCCGGTGGCCTGAATGCGTTTCCCGAAGACCTGGCAATTGGTATGGGGCTATCCTCGGTAGCTGCAGTCGCACGCGATGGCGCCGGCAACCTGTATGTCAGCGACATGCTCGCCAATGCGGTGAAGAAGATTGCACTGGTCGGCGGTGTCTACCAGCCCCCTGTCAACCTGCCCGACGGCGGCGGCTTCGACCAACCCAATGGCGTTGTCGTGGACGCCGCCGGCAATGTCTACGTCGCGGACACGAATCACAACGCGGTCAAGCAGATTCCGCTGGTGGGCGGCGTTTACCAGGCGCCGATCACGCTGCCGGCGGGCGGCGGCTTCAGCACACCCGCGGGACTTGCGCTGGACGGCGGCGGCAATCTCTACGTCGTGGACGCGGGTAACAGTGTAGTGAAGCGCTTGGCGCTGGCCGGAGGGGTGTATCAGCCCCCGACCTCGCTTCCGTCGCTGGTCAATTGGGCTACGCTGTATGGAGTTGCCGTCGACAGCGCGGGCACTGTCTTCGTCACTGGCAATGTCGACGTCGTGAAAATTCCGAAGGTGGGTGGTGTCTACCAGCCGCCGTCCGTGCTGGTCACGTTTGCGACGCTGACGTTTCCGCGCGGCGTGGCGTTGGACGCACAAGACAATCTGTACGTGACCGACGCCAACGGCGTGACGCGGATCGCGCCCGCAGCCTTCGGCATGCCGACCAAGCTGGCGATTGAAGGCCCATCCAATCAGTCGCTCTTTGCCCATGTGAACGCGCCGTTCCCGATCAGGGTCTTCGCGCGCGATGCGAACGATCAGATGCGCAATGTCACTTTGGCGACCGACGTGCAATTGTCGCTCGCGATCGGCACCGGAGCGTTGAGCGGGACACTCACCTGCACGATTCCCGCGGGGGTAGGCTTTTGCGATGCCACCGCAACGTACGACAAGGCCGAGCACGGTGTCGTCATCAGCGGTATGGTCACCAGCGGAGACGCACTGAATCCCGGCGCGAGTTATGCGTTCGACGTTCTGGGCACGACGCCGGTGCTGCTCGGCATCGCGTCACGCAAGACGCATGGCGCGGTGGGTACCTTCGACCTCCCCTTGGCTCAGACGCCACTCAGTCCCACCACGGAACCGAGGCAAGGTCCGCTGCATTCGATCGTGTTCACATTCGACAAGCCGATCGTCAGCGCCACGGTCTTCAAGAGCGAGGGTGTGGCGACCGTTGCCAACCCCAATCCGACTTTCAGCGGCAACGATGTTGTCGTCACGCTGTCCGGCGTGAACGACAAGCAGTACGTTGGCGTTTCGCTAACGGGTGTCACCGCGGCCGACGGTGGCGCAGGAGGCGTCGGCGGCTACGCGCGGATCGGATTCCTGGTCGGCGATGTCAATGGCAGTCGCGTGGTGACCCTGGCGGACTTGGGGCTGGTGAACGCGCAATTGGCGCAGCCTGTCTCCGCCGGAAACTACTTGGCGGACATCAATGCCAGCGGCACGCTTACGCTGGGTGACAAGGTGATCACCAACGCCAATTTGACGCACGCGCTGCCGGCACCCTAGCTACCTGGGTCGCCTGCCGCGCCGTTCGCCGGGCAGCAACTGCGCGAGCTCGGCTCCGCCCACCAGCTTGATCGAATGCTTGATGGCAAACGCGCGGGCATTGTCGGTGATCGCGCCGACGGCAATGTAGATGCATCCTTGCGCGTCGCGCGATTCCTTCATGGCGTGGAGGTCGGACAGGGCGTCGACCCCCGTCTGCGCCACCTTCCAGCGCTTGCAGTTCACGAGCATCGTGCGCCCGTCCTTCATGATTTCGAAATTGGCGGTGTCTCCGCCGATGGCGCGTACCTCGTATCCATCGCGCCGCCAGGCGGCCTCGATGGCGCGGGAGAATTCGACCCATGACATCGCACGCACGGCGGTCAGCGTGCTTTCAATCCGGCCCTTGGACGGCGCCTGGAACTGTTTCCACGCGGCGATGCAGCCAACGATCAGGAATGGCATACCGCTGACGATGCCGGCGTTGCGGTAGGCCTCGGGCAGCAACGCGAATGCCGCGGCGCTCACCACACCGGCAATGGCGACGCTGATCCACCACGACGAGCGCAGCAGGATCGCGAACAGCGAGTTCTCGCTCATCTTCCAATTCATGCGCTGCCTCGCCACTTTCCGTCAAAGAAGGGACGGCGAGTATAGAGGAGCCGGCTGTCGCCCGGCCGCCTCGGTAGAGTATTCATAACTATCAATAACTTATGAGGGCACCGGCCGCTTGTCGCCCGTGCAAGCTTTTGCAATGCCGGTGGCATAAAATACGTGGTGTTTTGCCGATTTGACGAGAACTTGACCGATATGGAATCGTATTGGTTTGTTATCCGCGAACTTCCAGCGTGTTGCGCAGTCAGTTACACAACACCGCAGGAGTGCATGCCATGAGTAACCACAAGCCTGAAATATTTGCCATTAGCCTCGCGATTCTGTCGATCGCGGGCGCAGGCTCGTCCAATGCTTCATTACTCACCGTTATCAACCCCAACTGCACCAGTTATGCCGTAGTGGGCGTCGCGCCGAACCAGACGCTCGACTGTGTCGGCGGGGGCACGGGGGTTCCTGGTCCGAAGTCGCTGATACTGGACGCAAAGCATTGCGACAACTTTACCTTGGGCGGTGTCGCGCCCAACCAGACTCTTGTCTGCAGCACATCGGCGGCGCCCGTCCTGGTTTCCGCGGTGTCCCGCAAAGTACATGGCGCGGCGGGGACCTTCGATCTGCCGCTGTCCCTGGACCTCGACAACCCCTCCGTCGAGCCGCGAATGGGGCCGACGCAAATCATTGTGATGACTTTTGATCGCGCCATTGCTGCCGCAACGCCGGCTGTCATTGAAGGCAGTGCCACGCTGGGCACGACAACGATCAGCGGCAACAGCGTGATCGTGCCCCTGGCCGCCGTCGGCGATCAACAATATGTGCGGCTCGCGCTCAACGGCGTCATGGCCACGGCCGGCGGCATCGCCGGCAACGCCTGGGTGCGCGCCGGCTTTCTCGGCGGCGACGTGAACCAGAATCGCGTGGTAACGGTTTCGGATGCGGGTGCGGTCAATGCACATCTGGCGCAACCACTGACCGCGTCTACCTTCATGTACGACATCAATGCCAGCGGCGCAGTGACGCTTTCCGACAAAGGCGCCACCACCGCCAATCTGGCCAAGGCGTTGCCACCACCGTAGTCGGCAGCGACCTGGTCTACATGTTGTAGAACACGGAGTCGGCGTGACAGGCAATCTGCGTTGTTATTCGCGCAGACGTAGTCAGGCAAGGGCCTGCGAGTGCAACGCATCCCTTGCGGCGAGATGAACCCTTGGCTATTCTCGGAGTGGATATTCTGATCGTCACCCAACGCATGCGTGTCGCGCGCTGCGCACCAAACACCAGGGAATCGCTCATGTCGCTACCGTCACTTCGCACCGCGGTATTTGCCTGTCTCGTGCTGTCCTTGGTCGGTTTGCGTGTGGAAACTGCGCAGGCCGTCACGATCGACTTCGAGGATCTGACCGCAGGCACGGTGCTGAGCAATCAGTACGCCGCAATCGGGGCCACCTTTACGCCGAACGTCTTCATTGGGCCGGGATCGAGCACTTCCATGTCCCCCTGGGCCACCAACACCGACATGACGATCGTCTCTTCCACCGGGGCCGATGTCGGGGGCCTGGGAACGCCGGCGCTGGTCAGTGGCAATATCCTTCGTTCTTTTGGCGGATGGCTCAATGAAGATGGCGACCCGAGCTTCCTTGTCACCTTCAGCACGCCGGTTTCGTCATTCAGCGCCACGTTCGCCGGTGTCTCGACCGGGGCCGACGTCACGATCTTTGCCTACAATGGAGCGGTGCTGTTGGGTACGGTGTCCGGTGCGTCGACGGGGCAGTTCGTGCTCTCGTTCGCCAATCCGTCCATCACCTCCGTCGCCGTGCGCCCGGGAAGCTTCAACGACTGGGTGGGCGTGGACAACATCACCTTCACGCCGCTACCCACGCCGCCGACGCTGATCATCAGCGAATTCCGCTTGCGCGGTCCCAATGGCGCCAACGACGAATTCATCGAAATCTACAACAACGGCAATCTCAATCACACGGTGGCATCGGTGAGCGGCACCGGTTATGCGGTCGCGGCATCGGATGGCATCGTGCGGTGCACGATTCCGAACGGGACGTTCATACCGAAGGCAGGCCATTTCCTGTGCACGAACAGCGTAGGCTATTCGATCGGCAACTATCCTTCGGGCAGCGGCACGGCGACCGGCAATGCCACGTATGCGACCGACATTGCCGATAACGCGGGCATCGCGTTGTTCAACAATAACAGCGGCGGCGGCAGCTTCACGCTGGCCAATCGCCTCGATGCGGTGGGTTCGACGGCGGAAGGCAATGTGCTTTACAAGGAAGGCAACGGCTATCCCGCGCTCACGCCATTCTCGATCGATTACGCGTGGGTACGCGACCAGTGCGGCAAGGGCGGCGCCGTCAACCTGCTCGGACCGTGCACGATCTCGTCGCCGAAGGACACCGGCGACAACGCGGCGGACTTCTACTTCGTCGACACCAACGGCACGAGTGCGGGCGGTGGCCAGCGTCTGGGTGCGCCCGGTCCGCAGAATCTCGGCAGTCCCGTTTCCGGCGGCAACCTGGTGGCGACGCTGCCGCTCGATGCGACGGTCGTCCTGACCCCGCCCAATGCGGTACGCGACTTCACGAGCAACCCGGCCAACAATTCAACGTTCGGCACCATCTCGATCCGCAAGCGATTCGTCAACAACACGGGCGCGTCGCTCACCCGTCTTCGTTTGCGGATCGTGGATCTGGACACCTTCCCCGCGGCATCCGGTTTCGCGGACCTGCGGCCGATAACTTCGGGCGCAGTCGTGGTCGCCGGCATCAACGACGCGGCAACTTGTGCGGCGACCGGCGCTCCCGCGACGCCGCCGTGCACCGTCACCGTCCAGGGTTCGACGCTCGAGCAGCCGCCATCGCAGCCCAATGGAGGCGGCTTCAATTCCTCGCTTGGCGTCGGCACGGTGACCCTCGGTACGCCGCTCGCGAACGGCGCCTCCATCAATGTGCAATTCCTGTTCGGCATCCAGCAAACGGGCGCCTACCGCGTGGGCTTCATTGCCGAAGGCCTGCCCGCTGGCGGTGACGTGTTCATGGTGAGCTGTTTCCTGGATGGGCCATGCGGTCCCACGCTGGCAAGTGCCGGATCGCGCAGGGTGCACGGCGGCGTCCCCTACGACCTGCCGTTGTCGCTGGTCGCACCGCCGAGCATCAACACCAATCCGACCACCGAGCCGCGCCAAGGTCCGGCGCAGGCGCTCGTCTTCACCTTCGATCGGCCCATCAACGCGGCGACAGCCTCCGTGACCGAGGGCGCGGCGGCCATTGGCGTGATGAACTTTGTGGGCAACAGTGTGACCGTTCCACTCACCGGCGTGACGGACCGACAATACGTGACGGTTTCGTTGACCAATGTCACGGGTACCGATGGCAGCACGGGCGGTGTTGGATCGGCACGCGTTGGATTTCTTGCGGGCGACGTCAACCAGAACCGCGTCATTACATTGACGGACCTGGGGCTGGTCAACGCGCAGTTGGCCCAGCCGGTGACGGCAGCCAATTTCAAAACGGACGTGAACGTGAGCGGCACCATTACTCTTGCCGACAAGGCGATCACCAACGCCAACCTGACCGGTTCGCTTCCGCCACCGTAGCCTTCGATTCGCGGATGGCGACGGCAACCGTTACGGCGCGTCATTGCCGGCCGATGGACGCGCCGCAACGTTGTCTGAGTTCGCACGTGTGCATGCACCATCACCGTGCATCGCTGGCGGTTGCATCGGGCGCAAGTCCCGGGCAGTATTCGGCGTTGCTTTACGCGCGTTGTTCGCGTCGCAATGACGACGATGCAACGTCATGAAACAGTCACAGTCCTCAGGGGAAATCAGAATGCGTTCAGTACGTCCGTCGCAACCCAACCACCGTTCCAATGACACTGTGAAACGGACGTCGCGCGGACTCCTGGGCCTTGCCGCCATGGCCCTGCTGATGGCCATTGCCAGTGTGACCTGGGCGCCGACCGTGGCGCTTGGAGCGGGTGACCGGGCAACTTCCAGTACGTCTTCGACGCGCAACGCAGCCGCGGATACTCCGGCAACCCGGCAATTCGACACGGAAGCCGCGTCGCGCAGTACCGCGCATGTTTCGACATCGACGCACGACGTTGCGGTGGCGCCCGACAGGATCGTCGTCGCGCAAAACACGGTGCTGCCGGCCGCCAACAGCGGCCTTGCGCAGCGCCATGCGCAAAACGTTAACGCCACTACGCTTGCCGCCGCGGAAACGGCGAAGGCGCCGGTGGCCATCGCCAGCGATGGCTATCGCAGTCCCGGAAACCTGCACAAGATCTCCGTCAGCGACGCCAAACTCGTGCAATCGATCAAGGCGCAGGGCGGTCGCGTGATTGCCGACTACGGCAGCTTTGTCCTGATGGAGGCCAACGGCACCGTGGCGAGCAGCGTTACCGGCAGCGGCAACGCCGAGGTCGTCGACGAGAACAACCTGATCCAGCTCAATGCGGGCGCCATCGACACCACCACGCCCGCCGCGCAAGCGCAGCGGGGCTTGAGCGGCGCCGGACCCGGCAAGGGGATGCGCCTGATCCAGTTCGCGGGACCGATTCGTCCGGAGTGGTATCAGGCGCTGGTCGCCACCGGTGCGCGCATCGTCACCTACATTCCGAACAACGCCTATCTGGTCTACGGCCAGGCGCAGCAGCTGCAGGCGGTGCAGCAACTCGCGTCCGACAAGTCGATCGCGCAATGGGATGGCGATTACGTCGCGGCCCACCGCATCGACCCGGCGATCACGCCGGCCGATGCAAAGGCCGATGCCGCGCAAGGCGCCAATGCGCCACGGCCCAACAACCTGTCGGAAAAGGGCAACGAGCAATTCACGATCCAGATGGTCGACGACCCCGCCGAAAACGCGGCGACACTGGCGCTGATCGAGCAATACCGGCTGGAACCGATCATCAAGCAGAACACCATCCTGGGCTACCTCAACGTGCGGGTGACGCTGCCGCGCGACGTGATCTTCAGCAAGATTGCGCAGCGCGTCGACGTGGTCTCGATACAACAATGGAACACGCCCAAGAAGCGCGACGAACGGCAGAACATCATCATCACCGGCAATGTCAGCGGATCGCCGGCCGTGCCGGCGGCGACGGACTACCTTGCCTACCTCGCGGGCAAGGGCTTTGCGGTCGGCACCACGGCGGCCTTCGCCGTCAACCTGTCCGACAGCGGCGTCGACAATGCCACCACGACGCCCAATCACTTCGGTCTCTACAACAGCGGCAACTCGACCGCGCCCGCCAACAGCCGCATCATCTACAACCGCCTCGTGGGCACGGCGCATGCAGGCAGCACGTTGCAGGGCTGCGACGGTCACGGCAACGAGAATTCGCACATCATCGGCGGCTATGTACCGTCGGGAACGGTCAGCGGCGTCAACTTCAGCGTTTTCCCGCACGCCGATGCACAGGGCTTCCGCTACGGGCTCGGCATTGCGCCGTTCGTGAAGATCGGCTCGTCGGTGATCTTCGACCCCAACACGTTCACGTCGCCGAACTACTCCAACCTCGAGTCGCAGGCGTACAACAACAGCGCGCGCATCAGCAGCAACAGCTGGGGCGCCAACACCAGCGCCTACACCGCCGATTCCCAGGAATACGACCTGCTGGTCCGCGATGCACAGCCGGCAGGCTCCACTGTGCCGGCTGCCGGCAATCAGGAATACGTCATTGCCTTCGCCGCGGGTAATTCCGGACCGGGCGCTGGCACCGTGGGCGAGCCGTCGACGGCCAAGAATGTCATCACTGTGGGCGCTGCCGAAAACGTCAATCCGTTCTCGGGAGCAGACGGCTGCGGCATCGACGACACGGGCGCGAATGACGCCAACGACATCATCTACTTCTCCGGCCGCGGCCCGACGGCCGATGGCCGGCGCAAGCCCGATATCGTGGCGCCGGGTACGCACGTTTCCGCGGGCGCGGCCCAGGCCAGCATCGTCAGTCCGCCGGGCAACGGTAACGGCGCACAGCTGCCGTGTTTCGACGGCACCGGTGTCTGCGGCGGCGTGGCCAGCAATTTCTTCCCGGCCGGCCAGCAGTGGTACACCGCATCGTCGGGCACCAGCCATTCGACGCCGGCCATTGCGGGTGTCGCGGCGCTGATACGGCAGCACTTCATCAACCAGGCGTTGCCCACGCCCAGTCCCGCGATGACCAAGGGGCTGATGATGAATTCGGCCCGCTACATGACGGGCGCGGGTGCGAACGACACCTTGCCGTCGAACAGCCAGGGCATGGGCAGCGTCAGCCTCAATTCGTATTTCGACATCTTCGCGACCGCGCATTCGCTGCACGATCAGCGCCCGGCGGACACCTTCACCGCGACCGGACAGCAGCGCGTGATCACCGGAACGGTCGCCGATACGGGAAAGCCTTTCCGCGTGACGCTGGTCTGGACCGATGTCCCGGGCCCGACGTCGGGCGCTGCCTACGTCAACAATCTCGACCTGGAAGTGACGGTCGGCGGCAACACGTACAAGGGCAATGTGTTCAGCGGCGCGTTCTCCGCCACGGGCGGCACGGCCGACACGCGCAACAACGTCGAAAGCGTCGTCATTCCGGCGGGCGTCAGTGGCACCTTCGTCATCAAGGTCAAGGCGACCAACATCGCCGGCGATGGCGTGCCCGGAGATGCAAACCTGCTCGACCAGGACTTTGCCCTCATCACCTATAACGGCACCGAATCGCCGTTACCCGCGATCACCGGCGGCACCACGACCGTCACCGCGGAAAATTTCCTGCCCGCCAACAGCACGCCCGATCCCGCCGAGAGCGTGACGGTCGACTTCCCGATGCTCAACATCGGACTGGCCAATACCACCAGTCTCGTGGCCACGCTGATGAGTTCGGGCGGAATCACGCCGGTCACGACGTCGCAGCCTTATGGCGCGCTGGTCGCCGGTGGGGCCGCGGTGACCATGCCGTTCAGTTTCGTCGCCAACGGCGCCTGTGGCGCCACGGATACGGCCACCTTCCAGCTGCAGGACGGCGCGCAGAATCTGGGCACTGTCAACTATCCGTTCCGGCTCGGAACGACCGTCAGCAACAGCATGACGTTTACGAACGCCACGCTGATCACGATTCCCGCAACGGGAACGGGTGCGGGAACCGGCGCGCCGGCAACGCCGTATCCGTCGACGATCACCGTCGCTGGCGCCACGTCGACGATCAGCAAGATCACCGTCACCCTCAACGGCTTCAACCACACGTTCCCGTCGGATGTCGACGTGCTGCTGGTGTCGCCTACCGGCCGCAAGATGATCATCATGTCCGACGTCGGCAACAGCCTGGACGCCGTCAACGCGACGATCACGCTCGATGACGCGGCAGCGGTCGTGTTGCCCTCAGGAAATGGCCTGGTTACGGGTACCTACCAGCCGGCCAACTTCAACACCGTCCAGGATCCGTTCCCGGCGCCGGCGCCGGTTGGCCCGTACTTGTCGCCAACCTCCGGCGGCAGCGAGACGCTGACCTCCGCCTTTACCGGCCCGGCAGGTGGCGATCCCAATGGTGTCTGGAGCCTCTATGTGGTCGACGACGCCGGCACCGACATCGGCACCATCACCGGCGGATGGTCGATCACGCTGACCAATATCACCAACGTGTGCAGCATTCCGCCGGCAATCGCGCTGGTGTCGGCGCAGACGCGACGGACGCATGGCATTGCAGGAGCGTTCGACTTGCCGCTGACGCTGACCGTGCCTCCCGTCATCAATCACAATCCGGTCACCGAGGCGCGGCAAGGACCTGCGCATAATGTCGTGTTCACGTTCAACGGCGCCGTCCTGAGCGCCACGGCGACGGTCACCGAAGGCGCCGCGACGCCCGGCGTGCTGACCTACGTCGGCAACGAAGTGCTCGTGCCGCTCACCGGCGTGACGGACCAGCAGTATGTGACGGTGTCGCTGACCAACATCACGACATCGGGTGGCCCCACCGGTGTCACCGCGACGGCGCGCATCGGGTTCCTGTTGGGTGACGTGAATCAGTCGCGGGTCGTGACGCTGTCGGATGTGGGATTGGTCAATGCGCAACTGGCGCAGCCGGCGTCGCCATCCAACTTCCTGAAGGACGTGAACGTGTCCGGCTCCATATCGGTAAGCGACAAGGGACTGACCAACGGCAACCTGACCCGGTCGCTCGGGGCGCCCTAGTATTTTCCAGGCTGCCGGCAGCGAAAAGGCCCGCGAGTTTGCGGGCCTTTTCCTTTTCAGTGAGGCGGCGGCGCGTTGGTTTTCAGGGAGCCGGCAGCGCGTTGGTCAACGCGGCGTTGGTGATGGCTTTGTCGGCCAGCGTCAGCGTGCCGCTGGCGTTGACGTCCTTCAGGTAGTTGGTCAACGTTACCGTTTGCGCCAGCTGCGCATTGACCAGCCCCAGGTCGGCCAGCGAGACCACGCGACTCTGGTTCACGTCGCCCAACAGGAACCCGACGCGCGCCGAGACGGGGCTGCCGACGCTGCCGTCCGCTGCAACGACGCCGGCCAGGTCCACCGTGACGTACTGCGCGTTGGCGACGCCGGTGAGGTTGACCACCACGTCGTTGCCACTGAAGCTCGCCGCGGCGGCAATCGCGGTGCCCTCGCTGACCGTCGCGGTTGCGGCGGCCATCGGCTTGTCGTAGGTGAACACGATCGTGTGCGCCGGCCCTTGTCGCGGCTCGGTGGTTGGATTGTGGTTGATGATCGGCGGCGTGGTCAGCGTGAGCGGCTGGCCGAATATTCCCGCGCCACCGTGCGTCCTGCGCGACGACGCGCCGCTCAATACCGGCGGCAACGGTATCGTCGACGTGGCAATGACGAACGGGGAAAGCGATGTGACGACTCCGCAGACTTTCCGGCGTGCGTAGTCAAGCGTTGTCGTGCGCGCCACCAGCACGCCGCCTTCGACGTGCAGGATGCGCAGACTGTTGAAGATAGTCTGATCGAAGACCATCGGGACCCTGATGCACACCGTGGCGCTGGTGAACGTGGCCGTCGTGGCAATGTTGTACGACTGCGCCGTCGACAGGATGGTGTAGCTCGCAGGGGGAGGCAAAACTACAGCGCTTGGATCGATTGCCGTGATCGTGACGTTGCCGGGTGCCGTTACGTTGGCAAAAGTGACGGTGGCCTCGCCCAAGAGCGCGACCTTGTTCGCGCCGGTGGCCACGGGGACGGTCGGAACCGACAGAATGCTGTGCTCCCTGCCATTGGCGAAGATGACGTTGCCCGTTCCGACGAGGGATTGCACGGGAGTCAGGCGCGAATAGTGGTCGGGAAACTGGCCGCTGGTCACGCCGGTTCCAGCTTGTCCTTCATAGTCATAGCCCCAGGCCCAGATCGAGCCATCGATCTTGCGCGCCATATTGTGGAAACTGCTATTGGACTGGATTTCGGTCACATTCGAAATCGTGGCCTGCATCGGGGTCGGTTCACACTGACATTGGTTCGCCGTGGTACGCGTCCCGTTTCCGGTCACACCGAATTCGTTGTAACCCCACCCCCACACCGTGCCATCGCTCTTGAGCGCGATGGTGCCGCGATCGGTGGCGGCAATTTGCGTGACGCCGGAAATCAGCGGGTTCTGCACCGGCGACAAAAAGAGTGTGCCGGCAAAAGGGCCCGTAATCGTGCCGTCGCCGAGTTGCCCTGCGCCGTTTTGTCCCCAGCCCCAAAGCGTGCCGTCCGACTTGACGGCAACGCTGTGCTGGTCCCCGCCAGCGATGGCGATAATGTTGGAAAGTCCCAGCTGGAGGGGGTGAAACGCTGAATTACGAAGCGTGTCGCCATTGCCAAGCTGGCCGTCCCCGTTGGCGCCCCAGACCCATACGGTGCCATCGGCTTTCAGCGCAAGGTTGTGGCCGAATCCGGCCTCGATCGCGATGATGCTGTCGAAGCCTGGCGTTGTCTGGCCGAATTGACCTGCGCCAA
Source organism: Betaproteobacteria bacterium (assembly GCA_031361045.1). GTDB lineage: Bacteria > Pseudomonadota > Gammaproteobacteria > Burkholderiales > Casimicrobiaceae > VBCG01. The sequence goes on along the minus strand of JANMCH010000036.1, from coordinate 20,020 downwards.
CCTGCACGGGTACGGCACTGAAACCCTCGGTGAAGTAGTCGCCGAGCGCGCCGGCGCTGTTGTTGCCCCAGGCCCAGACGGTGCCGTCGGACTTCAACGCCAGGCTGTGGGCCGCGCCAGCGCTGACGGCGATCACGTTCGTCAGGAGGGTCACGGGAACGGGGGTCAGGCTCGACGGCTGCCCGTTCGGCCCCCAGGTCACGACCGTTCCGTCCGATCGCACCGCCAGGCTGTGGCCCATGCCGCCGCTGATTGCGATCACATCCGCCAGACCACCAAGGGCGAAGGGCGTTGGGTTGTTGATGTGCGTGGGATCGTCGATGCCGCGAAAGCCGTCGCCAAGCTGCCCGACGTAGTTGTTGCCCCAAACCTTGACTTGCGCAACGGCATCGAGCGCCGTCAATATGAACAGCAGGGCGATCCACGGCATGCTTCGCGTCTTCATCGGCATTCTCCTGGGCGGCCGCTGGGCCGCTGGGTATACAGTCGCGGGCGCGCCGGGGGGACGGGCACCTGCGGTCGGGCTGCCGATGGGTCAGGCAGCGGCTAGGCGACGATTGCCATCTGCGTCAATTTGAACGTGAGCGTGAGCGGCAGACTTTGGGTCTTGAGCCCGATCGGAATGCAGCCGGCCAGCAGCAACGCAAGGGCGAGGCAAATCGATTTTTTCAATTGTGGTCCCATTGCAATGTCCCGGAGTGGCTATCGTTCGCTGAATTGTGCTTTGGGTCAAGGACTCCCGGTGGCGACTATTCCGGCCGACTGCCAAATTGCCACCGACGCGAGAAAGCCATCCGGCATGGCGACCGCATGCAATTGCCAATCCTTCGGCATGTAGGGAGGCGGTCCGTTCATCAGCGCAAGGCCGCCCTCGGTGGCCACGTCGAGTTGCCGAAACGGCGCCGAGAGTGCGTCGCCGGTGGCCTTGCTCATCGCCTCCTTGCACGTCCACAGTCGAAGGAAGGCGCGCCGGCGCTCGTCGTCAGCCAGCGGCGTCAGCGCGCCACGTTCACGTTCAGTGAGGAACTTGCGCGACAGTCCGTCGGCGTTCACGCGCCGTTCGCCATGCTCGACGTCGACGCCGATGCGCGCGCCGGCGGGCAGTGCGTCGGCAATGCCGATCAGTGCCATGCCGCAGGTGTGCGACACGTTGAAGTCGAGGGACGCGTGGTCCGCCACTTGCGGACGGCCGCGACGACCGCGAACCAGTCTCACTGCGGAAGGCGCGACGGCGAGCGCCTGACCCAGCAGAATGCGCAGCGACGCGCGGCCCGCGATCCATCTTTCCCGCAGCGGCTCGGTGCCGAATTTCTGCGCGCGTGCGCGTTCCTCAGGCGACAGCGTAAGCGCCAAGTGCGCAACCTCTTCCCGCGTACGCTCCAGCGGCACCCACCACAGTGAAACGCCGGCGACAACGGACGGCAAGGCGACGGCGATGCCGGACGCGCTCGCGCTGTCAAGTTTGCGAGGGGACGGGAAGTCGTCTACGCTCGCGCAGTTTTCCATGATTTGCCGCCCCTTGCTTGCCGCCCCGTGATTTGCAGCCATACCACGCGCAGCCCTCCGTGCACTTCCTGCTCAAGACCCTCACCCGATTGCCGCTGCCGGTTCTCTATGAGCTGAGCCGGGCGATCTTTCGCGTGGCCTGGTACGTGTTCCGCTGGCGCCGCCCGCTGGCAAGCACCAACCTGCGCAATGCGTTTCCCGAGAAAACGGAAGCCGAACGCGCGGCGATCCTCAAGCAATCGTACCGCAATCTCGCCGACCTCATCGTCGAGACGCTGTATGGCTTTGGCGCGAGTGCTGAGGAAATGCGGCGCCGCGTGCGCATTGAGAATCCCGAGCTGCTGCAGCAAGTCGCCGGGCAGCGACAGTCAGTAGTGCTGCTCGCGGCACATTTCTGCAACTGGGAGTGGTTGTTGCTGGCCGCCGGCGCGCAAGTGGGCCTGCCCATCGATGCCGTCTACAAGCCGCAACGCTTCGAAGGCTACGACCGCCTGCTGCGCGAAGGCCGCTCGCGCTTCGGTGGCAACCCCATTCCAGCGAACAGCGTCCTGTTCGAGGTCATGAAGCGTAAACGCGAGGCGCGCGCCTATGCGCTCGTTGCCGACCAGACGCCGCTCCGGAAAGAGGAAAAGCACTGGTCGCGCTTCCTGAACCAGGACACCGCATTCTTTGTAGGCGCCGACAAGATCGCCCGGATTCTTGGTGCGCCGGTGCTCTTCGTCGCGATGCGGCGCGAGCGCAAAGGCTATTATTCGGCGCGCCTCGAGTTGCTGGCGTCGCCGCCCTACGTCAAGGATCCCGATCACGACGCTGACGTCGGCGCCGACATCATTGAACGTTATGCGCGGGCACTCGAAGCCGAGATCCGCGCGAGCCCCGCGGACTGGTTGTGGATTCACCGCAAGTGGAAGTACGCCAAACCCCTTTACGCCTGATGACCGGCCCATTCAAATTGTTCTGCCGCACATGAAGATCCTCCTGAAGGCGGTGACCTGGTTTCCGCTGTGGATGGTCTATCCGTGGGGATGGCTCATGTACTTCTTCGCCTTCCGCGTGTTGCGCTGGCGGCGCAGGCGCGTGCTGGAGGATATTGCGCGTGCGTTTCCGGACAAGAGCGCGGCGGAGCGGTTTGAAATCGCGCGCAGGATGTATCGCAACCTGGGAGACGGACTGATCGAGGCGCTCTGGGGCTATGGCGCAAGTGCCGAGGAGTTCCGGCGGCGCGTCGTGATGGAAAATCCCGAGCTCGTTCGGCACTTCGCCGACGCCGGCAAGACCGTGCTGCTGCTCACCGCCCATGTCTGCAACTGGGAGTGGCTGTTCCTTGGTGCGGGCGCACATTTCGGCATACCGATCGACGTTGTCTATCGCCGGCAGGGCCTGGACTCGGTCGACGAGTATGTGCGCGATGCGCGCGCGCGCTTCGGCGGCCGTGTCATTCCGCGCGAGGACTTCATCTTCGAGATCATGAAATGGTCCGGCGAGCCGCGTGCGTATGCGCTGGTTGCCGACCAGACGCCGAAGAGCAACGAAACGAAACACTGGACCATATTCCTGGGCCAGGACACCGCGTTCTTCCTTGGCGCGGGCAAGATTGCCAATTTCATGCAGGCGCCGGTGATTTACGTGGCGATGCGGCGAATACGTCGCGGGTACTACTCGGTGCGCCTGATCGAATTGACTGAACCGCCCTATGAAGAGGGCACCGACGTGCTCATCTCGGAGCGCTATGCGCGCACGCTCGAGTCCGAGATCCGGGCCAATCCGGCGGACTGGCTGTGGCTGCAGAAAAAGTGGAAGTACCCGAAGCCGCCTGAAACTTCATCGCGCTGACGCGAGCTTTCCGGAGAGATAGCCGGCCATGGCGCGCACGGTGGGATAGTCGAAGAAGTCGGTGACTTCGAGGCGGCCCGGATAGGCTGCGTCGACCTTCTCGTAGATCTGCGCCAGCGTCAGTGAACCGGTGCCCATTTCGAACAGGTTGTCGTCGGGCGCCAGTTTGCGACTGGGCATGGCAGCCTGGCAGATCGCCAGCAATTTCTCCTCGACATCATCCTTCCCGGCGCGGTCCTGCAGCGGCTGGTCGGACTGCTTCGCGTTGATCCGGGCCAGTACGTCGGCAAAGCGGCCGGTCTCGTAGTCGCGGGCGAGGGCGAAGCGCTGGACCTTGCCGCTGGTGGTCTTGGGAAACTGGCGCACGGGAATGACTGCCGACACCGGAATGCCGGTGCGTTCGTTGACGACGCGGCGCACGTTGCGCGCCTGCGCCGCAAACGCGGCGACGTCGTCGTCCTTGGTCAACAGGAACACGAGCACGTCGTCGGTCGCCGCGTTTGACTCGCGCACGCCTGCGGCCGCCGCACGTCCCAGTTCGATGCCCGCGTATTGCGCGAGGACGAGTTCGATGTCCTGCGGAAAGTGGTTCTGGCCGGCGACGAACAGGATTTCCTTGATGCGGCCGGTGATGACGAGCTGGTCCTCGTGGATCGTGCCCAGGTCGCCGGTGTCGAAGTATCCGTCGGGCGTGCGCGAAGTTCTTGTGGCGTCGTCGTCGCCGTAATATCCGCCGCTGACATTTTCCCCGCGAATCAGGATGCGGCCGACGACACCCGGCGCGGTTGCGCTACCGGACTCGTCGGCCACGCGGACTTCGCAATGCTTTACCGCCTGCCCGACGCAGACGAGCTCGACGGCATCGCCGGTCGCGTCCCCAACGGGCCGGATGGTGTCGCCCGGACCCAGGAAGCCGCGTGCCAACGACACGGTCGCCAGCGGCACGCCGACTTTCGGAAACGTGACCGCAAGGCTCGCCTCGGCCAGCCCGTAGACGGGGAACATCACGTTGGCGGGCAAGCGCGCAGGCGCCAAGGCGTCCACAAAATTGCGGCAGAGATCGGCGGCGATGGGCTCGGCGCCGTTGAATATCACCCGCACGGCGGACAGGTCGAGTGCCGCGGACCTGGCGGCATCGTGTGATTTCAGGTAGTGCATGTAGCCGAAATTGGGCGAACACGTGATCGTCACCCGATGCTCGCTCGCCTTCGACAGCCACAGTCCCGGGCGCCGCACGAAAAGGGCCGTCGGCATCAGCCAGTGTTCCGCGCGAGCGACCATGGGCGCCAGGTGAAAGCCGATCAGCCCCATGTCGTGCGTCAGCGGCATCCACGACAGGCTGGAGTCCTCCGCCGTGGCGCCGACGCCGGTGCCGATGGCGTCGAGGTTGGCCATCAGGTTGCGATGCGTGAGCACCACGCCCTTCGGCTCGCTGGTCGACCCTGACGAGTACTGGACGAAGGCGATGTCATCCGGCGCGGCGGCGTGGTGCGTGCCGTGTTTGCTGATGTCGGTGATCTCGTCCATGAACACGACGCGCCCGTCGAGGCGGCTCAGCGGCGCGGCGAGATCGTTGGCGAGCGCATAGGCCTTCAGGCGCTCGTAGACCTTGCGTTCGGTGGCAACGGAAGGCGAATGCAGGCGCTCGAGTACGCGGAAGAATTTGGCCTTGTGCTCATCGGCATTGCCCGGCGCCAGAGGCACCGCGATGATCTTGCCGAGCACACAGGCCCAGAAGGCATCGACGAACGGCTCGAGTCCGTCGACCAGGATGATCGATTGCGAACCCGGTGTCGCGCCTGCGCGCTGCAGGTGCCCCAGCACGCCCAGCGCGCGCTCGCGCAGTTGCGCATAGGGCACGCGACGTTCGTTGGCTTCACCGGCAATGTAGTTGATGCCGCGCGCTGTGGCGGCCGCGGCGTCGAGGGCGTGGCAGAGGGTGGAGGTGAAGGTGAGGTTGAGCATGGGCATGGCAGGTGTCACCGTCTAGTCGAACACGTTCAGATGCGCGGTCGCGGAATCATACGCAATGGATGGCGGGTGCGCAGGTTGACCTGAGGTTCCACTGCGATGGATTGTCCCGGGACAAGTTCCAGCTCGAAGTGTCGTGCGAGCGTGGCGACATGGGTCTGCATTTCCACCAGGGCGAGATGTTCCCCAATGCAGGCACGCGGCCCCAGTCCGAAGGGCAGGTAAGCGAAGCGATGCCGGCCGGCCGCGGTTTGCGGCATGAACCGCTCCGGGTCAAAGAGGTCGGGGTCCGGCCAATGCGCGGGATGGCGTTGCACCAGATAGGGGGAAATGAGGACGTCGGTTGCCTCGGGCAGAAAGTAGCCGCCGATCGAATCGGGGGCCAGTGACCGCCGCGTGAGCAGCCAGCCGGGTGGATAGAGCCGCAGCGTTTCGTCGATCGCGCGCCGCGCCAACGGAAGGCGGGCAAGGTCCTCGTAGCCGGGCGGGTCAAGTTTCGCCGCATCGAGTTCGGCGTGCAGCCTGGCCGCAACGTCGGGCGCGGTGGTCATCAAGTACCAGAACCAGTTCAGCGCGCTCGCTGTGGTTTCGTGGCCGGCCACGATCAGCGTCATGATTTCGTCGACGAGCTGGCGATCCTCCATCGGCGCGCCGGTTTGCCGGTCGCGTGCGTCGATCAGGTGCGAGACGATGTCGTTGCGGCGCACGTTGTCGCGGCGCCGGCGCGCAACTTCCGTGAGGATCAGCTTGCCCAGCTGCCGGAACTTGTACGCGAAGGCCAGATTGCGCTCCGTGTCGTCGGTCAGCAGCGCGAAGGGGTTGCCGTCGGCGTTCAGGCGCGGCAGGTCGTCGCTGAATAACGCTCGCAGCACGACGTCGAGCGTGACCTCGCTCATGTCCTGCGTGACATTGACCGGCGAGCGGGCCGCTGCTGCTGCTGCCCACTTGCCGGCAAGCGCGGCATTGGCGGCATGCAGGTGCGGCATCCAGGTCGCGATCACGGTGCGATGGAACGACGGCTGCACCATCCTGCGTTGCGTGCGCCACTGCTCGCCCTCGCTGGTCATGAGGCCGTTGCCGAGCAGGATCGCCACGCGATCGATGCCGATGCCCTTGCGGAAATTGGCGCTGCGGTCCACCAGTACGTGGCGGACGTGATCGGGATGCGACAACACCCACAGGTGCCGTTTCAGCTCGGGCGAGAAAATGCGGAAGGCGTCGCCGTGCGTCGCGAAACTGCGCACGAGCGGCGTCAGCGCGTCCGACGCGAAGCTGATGTCAATCGTCTCGGAGGATTCGGGCGGCAGCAAGGTCATTGCTTTGGCGGGAAGGGGTGTCGTGGCTTTCCCGAGTGCGCATTATAGGTTCCCCAAATGCATCACGCCCGGCAGTGTGGGGCCGGGCGTGCCTCAGAAAACCTGGGGGAAACTGAGGTGAACTGAGGTGAACTGAGGTGAACTCAGCCGACGATGGCGACGCGCAACTACGGCGCCGGCAATGCCCGCGTGAGGTTGCCGGTGGTTATGGCCCTGTCGCTCAGCGTAAGTGTCCCGTTGGCATTGACGTCGAATTGGAAGTTCGACGCGCTCACGCTTTGTGCCAGTACACCGTTCACCATGGCCAGGTCGGCAAGCGAGACCACCCGGCTCTGGTTGACGTCGCCCGCGAGGAATCCCACACGCACCGAGCCGCTGCCGGTGAAGCCATCGGCGGACTGGACGTTGGAAAGCGTAACCGTGACGTACTGCTGGTCGACGACGCCGGTCAGGTCGACCACGACGTCGTTGCCGCTGATGGTCGGAGCAGCCGCAACGGCGCCACTCTCGGTGACCGCGACGTTTGCCGCGCTGAGCGGTTTGTTGAACGTCAGCACGAAAGTCGCTGTCGCTCCCGCCCGCGATTCCGTGGAGGGGCTGGTCGGCACCAGCGACAACGGCAGGTCGAACGTGCCCGCTGCGCCATGTGTCTTGCGCGACCCGGCAATCTGCAACACCGGTGCGCCGGCCGCAACGCCGGTCACATCCTGCACAAGTACTGCCGACGTGCTGCCGATGTTCACGGGATCGCCGATGTAGACCGCGGTGATGTTGTGGCTTCCCAGCGCAAGGCCCGTGGTGACACAGACGGCGTTGCGCGCGTTTCCGGCGCCGGTCAGCGGTGCGGTTGCGCAATTGGTGATGCCTGCGGCGCCGTCCATGAACGCGACGGTGCCGGTCGGGACATTTCCTGACACCGTCGCGGTGAACGTCACCGCGCTGCCCAGGCTGCTGGGCGTGAGCGAAGTCGCCACCGTCGTCGCGCTGTTCACGTTCACGGCCTGCGTCATGACGCCGCTGCTGGATCCGACGTTCCCGGCATTGCCCGCATAGGCCGCGGATACGCTGTGAACCCCAGCGGCAAGTGCAGGTGCGACGCAAACCGCGGTGCGCGTGTCGCCACTGCCGGTCAGCGCGACCGCGCCGCATCCGGCGAGTGTCGTGCCGCCGTCGGTGAAATTGACCGGTCCGGTGGGTGCGATGCCGTTGACGGTGGCAGTGAAAGTCACCGGCGTACCGAACGCCGACGGATTGGCGGAACTGGACAGGCCCGTCGTGCTGGCCGTCAGGCCGACGCCTTGCGAAACCACGGGACTTGTCGATGTGGCGTTGATCGTGTCCCCGGAATACACGGCAGTGATGCTGTGCACACCGCTCGTCAGCGTGGCAATGGAGCAGGCGGCGGTGCGTGAATTGCCGCTGCCGCTCAGGGCAACGGCGCCGCATCCGGTGAGGGATGTGCTGCCATCCCAGAAATTGACGGTGCCCGTTGGGGCAATGCCATTTATCGTCGCGGTAAAAGTCACGTTGGCCGCAGGCAGCGAGGGATTGAGCGAGCTGACCAACGCGGCGGTTGACGGCGACTTGTTCACGACCTGCGACAACGCGGTGCTTGCGCTGGCTGCGTGTGTGCTGTTGCCGGCATAGATCGCGACGATGCTGTGCGTGCCTGGCGTGAGAAGTGACGTCGTGCACGTCGCTGTGTAGGGACCGCTGCCGCTGAGCGTAGCCGGAGCACAGCCGGCGATTGCTCCGCCGGCCTCCGTGAAGTTGAGGGTGCCCGTCGCGCCGGAACCGGTCACGGTGGCAGTGAAGGTGATTGGGGCGGCGTAGGCCGCGGGTGTCAACGATGTTGTCTGCGTGACAGTCGACGTGCCGGTCCCCGGCGTGGTCACCTGCACCGTCAGCGCACTCGCCGTCGAGGACAGCACGTTGATGATCACGCCGTAGATGCTGTCGGTGTAGGTCTGGCCGACGAGCAGGGCTGCGTCACCGAACGAACTGGTGGCCGGTGTCATGTCCAAAAGCTCGGTGTCGTCGCCCCCCGAACTCCTTTCAAACGGAGTTTCGATGCGTACCTGCGCCCCGGCATTGGGAAAGCTCGGCGGCTTGATGAACGCGTCGAACACTCCCACCGGCTGGCGATACTCAATCCAGTAATTGCGGTTTGGATTTGCGGTCGGAATGCGGACCCCGTACGTTGTTGCTCCGCCCGTTTCGATCGGGTTGATCGTATAGGTGGCGGTGCCGTTGCCGTGCGTTTTCGTCTGCGCTGGCGTGGTCCAGCCGAGCGAGTCTTTCTGTGCCGCGTTGAAGTGTCCGGTATTGCTGCTGTTTCCCATCGAGCTGAAAGGGTCGCCGTATTCCGCAACCGATCCGTTGACGCAACCGACAACCGCGCCGGGACAGCGCAGGCTGCCCGCATGCCACAGGCCGAAGTTGTGGCCGAGTTCATGGCCGATTACCCACAGCGCGGACGTATTGTTCGAATACGCGCGCGGCCATCCCACGTAGGCCAGACCTGCCCACCCGCATCCGGACACGTTGTTGAAGACGTAGAGAAAGCCGGTATAGGGCGCCTTCGGATTGCCGCTCGCGTCGACCAGATCGGGGCGGACAAGGTTTGCCGCCTTCGCCGCCGCACTGGCAATCACGCTGATGTCGCAGGTCGCCGGCTTGGGCACCGTGGACTTCAGGAAGCCCCCGCTGCCGTCGTTGACGGTGATGCCCGCGAGCTGCTGCAGGCCGAAGGACGCTTCCTTGTAGAACTCCTTGGCGCTCTTGGTGGGTAGATTGCCGAACACCATTGAGTCGAGCGACGCGACCGTGAACGGATCGGCGTTGTACGTCCACGGCGCCGACGCGTTGGTCGGAAACTTGATCGGAAGGACAAGGTAGTTGATGGTCGAGGGGAATGCGGTCGGCGCGGGAGACAACAGGATCGTGATCGTTTCGGGGACGATGCCGGCGGTGCCGGGCGCAACATTGCCCCGGACATCGACCTCAACTCCCGTCGCGAGCGTGGCCGGCAGGAACGGCATCAGGATGTCGGTGATGTTTCCCTTGTTGTCCTGCACCTGATAGAAGAACTGGGCGGTGCCCTCCTCGAAGTTGTCCGCGTGGGCCACCAGGAACTTGCCGGCCACCGTGGCCGGGGTCGCCTTCGTGGCGACCGCGGACTTGGGCGCGGGCTGCTCCTGCACGCTGCCGACCGTGAAAAGGGTTCCGGCCTGCCTTCCGGTGACCGCGACGTGCGCGCCGGCCTCGAGGGTCTGGATGGCGTCGCCGCGCAATGCAACACGGCTCCCGTCACCTTGGACCAGGATGGGATATCGCTGCGTCTTGGCGTTGACCTGGTCGATGACGACCAAGGCTTCGACGGTGCCCGTCAGCGTGACGGAGGCGGTGCCCGTGACCTCCGCGAACTCCGTTGAGCCATGGCCTGGATGGTGGGCCCTGGCCGACAGCGCAAAGATCGCCAGCAGGGAAAGGGCAGCGAGTCGCAAGTAACGGGTCAGCATGGTGAAGCGCTCCAATCGAGGGTGCCGCAGATACTTTCCCGCGGCACGCGTGCATTCTATGCCAACGTCATGAACGGCGCATGACTTCGATATGACCTCTGGAGCAAGAACCGGGCCTTCACCTTTCGAAGGTTGCAGTGAACTTCATGTAAATCAACGGTTTGGAGTTTTTTCCCCGCCAACGTAGGCGACTGGGGCGACAGGCGGCGACGTCAGGGGCCCGGAGGGCGGCCAGGACGGAAGGATATTGCGTTGCGGGCTTACGCGGCGCGGCGGTCGGGGTGACGCGCGGCGGTCATCAGGTCAGTGGCACCTCAACGCCGGGCTCCTCAACTGGACTTGAAGCCGTTCTTCCGGTGGGTGCCGTCGCAGAACGGCTTGTTGGCCGAACCGCCGCAGCGGCAGAAGAAATTCTCGTTCGAACGGGTAACGGTGCGGCCGGTTCCCGAACAAACCTCGAGCGGACCCAGGACCTTGAGCGGGCCGTCGGGCCGAAGCTCGATCGTGAGCGGCCCGCCGCGTGCTGCGAGCGGCTCCGACAGCTGCGTTGCCGGCTCGCCGCTGGCGCTGAACGCCACCGTGGCATGGCTGCCATCGCAGAAGGGTTTGTTCTTCGATGCGCCGCAGCGGCAAAGCGTTGCCCGCAACGCGCGGCCGTGGCCGCCGACTTCCATGTCGGCATGGAACGCGAGAGGACCGTTTTCGCGCACCCGCACGACGTTGACCCGCGGCGGTGCTTCATCTGCGCCGCCGTCGAGGCGTTCGAAAGTGATTGCGCCGGACGGGCAATTGCGCGCGATTTCGGCGACACCGTCCGCTGTCGCGCGGTCAGGATGAATCCATTCGCCTTCGACATTCGGAACGAACACGTCGGGCCGGTCGAGCACGCAATGGCGCGAGTGAATGCACTTGCTGCCGTCGAAGCGGATGACGACCTGGGTACCGCGAATTTCCTCGATCGCTTGGGTCACGCCATTCTCCTCAAGTCCGATTGTTTCAGCGCCGCTTGCCCATCAGCGAACCCAGCACGCCGCGCACGATCTCGCGTGTGATCGCCGAGCTGGCCGTACGACCGGCGGTCTTCGCCATCGCATCGATCATGCCCTCGCGATGCCCGCCGCGCGGACCCGTCGAGCCGAATATCATGTCCTTCAGGCCCCCAAGCATGCCGCCGCCCGCTGCAGCGTCACCGGCACCGGCGGGCGCATTGGCGGCGGCTTCCGTTGCGCGCGCCTGCAGTTTCTCGAAGGCCGATTCGCGGTCAACCGTTTTCTCGTAGACGCCGGCGACCGCAGACGCCGCGATGACCGCCTTGCGTTCGTCCGGCGTGATGGGACCGATGCGACTCGCCGGCGGCAGGATGTAGACGCGTTCGACCATGCCGGGTCGGCCCTTCTCGTCCAGGAACGACACGACGGCCTCGCCGACGCCGACTTCCTGGATCGCCGTCTCCGTGTCGAACTTCGGATTGGGTCGCATCGTCTCCGCCGCCGACTTGACCGCCTTCTGGTCGCGTGGCGTGAAGGCACGCAGCGCATGCTGCACGCGATTGCCCAGCTGGCCCAGCACGGTGTCGGGCACGTCAAGCGGATTCTGCGTGACGAAGAAAACGCCCACGCCCTTGGAGCGGATCAGGCGCACGACCTGTTCGATCTTCTCCAGCAACGGCTTCGGTGCGTCGGTGAAGAGGAGGTGTGCCTCGTCGAAGAAGAAGACGAGTTTCGGCTTGTCGGGATCGCCCACTTCCGGCATCCGCTCGTAGAGTTCCGACAACAGCCACAGGAGCAGCGTCGAGTACACCTTGGGCGATTGCATCAGTTTTTCGGCAACCAGGATATTGACGACACCCTTGCCGCCTTCGGCTGTTTGCAGCAGGTCGTCGACATTGAGCATCGTCTCGCCCAGGAACTTGTCAGCGCCCTGTTGTTCCAGCGTGAGCAGTCCGCGCTGGATGGCGCCGATGGATGCCGCCGATACATTGCCGTAGTTGGTCTGGAACGTGGCGGCGTTGTCGCCGACGTGCTGCAGCAGCGCGCGCAGGTCCTTCAAGTCGAGCAGCAGCAGGCCGTTGTCGTCGGCGATCTTGAACGCGAGGGTCAGCACGCCTTCCTGGATGTCGTTCAGGCCGAGAATGCGCGCGAGCAACAGCGGACCCATGTCGGAGACCGTCGCGCGCACCGGGTGGCCCAGTTCGCCATACATGTCCCAGAACACGGTCGGGCAGCCGGCAAACGCGGGGGCTTCGACGCCAACGGTTTGCAGCCGCTCTTCGAACTTGGGCGAGGATTTGCCCGGTTGGCTCAAGCCCGCCAGGTCGCCCTTCACGTCGGCCATGAACACCGGCACGCCGATCGCGGAGAGCCGCTCGGCGATGACCTGCAGGGTGACCGTCTTGCCGGTTCCCGTGGCCCCGGTGATGAGGCCGTGGCGGTTGCACAGCCCGGGCAGCAGGAAACACTCGATATCGCCGTGCCTGGCGACCAGCATCGGATCGGGCATGGGGGAACGTCCTTGGTCAGGTGGGATTTGTGCCAAGTGTAGCCTTCGGGCGCCCTCTCCGGGCTGGTGGGGAAACATCTTCATTTCGGCATGAAAATGTGCTAAGATTCAAGGCTGTAATTAGCAAGTTCGGATTGCATTGGGGCCCGGGGCAACACTGCGGGCGCCCGCAGCAGTCACCGAGCGGTCACTACGAAACAAGCGGGTTTCAAACAAAGATGGGCTGGGCACAGCTCATTTTTTTTTGGCTTAACGCAAATTCGCGCAAATTCGCGCGATTTCGCGCAAATTCGCGCAATTGCGGCACAAGGGATGAACGGAAAACTGGGCGAATTGCTGGCGCAGACGCTGCCCCCGATGGGGTACGAACTGGTCGACTGGGAAATGTCCCGCGGCCGGATGGTGCGCGTCTTCATCGACAAGCTCGCGAGTGGTACTGAGGGTATCAATGTGGACGATTGCGCCAAGGTCAGCAACCACCTGGTGCGGCTGTTCACAGTGGAGAACATTGAGTACGAGCGCCTTGAAGTGTCGTCGCCGGGGCTGGACCGCCCGCTGACCAAGATGGCGGATTACGACAGGTTCAGCGGCGACGAAGTGCTCGTCCATCTGCATGAGCTGACTGACGGCGTACGCAAGCTCAAGGGGATATTGCGCGGAACTGAAGGGCAGAACGTACTGGTGGAAACCGAAACCGGCGTGCGGACAATTCCGTTCGCGCTGATCGACCGGGGCCGGCTGGTGCCGAAGATCGAGTGGAGAAAAGCGAAATGAACCGCGAACTGCTGCTGCTGGTGGATGCGCTGGCGCGCGAGAAGAACGTGCCGAAGGAAATCGTCTTCGTGGCACTGGAATCCGCGCTCGCCTCGGCGACGAAGAAGCGCTTCCCCAAGGAAGAGATCGACGCACGCGTATCCATCGACCGCGAGACCGGCGACTACGACGCGTTCCGCCGCTGGACGGTCGTGCCCGACGAGGACCACGAGGAGCCCGCGCACCAGCTCGCGATCACCGACGCTGCGGCGAAAGATCCGGAGTTGAAGCTCGGCGACGTCATCGAAGAGCCGCTGGAGCCGGTCGAATTCGGCCGCATCGGCGCGCAGGCCGCGAAGCAGGTGATCCTGCAGAAGATCCGCGATGCCGAGCGCGAACAGATCCTCAACGACTTCCTGGAGCGCGAGGACAACCTGCTCACGGGCACCGTCAAGCGCATCGAGCGCGGCAGCATCATCGTCGAGTCGGGCCGCATCGAAGGCATCATCCCGCGCGACCAGCTGATCCAGAAGGAAATGCTGCGCGTCGGCGATCGCGTGCGCGCCTACGTGATGAAGATCGACCGCACCGCCAAGGGTCCGCAGCTGATCCTCTCGCGCATCGCGCCGGAATTCCTGGTGCGCCTGTTCGAACTGGAAGTGCCGGAAATCGAAGAGGGACTGATCGAAATCAAGGCCGCGGCGCGTGACCCCGGCATCCGCGCCAAGATCGCCGTCAAGTCCAACGACCCGCGCCTCGACCCGCAAGGTACCTGTATCGGCATGCGCGGTTCGCGCGTGACGGCGGTGACCAACGAACTGGCCGGCGAGCGCGTCGACATCATCCTGTTCTCGGAGGACCCGGCCAAGTTCGTCATCAACGCGCTGGCGCCTGCCGAAGTGCAGAGCATCCTGGTCGACGAGGAAAAGCACGCGATGGACGTCGTCGTCGACGAAGAGAATCTCGCCATCGCGATCGGCCGCAGCGGACAGAACGTGCGCCTCGCGTCGGAACTTTCCGGCTGGCAATTGAACCTGATGAGCGTCGAGGAGTCGGCGCAGAAGTCGGAAGTCGAGACCGGGCGCCTGCGCCAGCTCTTCATCGACAAGCTGGACGTCGACGAGGAAGTGGCCGACATCCTGATCGCCGAAGGCTTCACATCGCTGGAAGAAGTCGCGTACGTGCCGATCACCGAAATGATGGAGATCGAATCGTTCGACGAGGACACCGTGAATGAGTTGCGCAGCCGCGCGCGCAATGCGCTGCTGACGGAGGCCATCCAGCGCGAAGAATCGGTCGAGAACGTCGAGGAGGCGCTGTTGAGCCTCGAAGGCATGGACACCGATGTCGCCGCCAGGCTCGCGGCGAACGGCATCACCACGCGCGACGCGCTGGCGGACCTGGCCACCGACGAATTGACCGAGATGACCGGCATTGCGGATGAGCGCGCCGTCGACCTGATCATGAAGGCGCGGGCGCACTGGTTCGAGTCGGAAGCAGGGTTGGAAAATGAGGTGAAGATCGAGCCGGCAAGCGCGGCCGCCGCAACCGTTGCACTGAATGCTGTAGTGAAATGAGGAGCGCGTAACCAATCGCGCAGGAGATCGGCATGGCGCAGACAACCATCGAACAATTCGCATCTGAACTCAAGATGCCGGCCGGCGCGCTGCTGGAGCAGCTCGCTGCCGCCGGAGTGTCCGCGAAGAAGGAAGGCGACAACCTGACCGAGGTCGACAAGACCCGGCTGCTCGACTATCTGCGCAAGCAGCACGGTGCGGCGGCCGAGCCCAAGAAGCGCATCACGCTGACGCGCAAGCAGACGACCGAGATCAAGGCCGCGGACTCGACCGGCAAGGCACGCACAATCCAGGTCGAGGTGCGCAAGAAGCGCGTGCTGGTGCGCCGCGACGAAGAAACCGTGGCGCCTGCCGCGCCCGTTGCCGACGAGCACGTTCCTGCCGTGGAAGAGGTCGTGGTCGAGGCTGTGGCTGCGCCGGAAGTAATTGTCGAGGCGCCCCCTGTGGAAGTGCCGGTCGAGGCGCCGCCCGTGGCCAAGCCACGCACTCCGGGACTCAAGTTGTCGCCTGAGGAAATCGCCGCCCGCGAGGAAGAAGCGCGCAAGGGCCAGGCGTTGCAGAAGCGGCAGACGGACGAGATCAAGGAAAAGCAGCAGCGCGAGAGCGCACGCAAGACCAAGAAGGAACGCGACGCGGAAGAGGCGGCAGCGAAAGTCGCCGCCGACGCCGCCACTGCAACGGCCGCCGCAGCTGCCGCCAAGGCAGCCGCCGAAGCGGCCACCGCCAAGCCGGCCGCGGCCAAGCCCAAGGCGACCACCGAGGGCACGCTGCATCGCCCCGCCGCCAAGCCGGGCGAGAAGCGTGACCGCGTGACCAAGAAGGCGCCGGGCCAGGTGTTCCAGGAAGAAGCCGCACGTCGGCGCGCGCTCAAGTTGCGCGGCGACACCGCAGGTGCTTCAGGCGCCGGCTGGCGCGGCCCGAAAGTTGGCGGACGTCATCGTGACGAAGACGGTGGCGACGCCCTGGGTGCCGCGGCCGGACCGGTCGTGCGTGAAGTGTCGATCTCCGAAACGATTTCGGTGGCTGAACTTGCGCACAAGCTGTCGGTGAAGGCCGCTGAAGTCATCAAGGCCATGATGAAGATGGGCACGATGGTCACCATCAACCAGGTGCTCGACCAGGAAACGGCGATGATCGTGGTCGAGGAAATGGGCCACAAGGCCATTCCCGCCAAGCTTGACGATCCGGATTCGCTGTTGGCGGAAACGGCGGGCGATCATGCGGCGGAATTGTTGCCGCGTCCGCCGGTCGTCACGGTGATGGGCCACGTCGACCACGGCAAGACATCGCTGCTCGACACCATTCGCCGCACGCGCGTGGCAAGCGGTGAAGCGGGTGGCATCACGCAGCACATCGGCGCCTACCACGTCTCGACACCAAAGGGCGTCATCACGTTCCTCGACACGCCGGGCCACGAGGCGTTCACCGCCATGCGCGCGCGCGGTGCCAAGGTCACCGACATGGTCGTGCTCGTTGTGGCCGCGGACGACGGCGTCATGCCGCAGACCAAGGAAGCCATCGCCCACGCCAAGGCAGCCAACGTGCCGTTGGTGGTTGCGATCAACAAGATCGACAAGCCCGAAGCCAATCCCGATCGGGTGAAGCAGGAACTGGTGTCGGAATCGGTGTTGCCGGAAGAATACGGCGGCGACGTGCAGTTCATCCAGGTATCAGCCAAGACCGGCGATGGCATCGATCGCCTGCTCGAGGCGCTGCTGCTGCAGGCCGAAGTGCTGGAGTTGAAGGCGGCCAAGGACGCACCGGCGCGCGGCATCGTGATCGAAGCACGGCTGGACAAGGGACGCGGCCCGGTCGCGACCATCCTCGTGCAGTCGGGAACGCTTAAGCGCGGCGACATCGTGCTTGCGGGCGCGGTGTTTGGACGCGTGCGCGCGATGAACGACGAAGCCGGCAAATCGGTGACCGAAGCGGGTCCCGCCATTCCGGTGGAAATCCAGGGACTGTCCGACGTTCCGTTGGCCGGCGAAGACGTGATGGTGCTGGGCGACGAGCGTCGCGCGCGTGAAATCGCGCTGTTCCGCCAGGGCAAGTTCCGCGATGTGAAGTTGGCGCGGCAACAGGCGGCCAAGCTCGAGAACATGTTCGGCGAAGTCGGCGAGAACGAAGTCAAGACGCTGCAGCTCATCATCAAGGCCGACGTGCAGGGTTCGTACGAAGGACTGTCGCAGGCACTGGGCAAGCTGTCGACCAGCGAGGTCAAGGTCAACATCGTGCACTCGGCGGTCGGCGGCATCACGGAATCCGACATCAACCTGGCGCTGGCGTCCAAGGCCGTCGTGATCGGCTTCAATGTCCGCGCGGATGCGCAGGCACGCAAGCTGGCCGAAGGCAGCGGCGTGCAGATCCGCTACTACAACATCATCTATGAAGCGGTCGACGAGGTGAAGGCCGCACTCTCCGGCATGCTCACGCCGGAGAAGAAGGAAGAGAAGCTCGGCCTGGTCGAGGTGCGCGAGGTGTACAAGATCTCGAAGGTCGGTACCGTCGCGGGCTGCTATGTCCTCGAAGGCACCATCAAGCGTGGCGCCAAGATCCGCATTCTGCGCGAGAATGTGGTCATCCACGACGGTGAGCTCGATTCGCTGAAGCGCTTCAAGGACGACGTGCGCGAAGTGAAGGCGGGCTTCGAGTGCGGGCTGTCGATCAAGAACTTCAACGATGTCGAGAAGAACGACCAGCTCGAGGTCTACGAAATCGTGGAAGTGTCGCGCACGCTGTAAACGCGGCAACAGCGTCAGGTGAGGACATGAAGAAGGTCTCGCAGCGCGCGACGCGGGTAGGCGACCAGATCCAGAAGGAACTGGCCGACCTGCTGCGCAACGAGGTCAAGGACCCGCGGGTGGGGCCGGTCACCGTCACGCATGTGGACGTCACGTCCGACCTGTCGCACGCGACCGTGCATTTCACGCATCTCGCCGGCCAGGACAAGGCCAAGGAGACGCTCGAAGCGCTGGCGCGTACGTCCGGCTTCCTGCGCAGCGCACTTTCGCATCGGCTTGACCTCTACTCGGTTCCGCAACTGCACTTCGCCTACGACGACTCCATCGAATCCGGCATGCGCATCTCGCAGCTGATCGACGACGCGATCGCGGCCGACAAGAAACTCGAAAATTAGGGTCAGACTCGAATTTCGGAAGAAGAAAATCGAGTCTGACCCTAATTTTCTGCCGCGCACGCGGCGAGTGCGCCGGCGCGTGGACGGCGTGCTGCTGCTCGACAAGCCCTCCGGGTTGTCGTCCAACGCGGCGCTGCAGCGAGCCAAGCGCGCATTCAACGCGGAAAAGGCCGGCCACACCGGCACCCTGGACCCGCTTGCCTCCGGATTGCTTCCGCTGTGTTTCGGCGAGGCGACCAAATTCGCGCAATTTCTGCTCGACGCCACCAAGCGCTACACCGCTACCGTGCGCTTTGGCGTCACCACGACGACGGGCGACGCGGAAGGCGAAGTGCTCGAGATGCGCCCGGTCGCGCTGGCGCGCTCGGACGTCGAAGCGATCCTGCCCGACTTCACGGGACGCCAGTCGCAGGTCCCGCATGCGTACTCGGCGCTCAAGTTCGAAGGGCGCAAGCATTACGAATATGCGCGCGCGGGAATTGCGGTGGAGCGCAAGCCGCGCGACATAGAAATATTGCAGCTCGCCCTGGTCGAGTGGCATTCGCCCGACGCCGTGCTGGACGTGCTGTGCAGCAAGGGCACGTACGTCCGCGTCCTGGCCGAGGACATTGGCCGGGAATTGGGCTGCGGCGCGCATCTCGCGGGGTTGCGCCGCACGGCGACCGGCGGGTTCGGCATCGCCGAGGCGATTCCGTTGGAACGGCTGGAAGCCATGGACGATGGCGCGCGCGTGGCCGCGCTGCGGCCTGCCTCCACGCTGCTGCGCGACCTGCCCGCGTTGCGGCTTTCCGCCGCCGAAGCGGCCCGCTTCCGGCAGGGCGCTGCAGTGCCTGCCCCTGGATTGGGCGACAGCGCTTGTGCGGTGTTTGCCGGGGACGAACTTCTGGGCGTCGCGGACGTGACCGGGGGCATTGCGCAGCCGCGTCGGGTGGTCGCCGGCGCACCCGCCTCGTCGGACGGACGCGGTTGAAATCTAAGTGTTTTTCGGGCTATAATCGCGCTCTTTACCAAAGCAAACACGAGTCCTGAAAGACTTCAGGAAAAAGGAAGGTCAAGGAAATGTCCGTCACGGTTCACGACAAGGCGAAAGTCATCGCCGAAAATCAACGCGGTAAGGGCGACACCGGCTCGCCGGAAGTGCAAATTGCGCTCCTCACCGCGCGCATCAATGGTCTTACCGACCACTTCAAGACCAACGTCAAGGATCACCACTCGCGCCGTGGGCTGCTGCGCATGGTTTCGCGCCGCCGCAAGCTGCTCGATTACCTGAAGTCGCGCAATACCGACAGCTATCGCGCGCTCATCGAAAAGCTGGGCCTGCGCAAGTAATCCGGCCAATCGAGTGGATTCCATGCCACCGCAGATCGCCGCCGAATAATCCCGCGATGGCCGCGCTCGTTTCGAGCTGCGGCCATTGTCGTTTTACGGAACCCGTCCCATGTTCAAGCATGTCAAGAAAACGCTCCAGTACGGCGCCAACACGCTGACCCTCGAAACCGGCGAAATCGCCCGCCAGGCCGGCGGTGCCGTCATGGTCAGCCTGGGCGACACCGTCGTCCTCGTCACCGCGCAGGGCGCCAAGAGTGCTCGCGTCGGCCAGGACTTCTTCCCGCTGACGGTCGATTACCAGGAAAAGACCTACGCCGCCGGCAAGATCCCGGGCGGCTTTTTCAAGCGCGAAGGGCGTCCTTCGGAAAAGGAAACGCTGACGTCGCGCCTGATCGACCGGCCGATTCGTCCGCTGTTCCCGGACGGCTACTATATGGAAGTGCAGGTCATTGCGACGGTGATGTCGGTGGATCCGGAAGTCGATCCCGATATCGCCTCGATGATCGGCGCCTCTGCCGCGCTGGCAATCTCGGGCCTGCCGTTCGCCGGCCCGATCGGCGCCGCGCGCGTTGGCTATGT